>DATBHJ010000162.1:0-31409 GCA_036557565.1 Gemmataceae bacterium
CCCCCGCGGCTCGGATGCCGCAGCTGATGGTGGGACACTCGGTTTGTTAGTCACGCCTCCGAGAGAGGCCGCTGAGGAAGTGCCAGACGACGGCCGCGGCCCACCGGGCACTTTGGCTGTCGCGATCGAAGGAAGGATTGATTTCCACCAGGTCAAAGCTGCTGACGGCCGGACACGCTCCCGCCGCAGCGGCACAGGCCACGACCGCTTGGCCCGGCAGACCCAGCGGATTGGGAGCGCTCACGCCGGGCACGTCCGCCTGAGAGACGACATCGCTATCCAGCGTCACGTAGACCGAACCCTGCTTGACCGCCAGTCGATGGAACTCATCCCGGCAGATCGCCTCCAGACGACCGCCCGTTTTCTCGGCCCAGTGGACGACGCCGCCTTTGCTCTGCACGTAATGCAGATGTTCCCGGCTGACCGCCTGGGGTTGCGCGCCGAGGACGACGTAACAATCCTGATGCAACGGCTGGCTCGGATGCTCCAGCGCCTGGCGGAACGGTGAGCCGCTGTGGCCGCGTCCCTCGATCAGTGGGCGAACGTCGAGATGGGCATCGAAATTGATGATGGCGGTTGGACGACCGGCCCGGACGTAACCGAGGTAATGTCCATAGGCCGTCTCATGTCCGCCGCCCAGGACGATCGGCACGCCGCCGGCCGTCAGGATCGCTGCAATCACTTCGGCCAGCGCCTGCTGACTTTCCTCCAGATCGCTGCTGCAGGTCACGTCGCCGAGATCGAGCACTTCGAGCGCGGCCAGGTCGGCATCGTGGACGACATCCCAGGGGGTGAGGCGATAAAGCCATTGCCGGATGGTTGCCGGTGCCTGAGCTGCGCCCGTGCGGCCTCGATTGCGGCGCACACCTTCGTCTTGAGGAAAACCGACCAGGACCGGCTGGCCGATTCGCAGCTCCGGCGTACCCCTCTGCCAAAATGTGACGACCTCGCCCAAGCGCGGATCGTCTGGGCGGCACCCCCCACCCCAGCCCTCCCCCACAAGGGGGGAGGGAGAACTGTTCTCCCTCCCCCCTTGTGGGGGAGGGCTGGGGTGGGGGGGCAACGCCGGTTCAAGCCGCGTGAACCACTCGCCCGCGCTTGACGACGCAGTGGACATGATTGATTCCGAAGTGATAAAAGATTTCGCGATAGTCCCGAACGTTGCAGACGACGACATCGCCCTGCTTTCCTGGCGTCAGCGAACCCAGACGGTCGCGTCGCCCCAGGGCGGCAGCGGCGTGCAGCGTCAGGGCCGCCACGACTTCGCCGGGCCGCATGCCCATTTGCGTGCAGGCCATCGAGCCGATGAGCGGCAGGTTTTCAGTCATGCACGTGCCGGGGTTGCAATCGCTGGCCAGGGCGACGGTCACGCCCCGTTCGATCAATCGCCGCGCTGGCGCATAATCCACCCCGAGAAAGAATGCTGTGCCCGGCAGAAGCGTCGCCACCGTGCCCGACGCCGCCAGGGCGTCGATCCCCTTGTCGCTGATGCACAGAAGGTGATCGGCCGACACCGCCCCGATCTCGGCCGCCAGTTCTGCTCCGCCCAGGGGCGATAGCTCATCCGCATGCAACTTGGGCCGCAATCCCAGGTCGAGCGCTCTTCTCAGGATGCGCCGCGATTCGTCCACGCTGAAAACACCGCTTTCGCAGAATACATCGCAAAACTCTGCCAATCTCTGCCTTGTTATCTCCGGAAGCATATCTTCGCACAACGAGCGAATGTACCCTTCCCGATCCGCGCGATATTCCGGCGGAACTGCATGCGCCCCCAGAAAAGTCGGCACCAGCTCCCACGGCCCCTCGGCGTTCAACTCGGCGATCGCTTCCAGACATTTGATCTCGTCGGCCTTGGTCAAACCATAGCCGCTCTTGACTTCGACCGTCGTGACGCCGAATTGCAGCATGCGTCGCAGACGCGGCCGCGCCAGTGCTTTCAATTCCACCTTCGAGGCCTGTCGAACACGATTCACGGTGCTGACGATGCCGCCGCCGCTTGCCGTGATTTCCGCGTAGCTCTTGCCGTGCAAGCGCTGCTCGAATTCGTCCACGCGCGAGCCAGCAAACAAGAGATGCGTATGGCTATCGATGAAGCCCGGAAGAACGACCTTGTCGCGCGCATCGATCCGGAGAATGTCGCGCTCTTGTTCGGGAATGTCCGGCATTTCCGCGGTAGGACCTACCCATTCGATGCAGCCGTCGCGGATGAGAAGGGAGCCGATTGTCAGGGGAGTGCATACGCCCGACGGGGCAACGCCAACCAGTTGGGCCGCGTGATGGACAATGGTGAGCATGTTTTCTCTACCAGCCCGAGGCGTAAGCGAGGGCGGCCCTCCCTTACGCTTGGGGATGGTATTGAAACTACGTGTTTTGCGTCTCTGTCGTGGCGACGACCTGAACGCGATTGTGCAGTTGGCGACCATCCAGAAGCGGCATGACGGTCTCCTGGGCCAGCTGCTTGAGGTAGTAGCTGGTCACCTGGCCCTGGATGGTGACGGCGGTTTCGCTCTCGGCGAGAGCGAGTTTGCGCAGCGCCGGAATGGGACTGCGGCGTAATGCCAGGGCCAACAGAGATTGTTCGAGAGTTGAGGTGGACATATCCAGACAAGCTCCTTGCTGCCAGAACGGAATTCCTGGGCCGTGGCTGATCCGTCGCCGGCCGGCGCTGCCGGGCGAGAGAGGCCACGAAACAAACTGTTGGGCGAGTCCCCACCGACAACTGCGTCACGAGGCGTATTCGACACTCCAGAGGCCGGGCCGTTGGAATAGCCCCATCATCCTGTCCACGCTGGCGAGTCAAAGAAAGCGGGAAGGATCGGCCGATTGATCCAATCGGTTCGTCTGATGCGATCGCCGTCGACGGGCATCATGTCCCGAACCGCAATCGACGATTTGGATCCTCCTACCTCGACCATGTTAGGCGAGCGCGGCGCATAAAGCAACTGTTTTCCACAAAGTTTTTTGAAGCGCCTATCGCTCCGCTGACACCGATTCTGCACCACCCTTACGCGAGCCTTCTGGCGGGGCGAAGAACACCAGCACCGTCAAGTCCTCGGTAATCTCCACGAAGCGATGCTCGACGGCTCGCTCAACGAAGATCACTGACCCGGAGCCGACAACCTGCTCCTGTCCACCGGCTCGAAACACAGCTCTTCCGCTGACGACAATGTACACCTCATCCTCGGTATGCGGTTGCTGCTCGTCGGCTTGCCCGGCTTTGAGACGATAGAGACCCATGCTAAGGGATGGCACGCGCAGAAACTCCCGCCAGCGCTGACCTTCCCGTTCGCTCACAGCCACCAGGTCACTCAGGTTGAAAATCTGCATCGTCTCTCCATCTTGGCCCACTCTTGCACCGTTCAGAGGGTGCGGACACGGCGGACAATCCGCGCATCCACTCGATAGCCGACCGCCTCCCAAAAGCCCATCGGCGTCGGATGATCTTTCTCCACCAGCGCCGTGATGCGTTTGGCTCCCTGCCGGATCAGCCGCTTCTCGATCTCGCCCACCAGCGCACCGGCAATTCCCTGTCGCCGACAATCGGGATGCACCGCCAGCCGATATATGTTACCCCGCCAGCCATCGAATGCGCCGATGATCGAGCCGATCACTCGCCCTTCGATCTCGGCTACAAGGACATGAGCCGAACTTTCGGCGATGGCCCGCCGCAGATCAAGGGCGGTGTCGGTCACGCTCGGAGTGGCGTCTGCCTGCCGCCACAATTCAAGAACCGCAGCCACTTCCTCGATGCGACAGCCCCGTATGATATAATCGCTCATCACGGTCCCCAACAAATGAAAAAGACCCGCAGCAGCCGCAGGCTGCCACGGGCCTCTTCTCTCCCCGAAGATTGGACACCACAGGGATGAGGTAGGTTCGTGTCTTTCAACGAACGATATGCTCAGCTAGCTACTCCAATTCGATGAGAAAATCGCGCAGGTCGCCTTTGTCGGGCAGCCGGATGTCCTCATCCTCTCCCAGAATCGAAGACTTCTCGTCTAGCTCTTCCTTCTCCCCCAGCGGCGGTAAAGCCTTCTTCGGCGGTGTGGATGCATCCTTGATAAGCTCAGTGTCGTCCTTTTCCACGATCTCGCCAACGTCGCCGCCGTCCGGGCGCGGCTGCGTTTTCGTTGTCGTTTCGTATTCCACCACGAACGTCACCGGACCAAGACTCAGACGATCGCCCGGACGCACGATTTCGGGGCCGTGGATTTGCGTGCCGTTGATGAACGTGCCGTTGGCGCTTTCCAGATCCTCAACGCGGACCAGGCCGTCGGCTTCCATGCGCAGTCGGCAGTGCAGCCGGCTCACGTCGGCGGAGGGAATGCGGATGGTACAGTTCTGTCCGCGGCCCAGCGTCGCTTGCGAACCAGTCAGCTGTTTGGCCCAAACGCGCTTTTTCTTTCGGTAGAGGGCAAGTTGTACATGGGCCAAGGTGAGCTTCTCGGCGGACGGAGCGGGCGGAGTTTGGGGTGAGCGAGCCGGGGTCGGCTTCTCCTTGGGGGCAACAGGCCGAGGAGGGGAAGCGGCTTTCGATTCGACGGGGGGCCTGGGTCGGGAGCGCGTTTTCCGGAGGAGGGCAAGCTTCTCGGCCAACACGCGGGTGACCTCCGTCGCGGACTGGAAGCGGTTAGCCGGCTCCTTGGCCTGAAGACGGCCGACGATCTCGACTAACCATTTGGGCACGCTCGGATTGATTTCGTTGATGGGCGGAGGCATTTCCTCGCAGACTTTCAGGAGCACGGACAGCGAGCTATGGCCCTGGAACGGCACTTGTCCTGTGCACATGAAATAAAGAACGCTGCCGAGACTGAATAGATCGGTGCGAAAATCGACGGCTTCGCCCCGCGCCTGCTCCGGAGCCATGTACTGAGGCGTGCCAACGATGTCGCCGACTTGCGTGATGCTGGGATCGTTGGCGTTCCGCGCCAATCCGAAATCGGTAATCTTGACGCGTCCAACGCCGCTTTCCAGCAGAATGTTGGCCGGTTTGATGTCGCGATGCACCAGGCCCTGAGCATGTGCGGCCGCCAGCCCCTGCGCCGTCTGAATGCCGATGCGGAGGATTTCCTCCAGAGGTAAAGGACTTCGTTTCTCCAAGTATTGCTGTAAGGAAACGCCCGCGATGAACTGCATGACCAGGTAGGGCAATCCCTTCGCTTCTGCAACGGCGTAGATGGTGACGACATGCTCGTGGCAGACCGCGGCGGCGGCTCGCGCCTCACGTACGAATCGCTGTCGGGCCGACTCAAAAGCCGCAAACTGCGGCGCAATCACCTTGATCGCAACGATGCGATTCAAAGCGGGATCGAGCGCCTTGAAGACGATGCCTCGGCCGCCGCGGCCGAGTTCTTCAAGGATTTCATAATTAGCGAATATGCCCAACTGATCCGGCTTGGTCGGCGGATCGAGAAGATCGAACACCTTCTGCTCGCTTGCTGCAATCTCATCTTGCGTCGGCAGCGCGAAAGTCGTCAAGTCGCGGAGTTTCGAGATCGCCTCGCGCAGCGTCTGGCTGCTGCCCGCACTTCCACTTTTCAGATAGCGAGCCAGTGCATCCGACGATTTCCCGTCCGCGGTCAGGCGTTGCAGCTGTTGTTGACAGGCGGGACACGTTTCGAGATGGCGCAACAATTCGATCTGCTCTGGCTCCGGCAAGTCGCCGTCAAGCAATCGTGTCAACTCGGACACGGCAGCGTGGCGTTGCGAGGGGACCATGTTCGGATTTCTCCTCCGTCCAGCGTCAGAGGCCGTGCGATCTGGGGCTCGATCTCCTCCCAGGTGTGGAAGGGAGGCTTCTCGTTGACCTTGGGATAGTGCAGGCAGCGGTTCGGGAACGCAGTTGGAAGTTTACCAGATGGAACGCCCCAATACCAGCACCCCCGAAAACGGACCATCTCTTTGCGAAGCGTGACCGGATTGCGGCCAAACACTAATTGTAAGTGACCGATGCCGATTTTGAGCGCGCTGCAGAATCCGGTACAGTCAGCGCCGGACAAGGAAGGACAGGAACTGACGCAACCCGATATGCCGAGTGAGGTTAGTCATCTCTTTTCGTCGCAATCCCCTTCGGAACGAAGCCCTTGCCTCACGAAATCGCGGACGCAAGCTCCACGCGGTCAGGCTGGCGTAGCGTCGTCGTTGACATGAAACGTGTAATCGGTGAGGCGTTCCACGTCGCGGCCGACGGTCGCCTCTAACGCATGGGCACGTCCCACCAGCGCACCATTCCGTTACTTGTAGCGCACACGAGCCGTTTGCCGCTTGGCGTGAACCAAACCCACCCTGGCCCCCCTTCAAACTGCTCACGATAAGCCAGCTTGCCAGAGGCGAGGTTGTATACCCGCAACTCGCCCACAAAGACGCCGTCGGGTTGCTTGTCGGGCCGGCTGCCGCCTACAGTAGCCAACCAAGTTTCCGTTCCATCGACAGCGCAACCGGACGTACCGAAGGTGTGCCCCATGTTGAGCGGAACCACCTTGCCGTCGGGCAGGTCGATGCGCACGGTTCCTCGGCGTTCGGCGGGCACATCTTTCTCGGCTTTCCCCTTCGGTACTTGCTCGGCGTTCCCACCTCGGCAGACGTACAGCTTGCCAGAGGGACTGAAGGCCAAACCATACACAAACCATTTTTCTCCCGCATCCTTGGGTGTTACTGCCACTACGGTAGCCTTCTTAGTAGCCAGTTCAAAACACACCACTTGGTCCCGCTCGCTCCCGGTGCAGGCAATCCAGGCATCGTCGGGGCTGACGGCGAGCGGGTGACTCAAGAACTCCACGCCCGCCGGGCAAGCCAGTTCCATCCGCTCTTTGGGCTTAGCGGGGTCGAGGACGAACAGCTGCTCAACTTCGTCTACGACCACCCTGTCGCTCTTGTGGAAACACCGGACCTGGCAGCTCGCGGCAGAGTCGCCGAGCTTCACTACCTCCTTGCTCTCTTGCGCCTTTAAGTCCCAACCCCGCACGATGGTACGCATGAAGCAATCGGTTAGTCCAGCGACTCGCTCGCCCGTGCTGACGGTTACGATTCGACCGCCGTAGGACGACACGCCCCAGATTTGGGTGGGGTGCCGGTTGGCGAAGTGTTGCGCCGACTTCTTGGCCAGGTCGATTATCGCCCCGTTGGGCACCCCCTCGAACATGGCTACATCATCCTCAACGCTTCCGGTCCTGCCGACGATCACCACCCGGTACTCGTCGATTAGGGCGGCATCATTGACGACCAGGTTGTCAACCTTGACTTTCCCGGCCGGCGCAAGGTGGATTTTGTCCCGCGGTGCTGGTGCCGATGTTAGCACCTCCAAGGGCACAACGACCACGGCGAATGCAAATAAGAGTTTTGTGCGTGTCATATCTCTTACTCCGAGGCTGGCGGCCGCCTCTAACGCACGGGCACGTCCCACCAGCGCACCACACCATCCATAGTAGCGCAGACGAGCCGTTTGCCGCTGGGCGTGAACCAAACCCATTGTGGAACAACCCCGCCTTTCAGTTGCTCACGATAGGCCAGCTTGCCGGAGGCGAAGTTGTAGACCCGCAATTCGCCCACATGGTCGCTGTCGGCTCGCTTGTCAGGCCAGCCCACCGTAGACAACCAAGTTTCACCGCCATCGACGGCACAGCCCCATGTACCGGACGGATGTCCCATGTTGAGCGGAACGAGCTTGCCTTCGGGCAGCTCGATGCGGACGATCCCTCGGTGTTCAGCGGGCACATCTTTTTCGGCTTTCCCCTTCGGTACTTGCTCGGCGTTCCCACCTCGGCAGACGTACAGCTTGCCGGAGGGAGCGAAGGCCAAACCATGAACGGACCATTTGTCGGCATCATCACCCTTGGGTGCGATTGGTACTACGGTTGCCTTCTTGGTAGCCGTTTCAAAGCATACCACCTGGCCCCGGCCGCCTTTACAGGCGATCCAGGCATCGTCGGGGCTGACGGCGAGGGGGTAAGACAACCACTCCACGCCTGCCGGGCAAGCGAGTTCCATCCGCTCTTCGGGCTTGGCGGGGCTGAGGACGATCAGTCGCTCAACTTCGTCCACGACAACCCTACCGCTCTTGTGGAAACAGGTGAGCCGGTACGTGGCGGGGGTGTGATGGAACTTAGCTACCTCCTTGCTCTCTTGGACTTTTAAGTCCCAACTGCGCAGCACCGCCTCCTCGAATCTGAGGCTGCCGCTTATGACTCGACCGCCGTAGGACGACACGCTCCAGATTTGGGCGGTGTGCTGGTTGGCGAAGTGCTGGACCGACTTCTTGGGCAGGTCGATGATCGCCCCGTTGGGCACCCCCTCGTTCGGGTCGGGCACATCGGGGCCGTCATCCTTAACGCTTCCCGTCCTGCCAACGATCACTACCCGGTTCTCGTCGATGAGGGCGGCGTCGTTGACGACGAGGTTGTCAACCTTGACTTTCCCCGCTGGTGTAAGGGGGATTCTATCCGTGGGTGCCGGTGCCGATGTCAGCACGGCCAAGGTCACGAAGGGCAGGACGAACGCAAGGAAGAGTTTTGCACGTATCATAATCTCCTTACTCCTTTACTTTAGACCGGACATATTTTCGAGGTTGTCGTCGTGGAACTGGACGGCTTTGCCGCCTAATATGATGGGGGCCGATGACACCGGCTTTCCTGTGTCCTTGTCCGTGCCGGTGTAGGTTTGCTGATACTTGTACACCACGACCACGTTGCCGGAGCGGGTGGGGTTGATTGCCCCGTCAACGGCGTAGGTTACGATCACATCGCACCGACCCTCCTTAAGATCGTCGGAATTCAGACGGGTTTTGGCGGCGGCGAGGTTGCTATCCTGCGCCTTCTTCAATTTGTCCGCATCCCCCACAGCCTGCGCAAAAATGCGGCCACGACCCCCACCGTCGCCGCTTTGCAGCGTGAACGTATCCTTGGCGTTCTGGGTCAGGCGAATGTGGTCCATCACTTGATTGTGGGTTGCGGTGTCTGCCACCTTCTTTTTGCCCTTTTCCCCCGCCGCCACGATCTTCGAGTTGTACCAGTCCTGGATGCCTGGTAAGGGGCCTTTAGGCGGGAGGGGCAACTGGAGAAAAACGCCACCGTTGCCCGCTGCCCCATAAACCGCACCGTTCGGAGTAACGGTGTCCTGGAACGGGAAGGCGTTTACCAGACCATCCGGGCTGGTCACGACTCCTAGACTTCCGGCGAGGGTTTCCACCGGGTCGTCAAAGCTCTCTGGGATGTTCCAAGACTCGTTGAACGCCTGACCGTTGTAAGTGCCGGAATAGGTAGTCGGGGACTGAGCCGAGCCGGAATCTTGGTAACTCTCGCTGGTCAGCGCCAGCCCGTTGCCTAAGTCCTGGAAGTTGTTCGTCACCATAAAACTGCCGCTGCCGGTTAGTCCTCCGACATAGCTGTAGTTGAGCGTGTAGGGATTGCCGTCGGCGTCGGTTCCCGTCACCGTTTCGTTGTTGTCCCATTCCGTGTCGGCCACGTTGAAGGTGCCGACCTGCACCGACTGGAAGGTGGCGTTGGTGTTGCCGCCGCCGTAGGAACCGCTTCCCGTCACGGTGTCGCTGAAGCCGTAAGTCTCGTTCCGCTCGAACAAGTCCGTCCCGGTCGAACTGGCAGGCGTTTCCGCCTCGTCGTCCTGCACTTGACCGGAGGCCGTTCCCTTGTAGTAGGAGTTGAACGAGTTGACGACGAGCGACGAGCCGCTGCCGCCGGTCTGCCAGGTGGCCGTTTCGACAAGCGTAACTTTCTCCGAAGCCCCGCCGTTGAAGGTATAGTAGGTGGCGTTGGACGCACCGGCGAGCCATTGCCAACCCGAAGGCTGATCGAGCAATCCACCGATGTAGACGGTGCCGGAAACCGGGTTGCTCTGGTTCTGCGAGGAGGTAGTACCATTGTCCTCAAACGTCTGGCCAAGGGTTTCGCTCTCGCTGTAATTGGCCATGTCGCCTTGCCCGCTCGCTGTCATGGTCGTGACGGCGGTGGAGGTTGCATCGCCATATTCGCCGTTAGCACTGCTCTGGTTGTGAGAATAGGCTTTGGCGATTTCCGTCAGGCTGTAGGAGTTGAACACCATGCCTCCCGTATCGCTTATGCTGGCACTCCAGGACTGGGTGTAAATGTCGGAGTAAGTCGAGTCATTCTCGCTGAATGAGTCACCCCAATAGCTTGAGCTGGTCTCACTGTTGGTCTGAGAACTGTTGGAAGAGCCTGTTGCGTAGTAGGTCTCGCTGGTAAGGGTGAAAGTGCCATTGCTGTAGGTGCCGGACATGACCAAGTTGTAGTTACTCTTGGCTGTGGCAGTGCCCGAAGCAGACTCGGAAATCTGAGCTGTGGAAGTGGTGCCCCCGCCGGAGCCGTTAGCGATATCGCTGGAATTGGTCGAGCCGGTAACAGTGACCGACCAGGTGCCCGACGTGCCGCCACCGGATTGCTCGATCGTGACCGTGTTCGTCTCGCCTCGTGCGATCGTGTGGGCTTCGGCGTATGGAGTGCTGGCGTTGAGAAAGCCCAGGGCTAGCTGGGATACGTCTCTCAGGCCCACAGGCATACCACTGACATAAACGCCCCCGCCGGTTCCACCATTGCCGGGTAGCCCTCCGCCCGTTGTGCCCGTTGTCCCGCCTCCCGTTGAGCCAGTTGTCCCGCCGGTCCCTCCGCCGCCGGTCCCTCCGCCGGTTGAGAGAAATGGTGTCGGAGAGAAATGGTGTCGGTTCATTTTTGAGAGGAAAATGAACTGACACCATTTCTCCACACGGCGAGTCATCGTGAAGCCGAAGCCGCAGTAGAGAATCTCCATCAGCCCGCCCTTGGCTCCGAACAAGACTTGCCGCGTCTGAGGAAGGAACGCACAGGCGAACTGACGACGCGACTTCTTCGGGTAGATGCCACAGACCAACGGCAGATTGTGCTGGCGTAGCTTGTCCACGTCATCGGGATCGAACATGATGTCGCTGTCGATCCACATTAGCTCGTCGAACCCTTGGGCGAGGGCGTCGCTTGCCATTTGGTTCCGACCAGCATCAATGGCCGAGTAGCCCCGAATTCTCCAAACAGGAAAGCCACGGCGTTCCAACTCGCGTAGGCCATCCTCACAACCTGAATCGATGACGCAGTCAACGGGGACAAGAACAACACAGTGAGACATGGGGGACACGAGAGTTCTCCAAGCAAAAGAATACGCAAAGCGTTCGTGCGGTTTTTTTGTGCGGCCCTGGAAACGACCTATGTCGGCCTCCGGCACAGTTACCGGCATATCCTTCGTTTACTGGCGAGAGCTTTCTATCGGCGAACTTGGACAGTCGATGGCTCGAATAGGGGTTCCTTCTGTCGAGTTTTTTTCTGCTGAGGCTTTGTCGGCTGAGGCCAGGTGAGCTTGATTAGATCGAATTGAATCTTGGACGGCTTAGACGAAGTCGAGCAAGCGATGACGCCTATTTTGAGCTTCTCGCGTATCCCTGCCGTTCCAACTAACCCTTCCCATTTCTCGCCATCCGGACTAATGGAAAAGGCGAGGTCCGCAAAATTCCCACGCCGTCGTTGCAGACGTAAATAAACATCTCCTTCCCATCCCCGCTTTACAATTACACCTCTCTCTTGGTTTATGGTTGGCTTTTCTTTAAGCCATTGACCATTCTTCGGTCGTTTGTCTTTGCTGACAAGGCTTCGCACAAAAAAGAACCGTTCGACTCCACTTTCTGTTCGCGTCGCTTCTAATCCATACCCATAGCTGATATAATCGAGTGGTGCGCTATCGGGCAAAATCACTAGAAAACCTGCTGTTAGGAAGGACGGCGGAACCTCGATCGTCGATTGATCCGATGGACGACTATCAATGCGAACGCGGACTTGCATTTCGAAGTCGCCCTCGATTTCACGTTCACGGAAAAGTCGTGGGGCGTTGCGTTGCCCTCGGAGTGGGCTATAGCTATGATCGCTGCCGGGAATTTCAATGATTAGACAGCCTTTTTCACGGGTAATCTTACAATCTCTATCTGGATCGATTGGAGTCTCCCATCCCGTAATGAATGGTCGCGGTTGCGGTGCGGGAGCGGCTAGAGCAGCACAGGCCAACAGCAATATCGCAAGAGAGAGATGAGAACGGCCCATAGCACTCGCCTCCACAGAGATAAAAAGAGAATAAGCGTACTGGATGCCAAGGAGCAAGCTGTCATCCGTGCCGGCCTGCTCCAATTCGCCGGTCAAAGTCCAGAAGTAAGTAGCTTCTTGTTCCCCTTGACCTCTGAAATTGTTCCTTAATTGCAATCATGGCCCTTTGAACGGTTTATTATTGGGATCGTCATAATCATTCAGCTTGGGCGGACCTGGATCAGTCGGAATCACATTGCCTCCAGTTTGTAGGTAGATGCCATCACCTCCATTGCTTGCTGTGTTACCAGAGACGGTAACGCCATCGAATGTTGTATTGGAACCATTAGCGAGGTACATTCCGCCTCCTTGGTTGGCCGAGTTTCCCGTGCCAACGTATACTCCTCCTTTCAGCGTCAAGACCCCACCCCCGTTATAGATTCCACCCCCGTTCCAATCGTATTTCGCCGTGTTGAACTGAATCGTTCCCCCCGAGACGGTCACCGTGCCCCCCACATCTACATATATCCCACCACCATTGCCGCCTGATATTTTGTTACGGGAAACCGACACGCCACCCGATAACGTCAAGTTCCCAAGGTAGACAAAAATACCCCCACCTTGACCCACAAATCCATCAAGAGCAGTTGCATTGTTGGATGTGACTGCGCCTCCCGTCATCTTAGCCTTTCCGTCGCCGAATAGACTGATTCCACCGCCGTTCGAAGCAGTGTTATTGTTTATGCTATCATTACCTGCCAATGTAAGGCTGCCCTTATTGGAATAAACTCCACCCCCTGATCCTCCCGCTGAATTATTCTTGATCCAAGCCTCCGTAACGATAGCGGAGCTTCCACTATTAAAGATTCCGCCTCCAGAGTCCGATGCCGTATTGTTATAGATCGAACTGCCATCTAAGATGTATATTGTTCCAATTCCACGATTTGCCACCACTCCTCCGTCCTTATGAGCATCGTTCGAATATATTTCCGAGCCGTAGATCTTGAGCAATCCTTGGTTTCGAATACCACCACCGCTGCCAGTAGTAGTATTGTTGGAGATAGTACTATACTTCATGGTCATGGTTGAACCAGCCGCATTATAGACACCACCCCCATCAGTAAGAGCCAGGTTGTTCGTGATACTATCGTTATCCAAGGTAAGATTACCAGAACTATAAACGCCGCCTCCTTCGTCGCCAGAGCCTCCCGTAATGCCAAGCCCACTTATCGTAGATATATTGTTCGATTCTAAGAAAAAGATCTCGTAACCACCGCCATTAACTGTGAGTGTATCTTTTCCCGGACCTGTAACATTGTAACTCTTCTTAATGTGGGGGAGGTTATCGCTGAGTGTGATGGTTCCGGTGACGCCAGGGCCACCGGGAGGCCCGTCAAATGTGACCGCTGAGAACGGCGGCCCATTGTTTCCGGTGTTGATGGCATCCCGCAGCGTTATGGTGTTCTGTTGGAGGACTCCATTGGGGTCATCTGCCGTCGTGGTAACATTCATCGAACGCAATCCCCCTGGGACGACCTTCACCTGTCCGTTAGCCAAGCCGAAAACAGGAGAGAACCCCTGTGCATTGAGGACGCTGAGAGCACCGGGAATTGTCGCCACACAATTTGGAGCGGCGACCTGGACTTTATAGAGGATGTTGTTTGGAAGAGGGAATCCAACTTGGATCGAGTAATTGTTACCCTCCAGGCTGCCGTTGGTTGTGTTAGGCCCACCGCTGATCCATGTCTGTCCGCCGTCCCATGACTGGAAAAGGGAGACGGTGGCACCAGAATAGTCCATCTCATTTTCATCGAGTGCCCCATCCCCGTTGTTGTCCAGCCATATCGGACCTGTGACGACGGCTGAGCCGCTGTGGGGGCCTGAGCCGCTCCCACTGCCCGTGCCGCTCGTCCCTCCGCCCGTGCCGCTTGTCCCTCCTCCACCGCCGCCGCCGCCCGTCATGGGCTTGGCCATAATGTTACCTATTCCGGGGCCGCTTTCAAAGCCTGTCGTCGTGGTCCCGCTGCCGGAGCCGCTGCCCTGGCCTCCTCCGCTGCTGGGTTGGGCTGCGGCGGCATTCGGCGATGGATTGGGACTGCTCGGATTGATGCCGAGGATATGGTCCACGAAAGACACTTCCTGAGCGATGAGCGAATTCAGAGCGTTGCCGATGTCTTGCTCGACCGTGGCGACGAGCTGCATCCACTGATCCATCGTCGTTGCCACGAACGACGTGACGGCCGCAGCTTGAGGCTCCGCCGAGGGCATGGACGATGCAGACGGCAAGTCGCGTCTTTCCAGCGGTTCGAGATCCAGCCGTGTCAGACACTCCTTGCGTTTGCGAGTGCTGTTCGACTTGGACAAGGGCTTGGACAAGAAGAGCCGTGAGAGAAAGCGAGACATGGTGTCAACTCCTTCGTTGAGAGAGACGCTGCGGACGAAGCGAATGCCATTTCGACGTTGGGACGCTCTCCGCAGCGAACTGGGGACGAACACGAGACGCAGCCTGCTTCCGATTCCGAATAGAGCGGTCGGAGCGATAGTTTCGCGCACCAACCAAGCGCGCAGACGGCTCGCCTGAAGGCGCTGCCGCCTTCGCTCCTTATCCAATCGTAATTCGGGGTCAAAAAAGGACACGACTTTCTCACTTTTTCGATTTTTTTCTCAAGGGGTAGGCAGCTGCTCCCAAATCCAAAACAGAAACGACTTCCGTTTTGTTTGCGGCATTTCGTTGTAGAACGGAATCCGCAGGACTTCGTTCCGTAGAGCCAGCTTCGAAGAATGCTTTCGGCTAGATGAGTTGTGCTGTGACCGTCAGTCTGCTTGCTTCTTGCTCGCTAGAATGGTTGTTCCCCGGCAACTTGCGTTCCAAGTCGCAGGCGAAAGATATGACTACCCCCAAGGGGACTCGAACCCCTGTCTTAGCCGTGAGAGGGCTATGTCCTAGGCCGCTAGACGATGGGGGCAAATGTCGGGCTTTTTCATTCTTAGGCAGTCGCTATCGAACTGTCAAGGAGAGCTTTACACGAGCCGCTTTCAGCAAGCGCCCAGGAGTTGAGCGAGCAAATTATCCTGCGGATAGCTATGGCCAAGATGCTGGCGATAGCCTTCGGCGAAGGCGACTCGCGCTGGCTGGCCACAGGCGGCGGACCAATCACGCATCGTTTGCACGTATTGATCGATGCCGTGATGCTTCAAGAGCCAGTTACGCTGGCTGGCGTGGGCGGAGAGCATCTCGGCCTTGGCGTCGATGACGCGGCTGATGTCGATGCGAAAGGCAGGCTCGACGGGTCGGCCCAGAGCGTCTTTGCCCTCAGCGGGATCGCAGTAATACAGCTGCGGAATGTGGGCGAGCGGCGGCGGGTGGCCGTGGTCGGCGAAGAAATTCGGCGCAGGCGCGCCAAAGACGGCGGCACGTACCAGGGTGCTCGTCATCTCGTGATCGAGCATGTAGTCGGAGGGACTGTGCGTCAGCACGATGCGCGGCCGCACGGTGCGCAGCAAGCGCGTGATGCGCTCCAGAGGACGTTCGTGATAGAAGATGAGCAGATCGCGCTCTTCCAGGCAATGATAGGTCGCGCCCAGATAGGCGGCGGCGCGGGCGCCTTCTTGACGGCGGATGTGGGAGATTTCCTCGGGGCTGTGCTCCGCGGAGCCGCAGTCGCCGGGCGTCATGCTGGCGATGTGGACCTGCCAGCCGTGTTCGCGAGTGAGGCGAATGAGAGTGCCGGCGCAAAAGAATTCGGCGTCGTCGGGGTGGGCCAGCACGCTCAGGATGACATCAGGCATGATGTCTTCTCAACGCTGTTGTTCGGACGACGACGGGCTTGCGGGCTGGTCTTGCGTCGTCGTGTTGAACAACGACGGGAACAAACGCTGGAGCAATTGCTTGCGCGCTTGCTCGGGAACGAGCGGTTCTCCCTCACTATCGTTTCCATCAAACGGACCGCCCAGGAGCGGATTGTTCCAGTCCTTCTCGATCAAAGGAGGTATCCAGCTCGCCAGGCCTACGGGACAAGCGCCGCAGCCGGGGGGATTTTGGAACGGCATGGCCAAGAGCCGTGCCGCCTGTGCCTTGAAGGCCCGACCGTTCAGTCGCGAATACAGATCGATGTAGCGCAACTGAATCTCGAAGGTCTGCTCCTGGATCAGGCTTTCGGTGCGATAGCTCTTGTTGCTCAAGAGGACCTTGTCGCGCCAGGCTTTCATGCCGTCGGGATCGAGATACTTGCGCAGCGCTTCGGACTCATTGTTTCGCAGTCGTTGTGCTTCCAGCGCCTCGAAGAAAATCTTGCGGGCCTTGATCGTGGCGACGTCGGACTCGACCTGTGATCGGTTGTAGTGGACATCGAAATTGCACAACGTCTTATACATGCCCAATTCGCGCAGGAATTGAAAAGCGAAATACTCCTCTTTCGTCTCGGGGTCCATCTCCTCGTCGCGCATTGGTGGAGCTGGATCGGTGACCCGAATGTGTTTTTTTCGGGCAAAGGCGCTGGCGCGTTGTTCCAGATTCTTTTGCTCACTCGGCTCCAGCAGCAAGCGATTTACTTTGCCGAAGTCGTACCACCGATCACGGGCCGCCTTCCAGGCATCCTGGGACCAGGCTCGTCCGCCGCCGATCAGGGCTGGCTTGTTATCGGAGAAGCGATCGCCCGTGTCGCGAAACCAGTCAGGGATGGCCCAGCCGGATTCGTCGAACCAGCCCTCGTCCATGAGACGCTCGGCCGTCGAGCGCGTGGCCAGGCACGGATGGCTGCGGAAGATGATCGTCATCATGTGCTTGGGAATACGCTGGACGACAGGATTCTCGATCGGCTCGGTGTGGCCGGGGAGATTCCCCGGCTTGGGCACCGGCTCCTGGGCGTAACTGAACCAGGCGCGGGCAACCTGAAAGCCGTCGTGCTCGTCCAGCAAGCGCGATTCGTCGTGCAAGGCCGTCTCATCGGGCGGCTGCTGGAAGGGCCGGGCGGTCTTGTGATAGGGCGGCAAGACGGGGAAGCGATCGGCCAGCGGCTTCTGGGCATCTTGTTTCTCTTTCCAGGTGCCCGGTTCGGAGCTGTCCCGCGGATCGATCCACAGCGACGGAACGCGGAAATTATCCTGGAGGAATTGCACCATATCTTCGGCGCGTTCGCAGCGAAACTGACGCAGCATCTCTGAGCGTCGCTCCTTGCGAATGCCCTGGCGCAAACGTCGCACCAGCTGCGGATGCATTTTGCAGAAATCCTCCAGCTCCCTCAGGTTGATCTCCTGACGGCCGCCCTCGCTGACTTTCCAGAAACGCCCCGGATCGCGCTCGTTAGGTGGAATCATGCTCAACTGCGACAGCGAACGCAGGACGTTGGTCTCGTCGCTCTGGCAGATCTTGTGCTGCGTGAAGAAGCCGATGGACCAGCGGATGTCGGGATTGTCGCGGTTCTGCCGTTCACCCTCGGCGAGCAAACCGATGCCGCGGCTGATGTAAAAATACTTGTCGTTGACGCGATCGGATTCGACCGAGACGTTGTAGGCCAGGTTCCAGCTTTGGAAAATCCAGGGCGTGATGAAGTGCGGCTGGAGCTTGGTCAGAGAGCGAGCGTACAACTCCAGCTCGTTCCACTGATTTTTCTTCTGGGCGTCCAGGGCATTGACCCACAACAGGCAGGTGGCCGCACCGCGCGTGCCGATGGTGCTGATGCGCGCAAGTGCGCCAAGCCAATCGACCTCGCCGCGGCTCTGCTCGCGGATCGACAGATCGCGCGCCTGTGCATCGACGCCCTTGATGTCCATGCCGAAGAGCTTCAGCTCTCCTTTGCGCCAGGCCAACGCCAACGTAAACAGACCGAGGATCAGCGCTCCGTAGGTCACCTTGCGATAGAATGCCTGACGCTGAAAAGGACTAGCCATGATTGACTCCCAAACGTTTGATTTATCGTTTCGCGCGAATCGATAAATCGCATTACGTTGGTCCGGCGATCTCCCGCCATTTGAGAAGGTAATAAGCCGCAATGAACCAGGGCAACAAGTACAGACCCAGGACGCCGACATCGAGCAACAAATGTGTCAACGGAATGTTGAAGCCTTCTCCGACGTAGGTCGTCAAATCGTAGCGGTCCACGTCGGGGATGAGGTCGAGGACGCGACGAATGAACCAGCGGAAAATCACGTCGCTGGTAGTAGCGATCGTCGCTGCGGTGCCTTCATCGAGTGGAATAAGGGCCACCTGACGATTGGCCAGCCGGAACAGGGCTTCCATCGGTCCGCCTCCGGGAGCGGTGCCCAGGCCGATCGATTGGATATAGTCGATGACACCGCCGCCCAGGTAAAGAATGCCGGCGACCAACATGCTGATGACGCCGCTCAGGTAAGTGCTCAAGGCCACGGCCAGGCCAGTCACCAGACACAGACGCAACCACAGGCCGAAGGCGCCCTTGTAGAAGTTCGCCGTGAACGCCGCCACTTCATGGCCGCCCTTGGTATCGTCCAACCTCAAGTACAGATCGTACTTGGCCATGCCCACGTACTGCGTGGAACTCTGCTGCGTGACCGAGACACGCGCTTGCACCCCAGACGCGCCGGGACGCGCCGCGGTGCTGGACACCTGGAAGGCATTGCGAAATAGTCCAGCCGGTACGTCGATGTACTGCGTGTGATAATCGGTTATGTCCTTGGCCGGCAGAACGAAATAGCCATACTCCTCGGCCAGCTCATCGTCGATGTCCGTCTCAGAAAGCCGATACTGCGGCGGATCGCCCGACATTTTATTGGCTGTCAGACGGGCGCGTTTTTTCTCCAGGCGATCGTTGAGGTTCGAAGGTGGGGACGCAGAGCTCAAGCGAGTTCGATAGCCTTCCAGCCACTCGTCGATGTCTTTCTGCGAGAACAGATTGCCCTTGCCCATCCAACGGCCGCGATCGGTGTTGTAACTATCCTTGTCGCGGGGATTGAAGTTGGCCGTCTGAAACTCGAACTTGCAGGAAACGCCACGATTTTCAAAACCCTTGGTCGTGCGATAGATATCGAATCCGAATTCGCTGCGGACGCTGTCGCGGTCGGCCAGGGAGCGCGGCACATTGGGGAAATCCCAGATCGCAGCCTGCGGCTCCTGATTCGGTGCAGAGGCGGTGATGTAGCTGCGATAGTCCCATTCGCGGCCGACGTTCGTTCCCCTTTCGGCGCTGCCGGTGTTCTCGAAGTGCAATGTGCCGTAGAGCGGCTCGCGGGCCTTGAGGCTCTCGGCTGCCGCCTCGGGATCGACGCCGCGTAGCACGTACACGACGCTCACGGAGGTCATCAAGATCAGCACCAACGTCATCAGGGCTGTGAAGCCGAAAAATCGGCCCAGCACGATCTCGAAGCGCTCGACCGGCTTGGTGACGATGGTGTGAATGGTCTGACGGCGAATGTCGGTAGGGATGCTGAAGGCGGCCAGGATGATGGCGGTGACGAGCAGCAGAATCTTCATCACCCAGTAGACAACGCCGACGTAGCTGCGCACCTGGTATTCCGGTTTGTACGGAATGAACCAGCTGCCGAAGAGCAGGACCAAAAGCATGGCCGAGAAGCCATACAGGACGCGATTGCGTATGGCTTCCTTGAAACTGAGCTTGGCCAGCGCCCAGATGCGGCGAAAACGCACCGACGCAAGACCGAGGGCAAAGGGCAGACCCGCTGCCAGCAAGCCGCCCACGCCGCCGGCAGTAAAACCGAATCCAATGGCATAGTACGCCAGTGCGGGCGGGAATTTCGGCAGCAGAGTGGCCAGCGCCCCCAGTCCAGCGGCAACGTAGCCGAGGACGGACACCACCACGCTGAGAACGAAAGCCCGCTTCAGCCACGGAGAGATGTGCGCCTTCTCCTCCGCACGCATGCGCCGGTAGCCTGTTAGCAGCCATATCAGTACACCGGCAGCCGCCCAGCCGCCCGCGACCTGAATCCAGGACAACAGTCCCATCGGGACGTCCTGGATTTGCATCGGATCTCGATCGAATGTCAACACCGCGAACATATATCAATCCCCGTCTCTTATCGGCGTTCCGTCAATCCCGTCGGCGATCCACCATCGGCTGGTGCGTTGCCCTGCCCGCTCATGACTTTCTCCGTGCGCCCGGCCGGCTCCTTTCCCGGCAGGAAACGCCGTCCGGGATGGGCCTTGCTTTCCTCGACGATGCGCAGGAAGTAATCTTCCAGAGTCGTCGTCGGATGGCCGATCGTGTCCAGCTTGCCGCCGTGCTTGCGCAGCAGCTCTTCCAGGTCATGCCGCAAGCTTTCGCTCAATTCCAGGTCGCTGGCCCGCAGCTCGACGCGGCGATGATCCTGCAAGAGCGCCTGCACCTCGCCATACGCCTGCAACTCACCCTCATTAAGGATGGCGATGCGATCACACACGTCCTGCACATCTTCCAGACGATGGCTGCACATGATGATCGTCTTGCCGCGTGTCTTGAGATCGCGGATCAGATCTTTCATCCAGCGAGCGCCGAGCGGATCGAGGCCGGAGGTCGGCTCGTCGAGGATGACAAGATCGGGGTCGTTGATGAGCGCCTGGGCCAGGCCGATGCGTTGCCGCATACCCTTGGAATACTCGCGCAGAGGCCGTTTGCGATCGGCCTTGAGTCCGACGATCTCGATCAGCTCTTGAGCCTTGGTCTCGCGCCTGGACGGAGGCAGATTGAAGAGCCGGCCGTAGAAGTCGAGCGTTTCTTCGGCATTAAGAAAGCGATACAGATAGGATTCTTCCGGCAGATAGCCGACGCGCTCGTTCTTGACCACGTCGGCAGCGGGCCTGCCAAAGACGAACGCCTCTCCGTCGGTGGGATAGAGCAATCCGAGCAACAGCTTGACCGTCGTGGTTTTGCCGGAGCCGTTGGGTCCGAGCAGACCGAAGATCTCGCCTTGGCGGATCTCCATGTTGAGGGCGCGAAGAGCAGTCTTTTTCTGCCGGCCCCAGAAGTCGCGGTAGATCTTGGTTAGTTTGCGCGTTTCAACAATCACGTCTTTCTGCATACGCCACCCCATGGAGTTCCGCTGGCCTGTCGAGATTACTCGCTTCTACGCAGCAAGAGGACAAAGCGTTCACGCATTCACTGACACATTTTCACCAATCTAGGGACCATCAGCCCCGAATACAAGCGGCTTACCAGCCCGAAGCGTAAGCGAGGGCGACCCTCGCTTACGCTTCGGGCTGGTGAAGGAACTTACACTCGAAAATCGCGCCAGACGCCATCCACGCCACGCAGCTGATTGGGCGCAAAGCGCGCCTTGTAGGACATGGAACCGCAACCATCGACGAAATAGCCGAGATAGACGTAAGGCAGCCGACGCCGCGCCGCTTCCTCGATCAAACAAAGGATATTCCACGTTCCCAGCGAATGCTGACGAAGATGGGGATCGTAAAAGAAATAGATCGCCGAAAAACCACCGACCGCGTCATCCGGCAGAACATCCACATAGCCGACGCCAATCAGCTGATCGTCACGGTAGTAACACCACTCCTCAACAGGGAAAGGATGGTGTACAAACGAATCGACATAGCTGGACGCATCGCGCGACGGATGTTCGGGCCAGCCTTTCTGGTCGGCCTGGAAGGCATGATAGCGGTCGTACAGGTCGAGCTTGGCCCGGCTGACGCTGGGTTCGCCGATACGCAGCTCGACTTCCCCTTTGTTGGCTTGGAGACAACGCCGCTGACTGCGATCGGGCCGGAAGCGCGGCACAGCGACTCGAATCGATCGACAGGCGCGGCACGTTTTGCAAACCGGATGAAAGAGCATGTGGCCGAAGCGACGCCAATTGTCGAGCATGCGCTGGAGGTACTCGGCCGGAGTGATCTCGGCGACGTACTCGTATTCGAGGCTCCACTTCTGCTGCGGCAGATAACCGCAGCGTGTCGGCGGAGCGATGTGGCGAAACAGCAGTTCCATCACCGAATCACTTTTCTAATTCTGCGTGCCCACTGACGGACCAGCCAATCGCTAAGCGATCGTGGCGAATGCCGCAGAAGCCGCGCCTGCCAGACCTTCCCGGCAGGAAAGGCCAGGAACGGCTTGCGCGCGTGAAGCGCAGCAAGGATAAGGCGAACGGCCTCCTCCACGTCCATCAATTCCTTATCGGGCAAGCCCAGGGGGGTTGTCAAGGGGGTGCGGATCCAGGCCGGGCAAATCGTCGTGACGGCGATGCCCTTGGGCAGCAACTCGACGCGCAGGGCGTCGAAGAGGCTGTTGAGTCCAGCCTTGCTGGCGCAGTAGCCGCCCATGTGTGGCAGACCGCGATACGAGGCCATGCTCGACAGCGCGGCGACATGGCCGCTTCCCCTTTGACACATGCCGGGCAGCACCGCGTCGAGGGTGTTGATGACGCCGATAAGGTTGACCTGAATGTGAGCTGTGAAGTCC
Source organism: Gemmataceae bacterium (assembly GCA_036557565.1). Taxonomy (GTDB): domain Bacteria; phylum Planctomycetota; class Planctomycetia; order Gemmatales; family Gemmataceae; genus JAJPHU01. The sequence goes on from DATBHJ010000162.1 coordinate 22,442, forward strand.
TCAGCACGGAAGCTCTCGGCCGGCGTTTCCCTGCCGATGCCCGCGCTGGCAACGAGCAGATCAGTCGGGCCAACCTGCTCCTCCAGGCGCGTCACAGCAGCGCGCACGGCCGACAGATCGGTGACATCGGCGACGGCGCACGCAACGGTTTTGCCCTTGAGTTCACCGGCGAGTCGATCGAGCCCCTCGCTCTGGCGATCCATGGCGGCGACGCTCGCGCCCTCGGCCGCGAGACTGAGGGCAAGCTGCCGACCGATACCGCTGGCCGCTCCCGTTATCAGAGCGACGCGATTGCGGAACGATTCCATGCTGCCTCCTCTCGGTTAGCCGCGACGCGCTCCGCTGCGCGTCGCGGCTAACCTTGTAATAACCCATACGCCCGCAGCGTCTGGGCAATGCGTGCCTCGCCGGCGGCATCGATAGGGCACATCGGCAGACGCAATTCGCCGTTGCCGCGGCCAAGCAGCTTCATGGCCGTTTTCACGGGAATCGGATTGGTGGCCACGCTCAGCATGTCGCGGCACAGTGGAAAGAGGCGGCGATGCCATTGCAGCGCCTCGGTCGCCTTGCCGGCGTCGTACGCCGACACGAGCGCCTTGAGATCGCGCGGAATCAGATTACCGACCACGGACACCACGCCGCGTCCGCCAATGCTCATGAGCGGCAAAGTCAAGCTGTCGTCGCCACTGAGGATCGTCAGATTGCACAACGAAGCGATGTGCGACGCCTGGTCGAGCGAACCGGTCGCTTCCTTGATGGCGACGATGCTTGGTATTTCCGCCAGCCGTGCGATGGTTTCGGGCACGATGTTCGAGGCGGTTCGGCCGGGGATGTTGTAAAGCACAATTGGCAGATCGCAGGCTTCGGCGACGGCGGCGAAGTGACGGAAATAGCCCTCTTGCGTCGGCTTATTGTAGTAAGGGCCAACCATGAGCGCGCCGTCGGCGCCGGCGCGCTGTGCGTAGCGCGTCAGGCGAATGGCCTCGCGCGTGCTGTTGGAACCGGTGCCCGGAACGATCTTGATGCGTCCCCGTGCCTGCTCGACGACGGTAGCGATGATGCGCTCGTGCTCTTCGTGATCGAGCGTCGGCGATTCGCCGGTGGTGCCGACCGGAGACAGACAATCCGTCCCCTGTTCGATATGCCAGTTCACCAGTTGGCGAAGGGCGGCAAAATCGATGTCGCCGTCGCGAAACGGTGTCACAAGGGCCACCGTCACGCCGGCAAATTTTTCGCCCTTGGTCTTGTTCATATGCGCACTCCAACGAATGGGGAGTCAATGTCCGGCGAGCGGGGGCGTAAGCCCCCTGTTGCGAAGAAGAACAGGGGGCTTACGCCCCCCGCTCGCCTTGTAACGGATTCTTAGCGGAACGAGAAGAGAACTTCAATCGCGGAACTGCACGCGGACACGCTGGCCGATGCGCAGCGTCTGCGTAGTGGATCCGATTTGAATGACACATTCGAGAGTGCGCGAATCGCTATTCATGGGAACGATTTCGGCAGAGAGGGTACGGCGCGGGGCGTACCACAGCGCCAGACTTGCCACTTTGCCGCGGGCGCACTCGACTTCGGTGATGTGGTCCTCGATGATTACATTCTGATTCTGGTGGACGCTGCCGACGAATTCCTGCTCCACCTCGGCACGAACTAGCATCGGCCTGGCCGCGGCGAAAACGATGGCCGCCTGGCGCGGATTGGCGCCGAGCGTCTCGCCCTTGTTGATGTTGATACGCAACGGCGTGCCATCGTCGGGAGCGCGGACGACGCATTCCTTGACGGCATTGCGTGCTTCGTCCAGCTGGGCTTGCTTGGCCTTGATGTTCTCCTTCGCCGCGGCTACGTAGCCTTCCGCCTGGTGTTTCTTGGCTTGTACAACAGCAAGTTTTGCTTCTTCGGCCTCCACTCCAAGCTCCGCCTGCTTCACGCTGATTTCGGCGGCCTGCAGCGTTTCCTTGTTGCCCTCAATTCCCTCCTTCTCGAAGCGTTTCTGCTTGTCGCGAAGAATACGAGCCATCTCCACTCTATTCTGCGCCACAGCGATGGCTCGTTTCTGGGCCTCGATTTCCTTGTCCGCCTCGATCACTCCGGCTTCGGCGATGGCTAACTGCTGTTTTGCACCTTCGAGGTCGCTCTGCGCTTGGTAGACTTTCAACTGCTGCACGGTGTCCTCTACGTGAAATAGCGGCGCGCCTGCCTTGATGAATTCGTTCTCCTTGGCCTCGATACTCTTGACTCGTCCCATCTGCAAGGGATAAATGGAAGTTACTCCACCTTGAATATCGACTAATCCCAGCGAGTTCCAGCGCTTGGCGTCGTTGGGCGCAGCGGCAGAGCCTGAGGACGCGGTTGTAGGACTGGCCTGCGAATGCAGGGTGATAGCCACGATCACAAACGACGCCAACAGCACAAGCACGCCCAGAGAAAGAAAGATCGACCGGAGCCACGACCGCGCACGCCGAGAGGAAGAAGGCACGGGCACGTGATAGCTCACCTCACCGTTGGGCGGGGAGGAAGTGGGTTCGAGGATCTCCGCTTTCATGGCTCACCTCGTCTGTTTGATGGTGTGCAAAACGGGCTCGCGCTCCTCCTGCTGCCAGAGGCGACCGTCTTCCATGTGAATCACGCGATCAACGTGTTCGATGATGCGTGCGTCGTGAGCGACAACCAAAACCGTAGCGCCGCGATCGTGAGCGGCGCTACGCAATAACTCGATAACATGCTGGCCGACATGCCAGTCCAGGGCGCTGGTCGGTTCATCGGCGAAACAGAAGTTCGGCTCCTTGATGAGCGCGCGGCCGATGGCCACACGCTGTTTTTCTCCGCCGGACATCTCGGTCGGCCGCAAATGCGCTTTCTTGGCCAGACCCAGCAGGGCGAGCATTTCGTCGGCGCGGCGCCGCGCGTCGCGGGGCGTGGCTCCCTCTCCCCAGCGCATCACCATCTCCAGCTGCTGTCGGGCCGTCAGAGCGTTGAACAAATTGTAGCCCTGAAAGATAAAACCACAGTGCCGCAATCGAAAACGCTCGCGCTCCAGATCGGACATCGCCCACAGGTCATGTCCCAAAGCCATCACCCGGCCGCCGTCCGGATGCAGCAAACCGGAAAGGATCGCCAACAATGTCGATTTGCCGCTGCCGGACGGTCCCATCAGAAGCGTGATCTGTCCGGAAAAGAGTTCGATCGACACGTCATGAAGGACGGTCGTCTTCGTCTCTCCCTCTCCGAAGCTGCGCGACAGATGCACGCCTTGTAAGGCCGGCATTAAGAGCGAATCGCCAATCATCAGCCGTTCCTCGAAACCCCCTTATCAGCGAGCGAGCCACCGGGTTTATCCCGGCGGCAACGAATACGTCTATCTAGTGCAGCAGCATGGCTGGATCGATCTGCCGCAACGAGCGCAGGGCGAATAAGCCCGACCCCAAAGACATTATCAGCGTCACGGCTGCCGCGGAGCTTTGCAGCCACCAAGGCAGCGACACAACGGTGACCCCCATCAATCGATCCGCGGCCCAGGCCAGGCCGTAGGCGGCTGGCAGAGCCAGCGCTATTCCTATAATACCAATCCAAAACGACTCAGACACGACCATTCCCGCAATTCGCCAGCGCGGAATGCCCAAAGCCCGTAATACTGCGTACTCGCGCAGCGACGCAATTGTCGCTGCGTACAAGGTTTGACTGGTGACGACAGCACCGACCAAGAGTCCCAAAGCGGCGGCGTAGCCCAGAGCGATGCCGGCCTTGGTCCGCAACAGCCAGTGCAGCTGCGTCCGCAGCGAGAAGTCGGCCTGGGTGAAGGCCGACACGTCCTTGTAGGTAGCCTTGAGCTTCTCGACCACCCGGGGAGCATCTTGCCGGTTCTTGCAGCGTCCCAGTATGTAGGTTGTCGTCTCGCCTTTTTGCACCGGCAACAACTTGCGGGCCGTATTGATGGAGCAGAGCACGTAAGGACCGGCCAGGCTCGGCAGTCCTCGCGTCATACTGACCACGTGTACCGGCTGACCGGAAATCTCCGCTTTCTTATAGACCTCGACGCCCAGCTTCTTTTCATCCGATTTATCGATGATGACCGTCCCTTCCTCGGCCAACATGCCGCACTGCTCGTCGGTCAACTTGTCGATTTTGCCCAGCGAATTCGGAAGCAGACGCGAGCCGATGACCATGCACAGCTCGCTACCGCCGTTGTTGGGCTTGGACCAGAAGGCGAAACCCTGCAAGTACGGTTCGCAGCTTTCGATCTCGGGCAGCACGCCCATGCGCGCTTGCGCGCTCTCCGGGATCGGTCGGCCCAGATCGACCGACGAAACTTCCGAGGCGCCCATCCACACATCGGCTTGAGTGTGATCGATGGGGATGGAGGTAATCGAAAACAACCCCAGGAGCAGGCCGCATTGCAAGGCGATGAGCAAGGCGCTGAAGGCCACCGCCAACACGCCGGGTACGTAACGTTGCCGTTCGTACCACAGTGTCGTCAGTGAATACGATGCCATGATGCTCACCTCAATCTACGATTCATCGTTTCGCGCGAAACGATAAATCGCGCTCGTCTAAACAGCATACTTTTGCGTCAAGCCGTGACCGGCCCCATGGCCGTTGTTCGTCACGGGCCGTGTCCCCTTCCTGGCCAACGACGGCAAGTCCGCCAGACTGCCGTCGATGAACGTGTGATGCCACAGCTGCGTGGCCAGCACGCCGACCAGGCCCATCTCAATCGAGAAACGCCTCGGCGACCAGCGGCGCAAGCGCCCAAACGACTTACGCCAGTGTTCGACTGCTTCGGGCTGGAAGTAGCCGGTGCGGCGCAGCGATTCGGCGCTGAGCAATTCGCCCACGTACTCTGGCCCTTTTTCCAGTTGGAAGCTGTCAAAGGGCGCACGGAACATGGCCTTGCGGCGGCGCGCGATGGAGCGCGGCACCCAACGCTCGGCAAGGACGCGTAACAGCGCCTTGTCGCGCAGGCCACGCAGCTTCCAGCGTGGCGGCACCTTGGCCAGAAAGTCGAACACTTCCTCGTCGAGAAACGGATAGCGCGTCTCGACGGAGGAGTTCATGGCCACGCGATCGCCCTTGGCGTTGAGCAAGAGTCCGGCCAGTTGCACGCGGGCGCCCACGGCCAATTCGCGGTTGAGCGGATGCCAGCGGCGCATCCGGTCGAGATTGAAGTCGAGATCGTCATAGGGAGAACAATCTTCGACATGCTTCATCAGCCACGGGCTGAAGAAGTGCGGCTTGGACAAACTCATAACGCCGTAGATGTCCAGCCAGGCATTGTGCCCTCCGACCGCTCCCTGCGCTCGCTGCACGAACTTCCAGGCATTTTTCGGTGCGCCGCCCAGCCGTATCAGCAGACGGCGCGTCAGTTGACTCAGCGGTACGCCCGGAAGGAGGTCGAGCCGGCTGAACAACCAGTTATACCTGTGCCAGGGATAGCCGGCCAGCCATTCGTCGGCTCCCTCGCCGGTCAAGGCCACCTTATATCCCCGAGCATGCACCTCGCGCGCCAACAGCAACAGGGCGGCACACGACGTATCGATCACCGGGCCTTCGGCGGCGCGGATCAGGGTTGGATAAGTGTTCAGCACCTCCTCCTGACCGCACTTCACCACAACCGGCTCGACACCGATGTGGCGCGCCACCAGCGACGCCTCGTTCGTCTCATCAAGGTCCGGCCGGGTAATCCGAATGGTGAACGTGGGGATAGGTTCGCCGCGAACGTGGGTCGCCAGGGCGACGACAACACTCGAATCGACGCCGCCGGACAGATATGAGACAACCGGCACATCGGCCCGCAGCCGCCGCGTCACCGCGCCCAGCAATACTTCCTCGAAGCGCTCGGCCAGCTGTTTGCCGCTGCTGGCGTAGTCTTCCTGGCCGCGATCGGGAAAATCCATTTGCCAGTAGACGCGCTCACTGATTTCTGCGGGTTCCCCGACTGTGCCCAGCTGGATGCGCAGATAGTGACCCGGAGGCAACAGTTGAACGCCGGCGAAGCAGGTCGCAGGCCCAGGCAGAGCATAGAAGGTGAACAGGTGATTAAGGCCCTGCGGGTCCGGCCTGGCCTCGACCATGCCGGAGGCCAACAGCGCCTTGATCTCGGAAGCGAACAACAGCCAATCACCCTGTTGCGTCCAGTACAAGGGGCAGATGCCGAAGCGATCGCGCGCGAGGATGATGCGCCGCCGCCGGCTGTCCCACAGGGCAAAGGCGAATTGACCGCGAAGATGTGTGAAGAACTTTTCTTGATCGTCCTCCCAGCGATGCGGGATCAGCTCTGTGTCGCAGTGCGTGGCAAAGCGATGACCGCGTCCTTCCAGCTCAGCTCGCATTTCGGGGTAGTCGAACAATTCGCCGTTGAAGACGACGGAGACGCTGCCATCCTCGTTGTGGATCGGCTGGCGTCCGTCGGCCAGGCCGACGATGCTGAGCCGGCGCGAGGCGAAGGCCAATCCGGGCCGTTGCAGGAATCCGTCCTCGTCCGGCCCGCGATGGAAGATCGCCTCAGCCATGGCACCGATGGCTCCCGCCGGTGCCGGCCGGCTCGCTCCCGACAGATCAATGATCCCCGCGATTCCGCACATTCCGTTTCCTTCTTTTCCGGGCGCATCATGCCGTGGCGTACAGACGCCGAATCTTGCGGGCCAGCATCGTATCCACCAGACGCGGCAAGAAGCGATTGACCCGCAGCATCCATCGCGCATCCCAACCCAGGACGGTTTCGGTGCGGTTCTTCCGCAAGGCACGCACAATGCCGGCCGCAACGTCTTCGGGCAGCATGCCCCGGTTGACATCGAGCTGATAGCGGCCGGTGTTCCGCAAGAGATGCCGCCAGAGTTCGCTGCGCGTCACGCCCGGCAGCACCAGCAGAACATCGATGCCGAAGCGCACCATTTCCCCGCGCAGCGCTTCCGTCAAACCGCACAGGGCAAACTTGCTGGCCGAGTATTCGCTCCACGCCGGAATGCCGCGGCGCCCACACATGGAGGCCACGTTGACGATGGCTGGGCTGTTCCCATTCCGCAACACGGGGATGGCCAGGCGAATCAGCTCGGCCGGCGCGAAAAAGTTGACTTCCATGACCTGACGCAAGATCTCCTCGGAGCTTTCGGCAAAGTGACACCAACTACCCACACCGGCATTGTTGATGAGCACATCGAGTCCGCCGAAGCGCTCCACGGCGGCCGACAACATGTGCCGGCGATCGCCATCTTGCGTGACATCGCCGGGCACTGCAATCGCGTCGGCACCATTGGCCGTGAGCTTGCGGGCCAACTCGTGCAGCGGTTCGGCTGATCGGGCAGCCAGAGCGAGCCTCGCTCCCGCCTGGGCGGCCTGTTCCGCCAGACAGCGGCCAATGCCGCTGGACGCACCGGTTAACAAGATGCGGGCGCCGCGTAGCTCTCGACGCATGTTATTCTCTCCCGCGCAATTTGTCAAACCACCGATCCTTCGCAGCTTATCCAAATTTAACTGATGCGAAGCATTATTCTTTACGCTTTTGCGCGAAAAATCATGGTAGGGCTGGTAAGGGAGACGGTGTACCGGCTACGACCATCACATTCGTTTCGGCCGGCAGAATCGGGAACTGGCGGGCGGATACGCACGTCCTTGCTCCTAAGCGCAATCCCTCTCCACTCCTTACAGATATTCTATGGAGAAAGTCTCCTGGGGAATAGCATTTCGGCGAGCGGGGGGCGTAAGCCCCCTGTTGCGAACAAACAGGGGGCTTACGCCCCCCGCTCGCCGAAGCTGTGCAGATGCACTTTACGTCCCCTCAACCTCTTTCTGTGTCAAGCCATGCTGTTGGCGGTGATAGGGACCGTCGAAGAGCTGCGTGGATTTGAAACGCTCATGTCGGCCATCGCCGGCGACCGCTTTGACCTTGTTTCGCAGCTGATTCAGTTCTTCTTCGCTTAGACGCTTGAAATCGCGAGCAATGCCGATGTCCTGCTTTAGCACTTCCATTGAGTCGATGCCGCAGACCAGGCTGGCAATGTCCTGGTTGAGAGCATAACGCCGCGCCTCCGCGGCGGTGCAGACGCCGGCAGCGATGAAGCGGCCCTTGTGATCGTTGCCGCCTCCGAGGCTCTTCATGCCGATGGCAGCGACGCCGCGCTTGTTGGCCTCCGGCACCACCAGACGCTGAAAACTACGATAAAAATAGTCGCAGATATTGATGGGCATCTGCACCGTGTCCCACTTGTTGTAGCGAGTCAGCATTTCCAGATGGATGCGCGGATCTTTGTGGCCGGTGAAGCCGAGGTAGCGCACCTTGCCGGCCTTCTGGGCCTTGAGCATCTCGGCCAATCCGCCGCGGTCGAGAATCCAGTCGGGATCGTTGTCGTAGTTGATCTCGTGGAACTGCACGAGGTCGATATGGTCGGTTTGCAGGCGGCGCAGGCTGTCGTCCAGATGTTGCTTGATTGTCTTGGCGTCGCGGCCGCAATTCTTGGTCATGAGAAAGCACTGTTTGCGTTTGCCGTCCATGCTCAGTGCTTTGCCCATAATCTCTTCGCTGCCGCCGTCGTGATAATCCCAGGCATTGTCGAAGAAGGTGAGTCCTTCATCGAGGGCGGTGTGCATGATCTTGATGGCTTCTGACTCGTCCTTGACCGAGCCGATGTGCCAACCGCCCAGGCAGATGATCGAGACGCGCTCGCCGGTCTTGCCCAGCGGCCGGGTCGGCAAGCCCTTGGAGGAGGCGTCGTCAGCGTTGCCGGCGCCAGCGACCGTCAAGGCAGCTCCGGCGGCGAGCGAGGCTTGCAGGAACTCACGGCGATTGTTGGGTGTGTACGTCATGGTGTCTCTCCTGAGGTAAAGCCGAAGCATCGAGCGTAAAAATCCATCCCCGGATGATTGTCTTCCGGCAAGAGCAAGATGGCAAGCAAGTTCCAGGTCGTCCGAGCCGCGCACGCAGCGCAGCGGAGTAAGCGGCAGCGCGGGACGACCGCTTACTCCGCTGCGCTGCGTGCGC
>DATBHJ010000163.1:0-7056 GCA_036557565.1 Gemmataceae bacterium
GTAAGCGAGGGCCGCCCTCGCTTACGCTTCGGGATGGGATTGCAACCGCCTCTAATTCAGGAACGAGTTTTTGGGCAGGTCCATAGCGATCAGCGAAGGACGATTTTCATGTCCTGGTCGCCTTCCTCCTTGACTTCCACAGTCAAGTCGGACGTTGAGGTATCGGTGTATTTGTTGGGGATGCGCACGGGGGCAGGTGTCAGGTTGCCGTTTCTGTCATAGGTGATTGCCTCGACCGTTACGGTATACGTGCCCAGCATGACGCCGTCGCTCTTGCCATATGTCCCCAGCTCGAAGCGCCCGTCGCTGCCGACCGTCCCGCGGGCGTCGCCCTTGGTAGTGTCTTTGGGGTGGAAGGTGATCAGGCCGCTGGTTAAAGGGGAACCGTTTTCAAAAGCGACTGTGCCGCGCACGGGGACCGTCTTCTCGAACTTGGGATTGTTGCGCGAACAACCCAGACACAAACACACCGCGAACAAGCCACAGAACAAACTGTAGCGAAGCATACTTGGAGCCTCCCCTCGTAGGCGAAAGAGATAACAAGGACAGCGGGGTTTATCCCCGCTGTCCTCTTGAGAGCAGTCGCCGGTTCTCCCCCCGGCGGTTTTGGTCACTCGATCTTTTTAGAAGCCGGGCAGAATCTCGCCTCCGTTGGGCGTAACGAGGAAGCGACAGGTACAGGCATTCATGCCGCCGTTCAGGATCTGAACGTGCCCGTCGGCAAAGACACACTGGACGTTGTTGGCGTCGTGGAAACTGAACATCTCGTCGTTGGGTCCACAGTTGTTGACGGTGATCCAGTTGCAGCCCGAGGGTCCATTGCCGCCGTTGACCGGGAAGGGGTTGTTGCTAACGGCGACACCCTGGCCGGGGAAGCCAGCCGACGGACCGGAAACGCCATAGCCGGTATCCGGCTCGGCCCAGCGCCAGAAGGCGCGCAAGCCTTTATTGCCCAGACCCATGGGATCGTTGTACGGCGAAACTTGCGGCTCGACACGACCGCAGTCCTCGGCAACGGCAATGGTATTGCTCGTGCCATCCGTGATACCGGCGATAGAGGAACTCCAGAGCTGGTTAGGCGATCCGGTAGGCCCGACCCAGTACAACGCGCCGTTTACACGGGTCGGCTTGTTGCGAACGCACGTTACCGGATCGATGTCCGTATAGACGGTCGGACCGTAATCGGTGTAGCCAAAGCCCTCGTTGTCCCTGCCGGTGTTTGGCCGCAGCGCGTTGCTGGGGCAGAGGAAAATCTTGATGACCGTCTGGGCGGCCGCGATGTTGTTCGGACTCGATTCGTAGTAGGCCGTGGGGGTCATCAAATTGTAGACGTTCTGCTGTTCCACGAACGGCAAGATGACCGTGAAGAACGAGAAGTTATCGAACTGACTGGGGCCGGTCGGGAAGTTGCCGAAATCCGTGCCCTCCCCGCCGCTGGGAAGTTTGCCATTGTAGGTGCTGGCGAAATTGTGGATGGCCAGACCGATTTGTTTGAGGTTGTTCGCGCACTGGCTGCGGTTGGCCGCCTCGCGCACCTTTTGCACGGCTGGCAGTAGCAGGCCGATGAGGATGGCGATGATAGCGATCACCACCAACAGCTCAATCAGCGTGAACCCCTTGCGCCGTTGCACCATGGGAAGTCGCGACAAAGCAGTCTCTCCTAAAAAATCAGAGTGGACAAACCACGAATGATGAGAGTGTAGTGAACCAAAAAGTAGAAAACGTGAAAAAACGACATGAACATCAAGAAAAAGCGATGAAGAAAGGGAGCCGTTTCAACGCTCCTGAGTCGAGCTGATATCCATAAAAAACCACGAGAAAATTCAGTGCTGAGCGTGGAAGAACCAGTCCCACGGCGGTGGTTGATCGCTCAAATCGGCTGCGCAACCGAACTGTTCCCAGGCCAGATGCACCTTGGCAACGCGAATGTGTCGAAAGCCAGCCCGCCGCAGCCGATAACGCACCTCGAACGGCTGCCAGAAATGTTGCTCCAGTCCCTGGTAGCGAAACGTGCCGAAGGCGAAGTCATAGTATTCGTGCTCGGCGTGGTGGGCAGCGTTTTGCCGGGCCTTGTCCCGGGGCATTCCGGCCAAGCGCGCGCGATCCAGGAGAAGCATGGTGAAGTAATGCACCGCATCCATCGCCGGCACGATGCCGAGGAAATGTCCGCCCTCGCGCAGCGCCGCATGGATGGCGCGCAGGACTGCATCCAGCGTCGTCGTATCGGGCATCACCAGGCTGTTGACGGCCACGGCCACGTCCAGTTGCCCAAGGAATTCTCCCAAGTGGATCAATTCACACTTGTGAAATTCAACATTTGTTAGTCCCTGGCAGCGCTGGCGCGCGCGCGTCAACATGCCGTCGGCGAAATCGATGGCGATGACGCGGCCAAAGCGCTCGGCGAGGAATGGCAACAAGGGGCCGATACCGCAACCGAGATCGCCGACTGTCTTGTTTGTGTCCGCCAGCGCCGCGATGGCCTGGCGAATGGGATTGCGCACTTCTGGAAGATAGGGGTCGATGAAGGTGTCCTCGTATCCTTCGGCGGCCCGACTCCAGTGATGTGCTTGTTCGGACATGCCGGTGTGCTTAGTCCTGGGTGCTAGTGGACTTTTCTCCCTCCCCCCTTGTGGGGGAGGGTTGGGGTGGGGGGAGGCTCACCCCCCACCCCGACCCTCCCCCACAAGGGGGGAGGGTGTTTTGTGCCTGGTTGCTAAATCTCCAGCATCATTCGTTCGGGACTTTCCAGGCACTCCTTGATGCGCACCAGGAAACTCACGGCCTCGCGTCCGTCAATGAGGCGATGATCGTAAGACAGCGCCAGATACATCATCGGACGAATGACGACCTGATCGTTCACGGCGACGGGGCGTTTCACAATGGCGTGCATGCCAAGGATGGCGCTCTGCGGCGGATTGAGGATGGGTGTGGATAAAAGCGATCCAAAAATGCCGCCATTGGTGATGGTGAAGGTGCCGCCCTGCAAGTCCGAGACGCTGATTTTGTTTTCGCGCGCTTTCTGGGCCAGCTCGGCGATGCCCTTTTCGATGCCGGCGAAGCTCAACTGTTCGGCGCCGCGCAGCACCGGCACCATCAAACCCTTGTCCGTGCTGACGGCGACGCCGATGTCATGGTAATCGCGATAAACGATGTCGCTGCCGTCGATGGAGGCGTTGACGGCGGGAAAGGCCCGCAGTGCTTCGATGGATGCCTTGACGAAGAAGCTCATGAAACCCAGGCCGACGCCGTGTCTCTTCTGAAAACTTTCCTTGTACTTGGTCCGCAGCGCCATGACGGCGCTCATGTCGGCCTCGTTGAAGGTCGTCAGGATGGCGGCGTTTTGCTGTGCGGCAAGCAGGCGTTCGGCGATGCGCGCCCGAATGGGCGTCATGCGCTCGCGTCGTTCGCTTCGGTCTCGCTCCGGCTTGATCTCGGCCGCGGGCAGTGGCGACGGTAGCGGCTGTGGTGATACGGCCGGAGGGGCGCTGCGCTGCTGGAGATGGGCGAGAACGTCTTCCTTGGTGATGCGGCCGCCGCGTCCGCTGCCGGTGAGCTGGGAAGGTTCGATACCCTCGGTAGCCGCGAGCTGTCGCGCTGCCGGCGACAGGAGCGGCTCGGGAGTAGCTGGCATAGTGCCGTCACGCTTGGCCGCCGGGGCGGACTGCGGCGCGGAAGAAGAGGGCGCGGCCGTCGCACCCTCTTCGATTTGGCCGATGACGGCGCCTATAGCGACTTTCTGTCCTTCCTTGGCGCCAATGGTCAGCCGACCGCCGGCCGGAGCCATCACTTCCGTCGTCGCCTTGTCGGTCTCCACCTCGCACACCGGCTCATTGGCCCTCACTGCCGCGCCGTTGGCCTTCAACCAGCGCGCAATCGTTCCCTCCGTGATCGACTCGCCAACCGGGGGCACTTTGATCTCGACGGACATTCCAACCTCCTAAGTAGCCAGTAGCCAGTAGTCAGTAGTCAGTAGCAAGACATCGGTTCGTTTTGCTACTGACTACTGGCTACTGACTACTGACTACTGGCTGCGGCGACACGGCCTTCGGTCGTCGGGCCGTTGGTGGTGGCGTAGGAACGCGGAGCCGAGCCGGCACGGACCAGGTGAGGAGCGGAGCCGGCGATCGCCGCCTCGACCAGCTCCTTCTGCTCGCGGCGATGGACCGCCAGCGAGCCGGTCGCCGGGCTGGAGCTGGCATCGCGGCCCACATAGTCAAATTGATAGCCCAGGCTGCGCAAGCGCGGCTCCATGAACGACCAGCCGCCCATGTTCTGCGATTCTTCCTGCACCCACACCCACTCCTTGGCCTTGCGATAACGCCGCAGAGCGCGAGCAAGCGCCTCCTCGTGATACGGATAAAACTGCTCGACGCGAACGATGGCAATATCCTCGCCCTCGGCGCGACGCTCGCGCAGGTCGTAGTAAACCTTGCCGCTGCACAAGAGCACGCGGCGAACGCGGCCCGCATCGGCCTCGGTGTCGTCGAGGATTTCCTGGAAGCGTCCCTTGACGAATTCGTCCAGGGGCGAGTTGGCGCTCTTGAGACGCAGCAGGCTCTTGGGCGTCATGATAATCAACGGCTTGCGGAAAGCGCGCTTCATCTGCCGCCGCAGCAGGTGGAAATACTGCGCCGGCGTCGAGGGATAACACACTTGCATGTTGTCCTCGGCGCACAGCTGTAAATAGCGTTCGAGCCGGGCGCTGGAATGCTCCGGTCCTTGCCCCTCGTGGCCGTGTGGCAACAACATCACCACGCCGCTGTCGCGCTGCCATTTCGATTCGCTGGCGGCGATGAATTGATCGATGATGACCTGGGCGCCGTTGGCGAAATCGCCGAACTGCGCTTCCCACATCACCAGCGTATGCGGCGCATCCAGGGCGTAACCGAACTCGAAACCGAGCACCGCCGCCTCGGACAACAAACTATCGTAAACGTCGAAACGCGCTTGCTTGGGACTCAGGCCGTTCAGCGGCGAGTACGGCTCGCCGGTGCGAGCATCGAAGACGATCGAATGACGCTGACTGAACGTGCCGCGGCGGCTGTCCTGACCGCTCAAACGCACCGGCGTCCCTTCCACCAGGAGCGAGCCAAACGATAACAGCTCGGCCAGGGGCCAAAGGATCGGTTTGCGATCTTTCGTATCCTGTAAGTACGCATGAAAGACACGCGCCACCGTCGGATGCACCTGGAAATTGTCCGGCACACGTGCCAGGCCGGCGACGATTTGCTGGAGCGTCTCCTCGGCCACGCCGGTCTCAACCGGGGCGTGCGCGTAGCGAGCCGTCATGCCCTTCCACTGGCCGTCGAAGCCGTGCATCATGGTCGAGTAGTGCGAAGGCTCGGTGCGCACTTCCTCCAGCGCCTTTTGCAGCTTGCTCTCGAACTTCTGGGTGATGGCCTCGGTCTCCTCGACGGTGAGGTCGCCCATCATGATGAGCTGTTCGGTGTACACCGACGACAGCGACGGCCGGCCGCGGATCTTGCCGTACATGATCGGCTGGGTGATCGACGGATCGTCGCCCTCGTTGTGGCCGTGACGCCGATAGCAAAACATATCGATGACGACATCACGGCGAAACGTCTGCCGAAACTCCAGGGCCAGCTCCGCGAGATATACCGACGCTTCCGGATCCTCGCCGTTGACGTGGAAGATCGGCGCCTGGATCATCTTGGCAATGTCGGTGCAGTAGGTCGTCGAACGGGCGTCGCCCGGAGCGGTGGTGAAGCCGATCTGGTTGTTGACGATGACGTGGATGGTGCCGCCGGTTGTGTAACCAGCGAGTTGTGACAGGTTGAGCGTCTCGGCCACAAGCCCCTGTCCGGCGAACGCGGCGTCACCATGAACCAGCACCGGGATGCCCCACATGCGTTCGCGATCGCCGAACAGCGTTTGCTTGGCGCGGGTCCGGCCCTCGACGACGGGATCGACCGCTTCCAGATGGCTGGGATTGGGCGACAGCGACAGGTGGACCTTCTTGCCCTGCAAGGTGACGCGATCGCCGGAAAAACCCAGGTGATATTTGACATCGCCGTCGCCGTCCATCGTGTCGGGCAGATACTTGTCCTCGAACTGAGCGAAGATGTCCTCGTAGGGCTTGCGCAGAATGTTGGCCAGCACGTTGAGCCGGCCACGGTGGGCCATGCCGAGGATGATCTCGCGCACGTGCATCTCTGGCGCTTTCTCGACGATCGCTTCCAGGATGGGGATGAGCGTTTCGGCTCCTTCCAGCGAGAAGCGTTTTTGTCCCGTGTAGCGAGTGTGCAAGAAGCTCTCGAAAAGCTCGGCGTAGTGCAGACTCTTGAGGATGCGCACTTTCTTGGCTTGATCGAAGCGCGGGCGGTTGCGACGAGGTTCCATGCGCTCTTGGAGCCAGAGGCGGATGCGCGTGTCCTGGATGTGCATGTACTCGACGCCGATATTGCGGCAGTATGTTTCCTTGAGGGCGTCGATTAGCTGGCGCAGGGTGCCGCGTTCCAGGCCGAGAAACGGAGCTGTGCTGATTGTGCGATCAAGGTCGGCCTCGGTGAAGCCGAACTCTGACAGCTCCAGAAGGGGATGGCTGGTGCGTGTCTCGCTCAGCGGATCGAGATGGGCGAGGAAATGGCCCAGATCGCGATAGGCGTAGATAAGGCGAACCACGGCCGTCTGCGCCGCTGCACCATCGACCGCGGCGGCGCGCGGAGCGGCCGGCTGCGCGACGCCCAGCTCGAAGCCCTCAAAGAAGAAACGCCAGCTCGGCTCGACCGACTGGGGATCTTGCCGCCAGCGTTGATAGAGCGCCTCGATAACATCCAGATTGAGGCGGTCGGCAACCGTACCAGAAGTCATAATTTTGCGTTCCGTGTATTAAAGCCGCGAGCCCAGAGCGAGGGCCGCGCGATTTCCATTCCTTCTACCCTCATTTAACGCCGCCCGGCGGAAGAGGACAAGCCGCTTACCCCGACAAACAGGGCCGTCCAGTTTTGATCTGGCGAAGCCTTGGGTGGTTTGGGTATCTGTCTCTCGCTGTCGCCCGCCTCCGGAGACTGGCATGGATACCTCCCGCACCTCCCT
>DATBHJ010000164.1:0-106863 GCA_036557565.1 Gemmataceae bacterium
TAGTCGGGTCCAGGGGGCCGGTGTTGCTGGTGACCGACGTGTTGGAGAGAGTGCCACTGATGGTCACCGATCCGCTGTTAGTGCCGATGGTGCTGCCCGAAAGCGTGTCGCCGGTTATGGTGCCGCTGTTGGTGCCCACACTCAGACCGCTGATGTTGGTCGGATCGATGGTGCCGCTGTTTGTAGTAACCGACACATTGGACAGGCTTCCCGCAGAGACGAGGCCGGCGTTGCTCGTCATAACAAGGTCGCTGATGGAGCCGGCCAGAATATCTCCGTTGTTGGTGCCGATGGTGCTGTTGCTCAGCGTGCCGAGAACGGTAATGCTGCTGCTGGCTGTGATCGTCCCCGTCACGGTCAGCGATTGGAGATTGCCCGGATTGTTGAGGGTCAGACTGCCGCTGAAATCTCCGGCATCGACGAACGACGCTGTGGCCGTCGCGGCATTGCCAATCACCAGGGAGCCGTTGAACCCGGCACTTCCATAATTCACCGTCAATGCGTGGCCATTGTCGATGTCGTCGCCGTCGCCGGCCGTATTTCCTGTAAATGTAGGATTGTTCAGCGTTAAGACGCCGCCAAAAGTGTAGATTGCTCCGCCGTGGGTTGCTGAATTGCCCGAAAACGTCGCGCTATTGGCTATCACGGGAGAAGAGGTGCTACCGTAATATAGGCCGCCACCCAGGGAAGCAGAATTGCCCGATAGAGTGGAACTGTTAATCGTGAGCGGGCCGCTGGTTGCAACACCACCGCCGCCGTTGCCAGCCGAATTGTCGGACACAGTGGAATTGCTCAACGTCAGCGAATGGCCGTTGTAAATGCCGCCGCCGTTGCTGGCCGCTGTATTCCCAGTTATTGTCGAGCCGGTCACCACCGCTGACGTGCCAAAGTTCAGTATGCCGCCACCGCCGCCGCTGCCGCCGCCGTTTGCCGAGTTACCCTCAATGGTGGAATTGCTGACCGTGAGCTTGGCAACCGTATAAATGCCGCCACCCCAGGAGCCCGCTGAGTTGTCCTCGATCGTGGAATCGCTTACCGTTACCGTGCCTTGGTGGATGTCTGTTTGTCCCTGGCTGTAGATGCCTCCGCCGTTGCCCGCGGATGAATTGCTGGACAACGTAGAATTACTGAGCGTCAACGTGCCGCCGGCGTTGTAAATGCCGCCGCCACGGGTGGCCGTATTATTGGCCAGGGTGCCCGAGTTGCTGACTGTCATCTGGCCGGAGTTGAAGATGCCGCCGCCGGAATTGGTGGCCGAGTTACCTGAGAGTGTCCCACCGCTCACCTTCAGTGTGCCGTCGTTATAAATGCCGCCGCCATTGACGCTGGCAGAGTTGCTCGACAACGTGGAACTGCTGACCGTCAGCGTGCCGTTGTTGCCAATGCCGCCGCCTATGTTGGCCGAATTGCCCGTGATGGCGGAAGCGCTCACCGTCAGGGTACCGCTCAGGTTGTAAATGCCTCCGCCGGTCGAGCTGGCCCGATTGCCGGAAAGCGTGCAACTGGTCAGTGTCGCGATGCCGCCGCTGTTGGAAAAGCCGCCGCCTATGTTGGCCGAATTACCCGAGAGGGTGGAATTGCGCATCGTCAGTCTGGCGCTGCTCTCAACGCCGCCGCCGCCTATCTGGGCCGAATTGTCCAAAAGAGTGGAATTGCTCAACGTCGCTATGCCGTTATTCGCGTTGATAACGCCGCCGCCCCAAGTGCCGGCCGAATTGCCCGTGAAGGTTGAATGGCTCACCGTCAGGCTGCCACTATTCCAAACGCCGCCGCCGCCACGCGTGCTCGAATTGCCCGAGACGGTGGAATTGCTCAACGTCAGTGTGCCTGTGCCATTGAAAATGCCGCCGCCACGGTTGGCTGAGTTATTGGAGAAAGTGGCCGAGTTGCTCACCGTCAGCTGGCCGGAGTTGTAGATGCCGCCGCCATAGGTGGTGGCCGAGTTACCCGAGAGCGTCCCACCGCTTACCGTCAGC
This sequence comes from Gemmataceae bacterium, assembly GCA_036557565.1. Classification (GTDB taxonomy): domain Bacteria; phylum Planctomycetota; class Planctomycetia; order Gemmatales; family Gemmataceae; genus JAJPHU01. The sequence goes on from DATBHJ010000164.1 coordinate 1,977, forward strand.
GTGCCGTCGTTATACATGCCGCCGCCGTTAGTGCCCCTGTTACCCGACAGCGTGGAATTTTTCACCGTCATCGAGCCGGCGTGGTTGTAGATGCCGCCGCCGGAGGCGGCGGAATTGCTGCTGATTGTGCAACTGCTCACCGTCACGCCGCCGCCGCTGTTGTTGACTCCGCCACCGGCGTTGTTATTGATGGAGTCGTTCTCAATTAAGTTCCCGGTGGTGATCGCACCCATCAGCGCGATACCGGCTGCTGCGTTGTAGGCGATCAGATTGGACGATGCGGCAGTGGCGCCGCCAATCGTGTTGTCCTGCGCGCCATTCTCGAGGAGAATTCCATCGCCGCCGTTGCCCAGGGGGGCACCGTTCTTGTCGATGCCGATGTAATTGCCTTCCACGACGTTGTCATTTGAGGGACCGGTGAATCCGAAGAAGTTAACGGCGTTGGCGATGAGAACACCATCGTTGACATTACCAGAGATGATGTTTCGGGCCGCGGCGGTCGATCCGCCGATGGTATTGTTACTGGCTCCGAAGATGAAAATGCCGTTGGAAAGATTGCCGATCGCCTTGGTCCCGTTGATGTCGGTACCGATGTAGTTTCCTTGCACCAGCATGTCGGTGGCGCCGAAGGAAATCAGCATGCCACCGGCGCCGCCGCCATTGGCCGAGATGACGTTGCCCGCGCCGGCCGCGGTGCCGCCAACGGTATTGGCCGTGCCACCGTCCAGTGAGACGCCCTGATTCGTGTTGCCCAGAGCAAGGGTGCCGGTGGCGTCGGTACCGATAAGGTTTCCTTCGATCAGGTTATTGCTCGCCTGCTCGACAGCAATGCCGCGATTCCCGTTGGCGGAAATCACATTGCCAGCGCCCGTTCCGGGGGTGGTGGTCAAGCCGCCCACCGTGTTGCCGTCGCTTGCGATGTGAACGCCCTCGGCACCGTTGCCCAGCGCCTTGGTGCCTGATTCGTCGGTGCCGATGTAGTTGCCTTCAAGGACGTTGCCCGTCGTCCCGGCGTCCGAGATGAAGACGCCATCTGAGGCATTTCCGGAAATGACGTTGCCTGTACCGGGTGCAGTTCCGCCGATGACGTTGTTCTGGACACCATTGAAAATGAAGACCCCGACCCAGCCGTTACCCACGGCCAGAGTGCCGGTCTTGTCGGTGCCGATGTAGTTGCCGGCCACCACATTGTTCGCTGTCCCGGTCAGGTAATTGTTCCAGATGTACATGCCGGCGCCGAGGTTGCCCGAGATAATGTTGCGCTCGCCGCTGCTGTCTGTGTCGTCGGGATTGACGCCGACGCGGGTGCCCTGCGAGCCGGCCTTGATCTCCATGCCTACGGGGTTGGCCAGGGCGGTTTCGCCGTCGGCGGCGACGCCGATGTAGTCGCCCGCAACTACGTTGTTGTTGGCGTTCTCGATCATCAAGCCGTTCCAGCCGGTGTTGCCGCTGAGGACGTTGCGTTCCAGATCGTCGGAGACGCTGTCGCCGTTGGTGCCGATGATGTTGTAATCAGCCTGGTTATCTAGCAGCACGCCGCCGCCGCCGCCGGACGAGCCGGTATAGAACGTACCATTGGCAACCGACTGCATGCCGGACTTGTCGGTGCCAATGTAGTTGCCGGCCACCACGTTGGAGTTGCTGCCGGGCCCGGTGATAAACACGCCGTAGTAGATGTTGCCAGAGATGACGTTGCCCTCGGCCGCATCGTTGACGCCGTCGCCGTTGGTGCCGATGTAGTTATTGTGGGCGCCGTTGCTGAGTTGTAGGCCATAGACTTTGTTGCCCAACGGGTTTCCGTCTGTACCGTTCGCGGTTGTGCCCGTGTAATCGGTGCCGATGTAGTTGCCTTGGACCGCGTTTCCGGTGGCGTTGACCGTGTCAATAATCACTCCGGCATAGTTGTTACCGGAGATAATGTTGCGCATCGCGGCCGAGGTGCCGCCGATAGTGTTGTTGGCCGCGGAGATGTAAACGCCCACGTTGTTGCTCAGGGTGGCAGTGCCGGCGGCATTGGTGCCGATGAGATTGCCGGCGAGCTCGTTTCCTTGGGCGCCTTGAGGTGCCGAGTACGAGACGGTCACCGACAAAGAACCCTGGAGCGAAATCGCGGGATCGGGGTTGGGATCGCCCAAAACGTGCCAGCCGTTTGCCGTCGTTATTGGTCCGGTCATGCCGCTGCCCGCGGCCACTGACAGCTCGAAGCCCGCCCCTCCACCGTTTTCATAGCCGGTCCATTCGACGCTGCGCGTTCCGGCGCTAAGATAGACGGTTCCGAAGTTTTCGGCGAAGGCTTCCGGATTAGGCATATCGACCACTACCTGTCCATCGATCTTGAGACGCGAGCCATCATCGCTGCCCGAATCGAACGTGTAGTAGCCGGCGGTGTTGACTTGAATGGTGCCGGTGGCCACGAACGCGTAATTGTCTCCGCCGCCGCCAGGGATCGAATTGTTGTACGACCAATCTCCGGGTGAAGGCCCGGCCAAATCGTCCAGGTCGGCCTGGGTGATCGTCCCCGTTGCGACGGTGCGGGGCATTCCTCCCGCATTAAGTTGATCGGCGAGGGCCTCGCTGAAGATGCCCTGTACGACTGGAATGATTGCGACGCCGTTGTTGTTGTTGCCGGAGATCAGGTTCCCTTCGTTGGCGGCATCGGCATCGCTGCTGTAGGCGCCGATGCGGTTGTTCGATCCGCCGATGATTTCGATGCCATTGTTGCCGTTGCCCAGGGCGGCCGCGCCGGCGGCGTTGGTGCCGATATAGTTGGCGGCGATCACATTGTTGTTGCTGCCTACGCCGTAGATCTGGATCCCGTCTCCGCTGTTGCCGCTGATGATGTTTCGCTCGGCCGCATCGGCTGTCGCGCTGCTGCCGTCGCCGCCGATGCGATTGCCGCTAGCGCCGTTGACGACGTAAACACCAATGTTGTGGTTGCCGAGAGCGGCGGTGCCCGAGGCATCGGTTCCGATGTAATTGCCCTCAACGACGTTGCCAGTTGACGGGGCGGTGTATCCGAAGAAGTTCGAGGCATTGGAGATTTCGATGCCGATGTTATTGCCGGAGATGACGTTACGGGCAGCAGCGGTCGATCCGCCGATGGTGTTGTTGCTGGAGCCGATGATGTCGATGCCATCGGTGTAGCCGTCGTAACCTAAAGCTACGGTCCCTGTGATGTCTGTGCCGATGTAGTTTCCTTGCACCTCCGTTTGCGCGGCGCCAAAGGAGATCAAAATGTTGCCAAAGCCGCCGGTATTGGCCGAGATGATATTGCCTGCGCCAGCTGTCGTCCCGCCGATCGTGTTGCCAGTGCCGCCATCGACATCGATACCCTGGTAAGTGTTGCCCAGTGCTGCGGTGCCGGCAGCGTTCAACCCCACAATGTTCCCTTCAATCAAGTTGTTGCCGCCAGCGACAACGATGCCGCGTTGGGAATTGCCCGAAATCACATTGCCCGCGCCGGTTCCCGGCGTGCTTGTCAGTCCGCCGATTGTGTTCCCGGAAGCGCCGTTCAGAACGTCTACACCGGCGCCGACGATGTTGAGATTGCCGTCGTTGGCAACGGCGCTATTTCCGCTGACATCGGTGCCGATAAAATTGCCTTCAACTGTGTTGCCCGTGGCCCCGCTGCCGTTGATCTGGACGCCGTCCTGAGTGTTGCCGGAGATGACGTTGCGTGCCGCGGTCGTTGTGCCGCCGATGGTGTTGTTGTAACCGGCAATGAAGATGCCGGTGCCATTCGACAGGGCTGCGGTTCCCGCAGCGTTGGTGCCGATGTAGTTGCCGGCGATAACGGTGGCGTTCGAAGCCGAGTCGATGCCGATGCCGATCCCATTTCCGGAAATCACGTTGCCCGTGATCTGGGTGCCACTAGCTCCGATGTTGTTGTACATGTAGCCGAAGCCAATGCCGCTGCCGTTATTTCCCAGAGCAACATTGCCGCTGGCATCAGTGCCGATGTAGTTGCCGGCGATGACGTTGCTGTTGGTGTTGTCGTTGTAGACGGAGATGCCGTTGTAGGTCGCTCCGGCGAGGATGTTGCCGGCACCGCTGGCTCCGATGATGTTGGACGATGCGCCGACTTCCAGACTGATATCCTGGGCGAAGGTGCCGAGCTCGGCCGTACCCCCGGCGTTGGTGCCGATGTAGTTGGATTCGACCGTGTTGCCCGTCGCGCCGCTTCCGTTTAACTGAACTCCCGCGTAGCCGTTGCCGGCGATGAGGTTTCGCGCGGCGGCCGTCGAACCGCCAATCGTGTTACCCGCGCTCTGGACGAGGATTGCGCTGGAGCCGCTATTGCCGAGCAGGCCGGTTCCGGTGGCGTTGGTGCCTATGTAATTGCCTTCCACTACGTTGGCTGTCGTACCGCTGCCACCGATGAAGACATCGTTCCCGGCGTTGCCGGAAATGATGTTGCGGGCCGCCACCGTGGTGCCACCAATAGTGTTGCCGCTGGCGCCGGTGTCGATGGCGACTCCGTTGCCGTTGTTGCCCAGCGCCGCCGTGCCTGCGGCATTGGTGCCGATGAAATTGCCGGCGACCACGTTGCTTGTGGTTCCGGCGCCTCGGAGAAAGACGCCATACGCGTCGGCGGACAGGACGTTGCCGCTAATGATGTTGCCCGAGCCTGCGTTGTCAATCTGGAGGCCCACATCGCCATTGCCCAGCGCCGCCGTGCCGTTGAGATTGGTGCCGATGTAGTTGCCCTGGACGGCGTTGTTCGATGCGCCTTTGAGATAGACGCCGACGCTGGCGTTGCCGGAGATGATGTTTCTCTGGGCGGCGGTGGTTCCGCCGATGGTGTTGTTGTTCGCCCCTCCCGTGAGGAGCACGCCGCCGTTGATGAACTGATTGGGGATGGCGGCGGTGCCGGCGGCATTTGTGCCGATTTTGTTTCCCGCAACGACGTTACTGGCAGCGCTTGAGCCGGTAATCGCAACGCCGTCGCCGGCGTTGCCGGAAATGACGTTGCCGGCTCCCGTCACCGAACCGCCGATGGTGTTGCTCGGCGCCTGGTTGATGGTGATGCCGTTGCCTCCGTTGGCCAGAGCGGCGGTACCGGTGGCATTGGTACCGATGAAGTTGCCTTCGATCAGATTGCCTGAATCGCTGGAGAGGCTGATGTTGATGCCGTCAGCCACGTTGCCGGCTATTACGTTGCGCGCCGCCGAACTGGTTCCGCCAATGAGGATGTTCTCGGGGCCGGGGGGGATGTTGCCGCCGATGCCGATGCCATTGCTGTGATTTCCCAAAGCTTGCGTGCCGGTGATGTCAGTGCCGATGTAATTGCCCTGGACCACCGTACCCTGGCTGGAGATCTGGACGCCGGCCGCGAAACTAGCGGCGATAATGTTGCGCGCGCCAGCAGCTGTCCCTCCCACGGTATTGTTAGCGGAAGCGATCCGAAGGCCGGCGAAGTGGCCAATGAAGCCATTGCCCAGGGCCTGCGTGCCGGTCGCATCGGTGCCGATGAGATTGCCCTGGATCGAGTTCGATGTGCTGCTTCCTTGCGTGAATACGCCGGCATCGCCGTTTCCGGAGATTACATTGCCGGCCCCTGTGCCCGCCGTGCTTGTTAAGCCGCCGATCAAGTTGCCGGATGCATTGACGATCTCAACACCGCCGCCGATTCCACCCGAGAGGTTATTGGCGATAGCTATCGAGCCGGTGACATCCGTGCCAATGTAGTTGCCCTCAACAACATTGCCGGTGGCGCTGTTGCCGCTGATAGTCACGCCGTCGCCCACGTTGCCGGAGATGAGGTTGCGCCCCGCCTCCGTCGTGCCGCCGATAACATTGTTGGCACTAGAGATGAATACACCAATGCGATTGCTCGCGGCGGTGGTCCCCGTCGCATCGGTGCCGATGTAGTCGCTCTCGATTACGTTGCCGCCGTTGGTCGTCAGGTCGATGCCGTCGCCGCCGAATTGGTTGATGGCCAGACCTTCCACCGTGCTATTGCCGCCGGTGATAACCAGGGCGGTGGTCGTGCTGCCGGCGTTGAGGCCGCTCAGAACGATCAGGGGCTGTCCGTTGTAGCCGGACTGAGAGGTGCCATCAATGGTGACGGAGGCCGTAATTGTTGGCAGGGCCGCTGTCGGCTGGATGATCCAGACTCCGTTTTGGTAGCCGGCGTCGCTGGTAGAAATGTTGAAATCGATCGTCGAACCGGGGTTGGCGTTGGCCTGGTTGATGGCATCGCGAAGCGTTGTTTGTCCCTGAATGGGGCCACTCACATCGTCAGCAGTGGTCGTGACTACGAAAGGCTGAGGGCCCGTCGGAGTAGTCGGCACCAACCGATCTTCGAGCTGCTCAAGACGCGGCCGGAAAGACCGATTAGCTCCGTGTCGCGAAGCTCGTCGTTGTCGGCGAGAGCGGCGAGTGGGAAGACGTAACACGCGGGCGATCCAGGACGACAACAGCATGGTGAGAGAGCTCCTTTGCTGCCCTCATTGGGCGTGGGCGGACTGTCTGGGCGTCATAGGGCGACAATGGCGGCACGCTGGACGCTGGGCAAGTATGGAAGGTGCGCGCCGGCAATTTACCTTTCCAAAAAACGGTCTCTTTTCGCAGGATTTCGAGCCAGGAATAAGGGAGCAAATAGCACACCGAATTCGGCCAAAATGAAACGATCGGCGTAAATCGCTATCTTGCTATTACATACGTTTGCAGAAGAGAGAAAATCAAGAGCTATTATATCTTCTATCTGTTAACTCTTGTTAACATGTGTAAAGGGTGCGTTAACAAAAGTGAACACCGGCCCGAGCAGGTTTTGTTCCTAATGGATGTTTAAGGACACCCGTTGGCAGACCACGACGTCACTGACTCTTTTGGGTCACAATTATAGTACGGCAAATGGACCTGGTTGTGACAGCGATCCGCGAAAAAAAATTCATGCTTCGTTTTGAATGGACAGAGTCGGACTTGAACCGACGACCCCAGCCTTTTCAGGGCTGTGCTCTACCAACTGAGCTATCTGTCCAGCGTCCGAAAACGCTCTGTTACCATAGACGAATCCGCAGAAGGCGTCAACTTTTGCAGGGACAGCAGGAAGGCCGGTCATTCGACCGTGACGCTCTTGGCTAGGTTGCGCGGTTTGTCCACGTCGCAGCCCCGCAGCAAAGCGATGTGATACGCCAACAACTGTAGCGGCACGACCGTTACCAACGGCTGTAAATAGTCCGGAACATCCGGTACGCAGATCACTTCGTCGGCGCGGCCGGCCACCTCTTCATCGCCCTCGTGAGCCACAGCGATGACTGGGCCGCCCCGTGCCTTGACCTCTTCGAGATTGCTCATCACCTTGTCGAAAATTGCACCGCGCGGCAACAGAAATACGGAGGGTGTATCCTCTTCGACCAGGGCGATGGGGCCATGCTTCATCTCGGCGGCCGGATAACCCTCGGCGTGGATGTAACTGATCTCTTTCAACTTCAACGCCCCTTCCAGGGCTACCGGGAAAAGGTATTGGCGACCCATGTACAAGAAATTGGCGACGTGACAGTACCGCTCGGCGATGGCACGCACCGAGTCATGACAGGCGAGCGCTCGGCGCACGGCGTCGGGAATGGCACGCAGCTCGTGAATCATGCGCGTCCCTTGCAGGCTGGACAAATGCCGTAAACGGCCGAAGTAGAGGGCCAACATGGCGAGGACGGCTACCTGGTTGGTGAAGGCTTTTGTGCTGGCGACCCCGATCTCCGGACCGGCGTGAAGGTATACGCCGCCATCCGCCTCGCGGGCAATGCTGCTGCCAACGACATTGCAGAGAGCCAAAGTCGGATGTCCCTTGCGTCTGGATTCGCGCAGCGCCGCCAATGTGTCGGCGGTTTCTCCCGATTGGGTGATGGCGATGACTATGGTATTGCGATCGATGGGCGGATTGCGATAGCGAAATTCGCTGGCGTACTCGACCTCGACAGGTATGCGGGCGAACTCCTCGAATAGATATTCGCCGACCAGGGCAGCATGGTAGCTCGTTCCGCAGGCTGTCAAGATTATGCGCTCGGCTCGGCGCAGCTGTTGTGTTTCAAGATTCAGGCCGCCGAAATGAGCCGTGGCGTCGAGATCATCGAGCCGGCCGCGAAGGGCATTCTCCAGCGCTTCGGGCTGCTCGTAGATTTCCTTGAGCATGTAGTGCTCGAAGGTCCCCTTATCGGCTTCGCTGGATTCCCAATCTATGGTGTGAACGTCGGCCTCGACGCGCGAGCGTTCGGAATCGAGAATGTGCCAATCGTTGGCCGTCAGGACGCACAGCTGATGGTCCTTCAAGTAAACGACACGTGCCGTTTGACCAACCAGAGCGCCGGCATCGCTGGCCAGGAAGTTCTCGCCGTCGCCGATACCCAGGAGCAGGGGACTACCCAGGCGTGCCCCCAGGACCATTCCCGGATGACGGCGACTGAGCACGGCCAGCCCGTAGGTGCCCTTGAGCAAAGCGACCGTCCGCGATACCGCCTCGATGAAATCGTTGGGCGACGTGCTGTCGGCATCCAGATGGCGAGCGATGAGCTGGGCGATAACTTCTGTATCGGTGTCGCTGTGGAAGACGATGCCGTCGCGTGCCAGCTGGCGTTTGAGTGGGGCGTAGTTTTCGATGACGCCGTTATGAACGATGGCGATGCGCTGATCGCTGCTGACGTGGGGATGCGCATTGCAATCGTTGGCCGGTCCGTGTGTGGCCCAGCGTGTATGACTGATACCGGTCACACCGCGCGCAGGACGATCGTGCAGATACTGAACCAGATCCTGAATGCGGCCGGCGCGTTTGCGCAGGTGAAGCTCGGTTCCGGCCAGCGTCGCCATCCCGGAGCTGTCGTAGCCGCGATATTCCAGCCGGTGCAGTCCTTCGAGAAGGAGCGGTTGCGCCGGACGCGTACCGGTGTAAGCGATTATGCCACACATGGATCTCTTCCTCCCTGAATCTCAGGAGCGATGTCATTCTTCCTCAGCACGGAGAGTATTGAGTTTACCGAGAGGCTAACGTCAGGAACAAGACAGCTTCGCGCCAGCCCGCCGACGATCACTACAGCCACGGACTGTCTTCATAAGCGCCGAGATCATTCCAGTTGTCCCACGCTTCTTCGGGCAGATCGGCTGCATTGTGCGGCACCGTCGCTTCGACCTGTGTGTAATGATGCAAGGACCGAACCAGCTCACGATAGGTCGCACGCGGCAGAGTTACCGTTCCCCACTTGGGGCTGCGAACGCGCATGTGCTGCTGATAGTCGTTAACATCCACGGCACGGAGCAAATAGCGCCGGCCGCGCCAGGTCCACAAATCCTTGGTGTCGGCGGGTAACTCCACGCAAGGCAGGATGTGATAGCTGAACACGAGCAAGCCCTGATAGCCGGGTCCCCAGAGATCGACCCAGCGGCGCAGGCCGTCGATGTCTTCCTGCGTGGACCAGCACTCCCAGACGCGCCGCTGTTTGCCGGCGCGACCGGCAGGGAAGCGACGGCCCTTCACATCCACCACGAGACGCGAACTGTTTTCGCCGAAGACAATGAAATCGAGACTCTTGACGCTGGACTCACCGAGAATTGGCCGGCGCGTCTCATCGACGGCGATGTAGCAGAGGCGATGCCGTTGCAGATAGGCCTCAAACGATCGTTCGTAGTGGTTGCTGCGATCCATGCCGCGTTCCTGAGTCAGGTTGTGCTCAGCACTTTCTGCACCGCCGCCGCGACTTCGGTTGCCGGCACGTTAATCTGCTCGCGCCGCTGCAATTCCTTGACTTGCCACATGCCCTGGGCGAATTCGTCGGGTCCGGCAATGAGGGCGACGCGGAAGCCGCGCGATTCTGCGTATTTCAACTGCTGGCCGACTTTCTTCGCTTCCGGATAAACCTCGACGCCTATGCCCTCACCGCGTAGTTGACGCGCGATATGCTCATAGGCGCCGAGGTACTCGGCGGCAAACTGAACCACCAGTACGGGAGCGGGAGTGCTGACCTTCGGCAACAGGTTCATCTCCTCCATCGCGGCTAGCAAGCGATCCAGTCCCAGCGACGCGCCGACTCCGGGCAACACCTGCTTGGTGTACAGACTTGCGAGATTGTCGTAGCGGCCGCCGGAACAGACACTGCCTATGTCGGGCTTGTCGGTCAAGAAGGTCTCGTAGATCGTGCCTGTATAGTAATCAAGACCGCGGGCGATGGACAAATCCAGGCGAATTCGCTCCTCAGCGATTCCGGCTTCCCGGATAACGGTGACGAGTTCGCGAAGTCGAGCGATCCCGTCGGCGGCGCGCGGATTGCTGCCAAACTCGCGTTCGAGACGAGCTAGTATTTCGATGTTGCCGCCCTGCATGCCGGCCAATTCGAGTATGCGTTCGGACTGACTGCGGCTGGCGCCGGCCTTCTCTGCCATCTCCGCAACGACTGCGTCTGCGCCAATCTTCAGCAGCTTGTCCAGCGCGCGGAGCAGCGGCACGATCTGTTTGGCCAGGCCCATCTCCTCCAACACACCGTTGAGAACGAGGCGATTGTTGATTCGTATCTCGAAGCGCTCAAAGCCGAGTGCGCACATCAGGTCGTGGATCACAAGTGCCACTTCGATGTCACTGGCATTCGATGTGGTGCCGATGGTGTCGAAATCGCATTGCCAGAATTCCCGATAACGGCCATGACCCGTGTTCTCACCCCGCCAAACCGGCCCCATGTGATAGCGCTTGAATGGGGTGCCGAGGTGTCCGATGTACTGAGCGACAAAGCGGGTGAAAGGAACGGTCAGATCGAAGCGCAGGGCTACGTCGCGCCCGCCGTGGTCCTTAAATTGATAGATGAGTTTGTCAGATTCTTCCCCAGCTTTGCCGCGGAGGATCTCGGCGTATTCCAGGGCTGGCGTGTCGATAGGCGCGAAGCCATAGGAACGGTACACACGCCGTGCCTGATCCATCAGGTGTTCGCGCGGCATCTGAACTGCTGGCAGATAATCGCGAAAACCCTTGAGAGTGCGCGGTTGAATGAGGTCGGCCATGACAATCCTGCTTCGATCACGCTTAACCACGGATTACACGGATAAGAAACCCAGCAGCTTCTCGCTCTATTTTGTTCTCCGCGTTATCCGTGTAATCAGTGGTTAAGATCCTAATTCCGATTCCGGTAACGATCGCTGACGCGCTTCATGAAGCGGCGTTCCTCTTCGGTCAAGGCACTCATGCCGAGTTTTTGCACTTTATCGAGCAACTCGTCGAGCCGGCGCTCTTCGGCCTCGCGCTGTTCCGTCTCGCGTTGGAGTTTGCGGGCGGCACGGTTCTCACGCCAGCGCTTCCACCAACTCGTTCGCTTTGTGGTGACATGCGGCGCATCGCGCTCAAGGCTCGTGTAGCCCTGGGAAAAATCGTAGCCAAAAAGTCCTTCCTCGCCGCCAGTCTCCAGAATGAACAATTGCGTGCGGCAGGAGATGTAAATGAAGAGGGCCAGGCAGAAGACCAGAAGCTCGTCGTAAACGATCGAGATGAGGCCGACCACCACTGTAAAGACGAAGCCGGCATAAATGACGGCCAACGTTGCTTGCCGGTAGCCGAGACTCGGCCACAAGGCGCTTTGCAACATTCGGCCGCCATCCAGAGGGAAACAGACAAGCAGCACGTTAAGCAAGAACAACGACCAGTTCACCCAGAACATCCGGGCCAGAAGGATCGTCCAGACATGATTGACGGGAACTCTGTCTCCGCTCCAGGTCCACATGTGGATCGTGCCCGAGGGATCCTCACGCAGGACGCTTGTAAGGGGGTTCCACAGCGGCTGATACGAAGCGTCGGTGGCGAATGCCAGCGCTAACGCACAAATGCCAGCGAGCAGAAAGTTGGTGGCTGGACCAGCCGCGGCCGTGATGAAGTAGGCGCGTGGCTCTTGCGGTATATCGACGCTGGCCAGACCGCCCAACGGCCACATCATGATCTCGTCTGCATCGCCATCTACCCAGCGCGCCGCGAAGCAGTGGCCAAATTCGTGTAGCAGCACCGACACGAAAAGCAGGCACGTCAGCATCACGCCGTCAATCCATGCGCCCTCCGTCCCCTTGACGGCCAAGCGCAGAATCAACCCCAGCGCCACGACTGGAAACAGCAAGTGGACCCGGACCGTGATGCCGAAAAAGCGCCCCAGGGGAACCGACCAGAAAAACGGATCGCGCATGTCAGTGACTCACATATTTCGCTGTTCGCTTCCCCTCTTCACCACAAACGAAGATGAGAAAGGTGAATAGCGAAGGGCGAAAGCGTTGCTTGGACAATGATTAGATTCTATCATCGCAGGCACGGATTCGCAATCATTGGGGATCGTGTCCCCGACTGCTATCCCATAAACAGGAGCAAAGTAATGGCCCGGGACATTGTATATAGTGGCCGAAAAATACAGGTCGCGGTCGATCGTTCGGTTACAGCCGACGGTCGGACGATCCAACGTGACGCCGTACTTCATCCGGGGGCAGTGGCCATCCTGCCGCTGATCGATGCTGAGCGCATCTGCTTGTTACGCAATCATCGATTCATCCTCAATGATGTTCTATGGGAGATCCCGGCAGGCACCCTGGAAGCCGGCGAGGCCATCGAGGCTGCGGCCGCTCGAGAGTTAGCTGAGGAGACCGGCTACCAGGCTAGGCACTGGCAAAAAATGCTCGAGTTCTACCCATCGCCGGGCATCCTCAGCGAGCGCACGCACCTGTTCGTCGCCTCGGAGCTGACGGCGGGAGTAATGCGGCCAGAAGCGGATGAGCAGCTCGAACCGCATGTCGTTCCCTGGTCGCAGGCGCTGAAATGGACGCTCGATGGCACGATTCGGGATGCCAAAACACTCCTGGCTCTGCTGTGGTGGAACCAGCAGCGACAGACGGTGGCAGGTTGACCGTAAGGCGAAGGCGGCTTTGCTGCGGCGAGCGCGCGAGTTAGAATAAGGAAAAGGGCCTTGCCGGTCCACGGCCGAGGATGGGTTTGACATGCCGTTTTTGCTGATGGTGTTCTTGGTGTTGGTATGTTTGCCGGAGCCGGAGATCTGGCCCAAGCCATTCTGGACGGATTCGCCTCTAAGTTGCCTAACGGCCACGTGGCTGATGGTCTTGTTGACCGGCTTGCACGCCTATTTCATAGCACGACGCGTTCGTAGGCCGCTTGAGACCGATCCGTCCCTGCGAGAACACTTACTGATTCGCTACGAGCGCGATCGCTTCCGCCACCAATTGGCCGTGTTCGTTGTCTTCCTTGTCGCTCTGTTAGGGCTAGGATGGGGTTGGGCCGTGGGCCAGCTGTGGCGCGGCGATGGCGGGTCACTCTCCGGCGCGGAATTGCTGATCTTATCTCCTTTTGTGGTTTCCCAGCTTCTCACCTGGGCTGCCTACTACGACGCGGAACGTGCGGCGCATCAAGCCGCCCATCGCCTTTTCGCCGCGGCACATGCTGGATTTGCGCATCCCCATTCCGATCTTGTTTATTCGTTACCCCGGCCCTTTAGGGCTGGGGAATGCGGGTCGGGTAGCGATTGCGGGGCTTTAGCCCCTCCAACAAATGCTGAAAACGCCTCGGAGGGCCCAAAGGCCCAATCCCTCCCACGCGTTACGCCATCCCCAGCCCTAAAGGGCTGGGCTAACGAAAAAAATGGGGCGGATAGCATTCGTACATCGCACGCAGGTGGTTGGGTGGAACTGGACAATAGACCGAGCGCACCGGCGCCGTTCGGATCGCGCGCCTCCTATGTCTTGTTCCAGCTACGGCAGAAGCTGGCGTTGGTGTTTCTGCCCGTGTTGCTCTTGTTGGTGCAGAGGGAGATACAACGTCTCTTTCCCGAGAATTGGCAGGAATGGCAGAAGACTGTCAATTTCCTCGGCATCGCCTCCGTGCTCATCGTCTTTGCGGCCATGCCGTGGATCGTGCGTTTGGTACTTGGTTTGAAGCCGTTGCCGGATGGCTTATTGCGGCAACGCCTTGAAGCGTCGGCCCGGCGGCTCCGCTTTCGATGCAGCAACATCCTGTTGTGGAACACACGCAACGGCATGGCCAACGCCATGGTGATCGGCATTTTGCCGTGGGTCCGCTACGTCGTGTTCACTGATCGTCTTCTGGACGACTTCACGCCGGACGAGATCGAGGCTGTGTTTGGCCACGAGATCGGGCATGTCCGCCATCACCACATGCTGTACTATTTCAGCTTCCTCACTGCGAGCGTCCTCGTGCTTGGTTGGCTGATCACAGATGTGGTCGTTTCCTACTTAGGGCCGATACCCTTCGCCCTGGACAGCAACTCTTCCGATTATGTGTCCGCCGTCTCGCTGGTGACGGTCTTGCTCGCTTACATCTTTGTGGTGTTCGGATTTCTGTCGCGTCGCTGCGAACGCCAGGCGGATGTCTTCGGTTGCCGGGCCGTTTCTTGCACTTCGCCCGATTGCGGCGGACATGAAAATGAAGTCGAGTTCGCTCCGCGTGGCCAGGGATTGTGCCCGACTGGCATCAACACATTTATCCGGGCGCTTGAGAAAGTTGCAGCCGTCAATGGCATAAGCCGCGATCGACCCGGTTTTCTGCAATCGTGGCAGCACGCATCGATCGGGCGGCGCATCGAGTTTTTGCAACAGATGCTGATCGATCCGACGATTGAGCGACGCTTTCAGCGCCGCGTGTTTCTGTTCAAGGCATTGCTGCTGCTCGCCCTCGGCGGTGCCGTTGCTCTGATTCTCTCACACGAATCGAAGACTCCGGCCAGCGGGCCCATCGGACCCGAAACCCTAAGAGAAAGATGATTACAGGAAACGAGTCAGAAGCGTAAGCGACGACAAACCGGTCGCCGCTCACGCTTTTGACTCGTTACGCTTTGGCAACATAGGGCAGAACATAAGGACCTTTTGGAATAACGGCCACGCGCGCTTGCGGCCCATACTCAGCGAGGCTGTCGGCGACGGCCTGTTCGACCGTTGCGGCCGGTTCAACGTAGCAGCGACGAAGCGTTTCCGACGGGATGCCGTGCGTCACCACTTTCACGCGGCAGCGCTGGACAACCTTGCACAATTCTTCCAACTGCCACTGATCCATCACAAAGTAATCCTCACCGAGAATGC
Organism: Gemmataceae bacterium; assembly: GCA_036557565.1. Taxonomy (GTDB): domain Bacteria; phylum Planctomycetota; class Planctomycetia; order Gemmatales; family Gemmataceae; genus JAJPHU01. Next base: position 17,028 of record DATBHJ010000164.1, read on the forward strand.
GCTGCTTGAACTTGTTGAGATCCGGATTCTCGGCCATGACGCGCTGGAATTCGGGACTGCCGAGTCCTTCCGTCAAGCTCGCAGCCAGTACGATTGTGCCACCTTGCTTGACGATCGGCAGCGCGCCCGTTAAACCTTTGACCGCCTGATACCAGGTGGTATCGAGCGGGTAGCCGGCGCAACTCGTAACTACCACGTCGAGCGGTTCAGTCACCGGCACTTTAACCACCTGCTCGACAAAGCGCACGCCTTCTTGCCACGCCCCGATCATGTCGCCGGCACCCACCCAGGTGACGCGGCGCTGACCGTCGATGCAAACGTTGACAATGAAATCGCAGCCGGCCATCTGCGCGATGCGTGTATTCTCCTCATGGACGGGATTGCCTTCGACGATGCCGCAATCGGCGCGTGGATGTTCCAGGAAGCGCGGACCGTGCCACACTTTGACGGTATCCAGTCCGGCAATGCCCGGACAAATGACCTTGCGGCCGCCGCTGTACCCTGCCATCAAATGCGGCTCGATCAACCCCGTTGTGATTTTCAGGTCGGCACGGACATAGCGCGAATCGAGCCAGACCGGTACGCCGTTGGGCGTGGTGCCGAGATAATCGTGCTCCTCGCGCACCTTGCCATGATGGTTCTCGATGCGATAGCGAGAAGCGATTTCAGGTCCGACCAGCTCATCGAGCTCTGTGCCCTCGTTGGGACGATGCAAACCCGTGGCAATGAGGATGACAATCTTGTCGCGCGCGATGCCCTGTTCTTCAAGGATTCGGAGCATCGGCGGCAGAATCAGGCGATTGGGCACTGGCCGCGTGATGTCGCAAATGAGAATGCAGGCATCCTTGCGGCCATGCGCTACCTCAGCCAACGGCGGTGTGCCGATGGGCTGGTGCAAGGCAGCGAGAATGGCATGTTCTGGATCGGGCAGCGGCGGTGCAGGCCGGATGTGGAGGGGACCGACGACGCGATCGTCGGGCAAATTGACTTCAAGTCCCGTCCGGCCGTAATCAAGTTTGATGCGCATGGTGCTTTCTATTTGTTGTTGTGTTGTATGGATCCATCGCTATTGTCGCGGTCCTGTCCGCTCTTGTCCACGGCGGCGAACGCCTCTATCATACTTGCTAAGATTTCCGGGTTTGCAAGAAGGGACGGTTAGAATCATGTCCATCGATAAAAGTTTGCGCCGCAAGAACCAGTTAGCGCGTTCGCGTAACGTGCTCACGCGCGGCGAACGCATCAAGGTGCTCAAGGATGAAGAACGTTGGCAGGACGGTCGCAGTCCGTACGGTTTGCCGAAGGTGCGCGTAGTGAAAATCGTCACCAAGAAGGCAAAGAAAGCGAAAGAAGAAGAGAAACCCGCCGAGGAGGGTGCCGAGGCCGCTGCTGCCGCCCCTGCCGCTGGCGAAAAGAAGGCCGAAAAGAAGTAAGTGCGTTTTTTTCGGATTACAAAACCGGAGTCGGCTTGGCGTGGTGCCAAGCCAACTCCGGTTTCTGCATTTCAACACCTGCAGCGATATGAGCGATCGCGATAGGGATTTGGAGCACGGTGAGCCGAGGGATCGGGATTGGGGTCAGGATTCACCTCCGGAGCCGGGGCAGGAATCGCGGCAGGAGGGGTAGGCGGAGTAGGACCGGGAGGTGCTGAAGGGGCAAGTGCAGGTGGAGGTGCGGCCGGCGGTGCAACCTGAGCTGGCGGAGCCAGCGGCGCTGAATTCCCAGGGCTGGCGATTCTGAATCCAGGCGCTCGTAGTTGGCGGGGCGCAAACGCAGCGCCGCCGCGCGGCTGCTTCATCTGCTTCCGCAAGTCCTGCAATTCCTCCAACAGTTTTTCCAGTTTTTTCTCCAGGTCGTTGATGCGCTTCTCGGATGACTTGGAAGGTGTCCCAGAAGGATTCTCGGGAACAATCGCCTTCGGGGGTTTGGGACGCGCGGCTGGAGGTTGACCCGGCTGCGCAGGCATCGGCGTTTTAGGTGGTGTCGGCGGTACGATGACAAAACGATGCTGGCCCGGAAGGAGGCGAACATCTGCCTTGTCCTGGATCTTATCCGGCAGGACCTTCCGGATCTTCTCGATGATGTCGTTGGGTTTCACGCCCTCATCTGCGGGGAGCGTAATCTCGATGCGGATCGTTGCTTTGCCGTTGGTGATCACGAGATTACCACGATGCTTCTCCACCTGAGCCAGGGCCTTACGAACCTCATCGTTCGCCGTTTCATTCGCCATTTCGGTTTGGGCTTGAATCAGGTCTTTCAGTTTTTGCTTGAGATTGGCCTCCTGTGTTTTCAATTCTTCCTTGGCCCTCTCGAGATCCCGTTTCGCGTCTTCGACTGACTTTCGCGCTTCCTCCTTGCCTGGTGCTTGGCCGTGAAGCAACGGCAGCATCGGCAAACACGTTAGACCGAGGGTCATGACGGCCAGGCAACCCGGCCACGTCAGCGAACGCGGTGTGTTCCCTTGCAGAATCATGGTCAGCCTCCTTTTGAGATCGGCAATTCGTCCCAAGCCGCTGGCCAACGGAGGCATGACGGATTGGGTCGTGGAAAGGAAATCGAGCGTATTCAGCAGAGCCGAAGCATACGTGCGGCCGGCGTCCGTCAATGTGGACACGACCCAGGCATCGCAGCATTGTTCCTCAGCCTCGCGCAATTCGCGGAGGGCATACCAGACGACGGGATGCCACCAGTACAGTCCCATGACGATGAATTCAAGCACGCGTACCCAATGATCGCGGCGGCGCAGGTGGGCCAGCTCATGAACGAGGAGCGTATCCATTTGCTCTTCACTCAACACGCCGACAAGATCCGCCGGGACCAGCAAGCGCGGCGGCCCCCCGCAGCACCAGAGCATGGGTGCGATTCGGCCCGGCAGCAGACGGACACGCGGGCAGCGCGTCAGCCCCAGCGATTGAGCGAGCCGGTTTGTGCGTTCCTGTATCGCGGAAGGAGCGGGCCGAGCGAATCGGAGTAGTCGGCGAAAACGATGGACTCGCTCCAGGGCTACGATGAACCAGAGCAGTGCGCCGGCGCCCCAGACGATCCGCAAGATCTGCGGCCACAGGATGGGTTCCAGCGGCACCGAAGAACGGAGTTCCGTTAGCGCCCCGAGAACATCGACTAGTGGGGGAGCTTCGGCAGCAGGTGTCGTCGATTCTCTCGAGGCGCTGACGCAACCCCGTTCCTCCTCTTGTAGATCAACCACGAGATCCGGTCGTTCCTCGGCCGCGGGAACAACCACGAACTCGGGATCCTCCAGCGTGACCGGAGCATCCGTCCGTTGTTCCCCAGAGGTCGGCCAGGAGACGGGAATGAGCACGAGCGGCGGCGTCACCAGTTTCAGCAGTACCAGGAGCCACAACCCATGTGCGAGAGCAGGCCGGCGATAGACTGCGCCGACGGCGATTGCCGCCAGTGCCAGGACCGTCGCGGCCACGGCGTTGCTCACGGCGATGCTCAGCAAGTCGTCCACGGTTGTCCCCTTTCATCGTGGTCCTTTTTTGGCCTTCCCCTTGAAACCGTATTCATCGATAAGGTGGCGTAACTCCTGACGTTCTTGGTCGGTCAGTGCCTGCGTGCGGACCAGATGCGTCAGGAGCGGCGTCAACGAACCGCCGCAGAGCTTCTCGGCCATGTCGCGCAAACGTCGGCCAATCAAATCCTCTCGCGCGATGACGGCCCGGAAAGTATGCGCCAGCGGTGTGCGCTCACGCCTGACGTAGCCCTTGAGCTCCAGACGTTCCAGTAATTTCTGCACGGTGGCGTACTGGGCCGTTCCGCCTCTTGGATAAAGAACGTCGGTCAAATGACGGATGGTCGCCGCGCCGTTATCCCACAGAACTTGCAGGAGCGCCAGCTCCGTATCCGTGACATCTTGCGGTGTTCGTGCCATGAATCCATGTCCTCAGTCAGAAAGACTGAGGACATGGTAAGACAGAATGACTGACGTGTCAAGAGTGGTCACGAAAAAAAATCGAATCGCCCACGCAGCGCAGTGGCTTGAGCGATTCGGCAGTCACCCACCTGCTCCGCTGCGTGCGCGGCTCGGACTTCTTATCGAAGCCGCATTCATCTGGTATCATGGCGGCACGATCAGGATTCAGGAAGGACCATCGATGACGGCCGCTTTTCTCGAAGTCCGTGAGGTCAACAAGAGCTACGGGCCAACCCTGGCTCTCGATCGCGTCAGCTTTGACGTGCAGGCGGGCGAGGTGTTCGGCCTGCTCGGGCCCAACGGTGCGGGCAAGACCACGCTGTTGTCTATCATGTCGTGCTTGCTGGAACCGACGAGCGGCGAAGTTCGTCTGTTGGGCACGCCTGTCGCTGCCAAGGATCGGGAAGTTCGTCGGCTCATCGGCATCGTTCCCCAGGAATTAGCCCTCTACGATGATCTGACGGCCCGAGAGAACCTGTGTTTTTTCGGCGAGCTATTCGGCATCGACGGTGCGGAGTTACGGCAGCGCGTTGCCCACATCCTGGCGGCGATCGGGTTGGAGGACAGGGCCGCAGATCGCGTGCGCACCTTTTCCGGTGGCATGAAACGCCGCCTCAATCTCGGCGTCGCCCTGGTCCACCGGCCGCGCCTTTTGCTCCTGGACGAACCGACGGTCGGCGTCGATCCGCAGTCGCGCAACCACATTTTCGAGGAGGTTCGCCGGCTCAACGCCGAGGGAATGACCATCGTTTACACCAGCCATTACATGGAAGAAGTGCAGGCGTTGTGCAGCCGTATCGGCATCATTGATCGCGGCAAACTGGCAGCGTGCGATACACTACTTCGCTTATTGCAAACACTGCCTGGCGCCATTCGCTTTCGTGTCTCGCCGATGACTCCCGGGCTGCGCGAACGGCTCAAAGAGCTGCCCGATGCTTTGCTTTGTGAGCAAGAAAACCGACTACTGGAGCTGGAATGCGGCGATGTCAAGCTGGCGCTCGTGGAACTGATGCGACTACTCCAACACGAGGGAGCGGAGCTGGTTCATCTGGAGATCGAGGAGCCGAACCTGGAGCGCGTATTTCTGCATCTGACGGGCCGACAATTGCGCGACTAACGAAGCGAGTTTTCTCATGAGCATCGTCTGGACACTGGTAAAGAAAGAACTGCGACTGGTATTGCGCGATCCGGTTTCGCTCCTTCTGCTATTCGTGCTGCCGTTATTGTTCATTCTCGTATTCGGCTTGTTCGTAGGTGAAGGATTTGGTCAGAAGCCAGACAATCGCCTTCGCATCATGCTGCTAGATCTCGATCATGGCTCCGGCCTCAATCCGGGCGAACCCTGGTCGAAGGTGGTCCAGCGCGACCTGGCCGAGACGGCCGGCATCCGTATTGAGACAATCGAGGTCCGCGAAGACGCCGAACGGCTCATCCGCGAACACAAACAAGCAGCTATTCTCGTGTTTGGACCGAACTTCAGCGAGCGCATCAACCGCTGCTCGTTCCTTGCTGATGGACTCAATCCGTTCCACCGCGATGGTGTCTATTTGGACAAAATCGATGTGCAATTGTGGAAAGATGAGAAACAACCAACCACGTCTGCGATCATCGAGCAGGTGGTGCAAGTATCTCTGTTGCGTGTTATTCTGCCGTGGATGATCGGGCGGGCCTTCGAGCGGCTGAGCGATCCGGAGTTTATTCAGCTTCTGGGAGACAAGGTTAATCTGCCGGTGCCCAAGCAGTTTCAATTCATGATGCGCAAGGAGAAGATCCAACTCGGCGAGTTGCTCAAAATGGCGTCGGGCGGCAATGTCAACGAAGCGCAGATGTACAATCAGAAAGTTGGCGATGGCGTGCAGGCGGCGCTGGCCGAACAATTCAAAAAATACAACTTGCGTGGCAAAACCTGGGCATCGCTCACGAAGTCTTCGGAAGAAGCCCGCGAAGGAGCCGAGGTGCTCCAGTACAAGGACCGCGAAGGCAGTGGATTGTTACGCTATGGCGGCGAGCATTACAAGTATCTGGTGCCGATGTTCGTGGTCATGTTCGTATTTTTTTTGGTACTGATCGCCGGCTGGGTGTTTGTGGCCGAGAGACGGCAAGGCACATTGCGGCGCTTGCAAGCGGCGCCCTTGACGCGCATACATATTCTTATGGGAAAGATGGTCCCTTGCTTCGCGCTGTCGGTCGGTCAGACGTTATTCCTCCTGACCGCCAGCCGTTGGCTTTTTGGCGTACGCTGGGGCCCGGATAGCTGGACTGTTACACAGCAGCTGGCGTGGATGTTGCCCGTGGTGTTATGCACGTCGCTGGCGGCGATGGGCCTTGCGCTGTGGATCGCCTCCGTGGCCGGTAGCGAATTGCAGGTGGCGATCTATGGCGGTCTGCTCGTTCTCGTGCTGGCGGTGGTGGGTGGTTGCGTGTTGCCGCGCGAGATGATGCCGGAAAACACGCAGTTCATCACGCTCTTAACACCGCAGGGATGGGCGCTGGATGCCTACCGGGAATTGCTCGGTGGTTCGGAAAACTATCAGCCCAATGCGGCAATCCTGCTGCGTTCATGTGTCGTGCTGGCCATGGTGGGCGTGTTCAGTCTCGGACTGGCCAGTTGGTGTCTGCGCCTGGAGTGATGTCAGCGCGGCCCGATCTGCCTGATACAATGGGTGAGGCGAAAATCGGAGAGTCAATCGCGGAGGAACAACAGGCATGAAATGGACCCCACCCCTCGACGACGATGACGACGGTCTATTGCCGGGGATTGTCGGCGAGTCGCCGGCCATGCGCGAAGTGGCCCGGCTGGTACGATTGGTGGCGCCGACGCCGGCCAGCGTCTTGCTCGTTGGCGAGACGGGTACAGGCAAGGAGGTTGTCGCGCGCGCCATTCATCGTCTCAGTCCCCGCGCCGAGGGTCCGTATGTCCGTGTCAACTGCTGCGCCCTGGCCGAGAGCCTATTGGAGAGCGAGCTGTTCGGCCATGTCAAAGGCGCGTTCACGGGTGCCATTGACAATAAGACGGGGCGCTTCGAGGCGGCGCACGGCGGCACGATCTTTCTGGACGAAATCTCCAGTATGAGTCCGAAACTGCAAGTCAAGCTGCTGCGCGTCTTGCAGGAGAAGGAGTTCGAGCGCGTTGGCGAGAGCCGGACGATCCACGTCGATACACGCGTCATCGCCGCAACGAATCAATACCTCGAAGACGAGATCATCGCCGGCCGCTTCCGCGACGACCTCTACTATCGCCTCAACGTGGTATCTCTCGAATTGCCGCCGCTGCGCGAACGTCGCGAGGATATTCCTGCGTTGGCCCGCTTTTTCCTCGAACGACACTCGGAGGAGCACCGTCGCGATGCGCCGGACCTGACGCCAGCGGTCAGCAAGATCCTGCTCGATCACGACTGGCCAGGCAACGTCCGCGAGCTGGAAAATTACATGGAACGTGCCGTGGTGCTGGCAGGAGGCGGCCCGCTGACCCCGAATTTGCTGACGCCTCCGGGCCAGGGTGCGAAGCGCTGGCGGTCCGCCCGCGGACGTGGCGGCAGCGACCTGCAAAGTCAGATCCAGCAGCTGGTCCGGACCGGCATTCAGAGCTTGCCGGACGGCACGCTAAATGAACGCGTCGTGGGCGCCGTCGAGCGGGAATTGATCGAGCAAGTGATGATCGCTTGTGGCCGCGTTCAGGTGACGGCGGCCAAACGTCTGGGGATCAACCGGAATACTCTGCACAAGAAGGTCAGCGACTACGAGCGCATGTCTAGCAACACCTCCATGACAGCTCAACCGCCCGTGGAAGAAGGGGCTAGGGACTAGAGGATAGGAACCAGGGCAAAGACAGCGTCTTCCTTGTCCCTGACCCCCAGTCCCTAGCCCTAGATCGCGGAGTCACAGATGAGCGCCCTTGCCAAAAACGAGCCGCGATTAGCGGCGAGGTTCCTGGAGCAAGTCCTGCTCGTCAACCTGGGCGTCCATGTTCTCGCCCTGGCTTGTTCACCCGTCTTCTTGCTGCCGGGGCTGCCCGGCGGCAATTCCATCGGCGCTGTCGGGCGCGTCGGCTACTTGGCGTCTCATCCGTGGTTATGGCGACTCGGCTGGCTTCCCTGGCAGGCGGCAGCCTTGGCGAACGTACTAACAGGAGTGGCCCTCTGGCGAACATCCTGGATTCCACGTCCGCCGGCCGCGGCAGTCCTCTTGTTCACGCTGTTGGCCGTGGTTCCCGATCAAGGCGGACAGATTCTGTGGATGACGCGCGGCCCCGATCTAGCAGCCGAAGTTGAGCGTAGCGGTGACATCCGTTCCTACCTGGAAATGGAAGCTCAAGCCTACCAGGCCGTAATGGTCTGGGGCGGAACACTGTATCTATGCATGGCCCTGGGCTGGACATGGAGCTTCGCTTCGGCGGGAACGTGGACGCGCGGCTTGACTGTATTGTCGTGGTTCACTTGGAGCATCCTCGCCCTGGGCAGCGCCTCACTGCTGTTGCCCGAGATCCTGCGACCTGGCCTTGTGTTCGTGGGCGTGAGCAATGCAGTTGGCCTGACATTGCTTTTGCTCTGGTTCGCCCTGGTTGTCGAACAGGTCCTCCGCCGCGCTCGACCCGACGAGAAGCACGGACGGATGGCACCCTGGCGCCATCCGCGGACAAGCTGGATCGGCCGCGCTCTGGAGGTGCTGGCCAACAGCCGCCTGCTCCGAGCCTACTGTGAATGGCTGCCAACCGTCGCCTTCTTGAGCGATATAACCGATGTAATATATGTCAATTACCTCGTCGAAGCAGAGCGGCTAGAGCCATTTGTGCCGGCCGGTTTGGAATTGCAGCGTCTCGGCCGCGCCGGCCGCTATGCTTTGTTCACGCACTTGACCTATCGACACGGCCATTTCGGACCACGCTCGCTCGGTCCTCTACGACGGTTATTGCCCTCGCCGGTACACAGCAACTGGCGTATTTATGTCGTCAATCCACAGACGGGACAGCGCGGCATCTACTTCGTCACCAATGCCATCGCCAGCACGCTGCACGGCCTGGCTGCCCGTCTTCTGTCCGAAGGTATGCCCATGCACGTCCTCCGCCACGGCACTGTGCAAGTCGGCGACGATTGCGCCTGCCACGTTCTGCTCGATCCCGGACAGGGAAGCGCGCCCGACCTGGAGGCGGTGCTGCGTCCGGGCGACGCTGTACTGCCGGGACCACCGTGGAACGAATGTTTTGAGAGTCATAGCGCCTTCCTGTCTTATTGTGTGCCTCAGGATCGCGCCTTTTCGTCCCAGCCGTGGTATGGCCGGATCACGCGGCAAGAGATTGTCCTGCGAATACCGCTCGAAAGCTGCGAGCCACTGGCCGGCGAAGTTCATTCGCACGTCGCCGCTGCCTACGTCGGAGACGCTTCCGCTGTGAGTTTCCGTGTCGGCAAGGTCGCCTTCTGCTTCGAGCGCGAGGAGCACGATCAGCGCCTGCGCGAAAGCGTCGCGCTGCAACTTGGCGTCGCCCAGGCTTGCCTGTCTCCGCCGCCGCGGCGCAAATCTTCAGTTATTCTTGCGGGGAGCCGGAGTCCGTCGTGAGGAAGTGGTCTTTCGATCGTTATATGAAGAATAAGTGGAGAGAACCCGACAATACCAAAAAGAGACAAAACACCCCCGGCAGGACTCGAACCTGCGACCGTCGGTTTAGAAAACCGATGCTCTATCCACTGAGCTACGGGGGCAACTCGTCTTATTATCCATTAGAGCAAACCCAATCGAAGACAGCAACGGCCGCAGGAGCTTATTCGCAAAGTGAAGCTTGCTCATCTCACCGCATCGGCAATATCTCCCGCGCTCCGGGCGGCCCCTGTATTTTCCCTACAGACCGCTTCCTTGACGCGCCGAAGATTACAGCGTCCGAAAACCGAGAGCTGAAAGCCGCCGGAGAGACACCGACCATGTTCAAATACCTGGGACGGGTGACGGCGACGCATCCGTGGCTGATCTGCCTCGCCTGGCTGATCGTCGCAGGCGTCGTCGGACTTGTCGCGCCCAAATGGGATGAACGCGCGGCCGATGACGACATTCGCTTTTTGCCGGCCCGCTGCGACAGCGTCAAGGGTCATCAACTTCTCGAACAGGCCTTTCCGCAGGACGTATTCGCCAGCCGACTCATCCTCGCCATCGAGCGGAACGAAGCTCCGTTGACTCGAAGTGATTTCGCTTTCGTCGATGGAATTGCAGACGATCTGTTGCGGCTGCGACAGGACGATCCGAGCTTGCAAATTGCTCGCATCTGCACGTATCGCGATCCGATGCTCGGCAAACGCCTCGTCAGCGGCGACGGACGATGTACGCTGGTTCAGGTTTCGCTCAGCACGCCATATCTGGCCGTACAGACGCGGGCCACGGTGGATGCAATCGATCGACTTTTGGATGCTCGGCCCAAAGCATCAAGCCAGAACACCGAGAACACCGAGCTATGCATACACCTGACCGGACCCGCCGGGATTGGCCGCGATCTCATTGCGGCCAGCGCCAACAGTCTGGAAAGCACCACGCTGGCCACGATTGTTCTTGTGGTTGCAGTTCTTCTTCTGGTGCATCGCGCTCCGGTAATGGCCCTGATACCGCTGGGCACCATCGCTGTTTCGGTCTGGGTGGCACTCAAAATACTGGCGCTGTGCACGCTGATTCCCGGCTTCTGTGTGGTCAACATAAGCCAGGTCTTCGCTGTGGTCATGCTGTATGGTGCCGGGACCGATTATTGCTTGTTCCTCATCAGCCGCTATCGAGAGGAACTGGCGCGAGGACGTGACGGTCCCTCGGCGCTGGCGCGCAGCGTCAGCGGTGTGGGGGGAGCCCTGGCTGCCAGCGCCGCCACCGTCATCTGCGGTCTAGGCCTGATGGGATTGGCAGAATTCGCCAAGGTCCGCTGTGGTGGACCGGCCATTGCCATTAGCCTGAGTGTGGCACTCCTTGCGTCGCTGACCCTGACGCCGGCGTTGTTGCGCATCATGGGACCGATTGCCTTTTGGCCGCGAAAAAACAGTACTCCGACGATGCGGATAAAACGGATGGACATGGATTCGATTTGCGAAAATCAGCCCCGTCTGCGTCACCCGCGTGCTATCTCTTCAAATCGACCAGCACACACGGAGGGATTGTGGGGACGGATTAGCTGTCTCGTTGTCGCCCGGCCGATGCTCATCGGGACTGCGGCCGTGTTAGCATTGCTACCGTTCGCTCTCATCGGCTTTGGCGTTCAGCCAAACTATCGCGCCACCAGCGAACTCTCCCCAAATAGCGATAGCATTTTGGGCCTGGCTACCATCCAGCGCCACTTTACAGCGGGTGAAGTTGGCCCTATCACCGTGTTGCTCGAATCCAGCACGGATTGGGAGGGGTCGCGCGGCCGAGCCATACTCGCGCATCTTAGCAACGGCTTCGGCTATCTCGACAATGTGGCCGAGGTGCGCAGCCTGACGCAGCCTTTGGGCAATCCTGTTTCTCCTCTGTCCGCTCTCAGTCTGCCGCTGGGCGGTGACGATGGCAAAGAGCGGAAGGCAGAGAACGAATGGCGGATCACGACAATGTGGCGCAGTGCCATGAAGGGCATGACAGATCAAATCAACCGTGCTGTGAGTGATTTTTACGTCGCGCGCCTGCCGCGCACCAGGGCCGAAGGCCCACCGCGCTTCGTCACCCGCCTGGACGTGGTCCCGCACTCCGACCCGTTTGATGCCGAAAGCATCCAGACACTGGAACTGATTCAATTGTGGCTGCGAGAAGAGCTGCCGAAATATCCGGGCGCGGAACAAGTGCGGGCCGAGTGCCACGGCGTCACGGTCAATGCTCGCGACCTGGCTCAGGTCACTGAAAGCGATCGCCTGCGCATTAACACGCTGGTCCTGGCCGGCATCTTCTTGATTCTCCTGGCCCTGGTGAGACGGCCAGTATTCGCTCTCTATCTGTTGGCCACGGTGTTGTTCAGTTATTACGCCAGCCTGGGTGCCACGACGCTTCTGGCACACTGGTGGAGCGGCCGGCCGTTAGGTCAAGTGGACTGGCGAGTGCCCTTCTTCTTGTTCACAATTCTCGTGGCGGTTGGCGAGGATTACAACATTCTCCTCGTCAGTCGCGCCCTGGAAGAGCGCCGGCGCCACGGAGCGATCGAGGGCATTCGCCGCTCTCTGGCACGTACCGGAGGCACGATCACATCTTGCGGCATCATCATGGCCGGCACGTTCGCGACCTTGATGCTGGGAGGCTTGAGCACGCTGGTGCAAATCGGATTCGCTCTGGCGTTCGGCGTGTTGATGGACACGTTCGTGGTTCGGCCAATTCTGGTTCCGGCATTCGCCTTGTGGCTGTGGCGATCCGATGAAGCCGAAGAGCAAAAACCAGTCGTGCGTCGTTTCCCACCCCGTCGCAATCTCGCTGCCTGAAGCCCGCGAAAACGCTTGACTTCGATGTTCGAGAACGGTAACACAATAGGGAGTTAGCTCTCCCGCCGTCCGCCGCCCACCCACCGTGCGAAAGGACGCGTCATGTTACCCTACCTCGTTCTTCTCAGGCTTCGATTCGTCTGGGTATTGCTCATACTCTTTCCGGCGGGAGTATTTGCTGGGGACCCCCTGCACCAACGAATCGATCAAGCGATCGCCGCGGCCAAACCCGATTTCGCTCGCCTTGCAGCTTCCTCTGCTTCTGATGCCGAGTTCGTCCGCCGGATCTATCTCGATCTAACTGGGAGTATTCCCACCGCAGACGAGACTCGCGCGTTCCTGAAAGATCCCTCGCTCGACAAGCGCCCGGCACTCATCGACCGCTTGCTTAACAGTGCAGAACATGCTCGCCATTTCGGTACGGTGCTCGATGTCATGCTCATGGAACGCCTACCAGACAAGTATGTGCCGCATGCGCCGTGGCTCGCATATTTGCGCGAATCTGCAGCGGAGAACAAGCCGTGGGATCAACTGGTGCGCGAGATTCTCTCCAGCGATGGCGCTGATCCCAGGAATCGACCCACTGCGAAATTCTACCTGGAACGCCAAGCCGAACCGAACTTGTTGACTCGCGACATCAGCCGATTGTTTCTGGGCACAAATCTGCAGTGCTGTCAGTGCCACGACCATCCTCGCATCGACGATTACAAGCAGGCCCATTATTACGGGCTGTTCGCCTTTCTCAACCGCAGCTCGCTCGTCGTCGATAAGAAGCTGAACATGGCCGTGGTGTCGGAAAAGGCCGATGGCGAAGTGAGCTTTCAATCCGTGTTCGATCCGGCCAAGGTAACGAAAAGGACCGGCCCACGCCTGCCGGAAGGTCCACCACTCAAGGAACCAGCCGTCGAGAAAGGCAAGGAATACGTCGTTGTACCGGCGGCAGATACCCGTGCCGTGCCTCGCTTTAGTCGCCGCGCTCTGCTCGGTCCGACCTTGGCCCGCCCTGACAACGAGCAATTCAAACGCAACATTGCCAATCGCCTGTGGGCGATGATGATGGGACGCGGTCTGATTCACCCGCTCGATCTCGATCATTCGGCCAATCTGCCCTCGCACCCAGCGCTGCTGAAGCTACTGGCCGAGGACATCGCCGCACGCAAGTTCGACATGCGCAGCTTTCTGCGCGAACTGGCCCTGAGCCAAACCTATCAGCGTTCGAGTGAGCAATCCTCTGCGGGCAACGAGGCAGAACCGACGAACTACACCGTCGCTCTGCTCAAACCGCTGACGCCAGAGCAACTGGCATGGAGCCTGATGCAAGCAACTGGCCTTACCGACATCGAGCGCGCGGAATGGAGCAAGAAACTTCCCGCGAAAGCCGCTGCCTACACGGGGAGCATACACACTCCGTTCGGCATGGCAGTGGTAGCGCTGTTCATGGAGACGAATAACAAGGAAGTCACCTTGTATGCCCGGTTATCGCCGCATGTGGCTCCGTTCGTGAAGGCGTTCGGCAGTTTGCCCGGCCAGGCACAGGAGTTTGACGCTCGACTCGACCAGGCCCTGTTTCTGGCTAACGGACCAACCGTGCGTTCCTGGCTAGCGCCACGGCCCGGCAACCTTATCGATCGACTTGCCAGACTGACGAATACAGATGCACTCGCCGAGGAGTTGTATCTGAGCGTGCTCACGCGGTTGCCCAGCGCCGAAGAGCGAAAGGAAGTGGCGGATTTTCTGGCAGCAAGGTCAAACGATCGCTCGATGGCGCTCCAGGACATGGCCTGGGCGCTGTTGGCTTCGGCGGAGTTTCGCTTCAATCACTGATTTACCGGCCCCCGCAGAGCAAGCACGGGCGAGAGACTCCTTCTCTTGCCCCGCGGGCTGGTGAAGGGGCGAGATCGGAAGGGAGTGGTATCATGTGGTGCTCCTACTCTTGTGGTTCATCGGAACACAGCCTCTCGCGGCGCGGCTTCCTTGCAGGCGCGCTCGGGGGAGCACTGGGCACGCTCGTAAGCGATCCATTTTCTCGCCCGGCGTTCACGCGTGAGCTGAATAAACAACAAAAACGCGTACTCATGATTTGGCTGCATGGCGGGGTGAGCCAGCTGGAATCGTGGGACCCCAAGCCGGGCACCAAGACGGGCGGTCCCTTCCTGGCCATTCCTACATCCGTCCCCGGAATTCACATTTGCGAACTACTGCCATACACGGCGAGGATAATGCACCATCTGGCGCTGGTGCGCGGCCTGAACACAGCCGAAGACGATCACGGCAAGGGCGCCTACATCATGCACACCGGCCGGCGACAGGAGCCGGCGATGAAATGGCCGCACCTCGGCTCGGTTTGCGCCAAGCTGTTAGGCGAAGCGAAGAATCCGCTGCCCGGCTACATCCTCATTACGCCGCACGGGAACGGCGGCGTCAACAACGAGGATGCCGCTTTCCTCGGACCTCGTTTCGCCTCCGTCTCGCTGAGCGACGGTCACGCCCCCGCCAATCTGGATCGCCCGGCTGCCCTCACGGAAACCGCCGATTACAAGCGGCACGAATTCCGTATGCTCGCCAACCAGCGCTTCCTGCGCTCGCGCCGCACGGCCCAGACCGAGGCGTACACAAATTCCTACGATCAGGCCGCTCAACTGATGCGCAAACGCGACTTGTTCGACATAAGCAAGGAACCACCCCTCGTCGTCGATCGATACGGCAGACACGACTTCGGCCGCCATTGTCTGATGGCCCGCCGCCTCCTCGAAGGCGGCGCCACCTTTGTCAAGGTGATGCACAGCAATTACGACACGCACCACGAGAACTTCGATTTCCACATCGAGCAGCTCGGCGAGTTCGATCGGCCATTCGCGTCACTGATCGACGACTTGCACGATCGCGGCCTGCTGTCCAGCACGCTTGTTCTGGTCGTGTCGGAGTTCGGGCGGACGCCGAACATCAATCGTCTTTACGGACGCGATCACTGGTCAAAGGCCTGGTCAATCGCCCTGGCCGGCTGCGGTATCAAAGGCGGCAGTGCCTCAGGCAAAACCAACGCCGAAGGCACCGCCGTCACCGACCGCCAAGTGAATGGCGGCCATCTGTTCCACACCTACCTGAGCGCCCTCGGCTTCAACTCGAAGAAGAATTTCTACATCGAACAGCGTCCCATTCCCATCGCCGATCCCAAGGCAGCGCCCATCACGGAG
Source organism: Gemmataceae bacterium (assembly GCA_036557565.1). Classification (GTDB taxonomy): domain Bacteria; phylum Planctomycetota; class Planctomycetia; order Gemmatales; family Gemmataceae; genus JAJPHU01. Next base: position 32,555 of record DATBHJ010000164.1, read on the forward strand.
GTGCTGGCATGATTCCCGCGCCGACTCCGAAAATCGATCCCACGAAGACGCACCTTGTCAAAGAATACAAGCACGACAGCCCGCTCTTGGGGTGCCGATTCGACCCGTCCGGACGCTTCGTGTTTGCCGGCGCGCAGGACAACCATGTCGTCCGCTGGGATCTCGAAAGCTCAAAGAAGACCTTGCTCACAGACCATAAGAGCTGGGTTCGAGCGATGGCATTTGCAGCGAAGAAGAAGCTGTTATTTTCCGGAGATTACAACGGAAGGATACTGGCCTGGTCCGTCGATGCCGAAGAGCCGAAGCCGACACACAACATTGAAGCCCATCGTGGCTGGGTTCGTGCTGTTACCGTCAGCCCCGACGGTCACATGCTCGCTTCGTGCGGCAATGACCAACTCGTCAAGCTGTGGTCGGTCCCGGATGGCAAACTCATCCGCGAGTTGGTGGGCCACGCCTGTCACGTGTACAACGTTGTTTTTCATCCCGACGGCAAGCACCTGATATCCGCCGACTTGAAGGGTATCGTCAAAGTGTGGGACGTGACGAAAGGCGAGGCAGAGCGCGAGCTAGATGCGAAACTACTCTACAAATACGATCCATCTTTCCGGGCAGACATAGGCGGCGTGCGCAGTATGGCGTGCAGTGCGGATGGATCGTTCTTGGCGTGCGCCGGCATCACCAATGTCAGCAATGCTTTCGCTGGTGTCGGCAATCCTCTGATTGTGTTGTTCGATTACAAGAGCGGCCAGCAGAAGCAGCAGCTGCGGCCCAAAACGCCGTGGCAGGGCACCGCTTGGGGTGTGGTCATGCACCCCGCCGGTTTTATCGCCGGAGTCGGCGGCGGCAACGGGGGAATGTTATGGTTCTGGAAGGCGGATAACGCTCAGGATTTCTTCGGTCTTCAACTGCCCAACAACGCGCGCGATCTCGATTTGCACTCCGATGGCCGGCGCCTGGCCGTGGCGTTCTTTGACGGCGCCGTCCGCACATACAGCCTGGTAAAGTGAATCAGGCGGGTTTGCTAGCTTTCTTGGCATGAAGCCGGCGAGCGAGCTGCGCCTTCTTTCGTGCCGCTAGATTGGGGTGAACAATCCGCTTGGCTGCGGCCTTGTCCAGCTTCTTCGCCGTCAGATTGAATTCCTTCTGCAGCTGATCGACGGGACCATCCAGAGCTGATAGAAAGCTCTTGATCTGCGTCTTGATGTCCTTCTTTACGGCTCGGTTGTGCAGGCGGCGCTTGTCACTTTTGCGCAGATTTTTCTTGGCGCTACGGGTGTGCGGCATCGATCCTCTCCCTTATGACTCGTCCCAAAGTCCTCACTTCGGGTAAAAAAACATTATAAACGCTGACCGCGTCCCGGCAAGGGCGGCGCGTCGTGGAATGGCCTGCGGATTGCTACTATGAAGAGGCGACTCGCCCGCGGTGAACCCGCGTGTGGATCAGAGAGGAGATTCAGCGTGCGTCGATTACTCTCCCTTTGCCTGGTTGTTTTCATGGCGGCGGCGGGTTGCTCGTCCAAGACTTTGCCGGAGCCGGTCTGGTTTGCTCAGCTACTACCTCAGGAGGGCAGCCATCGCGCGTTGGCCCAACATGCCCATCAGGGCGTCGAGCAGGCCATCGTTGATGCGGGCGACGCACTCCGGACGAGTATCGGACGCCCTTGCGCTGCGCTCCATGTCGATTGCCGCGACGAATCCGCCGTGCAGGCGGAAACCGTTCGGCTCGTAACGGTCAATAAAGCAGTCGCCCTGTTGGCCGATTTCGATGCGCTCATGACGGATCGTCTGATCCAAACAAGTCGATCGTATGGTGTTCCGGTGATCGTGCCGGGCGAGCTGCCCGGGCCAGCCGAGTCGGATAGGGTCGTGGCGCTGGGCGTGCCTCCGGCCGTGCGCGGCCTGCGGCTGGCGCGATACGCCTCGTCAGATCTGAAATGCCATCGCGCCGCCATTCTGACCGATAGCCGGAGTCCCATAGCTTCCGCTTTCTCGGATGCTTTCCTCAAGGCCTGGCCGCGTGAACGCAATGGTTCCAACGAAGAATGGACCTACACCACGGCCGCCGAACGCGACGAACGCGCCAGCAGAATCATCCAGGCCGCTCCCGACGTTATCGTGCTGGCTTGCTCCGTCGCCGACTTTCGCTTACTCCGTCCCCGCCTGGCTGCGGCATTGCCCAGCGCATCTCTGATCTATGGCGGCGCGGATGCCGGCGCAGCCGTCCTGCAAGCCGAGCTGGAAACGCGGCCCAATGTTTATTTGGCAACTGCCTTTAGCCAGGATCATCTGTCGGATCGCGGACGCGCTTTCGCCCATGACTATGAGGAGCGTTTCCACGAACCACCGGACCTCTATGCCGCTCAGAGCTATGATGCGGCACGTCTTCTCCTCGACTCACTGCAACGCGCTGGTGCGCCGAACCGCGATGCTCTGGTCAAAGAGCTTACCCGATTGGAAGAGTTCGACAGCGTGACCGGCCCTATTCGCTGGAAAGATCGGGAACCGCGCCGGCGCGTGTTCCTGATCGCTCTCAAGAACAATCGTCCGAGCGTGGTGTCGATCGTTGAAGCGGAGGAGAATTGACGGTGCTGCTCTTGCCTTTGGTATGGACTTTGCAATAAAAAAGCACCAGATGTGACGGCACGCCGATTCTTGCGTTCTGCACTGACCCTTTCATCCAGGGGACATTCGCATGGCACTGTTAGCGCCTCCGCCGCGTACACCTCGGATCGCCCTGGATGACAACGACGATCTGAACCGGCTGCGCTTGCGAATGACGCAAATCCTGGCTTCGATCATCACCATTCTTGCCACTGGGTGGTTTTGCACGTTCGGCGCTATCCCCGCCATTCTGGCCGTGATGACGGCCAAACATATCCTCGTCGCCATCTTGGTGATGGGTCTGGGCGTAGATGCGCAACGCGTGGAGAGATAGATAAGCGACGAGCCCGGAGCGCGAGCGACGGGCCAATGCCCGTCGCTCGCGCTCCGGGCTGGTCATTAAGTTTTCTGATTTTGTGGACTCAGCAATTCGTGTAACCGATCCGCCACTTTCTCTAATGATAAGCGCTCTTGCTTGAGCGTATCGCGATCGCGGATGGTGACAGTCTGGTCTTGAAGCGTTTGCCCATCGATCGTGAAACAGTACGGTGTCCCTGCCTCGTCTTGCCGGCGATATCGACGACCCACCGCACCCTTATCGTCGTAGAACACGTTGAATTCGCGCTTCAAGTCGCGGTAGAGCTTCTGGGCGATCTCCGGCATCCCATCCTTATTCACCAGCGGGAAAATGGCGGCTTTGAACGGCGCCAACCGCGGATGTAGCTTGAGTACAACGCGCTCGGTCAGTTTGCCGTTCTCGTCCGGGACCTTGTCTTCGGAGTACGCCTCACACAGAAACGCCAGCGTAGCGCGGTCGGCTCCCGCCGACGGCTCGATGACGTGCGGCACGTAGCGTTCGCGCGTCAGATCGTCGAAATACGACAAATCCTTGCCACTGCCTTTGTGGCGCGGCTTGCCGTCTGCAACGGTCTCGACGACCAGTTCGTTCCCCTTGCGAACGAGCTTTCCTTCCATGTGGCTGCGCAAGTCGAAATCGCCTCGATGCGCGATGCCTTCCAGCTCGCCGAATTCGCCTTTGGGGAGGAAGGGGAAGGCATACTCGATGTCGGCCGTGCCACACGAATAATGACTCAATTCCTCCGGACTGTGATCGCGCAGTCGCAGGCGCTCGCCCGCCAATCCCAGCCCGACGTACCACGAATATCGGCGATCGCGCCAGTAACGATACCACTCCGGCGATTGTTTGGGATGACAGAAAAACTCAATCTCCATTTGCTCGAATTCACGCGAACGGAAGCTGAAGTTCCGGGGTGTGATCTCGTTGCGAAAACTCTTGCCCATCTGCGCGATCCCGAATGGAATGCGCACGCGCGAGCTATCCACGACGTTTTTGAAATTGACGAAGATTCCCTGTGCTGTTTCCGGCCGCAAGAAGGCCACGTCCTCCTCACCGCCCAGCGCTCCGACGGTGGTCTTGAACATCAGATTGAATTCGCGCGGCGGCGTGAGACTCCCCAGTTCCTTGGCGTCCGGCGCAAGTACCTGGCTGAAATCCTTCACTGTCGTCAGCGAACCAACCGGCCCATCCCAATGCAACTCTTCTGCGTGCTTGGCTCGGAGGTTGAAAAACTTCAACGCTCGTTGCTCGATCTGCTCGCTCTCATTTTCGCTTGACTCCACAGCTATGAAGGCGCGTCGTCCTTTCGCTTCCACCCAGCGTCCTTGAACCTGGTCGTGTCGATAGCGCTTCTTCGATTCGCGGCAATCGACCATGTAATCGTGGAAAAGATCGTAATGACCGGAACATTTCCAAACTTGCGGATGCATGATGATAGTACAATCCAGTCCCACCATCGAATAACAAGCAGGAGCGCCTGGCAGAACGGCGAGGTCGTCGTGGCCCGTTACCATGTCGCGCCACCACGATTCTTTGACGTTGCGTTTCAGCTCAATTCCGAGCGGACCATAGTCCCAGAAACCGTTCAGTCCCCCGTAGATCTCGCTCGATTGAAACAAGAACCCGCGCCGCTTGCACAGGGCTACCAACTTATCCATTTCCATTTTCGCATTCCCCTCGTTCCCAAGCAGAGCTTGGGAACGAGAATGTTACTGCAACCAGTGACTTTTCACGATTCCCACCGCGCCGATTTCGACGCGCAGCGGTTCGGGGCGAACTTCCGGTACCAGGGCGAACTGATCGACGCGGGCCGCCGCCCGAATGTCTTCATCATATCCCAGGCTGCGCAGGTGGACGCCGCCCGCACTGATTTCCAATGCGCCATCGAGCACACGGCCATGATGCTCGAAGCAGTCCCACGCCAGGCGAGCAGCATCGTTGAGGGCGACGGCCTGGTTTTCGCAAAGGTACTCCACGAGCGCGCCGGCCAACAAGGCATCGTCGAGTGCTGCCTCGCCATGATAGCCGGCGCAAACGATGTCAATAGGACGTTTGTCGGTGCCTAGTTGTTCGCACACGGCGCTGTAATTCACGAATCCGGCGATGAGCGTCCGCGCTGCCGGCGCCGCTTGCAGCAGGGCGCGCGTGCCGTTGGTCGTGGTCAAAACGAGCGTGTTCCCCTTGCACCGTGAGCATGTGTATTCGCCGGGTGAGTTGCCCAGGTCAAACCCGGGCAATGGCACACCGTCGCGCTCGCCGCCGAGCAGGACACGTCCGGCCCTCAAGCCGTCGGCCAGGCGTCTCGCTTCCTCGACTTCTGCAACCGGCCAGACCGCGACGCAACCGGCGGCCAGAGCGTGGATGATCGTCGTCGTGGCCCGCAGCACGTCGATCACCACCGCGACGCTGTCGGCCAACAGTGCCGGCTCCAGTCGATCCGGCGTGAGATGGACGCGAACAACCCGCTCCTCAGGCATGAATGCTCCTCGCGTCTTGCCGTTCGGGGTTGGAGAACTCGAAGAAGTTATCCCAGGTCGAATCGAGCATCTCCAGGGACCTGCCGATCGGCTCTGCATGATAGCAGTTGCCCGTCTTGCGCAGGATCTTCAAGCGTTCCAGCTTGGCCAGGGCGTCGCCGATCTCAAAATCCACTTTCAAGTTCGCGTTGCCTTCCAGGTACAATTCGACGTAATCGTCGAGCTGTTCCGCCGTCCAGCCCTCCGGCGGCGCGTACTTCCACAAACAGAAGTAGGCCAGGAATGTCTCTCGGCATTCCTGCTCCTCCGCCTCGTCGAGCAGACGCATCAATACGCCCGTGTTGTTGTCCAGGCTCTTGAAATAAAGACTCTTGGTCAGTTTCAAACTGTAATCCTTTTTTTTGACCTGGTAGCTGTAATACGACTTGTATCCATAGCCACCCAACGCCGCGGCCACGCCCCAGGTAGCCGCCGCGCCGATTCCCGTTGCCAACGCACTCAGTCCCGCCTTGCCGAAGTTCTCCAGCACCTGCTGGCCGATTTCCCACAGCATGATGCTTATGCCGGCAACGAGCGGATAAGCGATCAACGCCTTGTCCAGCTTGGTCATGCGCACGCGCGCGCCGGGCAACAGCATATCGTGGTCCGCCTTGGGAATGTCCTTGAAAATCTTCAAATAGACGCGAGATGTGTCTATGTCGCGATCGAGTCGTTTGTGCGGGCGGAGCTTGGCGATCAGCACCAATCGCTGATAGAGAGGCACCTGCCGCTCCTCCTTGCGCCACAGCTTCCGCCACCTCCGATGGGGCATTCGGCCCATTACGTCGCCGCGGATAAATATGTCCAGATGTTCAAATAAACCCAGATCTACGTGAGTCTGGATGTTGGTAACTGTGGCGACCTCTTGTAAGGCCTGTTTTAATTCCTCGTGTGAGAGGCGTTCGAAATTGGCGCGTTCCATTAGTGTCGTAAAACGCGCGAACAGCTGCTCCTCATCCTTACGCCGCTGCTCATCGGAAACGGTGCGCAGCGGTTTCGTATCGGCGTCGGGATCGAACGGAGCATAAGCGTCCTTCAGCTCCTCCAACTGCTTGAGGTACTCGAAGTGGAACACCGAAGAAACCAGGACGCAAAACGAGCGGAACGAATCGCGTTCGCTTGGAGACAATTTCTTGTCCCGACAGAGCAAATCGATGAGATCGCTCTTTCTGAGCGGGATGAAGTGCTCGCGATCGGTGTATTCGGCCATGGACGAACCCCCCGAGTTCACCACTCCAGTGCTTCCAGCCGATCCTCCGGCGAGGTCGTCATCTCGTCGGCGAGATAATCCAGAACGCTTTGCACTTCGCTCATGCGTTCGGGTCGTCGGTTCGCGTCAAATGCCAAGCAGTGATGAATCAGATCGCACAGAGCCGCCGGCGCCTTGGGATTGAGTTCCTGCACGGGCTTGAGTGCCCGTTCCCACGTTTTGGCGTCGATGGGCAAGCCGCCTTCCTGTTGCAGCGTGGGTGGCGGCAGACGCAGTGTCACCATGCGATACATGGTGGCTCCGAGATTGTAAATGTCGGTGCGCTCGCTAACCATCTTGTGCTTGCCCTGTTCGGGAGCCATGTATTCGGGCGTGCCCTGAAGCCGCCCCTTACCCTCGCCCTGGATTGTTGCCAGGCCGTAGTCGATGACTTTCACGTCGCCGGAACGGCTGACCATGATGTTGTTCGGCTTGAGGTCGGCGTGATAGACTTTCCGGCGGTGCATGTGAACGATTCCGTCGGCCACACAGTTGAAGACCTGAACGAGCATGGGCAATTTCAGAGGCGGGCAGGTATCGAGCGTCTTGCCGTTGACGTACTCGATCAACGTATGAACCTTGCGGATGCGGAACAGCCAGTCCTTGACCTCCTCCAGACCGTAAATCTTGATGAGGTTCTTGTGGTCGAGCATTTGGCTGACGCGAAACTCGTGACGCGACTGCTCCAGAAACTTCATGTCCTCCGCTTCGTTGATAGGAACGACTTTGAGGGCGTAATTGCGTCCATCGGCACTGCGACGGACGTGCAACAGAGTGCTGTGCGCTCCCTGGCCGAGCGTGCCAAGTATCTGAAACCGGCCGATGCGAAAGTCGCTCATGATACCGCCGTTCGTTGTCCAGTCTCGGCTGCCCGCTATTGTCACAAAACAATTATGGTATCATGCGGGAGCACAAGGGGGAAGCATGAAGACCGACCAGATAAGTGGGGATGTCGAGACCCTGACACGCAGCTACGGCCGAGAGATTTTCGCCCGTCTCGGACGGGGCGCGTCGATGCCGTTCGCGCCCTCGTGGTGGGACGAGCGGCTGATGGAATGGAGCATGGGCAATGAGGCGGTCAAGTTCCAGCTGTTTCGCTTCGTCGATGTGCTGCCGCTGTTGAATACCCCAGAGACAATCTCCCGACATCTGCGCGAGTACTTCGGCGAAGCGCATGAGCACCTGCCCGGCTGGCTTAGGTTTGGCATCCGCAGGCTGCCCAGCCGCGGATTTCTCGGCCGATTACTGGCGACCACAGCGTACCGCTCCGCCCGGCGTCTGGCCCGAAAATTCATCGCCGGCTCAAACCTGGATGAAGCGCTCGGCGCAATCGCCCAATTACGTCGTCGCTCGCTTGCATTCACCATTGACCGGCTTGGCGAGGCCACGATCACCGAAGAGGAAGCGGACCAGGCGCAAAAAGATTATCTCGAATTGATCCGCGGCCTGGGCCGGCAGGTCAACACCTGGAGATCGAACGAGCTTATCGACCGCGACGATGAGGGACCTATCCCGCGAGTCAACGTGTCAGTCAAACTGTCGGCGCTCTACAGTCAGTTCGATCCCATCGATCCCGAAGGAGCCAGCCAGGTCGTGCGTCGCCGTCTGCGGCCGATCCTGCACGCTGCCCGCGAACAATCGGCCTTCGTCAACATTGACATGGAGCAATATGCCTTCAAGGATCTGACGCTGCAAATCTTCCGCGCGATCCTCGAAGAGGATGATTTCCGCGATTGGACCGATGCAGGCATCGCCATACAGGCGTATCTGCGCGACACGGCGGGCGACCTCGAAGTTTTGGCTGACTGGGCGCAGCGGCGCGGGACGCCGGTGACGGTTCGACTGGTGAAGGGCGCCTACTGGGACTATGAAACGATCGTGTCCGCACAGTTGGGATGGCTGAATCCTGTATGGTCCCACAAGTGGGAGACAGATGCAAATTACGAGAAACTAACGGACTTCCTCATCGACCATCGTCGCTGGCTGCGTCCGGCGCTGGCCAGTCACAACGTCCGCAGCCTGGCGCACGCCCTGGCGCTGGGCCACGATCGTAACTTGCCGCGGGGCAGCGTCGAATTTCAGATGCTCTACGGAATGGCGGAGCCGATCAAGGATGCCTTGGTGTCGCTCGGACAGCGCGTGCGAGTGTACACGCCGTATGGGCAGCTGCTTCCGGGGATGGCATATCTTGTGCGGCGGTTGCTCGAAAACACGGCCAACGAATCATTCTTACGTGCCAGCTTTACCGAGCATGCCTCCGAAGATCAGCTTCTCCGCAATCCAGTGCAATCCAGCCATCCACACTAGAGAACAGGAAAGTGCCTGCTTTTTCGTAACCTCTTCGGCTATCCATCGTCCTTGACATACAACAGCCTATAGCCGATGGCCAATATGACGTCAACTAGGAGTCGCGATTCATGGAAGCGAAGAGGCAGGATTGCGTTGATTCTATTTCACCCTACCGAGTCGAGCCGCTGGCCGACTTTAGCCGGTCCGAGACGCGGCAAGCGATGGATGCGGCTCTGGCCCTCGTGGCGCCGCAATTAGGCAGGATCTATCTCCCCGTCATCGGCGGCCAGTCCGTCTCGACAACGGCGACATTCGATTCGGTCAATCCTTCGCACTCCAAGCAAATCGTTGGCCGATGTGGCAAGGCGGAGTCAGAACACGCGAAAGAATCCATCGACGCCGCGAAGGCAGCGTTTCCGGCTTGGCGCGATACCGAGGCCGAGAAACGAGCGGATTACCTATTCCGGGTGGCGGAGGTGATGCGGCGACGGCGTTTCGAGTTGGCGGCGTGGCAACTCTGTGAATGCGGCAAACCGCGCCGCGAGGCCGACGCCGATGTGGCCGAGAGCATCGATTATTGCGAATTCTATGGTCGCGAGATGCTGCGCTTGGCCAAGCCTAGAAGGCGCGATGTGCCGGGCGAGGAAAACGTTTACTTCTATGAGCCTCGAGGAGTCACCGTTGTCATCGCGCCCTGGAATTTTCCAATGGCCATTCTCTGCGGTATGACCACGGCGGCTCTCGTCACGGGCAACACTGTCATCATGAAGCCGGCTGAACAATCGGCGGTCATCGGCGCCAAGCTGATGGAAGTCTTCCAGGAAGTCGGACTGCCTCCGGGCGTCGTCTCTTACTTACCGGGTATCGGCGAAGAGATTGGGCCAGCGCTGGTCGATCATCCGGATGTGGCCATGATTGCATTCACCGGCTCGCGAGGCGTCGGGTTACACATTAACCGCCAGGCGGCCGAGATGCAGCCCGGACAGCAACACATCAAACGCGTTCTCGCCGAAATGGGAGGAAAGAACGCGATTATCGTTGATGACGATGCCGACATGGACGAGGCGGTGCATGGTGTTGTTGCCAGCGCATTCGGCTATGCGGGGCAGAAGTGCTCCGCATGCAGTCGAGTCATTGTGCTGGAAGCCGTATACGATGCCTTTGTTACTCGACTGATCGAAGCCACGCGCAGCTTGAAGGTCGCACCTGCCGAAGATCCTGGATGTACGGTCGGCCCGGTCATTGACGCCGATGCGTATCAACGCATCTTGAACACGATTGAAAAAGGGAAGAACCAGGGCAGGCTCGTCTATGCCGGAGACGTCGGTACACTCAAAGAAGAGGGTTACTTCATCGCGCCGCACATTTTCGCGGATGTGTCTCCCGCCGCGAGCCTCGCTCAAGAAGAAATCTTCGGCCCGGTGCTAGTGGTCTTGCGTGCTAGCGATCTCGAGCAAGCTCTGAAGCTTGCCAATGGTACGCCTTACGCCCTGACAGGTGGATTATTCTCGCGCAGCCCCGAACATATTACGCGGATCAAGCGCGAGTTCCGCGTTGGCAACCTGTATATCAATCGCAAGATCACGGGCGCGATTGTCGATCGTCAGCCGTTCGGAGGCTTCAAGATGTCGGGCATCGGCTCCAAGGCAGGCGGTCCCGACTATTTGTTGCAATTCGTTCTGCCGCGCACGATAACAGAGAATACGCTCCGTCGCGGATTCGCCCCCGACGTTGGCACTACCGAATTATGAGCGCATGATTTGCCGGAGGATTCTCCAATGAAACGCTTGCTGGCGACAGATATCAAAGAACTGGCCGGACATGACGCCCTGGTTTACAGCCTGGCCTTCAGCCCCGATGGCAAGATGCTGGCCACCGCAGGTTTCGACAACACGATCAAGCTGTGGGACTTCGCCGCCGGCAAAGAGATCCGTACCTTGAAAGGTCACACCGGGCCGGTTTACGGAGTCGTCTTCAGCAAGGACGGCAAGACGCTGGCCTCGTCGAGCCTCGACAAGACGGTTCGCATTTGGGATCCCGCTGATGGAAAGTTTCTCCGTGAATTGAAGGGCCATGGCGACATTGTCGATAGCATCGCCTTTAACAACGACAGCAAGTTACTGGCATCCGGCAGTGCCGATAAGAGCGTGCGCTTATGGGATCCTGCCGCCGGCAAGGAAGTGAAGAACCTCGGCACACACGGGAATGCTGTCTACAGCGTCGCCTTTGGCCCCGATGGTAAAACGCTTGCGTCAGGTGGTGCGGACGGAGTCATCAAGCTGTGGGACGTTTCGGCAAGGAAGGAACTAAAGGCACTCAAACCTCCGACGAACGAGAAGGGTGCTCCCGGTCCTCCGCCCGGAGGCGTCACGGGAGTTGTCTTCACCCCTGATGGACAACGACTCGTCTCGATTCAGGATCGTTTTGTGCGGGTGTGGGACGTTCAGGCGGGAAAGCAGGTCAAGGAAATGGGGCCAACACCGGATGATCTTTACGGCCTCGCCATTTCGCGAGACGGCAAATCTCTGGTGACGAGTGGCTATGCGGGTTATATCACATTATGGGATCTCGCGGCGGGCAAGCAAACGACATCTCACAAGTTGAAGGCGTTCGGCGCTTATTGCGTCGTATTCACTCCGGACGGTAAATCCGTTGTCACGGGCCACGACAATCATCATTGCTACGTCAGTCCGCTTAGCGCTCCGTAGCTCATCTCAGCGATAACCACGGTATCCATAGCCGACTCCGACGACCGGCGCCGGTGCCACGTACTCGACGACGGGTTGTTCGACGATAACCGGCTGCGCCCGGTACACGGTTCGGACGGGGGCAACTCGATAAGCCGTATCTTGCATGGCATTGATGACTCGCCTATCCACGCCCTGATTGTTCAGATAGATAATCTGATCCGCTGTGAGCCGGTAAACGACGCCACTGGTGCGAACCTGCTCGATGATTGCCTCGGGAGGCACGGCACTCTGTGTCATCTTGACGACATCTTCGAGACTGGGTGCGCGAGCGATTGCCTCCGCCGACGCCGCCTGTGCAGCGCGTTGTGCCTTCTTCGTCGCGACGCCATCGGCAATAGCGCCACCAACGAGTCCCGCGCCGGCGCCCAAGGCTCCGCCTGCCAGTGCCGCTCCGGGACAGTGTCCGGCGAGTGCGCCGACGCCTGTGCCGATCAAGCCGCCCGCCGCAGCGCCGGTGCCGGCCGCTGTATCGCATCCGCTGATGATGACCAAGCTCGTCAGCAAGCCGGCCACGAACAGCGTGCGAACACAATCCAACGCTTTCGGCTTGCGAAGGACTAACATACTTGAACTCCTTCCGCTCCCAGGTTCCTGCCAAACTTTGCCGTGACGGGTCGAATACCCGGCAAAGCCCGACATGGCTGCGGATACCATTTCTCGTTGACTTCCGTCAATCCCGGCAGAGTTTCAACCGGTTGCCGCATGGATTCGGCCGCGCGGCGTCCACAAACACTCTACCCTATCGGTCAAGGGGACGACCGTACATAAATGAGGACGCATGGCCTTTCCTATCTTTCCTCTCCCGTGGCGTCGATGCGATCGAGGGAACCGCTTGTATGGAGGGCAAAAGACTGTTAGAAAAACACAAGACGGGCCTATAGCTCAACGGCAGAGCAGGGGACTCATAATCCCTTGGTTGCAGGTTCGAATCCTGCTGGGCCCAGTAACCAACTATGAAAAGCAGTTTCGTCTTTTTTCCTTTTGATCTTTTCGGCAGTGCGGGCAGTGCGGCCGGCGTCGAGCTCTTGGCGGATGAGCTGCGCGAGATTCTCGCCGACAATCGCCGTGAGCGAGCGCCGACACGCGCCCGTTGCTATACCGATCAAGTTCGGCTGCGCGAGTTTCATTTCGAGACCCTCGACGCCTACACCGATTGGCGTCGCCAGGGCCGACAAGCGGTCCGCCAAGTGCTTCGCCAGGGTGATTTCCTGTTTTGGATAACGGGCAACCACCTCGGCAGCCTACCCGTTTACGACGAGTTGGCGGCCAGCGGCGACGACACTCTCGTCGTGCAATTCGACGCCCACCTCGACATTCACCAATTCCGCGATTGCACGACCGAGTTATCACACGGCAATTTCCTGTTGCACTGTGACGGAAAGCTGCCGCCGCTGATAAACCTGGGCCACCGCGATCTGTTGCTGACATCCGATCACGTCAGCCGATATTATCGGCGAACCTACAGCGCGGCAGAGTTGGCGACCAATTCGCAGCAGGCCCTTGACGATGTTCATCAAGCAGCAAGCAGTGGACAGCGCATATTCTTTGATGTGGATTGCGATGTGCTCGATCCGTCGTGCTTCCCGGCCGTCGCGCAGCCGGTTCCTTTCGGTTTGCAACCGTCGTTTCTTCTGAGCTTGCTGGGTGCTATCTGGTCGCCGAACGTGGCGGGACTGCTGTTGTCGGAATTCGATCCAGGCCGCGACCGCAACGATCAAAGCCTGGCGACGTTGATGTGGCTGATGGAATACCTATTGCTGCGGCGTCATGAACCGTCTTGAGCAATTAACAGTTTTCAGTTTTCAGTTTTCAGTCAGACGATGGGCCGACACTACTGAAAACTGAAAACTGAAAACCGAAAACTGCTTTACGGTTTGTCGAACATGTTGTCTTCCAGCTTTTCCGAATACTTGACGTCGGTGATCTCGCCTTCGATGTAGGTCTTGCCGTCGTACTTGATCGTCATTCGGTTCGCGGTCATCACGCCATCGACGTTCTTGTAGTCGCTGTACACTGTTTCGGCCGCGACTTCCTCGCCGCCACGCAGCGGATCCTTGATTCGCGTCTCCACCTTGAGCAGCAGATTATTCTCCTTGTCGAAATATAGGTGAATGTCGCGGAAGCCCTTGTGCTCGACACGCACGCCGACGGCTTGCCTATCGTCGATCTTTTCCTCGCCCAAAGGCGACAGTCTGTACTCCCGATCGCTCAGGACGAACAAGTGTGTGATCTGCGCGGCATTCAGCTGCTCTCGCATTTCATCCAGCTCTTCCTTGACACACTCACGGCTCAGATCGCCGAGCTTCACCCAGCCCTTGTCGCCGTTGATGATTTGAACGAACTTGCCGAGTTTGGACTCGGCAACAGTTCGCGAACGATCGGGCAATTGGAGCGACGTTTCGGTCGTATACTCCAGGTCGAGAATCTTGCCCTTTGTCCTGGTGATACTACCCTTCATTTTTTCCAGATTATCGCCGCCGTGGGCCTTGATGGCTTGTGCGACGATTTCGCGCATCTTGGCGTCTTCATCTTTATTGCCGCGGACGGAGAAGATGATGATCCCAGACACGCAAAGTACGCCCACGACTCCCGCGATTTTCCGCATGATCGGCCTCCACTTCCGAGTGAAAGAAGCAAACGCTTCCTCCGAAGAGGAAGAGCCATGTTATCGCTACATTCGCTCAGAAATGCTAGACCGATTTTCTTGAAACAGGGGCTAGGGGCTAGGGAACAGGGACTAGGAAAAAGAGGCGGTTTTTCCTAGCCCCTTTTCAATGCGGCGAGCACCGCGTCGGCCACTTCAACGGTGCCGGCCTTGCCGCCGAGGTCGGGGGTCCGCGGTGCAGCGGCCTTGAGCACATCGGCCACGGCCTTTCGCAAAGCGACTGCGGACTTGTCCAAGCCGAGATGATCCAAGAGCAACCCGGCCGACAGGGTCGCCGCCAACGGATTGGCAATCCCCTTGCCGGCAATGTCAGGCGCCGAGCCGTGAACTGGCTCGAACATGCTCGGGTAGTTGCGCTCTGGATTGATGTTGGCACTGGCAGCCAGCCCCATGCTGCCAGTAACGATGGCGCTAAGGTCGGTCAAAATGTCGCCGAACAGGTTGCTGGCTACCACTACGTCGAAGATCTCCGGCTTGCGCACAAAATCCATGGCCGCCGCATCCACGAGAAGCGACCCAGACTCAATGTCGGGATAGTCGCGCTTAACATCCTTGAACACTTCGTCCCAGAGCACCATGCCGAATGTCTGGGCGTTCGACTTGGTGATTGACGTGACTTTCTTTCGTCGCTTGCGAGCACCCTCAAAAGCAGCACGCATGATGCGTTCGCAGCCGCGACGCGTGAATGTGTTGGTCTGGATAGCGATCTCATGGGGCGTGCCCTGGTAGAGTCTGCCGCCGATTGGGGCATATTCGCCCTCGGTGTTCTCGCGATAGACAACCATATCGATGGAACCGGGAGCCTTGTCGCGGAGCGGTGATTGCACGCCGTCGAACAGATATGCGGGCCGAAGATTGACGTACTGATCGAAGCGCCGGCGCATGGGTAACAGCAGGCCGTGTAGCGTAATGAAGTCCGGCACATCGGGATGGCCGATGGCGCCCAGAAGTATGGCATCGTGCCGGCAAAGAATCTCCCAGCCGTCGGGCGGCATCATTTGCCCCGTCTTCTGATAATGGATGGAACTCCACGGCAAGCGATTCCATTCGAGTACGGCCTGGTCGCGGCACCGCGCGGCGTCGGCGACACGGATAGCTTGATCGATCACTTCCGGCCCGATGCCGTCGCCGCCAATTACGGCGATGCGGAAAGATGCCATTGTCTGATCCCTCGAAGTAGGTTATGACCCTCCGCCACTTGCAGCTCAGCGCGCGGCGGCAGGTTGCGACAATCTAGCCAGCGCGGCAAACGAGTCAAGTGGCGGGAGACATCCACAATGCGGAAGGAAGATGGACAAAGAGACAAGGAGACAAGGAGACGGGGAGAAAAACTCTCCCGACTTCGTCTCCTTGTCTCCTTGTCTGCTTGTCTCCTTGTCTGCTTCACGGTCGGCTGTGAGAGTGGCTTCGGCGCCCGCCAACAGAGTGATCCAATGTTGGGGATTTCTTCCGCGCCGAAAGCGACCACTCAGCCGAGCGCTTCAGGCACTTCGGTAGCTCAGGCCACGTCCGGGCCGGTTCCGGTCCCACCGATGCCCTCGTCGTCCGCGGCACCGGGTACTGCTGCAGTGGCCAGTGGTGAGGCGGCGACGCCGGAAAGTCCCCGCGACTTGCGCATGACGGGAGCCTCGATTTCGCCGCCGAATGCCTCGACCTCCGGGGCCGCTCGAGGCGCGGCACCGGCAGTCACCGTGGGCAATCCCGAGCCTGTCCCGGCGGGAAATACCGCTAATTTGATGAAGCCTCCGGTCCCTCCGCCGACCGGATCAGCCGCTAACATCCGGACCTACGAAGAGGCACAACAATTCCTCCAACAGCGACGCGTGAGCTGGCAGCATCTGGACATGGAGGCGGAGGGGCAATGGAGATTTGAGTGCGGTGTTCCCAATCCTAACAATCCACAGATTAACCGGCACTATACGACCAGCAAAGCATTCCCAGACCCGCTCACAGCCATGCGCGAGGTCATCGCCCAAATCGACAAGAACGGGCCTTGACCGAAGTCAGGAAACCGCGCCGTCGCCGGCAGTCATCGTGCTCGGCTGCCGCCGACGCTTGCGGAACAGAGTCCTTAGACTCCGCCCCATAAGAAAAATGCGACTGCCGCCGGCCATCAGGAGCAATCCAAGCACGATCGAAGTGAACCCCGCCAAGTACCAACCGAAGAGGCCGAACAGGGCGATCTGCTCCGGCCAGAAGAAATGCAGCCGCGTTCGAGAAAACGGCAAGACAGATAGAATCCACGCAGCCAAGAGAACACCTAGCCACCCACCGGAAG
Source organism: Gemmataceae bacterium (assembly GCA_036557565.1). Classification (GTDB taxonomy): domain Bacteria; phylum Planctomycetota; class Planctomycetia; order Gemmatales; family Gemmataceae; genus JAJPHU01. The sequence continues at coordinate 49,264 of DATBHJ010000164.1, forward strand.
AAAGAAGTGCTTGGCGAGTCTGATGCTTCTCCTGCGAGGTCAGCTGGAGGATGAAGGTCTCCGCACCCGGCATTGCTTGCCCTGACACAGGAATGCCGCCAACCAATTCGAAATCTGAAATTCGAAATTCGAGATCCGAATCCGACAAAGGAACTTCCGTTCTTGGAAATCGAACTTCGGATTTCAAGAGGCGGTTTTTAGCCTGTAAATCCTCCAACCACGCAGCCAGGCTCCGACCTTGTGGTCCCGCCAAGTTTACGCTGTCGGCGTCTAGGTCGAGCGCGCGTCGAGCGAGACGAGAGTATCTGTCAAAGCGCTTCTGCGCCGCCTCAAAGGCTGTTAAGTTGGCGGTATCCTGTCGGTCCTTGGCCAGGTCCTGACAAATGCGTAGTTGGGCCTCGGCGTGCCACAACGCGCGTTCGGCCTCGCGCGCCGTATCATTTCGGTTCAATGGGCCATCAAGGGATGTCTGCCATCCCAGCGGGACGATCACCGTCCACAAGATCGGTGCAGTAGCAGCGCCGGGCAGCTTCGGCGGAGCCAGATTGGGACGATCCAACGGCTCGGGCGAGTCGTACATCCAGCGCAGACGGACGCAGCGCACACCGGGTTGACCCGGCAGTGGCAGCCATACTCGCCTGTTAACTTCCGAGATTCGCAATCCGAAATTCGATACCCCGTTGTCCGATTCGTTTTTTCGATCTAGGAACTCGGCTGATGAGGTCGCCTCCGGGGCATCGATAGAAGCGGCGAGTACGCGAACAGGTGCGGCAAAGTCGAGCGTAAGGTTGGCATGCCCCTCGTGCCGTAACCACAAGCGTGCCTCGTGCAGCCAGCGCTGGCCATCCAGGACTGCCGCCCACTGCTCCAGCTGATAGATCCGAATGGGAGTCGGTATCATATCCCTCGTCTGCGGCAGCAAACGCACTTGCCACTCTGTACCAGCAACACGCCAGACTCGCTCGCCTCGCTTCACCAGTTCCAAAATCGTCGGATCCAGTTTCGGATCCACGTTACCGGACTGTAGTGCTTGTAGGGCCCCTTTCGCTTGCCCGGTCAACTCGCCGCCGACGACAGCCAAGAAGTAATCGACCCTCTCGACTCCTTGAACCAGAACCTCTGGCATGGGCACGCCCGCGGCCGTCTTTTCGAGCGGCATTTTGCCTCGCAGAGTTAGCTGGTAATGTCCGCGAACGCCGGCTTGCAACGGTAGCCTCCAGGTCCGCTCCCCCATGGTTCGCCGCGGTTCGGACCGAAGAGCCACTCGCTCAGCTTGCAGCTCGACATTCTCTTCTTCCCAGTTGCGCAGACGTAGTCGAATCTGACGCAAATCGCCCTGCGGCACGGTGTAATCCACTGTCGTCGTGAAGCGCAATTCGCGGTCGGCAACCTCGGCGACAGTTAGAACGCGCGCGATCGCATTGGCAGAGGGCTGCACCTGGCAACTGAGATGGTAGGTCGAATCCCATGTCTCAAAAACATATGTCGTGTCATTCTCCGCTTCTGTCGGTGGATTGGCCCCAAGAGTCTGAGGACGCCCGCCGTTCATCGCGGGCTCGGATTTTACAGCTTGAAGGTTCTGAGTCCGCAGGGACGCCAGAATGCGGTCGCCCGAGGTCGCTAGGAATAAGCGAGTATGCTGCTTTTCTGCATGTAGCAGACGCAGACCGCTCAACTCAAGATGAGGGTTGTCCTCCCGAAGAGAAAGCTGCAGCCAACCGCTCAGATGAATCCGTGCCTTTGCGGCCGTGCGATTCAGCCACACCAGCAAGCGTGAACCATCCTGCTTCCACGTCCGCACATCCTCGCCGGTCAACGAGGCAAGGTAAAAGTTCGGCGGCAGCTCACATTCGATAGCGGCGAGATCCTGGCTTGAAGAGATGACATCGGCAACCGCTTCGATCTCGGCCCGTTGTGAGTTCACTCGGACGGTAACAGAGACATCGCTTTGGACCCTGGGAGGCCTGGCCTCCAGACGCAGGAACAATTGTGGCAACTGGTCGGGCGGGATGCGGTAGGCTTTGCTTCGGAAATCCACTCCCAGATTTGGACCCCGCAGCCAGTCGGCTGCGAATTCCTTGTTGTCGATGCGCGTGAGGTTCTGGGAAGTAGCGCGCTCAGCATCCAAGCCCGGTTGAGTGTGAAAGGCCAAGTAGTGCGGTCCTCCTGAGCGGATGCCACGCGGCAAAGGCAATGGTAAGGCGGCAGATGACGTCAGTGGCTCGTGCGGCAGCAAATTCAATGCCACCTGGAAGTCACCGCTTATGGGGTAGGGAAACATCAGATGAAGCACGCGCTTCCCGCCGGCGCGCGTGACGTGCCAATCATGCAGCTGAAAGCGCGTCCGCCACGACGGCCTCGTGGGCATCACGATTCGCTGAGCAGCAGCTGAACTGATCTCCAATTCTGCAGGGAGGTCCACTTCCAACGTTTTCACGGCCCCTTGCTCGACTCGATAGCGCAGCCAGGCGGTCAGATGACTGGCCTCCAGACCGAGATCCCACAAGTAGGCAGCCTGGTAGCTCATGCGCGTCGGGCGACCCGGTTGATACCAGTGAAGATGCACCGGCAAGGGAAGCGCGCCAAGGTCTGCTTCCAAGCGCTGACCGCCGCCGTCGTGCGTGGTCCACTGAGCACCGTTTTTGACCAGGACTTGCGGGTCAACCGTGCCGCTGGGAACGCGCCAGGACAATCGGCTACGCAGCAGCGGTGGAGCGGTGAACATCACATTGCGGTCCTCTTCAGTGCCGATCACAGGGACACGGAAACGCATCTCGATCTTGTGTCGGCCGCGGCCGCGAACCGTTAGGGCGTAACCGGCCTGCGGCGCGGCCAAGGGGGCAATCCGCGCGCCATCCAGCAAGACCTCGCCGATCAGCTGAACCCCCGCAAGCGGCACACTCAACAGAGTTGGCTCATTGCCTAAACTGTGCGCGGAAAAGACTGCGACGAACTCGGCCTGTTTCCCGTCCTCGACAAGTTGACCTTCGTAGGACGCGTCGAGGAGGACCGTCTGCTGCCCACCGGGCGTCATGGCTGGGGGCTGCGTCAGCACCTTGAGCCGCTCCAGCAGGTCGGCAGGCACAAGAACCATCTGCTTGTCCGATGCGTCCGCGGGCGCGGGAACGTAAAACACCGTGGCGGGCGGCGGCGCATCGGCTCGGCTGTTCCAGCCGAGAAGGCTCAGTACGAGCATGCCGGCAGTAACCGCAGACGGCCCGAACTTTTTCGACTGGCGTGAGGTATGTTGCAGGCTCGCCGGACCCGTGACGACCAAGCCGAAATAGGCAAGAACGGCGGCGGCGCTGCTAGCCAACAAAGGCCACCAGGCCAAGTCGCGCAGCGCCTCCGGCAACCACAGCACAGCCAATCCCGTGACCGTCAGGGCCAACAACAGGACCATCAGACGGCGCCGGAAGGCAATTCTTCGCAGGAGCCAAAATCCTACCATCAACATCGAACTCAACACCAATCCCAGCGTGGTCACGCTGTCGCGCCGCACCACGATCAAAGCATCCTCCGGCTGGCCGGCGGTTGGCTCCCATTCGCTCCAGTTTCCGCCCTGATGATCGGATTCCCGCGGCCTTGCCCCAAGATCAGCTGAGGAGGCACCGCTTACGGGATACAGCCAGTGCAGCGCGGAAACAAAGCGTCCCGAAGCGTCTTGCCCGAACTGTGCGGCGTCGGCCAGAGCGTTCTTTACTTCTTCCGACAGCGGCTTACCCGAGAGTGAGAATCGACCGGAGCTGGTCGTCAGCAAGATGACCGAGCGAGCCGGAACGGCCGTGAGGCCACACTCTTCCCACGGCGGCGTCGTCTCGTCCGGCGAAGTCCGTTTCATGGTCAAGCGTGTCTCCGCTCGGACTCCCACCTCGCGTAAGGCCAGGTCATCAACAATAAGCGGTTGGCGCTGTGGTGCCGTCTGAGGCTTGGAGAGTAAGAACGCCGTATCGCTCAGTACTTCGCCCAGAGACACTTTCTCATTGGAGTGCCTCTTACGTAGCTCTCGTACCGTCAGTTTAAGTGCCTCGCTGGCGCTGGCTTGCTGATCTTCCATAAACGGATCGAACTGTGCCAAAGAACCAGGGAGTCGGAAAAGCTCGGAGCTCTGACGCGGCAGGGCCGCCAATTCATCCTCGGAGAGTGTGCCGGGCACCGACTTGTAGCGATCCTGGCGCAACGGAGTTAGTTTCGGATGCAGACGCCAAAGGCGACGCAATGCGATCGGCGCCATCGGCAGCTGTGGCACGGGATCGTCGATCGATTGCCAAACCATTGGAGGCGGCAAGGGTCGCAGATAAACAATCCCAAAAGAATGAGAGCCATCGCCCAGGCCGCCGGCCGAGCGAGTTGGTACTGGCAATGCCAACTCGATCGGTCCCGTACTGTCCTTACTGGTTTGGATCTGCAAGTCGGGTACGAGTCGCGGCAGCCAGCGGCCATCGACCTGAACCGCCAACGGCCATGAGCCGGCAGAAAGGCGTAACGGCAGAGTGTGTTCGCCCCAGTTAGCGACCTGGAACGAGAAATGATGTCGCAGGATATTATTGAGACCGACATACGTAAACAGGGTCGCTCGCTCGATGGAAGCCACGCGAGATCGATCCAACGCACGCGCTTCTCCCGAGAGGATGAGGTGAGCCTCCTTATCTCCATAGTGGAAAACACGCCAGGTTGCCGCCCCTTTTTCGGCCGTGAAGACAGACTCTTCCAGTCCGACGCTCTGAACGGGCACGAGATCCGCACCGGCGAGATGCAGGACGACCTCGCCTTCCATACGCTCGGCGCCAAGAACGATGGGCAGCGGCACTTCCCAACGATTATCGCGCGGTTGCAAGCGGCGTCGCGCGCGAAGTCGGAGCGACTCGCGCGGACGCAGCGGTCGGGCCAAGGTCAGTCGCCAACGTTCATCAGTCGGTCGAACACCTTCCACGACGGCCGCTTGCAGTGGATGCGAGGCTGCCAGTAAGTGCAGGCTGCAGGAGATTTCGATGTTGTACAAGCGCTCTGAGCGGCGGACGCGGTTAACCGTCGATTCGTCACCCCGGGGCGCCTCTTCGCTACGCCATGGCCATGGCCCACCGTCTCCCGCTGATAGCGATAATTCGATCGTGTTGGGACTACCCGCTTCTGCTTCCAATAACAATTGTGTATCAATGACGGCTTCACCTGAGCCGATCACTAGTTCGGTTTCACATTTGGCTCGTAAGCGTGGCGGGCGCGAGCGAATCTGGATTTGTCCCGTTACGGGCTGGCCGCGATACCGATAATAGTACACGGGCAGTTGTTGGCCCCAGGGGCCTTCCCGCTCGGGCTCGGTTCGCTCCGCCGCGGTCTGTACGTCGAGATGAAACAGCTGCTCATCGCAATCAAGAGCCAGCGAGCCTTCGCACAAACGTGCTCCGAGGGGGACTACAGCGGGGAAAGGAAGTCGCTTGCCCGTGATCAGGCTGGGCTCGGCTGGGCGCATATGTATGGTTAGCGACGTCAGCCTTCGCGACGAGTCCGAAGCAGTATTGCCGATTTCGGATTTCGGACTTCGGCTCTCCGTTTTCCCGTGCTGCGGTGAGCCCAGAGGGCTGCTCAGATCGACGACGAGCGTCGAGTTGTCGGCGGCTTTCCGAACGTACCAGTCGCGTAGAAGAATCGAGGGATTCATCTCGATCTTCTCGACGTCCCATCCTGCAGGCAGCACCACGGGCAGCTGGAATAGCTGTCCCTGGCTCACGTCCCAGTTGATCTGCGCTGTCAGATCCATACCGCTGGCATCACATCGCCACCAGGTCAATTGGTGAGTGGAGAACTCAACTCCGAATGCCCGCATGTGGGCTGCTGGCCGCCGCGGCGGCCCAATGCCGCCACCCATCAGTGTCAAGACCTGTGATCCTGTAGTACGATCGATCTCTGACGAGCTAAGCCGATAACTGCCGGAATCCCAGCTCTCGACATGCAGGTCGGGATGGAACCAGAGCGTGAGTGTCTCGCCGCGCGGCACACCGTTGATCAGCCGCAATCCAGGACTCCGCCAAGCCATCGAGCGCGGATCTCCTGCGATCGGCGAAGGAATCGGCGGCGCCAGGCAAAGGATCTGCCACGTCCCTGACCGCAGCGGTTCACCAAGCCGGATTGTCAGTCGCGATGGTTTCTTTCCATCTCCAACCTGAAACGAGCAGCTCTCCACCCCAGGACCGACGACATCCCGCAGACGCAGTTCGGCGTCGCACTCACAAACCAGCTCGCGGATGCCGGAATGCAATCCGTCCAGTGTTACCTCGAAGGTAGCATCCAGTCCTTCCGGCGACAGTTTTTGTGTGGTTTTCTGGTGCACAAGAGGGACAGGCAGAGAATCTGCAACCGCTGTCGGTCGGTCGGCGTGAGAGATGCGAATATCGACGCGCTGGTGATCTGTGCGCTGTCGTCCGCCGCAAACAATTTTCCAGCGGTGCAGATCGCGGCTCTCCGCCTCATGCGGTCCGGATAAAAAGGAGTCGTCGTTCAGGACCGTCAAGGTGCGGTCCGCAGGAACATCCAATTCCAGCAGCGCGACGGGACATGAAGGCATCTCCAGATGGAACTGAAATCCTTCCGGGCTGGATTCGGCCCGCGCCGACCAGTCCAGCGATACGGTCCGCTCGCCGGGCAAGTCCACAAGAAGTGCGGGATTCTTGCCGTCGAAGGCAGCAATGAGAGCGTCACTGTTCTCGAATCGTGCTTGTCGCAAGGCCAGATTAAACGGTTGAACGTTCAACAGACCCAGTCCAGGTCCTGTATGAATCAATTTCCACTGCCCATCTCCGATTAGACTTTCGTCCTTGAGCGTGGCGTGGTATCGCGCTTCGAGCAGCTGGGGGGGCGGCGTACGGGTTCTTGCCCGCTTTGCGCGCTCAACCAGTTCGTCGAACTCCTTAACAGGCAGTTGTACCAGGATGCCATCCTGAACCCGCTTCAGCTCATCGTGCAGTCGTTCCGGCGACAACAGCAAGCGACGGAACATTGGAACTTCTTGACTCTCTTCACCCTGACAGGGAGACAGTGACAGAACCAGATACGAAGTCAAGCAAACAACGAGGCACAGAGCTAATGCAGCACATTCCCTCCGCGCTGCGAACGTGGCTCGGCTCTTAGTGTCCGTTTGACTCACCTTATCCCCCGTCTGGTTGTCATCCCACACTGGGCGGCGGTGCATCGACCGTAGACGGCTCGCCGCTGGGCGGTCGATGAGACGTGGTTCGCCGAAGAAGCGACGAACCGCTTCGACCTCGAGTGAAGCTCGGCAAGAAAACGATCTGCCGGCGATAACGCTGGTGTCTCAGCCATAAAAGCCCCAAGACGGCCAAGAACACCACAGCGCCCGGCTGACAGCCATAAATAATGGCACATACCGTGGCCGGCCAAAACAGAGCGGAGATAGCAATTGCCAACGCCACAAAGATGAGCATCGGCCAGAACCGCCCGAAGCGGCCTCTCTCGTTTCCTTGCGACAGTACCGACCAGCATAGCCCCCACCCGATGACCAAAAAACCCAGGGAGCACGCTAGCAACCAAGCAAACTGCGAAACATGCGTCAGAACCATCTGTTCGCCTTGGTCCTGCCATCGGACAAGAGCAACCGGCTCGTCATCGTTCCGCAAGTCGGGCGGCACAGAAAGGCTCGCAGACAACAACCAACCGCGCCGGCTCCATGTGCGCTCCAATCCGGTCGCGCTCTCCGGCGCGAGCAGGATGCGACCCGGAGGAACACTCACCTGCCAACAAGTCGGTACGGCGGCTGTGCGCAATATCTGTGGCGGCCGCAAGGTGGCATGCAACGGACTGGCACCGCTTCCGCTCGGCGGAAACTGGAACACCACTTCTAGCATGGCCGATTGCCGCCCGCCTCCTCGATCTCGCTCGCTCTCAGGATCGGAATCCATACGCGGCAGATGCAGTCGAGCAATGTTGCCACCGCCGCTGATTGCTCCGTTGTCATCGACGATGATAGGAGTGACCTTATGGTGATTGAAGAAAAACTGAGCCTTGAGAATTTGCACAGCAGCGGGCATGAGAAGGTCAAGATCGCGATCAGCGAGTTGACGGAGCCAAAAACCAGCTCGCCAGCTTTGCACGCCGCCCTCTTCCAGCTTCACGCGCATTAAGGCGCGCTCAACAAGGGCTGAGAACCCTGCCGCCTGGTCGGCTAGCACCAGCCGCAGAGGCGCATCGGGCCTGGCGCAATGCAGCACAAGCACTGGCAATGCGCGGTCTTTGACCTCCTCGATGTTCTGCTGCTCCCAGCGCGGGCTGGCAGCGCGCGGCAGAAAACCGGGTTCAGTCCAGATGCGCACTTTTGTCTCGCTCGCAGTCGCCTCTCCGAGCGCGACCAACGGGAGCAGGAACGGCTCTCCTGTGTGTGGCGCGCGCCCCTTGTCTGTCAGGTCCGACGAGTACCGCAGCTCCAAGCGCCACTGCTTGCCGCCCTCCTTTGCCGGCACTGGGATGCGAAATGTCGAAGCGGGCAAACGGCCGGCGTCAACGGCCTGTTTGACTTCACCAGGCGGGAGACGCCGTTCAGTCGTCGAGTAATCGGTTTTCGTCCAGCGTATTTGCTGCCCCTGGTCATCCTGGATTTGCAGACTGTCGCCCGCGGCCGAAAGGACACGCAGGGTTACAAATGGGGGAGGCGTCTGCGGCAGCTGCAAGCGCAGCTCGTGGCGCACGTCGCCGCGATTGCCGTTTATCGTCAGGTCAACGACCGATCCCACACGCAACTCGGGCCGATACGGCCGCCAACTTGCCTCGATCCCTAAGTCCTCTGCCGGCACACCTCGAGTGCGCCAGGTCTGCTCATTCGGTCTTAGCTGCCTGCCTAACTCCAAGTTAAGCTGCTCGGCATTCTGCAAGAAAACCTCGACATCGGGGGGCGAATCGATCTTTAGTTCGCACGACTCGATCGTTCCCTGAGGCCGGGGAAGTTTCAGGATGGCTCGCTCCTCCGCCTTGTACCGTGCTTTGTAACGCCCTTCTATCCGTTGCGACTGCGTGGGCGCTTCACGGAGAAGCGATGAAGGGATCGTCACGCTGCGCGGGTTACTGTTCGGAGCGACCGAGACGTTCTCGACAATCGGCTCCCACTCCGGCGGCACAATGATCTTGAGTTGGTCCACATCAGCCCATTTTGTCGCCGGAGTGATGGTGGTTACAACTTGCCAATAGAACCCTCTACCAGCCGCGGGCGAGTTGTCGCCCCGCTTATCGGGGGATTTACCCTTGGCCCCGTCGTCTGGCTGGAGCGTCAGTGTGTGCGATAAGCGCATCCGTACTTGCGCAGGAACCTTCGCTGTTTCGAGATCGAGCCAGGAAAGCGATTTAGAGCCGACCGTAGCAGCCGGCTCAACCGTCGGAACCTTGCTGTAAACAAAAGTAGCCACGGTGGCCGCGATTCCCCCCCTGGTCTCTTCCGTTTCCAGGCGGCGCGGCTGCGTGTCAACATGTGCTCGGTAGTCGAGGTGTATGTTGCGCACCTGATTTCGCACGACGACGGTCCCGGTTTGCCTAACGGCATCGAAAACGAAGAAAGGACCGATCGACAATGCCGAACGGCCCAGCGGCATCATCGAGGGCTTGATTTGAATGTGAAGCGACTCGCTCCTGGCTTCCTTCAATTGAATGGTCCGCAAAGAGGCGGAAGGATATTTCTGATCGTCCGATTCGATGCGGTGCTCGATGCGGACCTCCTTGTCGGAGGGAAGCACTTTAATCTCTGCATTTCGCGGAACCAGCAGACGCCAGACTTTTGTCGGCTCCCCCTCGACAGAGAGCCATAAATCGGCCTGAGTAGTCAGTCCCGTTCCGTCAAGCCGCGCTTGAATGCGTCCTTCCACCGTTCGCAGCGGAGCGCCTGCAGAATGACTCGCTTCCTTCCAGGACAGGTCGAGTTTGTCCACGGGTCCCAGACCCGGACTGCCGCCAAGATGGTTGTTTTTCAGCTCCAACCCCGGCAATTGAAGATCCTTGAGAAGTTGGCCGCCGACACGAACGTCTGTGCAATCGGCCGCGAGATCCAATTCGAGCTGGGTGATGACGGCGCGCGGCAGCGACAACTCGAATCCTCGGCTATTGCCCTCGCGCCCTGTTAGCGGCACGATCAAATCGAGCTTCACTTGATATTCGCCGGCCTTCTCGATGCGCACCAGGAGACCGCCCGAGTTAGAGCGGCGGATAACTGAAATACGTCCATTGGTCTGGGCAGAGGACAATCCCGCCTGCGAACACGCCAGGGACACGAGCGTGTCGGCATGCTCGGCTGTGCCAGTGAACTCGGCCTCCAGACGAACAGCGTCGGCCCCGACCTTTCCTCGAAGAATGCACCGTGTGGGCGGAGTGGTGTTTTCACTTTTGGGATTATCGATTTGCTTCTTGAGCTTGTCGATCTGATCGAGCAGTTCCTGGTACTTCTCCGGTCTCAGGATAACAGCTTTGGGAACGAGGTCTAGGGCGTCCTCGGGATGTTCACAGATGACAATCACTGCATCGGCGGGTAGCGAGGAGTGGTCCACCTTTTTGGAGTCACTGGGTTTCTTGCCGTCGACGGCCGGCGGGGTCTTCTTCTGGCTTCCGCTCATCTTTGAGGAGGCAGACTGCTTGGCGGGAGCCGTCTCCTGAGAGCGGAGCGATACGGCCATCGCCGCGCACAGCAGGAGCAGGATGATCACTTTGCCGAACGAGGATGACATCGAGGCTTCCTCCTGCATTTACCATATCACATAGCCTCCGGATTGCCGTGGGCCAGGTAACAAGCAATGGCCTGTTCGGCGGAGAGCGCGCTTTGCTCCGCACTAAGCCAACCGAGGCAGCTGGCATGACCGCGGAGAGACTCCATCAGCCGCGTTTCCTCGGCGCACTCCCCCAGTTGGCCGAGCACGAGGAAGCCGAATCGATCCGCTTGCTCCCACACGGACAGACTATTGGCCGCCACCGGAGCGATGACTAAATTGTACCCCGACTGACGCAACTTTGCCGCCTCCAGGTCGGAACAAACGCCGATTCTTCGACCATGCAGTGTCAACGGCCTGCCATTGACTAAAAGGCCGTGTTCATTCCGTTTCAACGAACGTAGCCCGTGGCTGAGGCTGACTCGGTCCGCAAGCTGGCCTTCCTGCCAAAGTTCAACCGGACCTTGATAAAGAAACGGACACTGTGGCTCCCACAGACACGCTTCCGGGATGGGGGCGCGGACGGTCAAACCGGACGGGCCGCACTGTTCGTGGTGAGATGACATGGGGCGAAGCGGATATGCTACCTCGACAGTGTTCGAATAAAGGCAGCGCGGTCCCATTAGTCGGCCGCGCACTTCAGTCGTGGCGGCGTGGTGTTCGGGATGCACCGAGATCCACACTTCAGCCGTGACCGGATCGAGCGAATAGTCTATTACCTCTATGCGACGGATGCGATTGTCCATGCCTGAGTCCCTTCCGGAAACACTCCTGGCGAAGGCTGGCCCCTTACCCTATCCTTGTCACGTCCAGGGCCGCTGTCCAGGGGTTTTCGCGAAGAGGTCCTTGACTGACCCAGCCCGTGTAAAGCCTGTAGCCTCCTCCTTACAGCGGATCAGGTATACTTGTCTGCTTGGAGGCAGTAGGCCGGCGAAGCGTTTTGAGTTCCACCATCGCTGTGAGCTGGGCACCGGCCGGCTTCTCGTCGCGCTGCCTTTGCCCTGGACCATCCCGCGAGAAGAACTCGGTCCCGTCCTCATAGTCTTCTTCTCGGCGGTGAGAGAACGCAGCTATACTGGAAACTGCCGGTAGAAATGTCATCGGTCGAAAGATTTGGTAGACGATGATCCCGAGGGAACTGTGTCTTGTTCGCATGAAATCCACGTTAAGTCTCTTGACCAAGCGGCTGAGCAAACCCGTAAGCAGTCTTGGTTCGTCTGGATCGATAGCCCACTTGTTCGCTTGGGAAATCGCGGCGGTTTCAGTGGAGCGTGCTTATGGTGCTGCAAAGGGGTTGCGGGACGCTTGTGCCTGCGTGCCTGGCCGGCCGACAAGAAGGTCGAATGGGTCCGTCGCCTACATCGCCTAATGGCGTCTGCCCGCCAGCAGGCTCTCGATTATGTTCCGGCCGTTTACGTGGCCAGCAGTGGTGATACCGTGGTCGAGGCGGCTGGACGGACATGGGAGCTTACGCAATGGATGCAGGGCCGAGCCGATTTTGTGGAGAACCCCTCGCCGGCACGCCTTGAGGCGGCGTGTGAGGCGCTGGCCAAGCTACATCGAGCCTGGGAGGCGTTCGCGTCCCCGGCGGAGGCTTGCCCTGCGGTCCGTCGCCGACTGAATCTCGTGCGGGAATGGAATGCACTTATCTCGACCGGGTGGCGGCCAACAACGGAATCGAGTCCCCATCTCGATGCTCTGCACCCCGTAGCCGAGCGGGCCTGCCGCGGGCTGGCCGGCTGGCTGCGAGAAGTGCCCCTTTGCCTGGAACCCTGGATTGACTTCCGCTGTCCGGTGCAGCCCTGTCTGTGTGATCCGTGGCATGATAATCTCCTGTTCCAGGGCGAACGCTTGACCGGGCTGATCGATTACGGCACGGTCAAGGCCGATCATGTCGCCGTCGATTTGGCCCGCATGTTAGGCAGCCTCGTCGGCGATGACGCCGAAGGATGGGAGCGCGGTCTGCGCGCCTACCGCAAGGTGCGCGCCCTGAACAGCGATGAAGAGCAGTTGGCCCACGCATTGGATCGCAGCGGCACCATCCTGGGAGTGGTGAATTGGCTGCGCCTGCTGTACTACGAGGGCCGGCGTTACGAGGATCTAGCGGTGGTCGCCCGTCGGCTGGAAAGCCTGTTGGATCGAATCGAAGGTTAGGGTCTCAGAGGATCAGCATGGCATCGCCGTAGCTGTAGAAGCGGTATTCCTTCTCGACGGCGATTCGGTAAGCCTGACGCATTGAATCAAGTCCGGTGAAGGCGGCGACGAGCAACAACAGGCTGGAGCGCGGTAGGTGGAAGTTTGTCACCAACGCATCGACAACCCGAAAGTCGAACGGCGGGTGAATGGTAAGGTCGGTATCGCCGGACCACGCCGCCAAGGGTAGCCCATTCCGGCCGGCCGTTTCCAATACACGCACGGCCGTTGTGCCGACCGCGATGACCCGACGGCCGCGGGCTTTGCAGGCGTTAATCGCCTCGGCGGCTGCGGATGGCAATTCAGCCCATTCACTTTCTACGCGATGCTCGGCCACGTTTTCGACCTTCACCGGCTGGAATGTGCCCGGACCGACATGGAGGGTCAGGAACGTCCAGTCGATGCCGCGCTGCTTCAGTGCCTCGAAGACAATCTGCGAAAAGTGCAAACCCGCGGTCGGTGCCGCGACGGCGCCGGTGCGCTTGGCGTAGACTGTCTGATAGCGCTCGCGATCTTCCGGCCGAGCGCGGCCCTTGCGGATATACGGCGGCAGCGGCACACGACCATAACGCGATAGTAATTCCGCCGGTGTCCCCGTCTCGCTAGGCTGAGCTAACCAACGACCAGCGGGCGTCTTGCCGATCAGACACAACCGCAAAGGCGGTCCCTCTGCATCGGCTTCGGGCGCATCGACAAGAAGCGTTTCACCCACGATAAGCCGGCCGCGCGTCTGACACAGAAGCTCCCACGCGCCCTCTACCGTCGCTCCGAGTATCAGTCCCTCCCATCTACCCTCGGTGCGCGCACGTCGCCCAACCACTCGTGCCGGCAGCACGCGCGTGTCATTGAGCACCAACAGATCGCCAGGAGATAGCCGGTCCGGCAGGTCGCGGAACAGCTGATGCCCGAGCACTTCGCCGCCGCGACGCAGCACCAAGAGTCGCGAGCGATCGCGCGGGACGTATGGTTCCTGCGCGATCAGCTGCGGCGGTAAATCGTAATCCAATTCGTCGATGCGGATGGTGGACTCTCCGTAGCTTCATCCATTTAACTCGCAGCGCTGGCGACGAGCGTTGCGGGCTTGTCAGCGGAGTTACTTGAAGTTCTTCACCCACTCATCGAAGCCCTTCTTGTAAGTTTCCACCGTTTTGGCCGGGCCTGTCAATTTGATGTGATAGACGTTCTTGGGAGCGTCGAACTGCACGGCCAACATGCGGTAGTTCGGACGCTTCTCGCCCTTATCGCCGGGGTCAAATGGTCGGGTCTTGAACGTGTACGTGCCGGAAACGTCGAGGTAAGTCAACTCGGCGCCGCTGACCTTCATCTCCTCGACCTTGGCGACATCGTCGATCGTTTTGCCTTCAGGCGCGGTGAACTGGTCCTTCCACCGTTTGACGTTTTCCTTTGCTGTGCCACTGATGTTTCGGAAGATGATCAGCTCTGCATCGTGTTTCTCGTCGCCCTTCTTGGGCAATCGGAACTGCATGAAGCGCATGCGGTTGGAAGGCGCCTCTTCTTTCCAGTCGCCAGGCGCCGTCGATTTGAGACCGTCGAGGTCCACGACAACCCCCTTGCCCTTGTCCTTATCCCCGTCCGCCGCATTGGATTCGTTCGCGGAGGGACTACACGCCGCGGCCAAAAAGGCCAGCATCAAAAAGCCGAGAAGTCGTCGCATTTGTGATCCTCCCAGGGCTTGGAAGCGATTCTCTGGTTGCCAGACGTTTCTGTCAGTTAACGGGATGCTCGCGCACTTGGCAAGAGGCCGGCACTTCGCCGCGACGTTGCCTTTGACGGCGCCTTCGCTTACACTCGAAGAAGGCTCCGAGAGGATTGTTCGGCATGTCGTCTCCGATTGCAGCTTCCGAGCTGATCCAGCGTTGCCGTAACGGCGAGACCGTGGCGCGCGACCAACTGTTCGCGCGCTATCAGCACTACCTGTATGTGCTGGCCCAGGCCCAACTGGGCAAACGACTTCGCGCCAAGTGCGCCCCATCGGATATCGTGCAACAAACATTGTTGGAGGCCCACCGCGATTTTGCCGGCTTCCAGGGACAGCATGAAGGCGAATTGCTCGCCTGGCTGCGGCGCATTCTCGCCCACAACCTGTTTAACGAAGTGCGTCGCTACGGCGCCCTTCAGCGCGATGCCAGCCGCGAAGTTTCGCTCGATCAGGTGCGGGCCGGAGTCGATCATTCCTCGCTGTTATTGCAGCGTTGTTTGGCCGCCAGCGGACCCAGTCCGAGCAAGGCGGCCCAGGAACACGAGTCTGCGGTCCGTCTTGCCAACGCACTGTCTCGCTTGCCGGAGGATCATCAAACTGTCCTGTTGTTGCGCGTCTTCGAGGAGCGGCCGGCTGAGGAAGTTGCTCAGCGCATGGGACGAAGCGCCGGCGCAGTACGCATGCTGCAAATGCGCGCCCTGACCGCTTTGCGTCAAGAGATGGAGAGCGGCACATAGCCCCGGCCTTGGCGGAGGCTATGTAATTCGTGCCCGACGCTTGTCCTTGACTTCCGGATTCACCCAGGCCGGCAACGGTTCGCCACGGAGTCCGGCCAACAGGTTATTGGCGCAGATTTCCGCCATCGCATTGCGTGTGCCGACCGTGGCGCTGGCAATGTGCGGCGCCACAATCAAGTTCGGCAAGTGTAACAACTCGCTTGACCTTAAGGGCGGCTCTGGATCTGTCACGTCCAGACCTGCCGCGAAGATCACTCCCGTTTTGAGCGCCTGGACCAGATCTTTTTCAACGACGATCGGACCGCGCGCCGTGTTCACGAATACGGCCGTCTGTTTCATTTTCTTGAAGCTCTCGGCATTGAACAGCCCGCGCGTCGCCTCGTTGAGATCGGTATGAACGGAGACGAAATCGGACTGGCGCAGGAGCGTATCGAGATCGACCGACCGGGCATCCAACTCTGTTTCTGCTTTTTCATTAGGGTACATGTCGTGGTAGAGGATCTGCATGTTCCAGCCGAAATGACAACCGCGAGCGAGGGCATAGCCGATGCGGCCCATGCCGACGATTCCGAGCGTTCGGCCGGCGAGATCTTGCCCCAGATGTCCCATCGGCTCCCAGGTTCTCCAGTGGCCAGCCTGGGCGTATTGCACGCTTTCGACCAACCGCCGCGCCGCGGCAATGAGCAGGCAAAAGGCCATGTCGGCGGTCGCGTCGGTCAGCACGCCGGGTGTATTTCCGACGACGATGCCCCGCGCCGTCGCCGCGGCCACGTCAACATTGTTGAACCCAACGGCGTAGTTGCTCACCACCTTGAGGCGCGGCGCCGCGTCCATCAAGACAGCGTCAATGCGATCGGTGAGCAGCGACACCAGGCCATCACAGCCAGCGACCTTTTGCTTGAGGAGGTCGTAGGAAGGCGGCATCTGATCGGGCCAAAGTTCGGTGTCGCACTGTTGGAGGATGCGATCGAGTCCGGCGGCTGGTATGCGGCGAGTGACCAAAACTTTGGGTTTGCCGGCCATGCACACGATTCCTTCGGGACAGCGTTTGCCATGAGCGATACGGACTAATGTGTCGATCTTTGCCAGCGAAGGCAAGCGGAATATCATTCCTCGCTGAGCCGGCTAGCGTTTTTCGGGAGATAGCAAACCGCGCGTTCTCAGCCAGCCGGCCAACTGATCTGGCCATGCAGAAACTGCACCACGACCGGCAGCGAGACCGACGCCGTGCGGTCCTTTCTCGTAGATGTGCAGCTCGGCAGGCACTTTCTTCTTTCGCAATGCCTGATAAAAAAGAATGCTGTTTTCCGGCAGTACGGCTGCGTCTTCGTTGGTGTGAAAAAGAAATGTCGGCGGCGTTTTCTCGGTCACCTGCTCGTCGTTACAAAGACTCGACACCAGCGCTTCCTGGGCCTTGTCCCCGAGGAGATTGCGTCGCGAGCCGCCATGAGTGATGGGCAGCCGCATCGTAATGACAGGATAGCACAGGATGGCGAAATCGGGGCGGCAGCTGACGCGCTCGATGGCCTCTTCGGCGTCCGGTTTGCCCTCATCGAAGTGCGTAGCGACCGTTGAGGCGAGATGACCGCCGGCAGAGAAGCCCCAGATTCCGATGCGCTTCGGATCGAGATTCCATTCCTTGGCTCGACTGCGAACCAGGCGCGTGGCGCGCTGGGCGTCCTCCATCGGTGCCGGGTGATGATATCGAGGTCCCAATCGATATCGCAACACAAATGCGGCCACGCCCTGACGATTCAACCACTCCGCAGGATCCTTGCCCTCGTGGCCGACTGCCAGCGCACCATATCCGCCACCCGGACAGACGACAATGGCCGTGCCATTCGCAGTATCGCCAGGAGGTAGATAAATCGTAAGCGATGGTTTATCGCGCTCCTCCATGCCGATGGCACCGGGTGCCCCGTGCGGCCAGAGAAGCTCTACCTTCGGCTTTTCATCGGCGGCACAAAGAAACGGAGTCAACATTAGCAAAGCAAGATTTGTCATGGCCGTCCGTCCTTTTAATTCCAAGCTCGACTGTTCGTCTCGCAATCGACATGGTGGTAATATGACGGAAGTTGAGATCGGCCAGTCTCTCGGGACTCGATTCCTAGCCACAGATGCCTGAGACTAAGTCCGAGGAGACGGCGGGACGGTCATTTCGCCCGCGCTTTACTTGGCGATTTTGATTTTCAGCGATTGAGCCTGACGAACGGGGCCACTGGTGCCGAAAACTCGGATCTGCCATTCTTTTTCTTCGGCCTCGGCGGGCGCGGAGGCCCACAGTGGGATGATTGTCGCCTCCGCGCATACAAGCGCGCATCATCCGCTAGTCGTGAAAAGCCTTCCGCAATTGCCATACCGCTGAGAGCGGCTCTTTTTTCCACTATTCAAGACCTTGAGAGTACGAGGTTGTGTCAAGCGTTCGGACTTCATTCTCGATGCGTTTGACGTGTACTGCCCAAACTCTCGACGCTCTCTGCCTTGTTATCAAACAGAGACCCCATGCCCCACTTGTAGCAAAGGAGGAGAAGATCCTCACAGTTGGTTCAATTCGGCAGTCGCTATGTCCGATAGAACCTTTACAATCGGAAAGCGATTCGATTGCCAAGACGCAATACGTTCCGAAAGTCGGCAAGCTATCCTCTCCGGCCCGACTTTCTCCTTGTTGCTTAGCTTGGGAATTGGCTTATTCCGCGGTCCGGCGGAGGCTCTGATGGTGCAGTTGGTACTCCTGGCCGCTACCCTCATGACAGGCCAGATTATCCAGGATCGGAGAGGCCCGATGAGTGGTGCTTCGGGGCAGCAGGCGCCCGCGCCACACTCGTCGTCCGCTCCCGATCTCGAAACTTCTCCGCGTGCGGGTGGAGTCGCAAGCCAGAACGCCTATGACCCTGCCTTCGCTGATCCTCCCCCGACTCCTTCGGATGTTTCGTCATCGCCCTCAGCAGCAGTCGCGACGCTCAACCCACGTCCCGTTTCGACGGGAGAATCACCTGGGAACTTCTCGCCCCCTTCCGGCTCGCCGTT
Organism: Gemmataceae bacterium; assembly: GCA_036557565.1. GTDB lineage: Bacteria > Planctomycetota > Planctomycetia > Gemmatales > Gemmataceae > JAJPHU01. Next base: position 67,632 of record DATBHJ010000164.1, read on the forward strand.
GACTGCCGGCTCCCTGTTCCCCACAATGACTTATCGCCGACAGCAACCGGAACAACCGGAGGTACTACCTTCACCTGCGCCGGTGGAAATCTCCGCTCCCGAACTCCCCCGCACTCCGTTCTTTGCCGGAGGTCCATCAGCAGCTGCCGTCGTGCCTCCTCGCGTACCTGTGATCGGGCTTCCCGACCGCTGGTGGTTAATGCGCGAGATGCAAGGCACATGGCTAGGCACCTTCTTCGACGACAATCGCTTCTACATGACCGGATGGGTCGAACAATCGTTCACGGGAAGCACCGACGGAATCAGTAATGTGACTGTCGTCTGGAACGATCGCGCCAATCGCTATCTAATGCAACAGGCCTGGGTCCGCATCGGCCGCAGTGTCGTCACCAGCGGGACGACCGAGCCGTCCTTCGGCTTCCAGATCGACGACCTCAACGGGAGCGACTATCGCTTCACGCTGCCACGCGGCCTATGGAACAGCCAGCTCGACAGCAGTACCCCGGGATCGCAGAACCTTTACGGCGTCGATCTGATACAGGAATACGTATCGATGTACATCCCGACCTTGTTCCGGGGAGTGGAGTTCCGTGTCGGCAGAATCTATACACCGTGGGGTGTGGAGAGCCTCGAAGCCGTCAGCACACCCCTGCTGTCCCGCTCGTATGCCTTCAACTGGTCTCCCCCCTTTACGCATTGCGGTGCAGGCGCGTACGTCACGTTCAACCAGAAATGGTCCGGCGTATTCCTGTTGACCAACGGCAACGACGTCTTCTGGGGCGATCCGTCGGAGGAGATGCGTTTCGTCGGTAACATTCGCTGGGTTCAGCCGGGTGGCCGTAACACGGTCACAGTTGCAACGTCGCTTGGGCGAGGCAAATTCAATCCGGCATTCGCCACGCCTACGCAGGAGACCACCATCGCTCTGGCTACCGAACCGTTTGGCCGCAACAACTTCAACGCCTTCGACGTGGTGTACACGCACCTGTTTAACCCCGTGTTGAGTTACAACCTGGAGGCCATCTACGGCTACCAGTACAATGTCCCTCAGGCGGCGATGGCCGTCGGCAGCTACAATGGTTTTGCCAACTGGTTCTCGGCGGCCCATTACTTGTTTTGGACGATTTCGCCCAAGTGGAGCAGCATCACTCGCTTTGAGACGTTCGACGACGCCCAGGGACAGCGCACCGGCTTTGCGGGCTTGTACGTCGCTCTCACGCAGGGCATTCAGTACCGCATCAACAAGAGCATGATTCTTCGACCCGAGCTGCGCTACGACGACAATCTTCTGCAAACCCCGTATGAAGGCAAACACTGGATCATCACAGCGGCCACGGACTTGGTTGTCCGCTGGTAATTGGCCCTTGTGGGAGGAAACGTTTTTCCCCGGATGAGAGGGTTAAAGGATCATGACCCGAAAGATTCGAAACAGGATGCTAGGGGCGGCCGGGCTGGGAATTCTCCTTCCCCTGTCGATCCTGGCTCAGGAAAAAACAGCGGTTCCACCAGGGACGCCGGTGAACATCACGGTTCAGCCGGCCCCTTCCACGGCACCGCCGATCTCCATCATACTCGGGCCGCGCCACGGCCATGTCATCCCCGAGCGTCACGGCTGTACGCACACGGGGGGCGGCAATATCGACCTTGCTCAGCCCACACCGGATTTGCTCGTAGTTACCATGTCCGGCGCGGCCATCGCCTATGGAGCGATCTGTTCCGCCACAGCTGGTCAGGCATTCGAGCTGGAACAGTGTCTCGAGTTGTCCTTCGACAATCCCAAGATCAAGAAGGGCAAATTGACAATGGAGGGCCGCGTCATTGGTTTGCTGCGCAGCCATTGCCCCAAGGACGGGGCGGAATACGACAATGCCTGCGCCGGCATTTGTCTTGAGCCTGCAGCTGCTCCTGCACAACCGCTGCACCACAGTGGATTGGGCGACGGTATACACGTCGGCACTGGGCCGGCCACGATCCTGCACCTGTGCGTGCCGCCGCATTCCGTCGGTGGGAAACAGGCCCTTTCGGTCAACTGTCACGATGGCCCCTACAGCGTTCCGGTAGTGGCCGGCAAATATGTGTTGCGGCAGACCTTTCACGTCTCGGCGATGGCTCATCCCTATATCGTGCCGGTAAAGGGACCGTCGGCGGAGTTTGCGCCAGACCCGGCGCTCGATCCACTTTGGCTGAGTTACAAAGAGCCGTTCCACGGAGCCGTCAAGAAGGACTTCGGCTTTCAATTGATTCTGAAAGTCACCGAAGAGACGCCGCCTGAGAACGGTGCCAAGGAGGAAGCGCCTCCTCCGAGTCGTGAAAGACTACCGGAACCGACGCCTGTGCCGCCGAATCAATAATGGAATCATTCTCGTTCCCAGGCACAGCCTGGGAACGAGGAATTTACAGCAATTCGTGAATCGGCGTCGGATCGTCGAGCGCCGATACCGGGCGGCCGCTGGGATCGATCAACTGCAACTTCGGATCGATACCCAGAACGTGATACATGGTCGCGTGAATGTTGGATGGGGTCAGTGGATGCGTATGGGGACGCTGGCCGAGTCGGTCGGTCGAGCCGACGATTTGGCCACCCTTGACGCCGCCGCCGCCCATGAGGCAGAACATCGAATCGCCCCAGTGATCGCGTCCGGGCGTGCCCTGGCCTGCCCCATTATTCATCTTCGGCGTTCGGCTGAATTCGCCGCAGAGAACGACCAGTGTTGTCTCCAGCAGGCCGCGATCATCCAGATCTTCGAACAGTCCGGCAACCGCGTTATCGACGATCGGTAAGTACGCATCCATGCCCGGTTTCAGATTCCAGTGGTGGTCCCATCCGCCGAAATGGACAGTGACAAAAGTCGAGCCAGCCTCGACGAGACGACGGGCCAGGAGCGTACTCTGTCCCCAATTGTGCCGGCCATAACGATCGCGTAGCTTTGGTTCTTCCTTGCCGATGTCGAAGGCCCGTCGAGCTGCCTCACCGCTGATGAACTCAAATGCTTCCTGCTCAAAACGATCCATCGCCTGTGCATCCGCTGATTTGTCGAGCAGGCGACGCGCGCTATCGAATTGCTGCACCAGCGAACGGCGATCCTCCAGGCGTGGAACGGTCAGGCCCGCGGCCAGGTTGAAGTTATTTACGCGGTAATTAGGAGAATTCGGATCGCCTCCTGGCTGGAATGGATTGTGCTGGGCGCCGAGGAAGTTTCCACCGAAATAACCGGGCATCAGTCCGATGCTGGCCGCATAGGGCACGGCCACATAACCGGGCATGCCTCGACGGCGCGGTCCCAATTCACGGTTGGCGATGGCTCCGATGGACGGAAACTTGCCAGGGAGGTTGGCACCGCCGACCCCCATGTCCTTGGTCGTAAGCATGCGATGGCCGCCGGCGAAATGATCGCCGGTGCCGTGGTAAAGCGAGCGGACGATTGAAAACTTGTCCGTGACCCTGGCTTGCTTGGGGAACATCTCCGTAATGTCGAAGCCGGGGACGCGCGTGTGGATCGGTTTCCAGATGCCGCGATATTCCGCCGGGGCATCCGGCTTCATGTCATACAGATCCATATGGCTCGGTCCGCCATCCAGCCAGAGAAGAATGACGGACGTGTTTTTCTTTGATCCCGAAGATTCACGCGCGCGAGCGAGCTGCGCTAGGCTGACTTGAGCCATCCCGGCAACTCCGAGGGCCAGGAAACTACGGCGGCTGAGACCGTCACAATAACGGGGACTGCGACCGAGATCGAGACGAAACATGCGATTCCCTCCTACTGACTAGCGTTCCGGCGAGGTTCCGAGGCGGGATAACGGGCAGAACTCTAAGCTAACGCCAAGCAACAGCGAAAGCAAGATAGATGAAGGAAAAATCCGAGCCGCGCACGTAGGGCAGCGGCGTAAGCGGGAGCCTGGGGCGTACGCTTGCTCCGCTGCGCTGCGTGTGCGGCTCGGCTGGAGATGTGTCACGTCGCCCGGATGACCACAACGGTCGCGTTGTCCGTCGCGCCCTGCAGGTTGGCGAGATTGACAAGACGGCGCGCCACGGTTTCGGCGGAGTATCCCTCGCCGCGAAGCATCTGTTCCAGGTCGGCGTTCGATACGTGATTGGTCAGACCATCCGAACACACGACGACCCAATCACCAGCTTTCAGAACGCCGTGATACAGTCCGGGTTCGACATCGGGTTGGCCGCCTATGGCCTGTTGCAATTCGTTGCGGCGGGGATGCGTTTCGGCTTCCTCGGGCGTCAACGTGCCTAGCTCTACCAGGCGATTGACCAGCGTTTGATCGCGCGTCAACTGAATCAGCCGGCCCTCATGCAGATGGTATGTGCGGCTGTCGCCGACGTGACCGACGACGATGTTGCGACCATCGACATAGACGGCCTCGGCGGTACAACCCATTCCGCGCCTCTTCGACCCAGGTATGCGCGACGTAATGTAAATCTGCTTGTTCGCTTCTTTGAGCGCTGACCGCAGCATTCGTTTGACTTCTTCCACCTCGATCGGCGGAGCGGCATGCACAGCAGGTTCACCTTTTAGTTGCCCGACGCCCATCTGGAGGACCTCATTCGGAAATGACGAGGCGCCAGACAAAGGTAGAAACGACTTCTGCTGGACCAGGTACTGCCGCATGATCTGAATGGCCATTGCGGCGGCGACTTCTCCGGCCTCGTAGCCGCCCATGCCGTCGCACAGGAGCAGCAAGGCCGTCTCGCTCAGATCATCCTGGCGCGACTCGCAGGCATGCAGCAGGGCGAATGCGTCCTCGTTGCCCGTGCGCACCATGCCGGTCGTCGTCCAGGCGGCAATTTCCAGGCGCACGTTATCCAGTATTCGCCCCATGGTGCGCAACGTTCGCATCAGCTCGACAAAGCCAGTGACGTCTTCCTTGGCAGCCTCATCGCTGGGGAACCGGCCATCGACATTTGTGCGAAACGTTTTGGTCATGAGTCGGCCAAAAGCCGGGTGAATGTCGGGGAAGAACGGAATGAACGGCTTGGGAGTACCCGAGCGATCGAAATCGATTTCATTGAGATCGCGGCCCACATGCAGAGCGTACAGCATGGCGCCAAAACCGTAGAGATCGGCGCGGGCGTCCGCCTTTCCGGCCAACACTTCCGGTGCGGTGTAGAGGCTGCGCCGTAAGGGCAGATCGGCAGGCCGAGGCAGCGGCAGCAATTCGCCGAGATCCGTCAGACGCGGATGGCCTTCCGGCGAGATCACGATGATCCCCGGACGCAGTCCTTCGCAAATGGCATAGTGCTGATGCAGCTGGTGCAACAACTCGGCGATCTGGGTCAGGTAGCCGAAACGCCGGGCCGAGTCCGCCTCTGGATCGTCCCAGGCGTCCCACAGCGAACAGCCGGACGGCTCTTCCTCGACCAGATACTCGAACTCGCCCTCTGTAAAGTGATCGATCAGCACTGGCAGACCGGGATGACTCAGTCCAGACAGAAGGACCCGTTCCCACTGGATGCTGGGCCAAACCGGCTGGACCGGCAGCACCTCTGTTGTGGGCAAACCTGACGGCGGCTCGTCAAAGCTAGGGAGAAACGCCTCCTCGTCTTCGCCGGCGGAAATAGGCTCCGCGGCCGGCACGACTTCGTCGGAGCTGGAATCGGCGGAGTGCCTCGGTGGTTGTCGAACGATGATTACCGGCACAGCAGCTCCTGAACCGTCGCCGTGATCCAGTCCGCGATAACGCAATACGCCGCAACGTTCACTGATCCGCTCACAGACCTCGAAGCGGTCCTTGAGATGCGAGCCAAGCAATTCTTCGACCGGCGAATCTCCGTTCTCGGCTTCGGCGGAGGAGGTCTTGTGCGACTTGAGATCGGCCGGCGAGAAATAATAGCCGCAATCGGCGCAGCACGATTCCTCTCGACGCCGCGCCGCCCCGCAGACCGGACAGAGGATCGCCGGGACCGGTGTCTCACATGTCTGGACAGGTAGCCCGGAGGGGGGAGACTCTTGGGGTGTTGGCATCTCTGCTGCTTTGCGCGGAGTATTCATCACGGCTTCAGCCATCGGAACCGCGGCCTGGGCTTCGCCGGCCGGAACCGGTTGAGCCACGGGAATTGCTTCCTCGTCCGTTGTCGCAGGGGCCGGCGGCGGCGTCACGTCCCAGGTCGGCAACACCTCTTCCGAGTCCGACCCTTCGTCCTCGGACTTCGGGTTTTGCACGAGTCCCTTGAGGCGAGACAACCAACTGCCCGCACGAGAGGCATTCGGATTATTCGATGGAGTTGATGCCATAATTCACATTCAAACTTCGCTATTGAACTGACCGCGTGGGCGGTCGGCCCAAGACTACCGTAGGCGATTGCCGCAATGAATGCAGCAGCGGCTGCCCATGCGGTTGGTTTTGCCGCAGTGGTAGCACGGCGGCGTCGGATCGGTTAAAGGCTCGGCACACTTGCAGCAGTAGGGTTCTCGGATTTTGTTGACTTGCTGGCACTTGGGGCAGGGCATCTCCTTGCTGACGCGCCGCCGGTGCAGATCGGCCTTGATCTCTCGCGCCGAGAAATAGCGGTCGTTGACATCCTCGGATAGATTGATCTTGATTAGTTCGAAAAACCAACGCTGTTCGGCCGAGATCATCCCGTTGGGTTCCTTGAGCTGCGCCTCCAGCTCGCGCGCAGTATAGAAACCCTCCGGCGCCCGTCCGGTAGCTAAATGGTACATCGTCCCGGCCAGGGCAAACAAATCACTGCGCGGCTCCGGTTTACCGACTATCTGCTCCGGCGGCGCGTAACCTTCGGTATAGACGCGCGTCTTGGCCGCCATTTTTTCCTTGACCGTGCGCCCCAGATCGCGGGCCGTGCCGAAATCGATCATTTTGATCGCATAATTGTCATCCAGCAACATGATGTTGTCCGGCTTCAAATCGCGATGCACCAGCGGCGGTGTTTGCGAGTGCATGTGTTGCAGAACATCGCAGATGCTCTTGCCCCATTCGATGACCTGCTCGACACCGAATGGTTTGTTGTTGTTGGTCTCCAGCAATTTGAGCAGATCCTGGCCACGTATGAATTCCAGGATGAGATGTGCGCTTTGGCCCTGCTCGATCAGATCGTAAACGCGCGGCACAATGGGCACGCTTTCCAGAGAGCGCAGGATCTCTGCTTCGCGGCGGAAAAAATTCAAGCGGATTGCGAACTCCTGCGGATCGGCACAGATCATCTCCTTGATGGCCACCAACCGGTTGCTGGACCGGGAATCGCTGGCCAGGTAAACCGCACCGAATCCGCCTGTGGCGAGATGGCGCTCGATTTTGTAGCGATTGTGCAGAATAGTGCCGGCGGAATAGGGCAGGACGGTGCCACAGCGTTGACAGTTGCGCTCGCCGGGGGGATTGGCGACGCCGCATGCCGGGTTGGGACAAAGATTGGGCGCTCCCTCCAGCTCGGCGGCAGTGGTCTCCGGCTGGATCATGTAGCCGCAATCCATGCAGGCAATCGCGCCAGGCAACAGCGGGGCCTTGCACGCTGGACATTCGTGGGGAGTCGCCGGTGGCGAAGCGACTTTGCCTCCTCCGTCTGCGGCCGGCAGCGACGGAGGACGAGGGGGAGACGGTGGAGCAGGCGGAGCCGCGGGGCGAGCGGCCACGGCCGCGCTGACACTTCCGCCTCCTGCTGCTGTCGATGCACCCACGGATGCCGCTTGTCCGCCGCCTACCAGGAATGGATTATGGCAGTTTGGACAACGAAATTGTTTGCCGGCCGAATTGTCGGCTACCTGCATCGGTTTCTGACAATGCGGACAACGAATCACTAACGGCATGGAGGTATCCTATTTATTCATGCTCCGGCGAGCGGGGCTTCTTAACGCCCCGGCGACGAGTACCGGGCCGCTAACAAGCGCCCCGCTCGCCGGTCATTTCCTTCTCTGTCTCTCGCCGAACTCAATGACACTGTTGCCGACACGGATTCTATCTCCCGACTTCAACGGTGTCGGCTTGTCGATTCGTTCTTCATTCAGAAACGTGCCATTGGGTGTTTCGGCATCGGCGAGCAGGTAACTCTGGTTCTGGAGCACGATACGTGCGTGCAAACGTTCTATCGTATTATCGCCGAAGAGTCCAAGATCGCAACTCTCTGCTCGACCGATCGTTGTTTCGTCCTTTGATAGAAGCAATTCGCGGCCTGGACGGAAACCCTGTGCTACCTTGAGCCATGCCTCCTTGAGAAACACTTGAGCAAGGCCGATTAACAAGCCGATGCACAATCCCAGTACAACCAGGCTGATGGCCAAATCGGTACGTGGGAACGCCGTCGTTCCCATGAGAAAGCCGAAGGGGAGGCCGCCGAGAAAGCCGCCGAGCAGTCCACCATAGACGCCGTTGAGCGTCTTTTTCAGTGGAACACGTTTGTCTCCATGTGTGCGTATGGAGCGCAACAGATCGAAGATGCCGATGGATGCACCGATGCAGATCCCCGTCAGAATCCAGCCGATGAATACGGGCAAATGTAAGACACTATGCAGAAACTCGCCGACGAACCCGCCGAGCATTCCACCGACCAGCCCAATGCCTAAGCAAATGCCGACGCGGACGTACCGTTGCGAACCGATGGCGTTAAGCATGGCATCGACCGCGCCAATCGCCGCGGCGACGAACATGCCCAGCACGCCAGCAATCAGGGTCGAGCGAACGTAGAGATTGGAAACGCCGCGGAAACCGATTCCCTGGGCGATGCCCCAGGCCACGAATGCAGCCCAGCCGCCGCAGATGGCACAGTAATAGATGAACAATCGAAACGACATCGCATCATCCAAAAATACTCGCCGGCTTGACGGTTACTTTCTTCGGTTTGGACTGATCCTTATCGGTCGTTGCTTGCAGCGTGTACTCTCCGCTCTTGCCGCTGCGCAGGCGCCAAAACACCTGACTACGCTTGCCTTCCTGTTCGATGGTTTTCTCCGGACTTTCGCCTCCGGCCAGTTTCAAACCGGAGGGAACGACCAGTTTCACCTTATCGCCCTTGTTGGCGTCCCAGACGTAAGCAGTTACCACAAATTCACTGTTGGGCTGCACCGACGAGGGCACGCTCAAAGCTATGGCACCGCCGATTTCGAGAGAACCCAGTCCGTACGTGAAAGCGATGTGTCGCGACTCGCCTGGACTCAAGTCTTTGTAAGGCCAATACATGACGATGCATGAATCGCCCTTGTCTTTCTTCTCTTCGTTTGGGTCGGGCTTCATGGATTCAACCGGCCATTCATCCCAGCCGGCGTTGGGATTTCCCGGGAAGCGACAAATACGCAACTTATCCAGGTCGTCCAGATCGACGCCGGGCAGGTTGAAATGACGCAGGCAAATCCGTGCCACCGTTCCGGGATTGCTGGGATCGTTGGGGTTCTCGATGGCCTCTATGTAATCCGGTATATCCTTGCGAGAGAATTCCGCCTTGGTATCGACGAAACTCTTGTTACCCGGAATCGTGAAGGGCACGCCATCGTTGGCGCCGATGAAGGTGTCGAGCATCACACGGATGCCTACTTTATGCTTCTCCTTGTCTCGATTGCGCAGCGTGTAATAGACCAGGACTGTATCCAAATAACCCGTTTGGCCCGGAACGATTTCGACGTGCTGGACGACTTCGACCTTCTGAGTATTGAACTCCATGGTCGATTCCCAGGCGTGCCGGCCTCCGCTGGTGATCTCCACTTGCTTTCGCCGACCTCCGCGGCCGCCTGCCCAGACGTTGGTCGGCGTCGTTTCGCCAAACTTGTACTCGTAATTATCGATCTTGATTATGGTGTTGTTGCTCTTGCCGCGGTCATCGTATGTCAGCCGTTTGAAACGATCCTCGTTGTCGGGATCTTTCTCTTGTGTCATCTCCACACCGAAGCGCTCGCGCTCGGAATCGAAGTGGACAGCGATACGCGGCTCGGGATCCTTGACGATATACTTCCAGTTCGCCGTCTCGCTCTGGGAATCATCCGGTGTGGTCAGTGATCCCGTCGGCGGAAGCCTGCCATCGATGACAACCGCGGCAACGACGGTCAGGAGTAGCAGGGCGGCCGGCACCGTATGAATCCACGGAAACGGCTGCTTGGCGGCACGACGGCGGCGATACTCGCCCGCATGTCGGACAGAGGTAGGCGGCGGCACAAGAGCAGCTGCCGAGGGTAATTCTTCCACCGTCGCGGCCGCGGCCCCTGGGGGAGCTGTGTCGCCAAAAATAAGGCTGCTACCGACTTGCAGTGTCACCGGCAGGACGAAGCGCTGATTGCCGTTGGACTGAACGATCAGCCGAGCGTTGAGCGTTTCGCCTTCTTTGTCGGGCACCGCTGGTACGGTCAAGTTGATCGTGGCGAGGCGGCCGGCGAGCTTGGCGCGGCTCACTTCCAGCCACGGCTGATTGCTGACGGCGTGAGCGTAGACCGGCCGCTTTTCCTGGCTTTTCACTTGCAGAGTATACTGGAGTTGTTCCCCAGGCGAGCCGGACAAGTCGATGCGGTCGGTGCTGATCTCGACCTTGGGCGGGGCTGTCAGGCCCAGCGCCTCGAAGAATTGCTGAATGGCCCCCAACCCTGACGCGGCGGGTCCTTGAACGGGATAAGTCCAACCGTTCGCCTTGTACCAGTCGGCGACGGCGCCACTCTCGAATAGCGCTGCCGCTTCTTTCGAGTTGGCCTTGGCCTTCTCCGCGGCCTGACGCGGACTCTTGGCCCCGGCCAAGGCGCCGGAAGCGAATGCTTTAACCGGCACCTGCGCGCGAACGGTGACAATGAAGGAGCCGCCGTTGGATTCCACTTCCAGATGGCCGGTCAACGGCTTATTGTTGGCGCGGAGCTTGTCGCCGCGAACGCTAATGGGAACATCCAGATCGTACTGGAAATGGAAGTGTTTCTGATTGGCAGCGGCGTCTCCGATCGCCAGCCAGGGAGCGTCTGCGGTTGTGATAGTCCCGGAAATCAGGCGCATTCCCTGGTTTTCCAGATGCAGGTGGAACTGCCTTTGGCCTCCCACCTCCAGCAGGCCGAGGTTAATCTCTTGCGTCTCCAGGCTGAGCCGCGGTTCCGCGAGAACTTGCGAGGGAAGTTTATCCAGTAGCTGATTGAGACCAAGGTCGGGATCGGGGAACTTGGCCGCTTCCTTCGCGGCCAGGGCCAGATCGACGCGTCCCAGTCCGCCGAAAAAGTGCTCCAGATAGCCCTGACGGAGCAAATCGCGGGCATCGGTCCACTGTTCCTGGCAGGCAATGGCCAGTTCATCGAAGCTGCGACACTGTCGGCCGCCGGGAAAGACGAACGGGTGCCCGAAGGCTTGAGCGCCGACGGCAACCGGACCGCCGTTGCGCGAGTGGCCGCCGAGAACGAAACCGTCGTAGTAGCAGTAGACAGCTTCGGCGGGATTGGCGCGCGAACATTTGCTGCACGTTTGCACCATATCGACCAACCATTCGCAGATGGCGAGCGGGGCGTGTCAACGCCCCGGTTGCTTTCGCCCAGGCGTTGACACGCCCCGCTCGCCACTTTTCAGACGACAACCTTCAATTGCACGTTGCCGATCTGAATAATGTCGTTGGGGGCGAGTTGCCGCTTCTGACCCGGATAAATACGGGAGCGGTTCACGAAGGTGCCATTGGCGCTGTTCAGGTCTTCGAGGAACAATTCATTGTTCTCGAAACTCAAACAAGCGTGCTGGCGCGAGCACCAGATGCGGTCAGGCGGCTCCTGATCTTCGAGGTCGATGTCCACCGGCTTTTCATCGGCACGGCCAATAAAGTTAAGTCCCTCATATACGGGATACTCGGCATTGCGTTTTTGTCCGCGAAGAACAACCAGGCGAGGTTGCGAACCGGCGGGCAAAACCGCTCCAACCGGAGGCGTTGCAGCGGGAGCGGCGCCCGGCGTTGCCTGAGCGGAAGGCGCCGGTGTCGGAGCCGCCTGCGGCGCGGACTTCGCCGGAGGTGCCACTGGCTGAGCTTCCAGCGGCTGGGCCTCAGCGACCGGATACGCTTGCGCCGGCATGGTTTCGGCGAACGGCACGGCAGGAAGCGGCTTTGCTTCGAGAGGTTCCCCGGGGTAGTCAATCGTCTGCATGGAAGCCAAAGGAATGGCCTCATACGGCTCGGCTTGGAGCGGCTCGGCCGTTGGAATGGCCTCAACGGGCTCGGCCTGGGCCACCGGCGTCGCTGGGGCGACGCCCAGATCGGACTTGCACTGCTCGCAGAACAGCGCCCCATCCTCATTATCAAAATGGCAGAATGGACATTTACTCATGGTGAATACCTCAGTGTTCAGTTTTCAGATTTCAGTGTTCAGTTTACAGATGCCAGCTCGACACTGAACACCGAAAACTGGACACGGAACACTCGTCTATCCTAGCGGGGTCTCTTCGACGACCCGCGTCATGTCGTCCATGGCCAGCTGCGTCTTCCGGGAGACGCGCCCGCCGACGTTGAGCTCCTGCAAGACCTGGCGCGCGAGCATCGTTTTCTTGGCGGCCCGCGGTCCCATCAACTCGCCCTTCTTCTCGATGGTCTGAGCCACACGCTGGACTTCCGCCTGATCGTTGGTGGCGATGGCCTGCTGCAGATTCTTGTTCAACTCGAATAGCTGCACCTCATCGATGTGTTTGGCCACCTCGGCGTTGACATAGCCTTGCTGAGGTGAATAAGTCACCTCCAATGGGTATGTGCCGGTCGTTTCGCGCTGGCCTGTGCCCGGATCGAAAGTGATCTCGATATCGGCGATGCGGAACTTCCCGTCGGGCCGTTTGGGCAAACTCAGATCGAGGATATATCGTGTTGGTTTATCGCGTTCCAGCGTGCCCAGTTGGGCGACAAGGTGCCGTTCTTCCGCTTCGTTGACCGGCAACTCCTTGATTTCCGGCACGACCATGCGAACGCGTTTGATCTTGATGTCCTTCATTGCTCGCAGGTGCATCTCGACGTTGAGGAACCCCGTGGCGGCCAGCGCCTCAAAGTGACGCGAGAAGACGCGATCGGCAGAGGAGGCGTCATTGACGTCAATGTAACCCCAATCCCCCCGTGCCAATCGGGCCAGATCCTTGATGAGGCTCTGGTTCCACTCGGTGCCGACGCCAATGACGTTAAAGCTGATCTTCTTCTCTCCTGCCTGCTCGGCCAGCTGACGACAGGCTGTCTCGCCGGATGTTTCGCCGTCGGTCAACACGACCAGTTGCGTCAGCGTGCCGGCGCCTGTCAGCTTCTCGACCTCACCCAGTCCAAGGCTGATGCCCTGGTCCATTGCGGTCCCACCCGGATCGACCTCGAACATATCCACGCGGTTAATAACATCGACGATCTTGTCTTTCTCGGCGAGCTTGGTCGGCGGCAGCACGACCTGAGCGTTGTGAGCAAAGGCGACGATGGAGATGGTATCGTCCGGCTTGAGTTTGTTGATGGCGGAGATGGCGGCGTCCTGAATGCGCTTCAGTCGGCTAATGCCGGTTCCGTCCTCCTCGTACATCGAGCCGCTGACATCGAGGACCAGCGCCAGATTGAGATCGAGCGGCTTGGCGGCCTCGGCGCCTGCAGGGATGAGCTTGATGAGCGCATAGCTGGCCGCCGACTCTCCGGTGACGGCTACGCTGCTGCGGTACATCATGCGCTCGATGTGAATCTTGGCCTGCGTTGATGGTGAGGTCATGGTTGTATCGTGCCCTGGAGCATGGAATAGTCTGTTCTTCCGTCCGCACTCGTCGAATTGTCATCATCCTGAGAACACCGCTAGGTTACTCGCAATAATGCGATAAGTCCCAAGCGGCCGCAATCTCGATCCTTACGGGGCAAACAGGGAGAACATCTTTTTTTAACATAACGGAGCAAGCGCAGCAACAGGCGCGTTCGCTCTTTTCGCCCTGGAAAGGGGAGCAGACTGCTGCCTCGACGGTCCTTATCCTTTTATGATCCTTATCCTTTTATAAGGAAAAATGCGGCGGCGCGTTCCAATCCGCACTGACGAAACAACCAGACGAGTGGACCGGCCGCAGCGCGAAGCAGATGCAGTCCGCGCTGACCCAGACCGGAGAGCAAAAAGCCCGTCCCGCCGCCCACAAGAGCCCAGCATGAGCAGACAAACACGATCCATAATAGTGTCCATCTCGCCGGGGCATCTGAGAAGGTCGCTGGCGAAGCCCAGCGCGCCAACAGCGCCCCGGGTGCTGCGTCGAAGACCAGGAGTAAACAGCCGAGCGTCGCCGCGGTGATGACACCTGCGAAGGCGCCGGCGACGCCACCGCACAACACGTCCGTCCAGCGCCCGCCACGTCGCCAGACCAAAACGGCACTGAAAAAGATGCCGACCCACCATGTTGCGAGGATGAATCGCTTGAGAAAGTGATTTTCCGCGCCGGTGCTGTAGACCCAAGGGGCCTGCGTCCAGGCTGTTTCCGTCGCCTGTCCCCAGCCACGCGCGTACAGATCTGCCGGTCCTGTCAGCAAGAGGCGCAGTATCAGCGCCAACAGCCCCCCCACGAGAATCGGCCGCAGAAAACGCCCTAGAACCGGCTCTCGGCGCCGATGGCAGTTGACCTGCACACGCACCGCCAGCTTCTGGCCGGCATTGGCGGTGAGGTTCACTGTACCCAGGTGCAAGCCCGGATCCATGAGCGTCGAATCGACCTCGAAGGCAAGTTGCGCCTGCTGTGGACCGCTAACGAGCGGAGTCGATACACGCAGCCAGGGTTTGTCACTTTCCGCTTGAGCGTAGACCCACTTCTTCGCATGAGTACGAAGTGAAACGCGTAGCTGCGCCACCTCCGGCGGCGTGCAGAACAAGTGCAGATCTTTCTCGGACAGCTGCAGCGTCGGCGGCTTGGAAAGTCCCATTCCCTCGAAAAACTGCTGGACAGCTGCGATGCCGCGCGCCGGCGGAGCAGACACGGGGTACGTCCAGCCGTTGAGTTTGAACCATTCGGCAATGTCGCCATTTTCCAACAGAGGCACCGCGTGTTTGGGATGGGCGCGCATGCGTTCGGCGATCTGACGAGGGCTGGCCGCCCCCTGGAACGGTGGTTGGGCGAAGGGGATGGCCGATACATCCAGACGCACGGCCACCTCGGAGATACCCCCGTTGGTGATCACCGTCAACTTGCCGCTGTATGTCTGTGGCGCTGTCAAGCCGTGGGTATCGACTTGCAACTGAAGGCGTTGTTCCTTGGCGGTCTTCAGATTCCATTCGGTCGGATTGCCTGCCCCGGAGATCTTTAACCAGTCGCCACCTTCGGAAACTGTGACTTTGCCTTGCAGAAGGCCTTTGCCCTGGTTGAGAACACTCAAGGAAATGGCACGTTGTTCGCCGGCTCGAACGCCGCCGATCATCAAGCGCCGAGGGTTCAGATCGAGTCGTGGTCCCTGGATTTGGCTGGCCGGAAGTTGGTCCAGGAACGTATGCAGTCCGATGTCGGGATCGGGATTCGCCTGATTCTCTTGAGCGACGCGGGCCAGATCATGCCGGCCGATCTGAGCAAAATAGCGTGTGAAGTCGCCTTTTCGCAGAAGATGCCGGGCGTCTTCCCATTCATACTGGCAGCCCTGCACGAGGTCATCGAACGTTTTGCAGCGTCGCCCAGAGGGGAAAACGAACTCTTGCAGCATCCGTGAGGGCGATGTCGCGGCCATCCGTTGGTCCAGGACGACGCCGTCGAAGTAACAGTACACCGCTTCACGCGGGTTGGCACGCTGACATCGCGGGCAGAGTTGCACGGCTTGTTAGTCCTTATCCCCGGCCTTTTCGTTTTCTCTGGACGGCGGCACGCGCCTGGAAGCGCAGCAGAATGTTGCCGAGTTGAATTCGGTCGCCATCCTCTAGATCGCAGCTTTGAAACACCGGCCGATCATTGACGCGCGTCCACTCTGAGGGCGCGTTGTTGTTACGCAGCAGGTAACGCTGTCCAGCGCGCTGAATAAACGCGTGTCTCTTCTCGACTTTCATATCGCGAAACAGGGCAATGTCGGCATGTTCATCGCGGCCCAGCAAATTATCCATTTTATCAAGCGGATACTCGCGTCCTTCCTGCCAGCCGCGCAATACCTTGACCGAGGCCGGCTGAAAGACGCTCTGCACGAGTGCCGACAAAGAACCAATGCAGGCTCCCAGAATGATCAAGCCAATCGCGCCCCATAACGAGTCTTGTCCGCCGCTGGCACTGGATTCCTCCAGGGCCAGGCCGAACAGCATCCCGCCGACGAAGCCGCCGACAGCCCCACCGAGCGTGCCGTAGCTGAATTTGCCCAGCGAGCGCGCCGCGATGCCTTCGCTAAAGCCAACTGCTACACCAAGAAACATCCATCCCAGGCCGCGAGCGAACATCGCTCCCAACAGGTGCAAGACGGGACGATCGCGGCTGGCGCCCATCCAGCCGACCAGCAGATAATTCACGCCCTCGCCGATCAGAATGCCGGCTGCTCCCCCAATCATGCCGAGCACAACTCCGTAAGCGGCCAGGCGCACAAAACGCAGAAACGAGCGATCGCGGATCGCCTCCACGCTGACCACGAAATAGCCGATGGAGCCACCGATGAGTGCTCCGCCGCCTAGCAATTGCCAGAAGACGGGACTGAACAGAAAGCGCTCGCTGTCGGGGACGTTCTTGTCGCCGAAAACGCCGAACAACATCCAGCCGAGCAATCCGCCCAGAGCCCCGAAGACGGCGTTGAAGTAAATACGGCCCAACAGCGCCATGTTCGTCTATGCCTCACCGGACACTGCCGCAAAAGATACCTGTATATTTAGTGCGGAAATCGCGCTGCCGCAACAGACGAATTCCTTCGGGCGTGTCGAAGAAAAACGGATCCTTCAATGCACGTCTCGTTCACGACGACGGGCCACACCGCTTTCGTGAGCTGCTCGCGCCACCGCTCGCGCCACTGCCCGTACAACGCGCCTCTCGAACACACTGGGCACGATGTAATCCTCGGTCAGATGATCTTCGGGAATGATGTCGGCAATCGCGTGCGCCGCGGCCAGCTTCATCGCTTCATTGATCTCCCGAGCGCGCACGTCCAAGGCGCCCCGAAAGATGCCCGGGAAGGCGAGCAAGTTGTTGACCTGGTTGGGATAGTCCGAGCGACCGGTGGCGAGGATACGGCAGTGCGGAAGAGCCTGATCGGGAGCTATCTCCGGGTCGGGGTTGGCCATGGCAAATACGATGCGATCCGGGGCCATCATTTCCAGATCAGCCGGAGTCAGAATGTTGCCCCGCGACAGTCCGATGAAAACGTCGGCATCCTTCAACACTTCATGCAGGACGGCAAAGGGATTATCGAAACGGATGGACCCACGGAGATCCTTGCCTGCCTGAAAGAGATTGTCCTGCGTGACTTCGAGCACCGCGCCATTGCGATCGCAGCCGATCAATCGTCTTACGCCGGCTGCCAGCAAAATTCGACAGCACGCCGTGCCGGCTGCACCCAGGCCATTGACCACCACCTTGATGGAACCCAGATTCTTGTCCACAACCTTTAGCGCGTTCAGGAGTGCCGCCAGAAGCACCACTGCCGTCCCGTGTTGATCGTCGTGCATGACAGGAATGTCAAGTTCCGCCTTCAAGCGATCTTCAATGTCGAAGCAGCGCGGCGCGCTGATATCTTCGAGGTTGATTCCTCCAAACGACGGCGCGACTGCCTTGACGACACGGACGATTTCGTCCACATCCTTAGTGGCCAGGCACAATGGCCACCCGTCGATGTCGGCGAATTCCTTGAACAGCATGATCTTGCCTTCCATGACCGGCATGGCTGCCTCAGGACCAAGGTCGCCCAGGCCGAGAATGGCAGTTCCATCGCTGACTACCGCCACGCTATTAGCGCGGCAGGTGAAGGCGAAGGCCTTTCTCTTGTCTTCGGCAATGGCGCGACAAACCCGTGCCACACCCGGCGTGTACACCATCGACAGCGTATTGCGCGTTTTGACGGTTACCTTGGAGCGGGTGTTGATCTTGCCGCCCAGGTGTAGGAGAAAGATGCGATCGGAAGCCGAACGGACGCGCACGCCCGGCATGGCGCGCAGGCGCTGTACGACGTTGTTGGCGTGGGCCTCGCTCTGAGCGTCGAAGGTGATGTCGCGGACAATCTTGTCGCGTCCGGCTTCGACAATATCGATGGCGCCCAGGTTGGCGCCCTCCTCCGCCAACAGTGTGGCCAGCCGTGCAAATTGTCCGGGCTGATTGGGAATCTCCACACGCACGGTCATGCGGTAATCGCAGTACGGCTGATCATTCATGACAGGCTCCTGCCAGATATCGGCGAAGGATGAAGATTCCGACATCGTGGCAAAAGCTGAGGGCAAAATCAATCCAGAGCCGTAACCGTAAGGGAGGGGTTTCTCTTACGTTCGCGGCTCGGAGAGGGCGTCATCAGAACGACTATTTCTTCTTCCGCATTCTTTCCTGGAGAATTTGCTTGGCTTTTTGTAGCTCTTTCATCCTCGCTGCTGGCAGATTTTTGCCGGCGCGATTGATGAAAAACTGAATCATGCGCACCCCAGAGCCTGGACCTTTGGGGCTGACTTTCTTGCTCGCCATCACGCGAGCGATGGTTTCGGCATCGCGAGTGAATAATCCCTCGGGCGGGAATGTGGAAACCGTCTTTACCTTGTGGACCCAGCGCTTTTTTTTCTCGGTCATCGTTCTGCCTCCCGATTAGGGACGCTTCGCGTAAGCGTCGCTCATCGATAATCGGTGCAGAAGAAATGCCAAATTCCGAATTGAGCTAGAGTGCCCGCAGGATGGCCCGGACTGGACTGCCATCGAAATCAACGAGCTTCAGCGGCAAGGCGATCAGTTCGTATGTGCCTTCGGGCACGTGCTTGAGCAACAATCCTTCCAGAATGGCGATGTCGTGTTTGAGACATTGGCGGTGACTGGGCAAATCCTTGGAATCGAAGAGATCGACGCCAGGAGTGTCTATCCCGATGAGTTTCACTCCTTGACGGTGAAGGTGCTGCACGAGTTCCGGCGCGAGGGCGGCAAAATCAGTATTGAAACTTTCTGGATCGGGATACGTTCCTGTTGCCAGCAACAGCCGGGTGGTCTGAATGGCCACGGGGAGCAGGTCTGGCGAGATGCAGGTACGCCGAGGCACATTCACATGCAGCACCTGGCACGGCCCAAGGTAAGGTTCGAGACTACATTCGTCGATGGTCGGAGCATCTAGTCCATAGTGGCTTGGCGCGTCGGCATGTGCGCCCATGTGAACAGTGGCGTGCAAAGTAGACAGTGTAATTTGGTCGCCGCGGTGCATGTCGCACAACAGCTCGCGAGTCGGCGGCGTGTCGCCGGGCCACACCTGTAATCGGGGAGAAACAGCCGGAGTGATGTCGTAGATCATTATCTTCGCCGGATGGCCCCACAGGTCGTGGTAAAAGAGAGAAAACAGGGACGACTTGAAAGTATCATAGTAATCGCAGACCCTTTTCGCTCGATTCATTCGGCTTGACCGGCGAGCACAATCCCTGTTATAAACCACATCATCCACGAGGGAGCACAGCGCCGGAGGTACGCGCACGTATCGTCCGTTGGCTTGGCTCGTGGAGAGGCGAAGGAGAAGACGCATGTTCGGCAAACTCGGTAAGCGCTTGAGTTTAGGGCTGTTGGCGCTGCTGCTCGTCTTTGCAGTAGTGCGACTGGCGGCGGCGATCAATCCCAACGAGCGACTGGTCAAGCCCGAAGCCAACGCTCAGGATGCCGACGACATTCGTTCGCCCAACAGCAAGGTCTGGGTCCTCGATTTCAAGTTCAAGGACCCTCGGCTCATCAAGGTCGATGTGCCCGGACGCGGACAGAAAGTGTGCTGGTATCTGTGGTACCAGGTCATCAACAACACCGCGCAGCCGCGCACCTTCATGCCCGATTTCGAGCTGGTGACGACCGATCGTAATACGGTTCACCATGATCAGATTCTACCCAAGGTGCAGGAGGCCGTCCGACAACTCGAAGACCCTACGGACTATCTCAAGATCAAGAACTCGGTGACCATCGCGGCCGATCCGATACCGCCGTCGAAGAAAGATGCCGAGCCGCGTGCCGTTACCGGCGTTGCCGTCTGGGATGATGTCGATCCTGATGCCAATTACTACAGTATTTTTGTGTCGGGTCTGTCCAACGGTTGGGCGGTGACAGACGACCCGGAAAAGCCCGGCGAGAAATCCGTCGTTCGTCGTAAGACGCTGCAACTGAACTTCCGCCGCCTGGGCGACCGTTATTATCAAAAGTCCGAGGCGATCCATTTCGTGCAGCCGCCGCAGTGGATCTACCGCGGATCTTCGCTAAGCGTGCCGGCCTTGCCGGGAGTGAAGAAATAAGCATTTGAAGGAGGCAGCATGGCTCACAAGAAAGGTCAAGGCTCGGTTCGCAACGGCCGTGAATCGCACAGCCAGCGATTGGGGATCAAAGTTTTCGGTGGTGGTTCGGTGACGGCCGGCAGCATTCTCGTCCGGCAGCGCGGCACACGCTATCACCCCGGCCGCAATGTCGGCCGCGGAAAAGATGACACGCTCTTCGCCCTGGCCGACGGCATCGTTCGCTTCGATCGCGAGGGCCGCCGCGTCAACGTTCTGCCCCCCACATAATCGCGTCCGGAATTGCACCGAGTACGAGCCGGAAGCCTGAGCGACGACGGATTTGCCGTCGCTCAGGCTTCCGGCTCGTTTTGGCAGGAAGGGATCATTATCACATGGCCAAGCAACATGCTCCGCGTTTTCTCCAGATCGTCCAGGAAGTGAAGAAACACATCCGCGAAACGAACGTCGATGAAGTCAAATCGCGACTGGACCGCGGCGAGAAGCTGTGCATCGTCGATGTTCGTGAGGAGAGCGAATGGGCAAAGGATCACCTTCCCGGCGCAATCCACTTGGGAAAGGGCGTCATTGAGCGCGATATTGAGGCGCGTTTGCCGGACACGGGAGTCGAGATCATCCTCTATTGCGGTGGCGGATTTCGCTCGGCACTGGCTGCAGAGAACTTGCAGCGGATGGGATATGCCAACGTCCTTTCGATGGATGGCGGCATTCGCGATTGGCGAATTAAGGGTTATCCCCTGACTACGGGCTAGCTCCCTGTGCTAAGCTGCACTTGTCTCTTCGTTGCCTTCGAGTCGCCTTGGTTCCTCCCCTTCCCTCCAACAAACCGTCAGGTCGTGAGACTGATTAGTTCCAGCACATCCTGTGCTTTCGACTTCTCCCGGCTGTGTTCGTCGGATACTATAATAGTTTAAGGAGCGATCGATTGGCTCGCCCTTCACGACTTCGCGGACCCATGTCTTCGGAACGTCTGAATCCTGGTGATCGCCTGGGCAAGTACAAGGTGCTGGCTCACATCGCCACCGGCGGCATGGGGACGGTCTATAAAGCCTCCGATGAACAGCTTGGCCGGCTCGTCGCCCTGAAAGTGCTCGACTCTACGCTGGCGGAAAAGCCGAACACGCTCGAACGCTTCCGCCGCGAGGCCCGCCACGCCGCCAAGCTAATCCACAAGAACATCGTTACGCTTTACGAGTACGACCAAGTCAATGGCCGGCACTTTCTTGCTCTGGAATTCATCGATGGCATCGACCTTTATGACTACATCGTTCGCAAGGGTAGACTCTCTCCAGAAGAATCGCGGCGCATTCTGATTCAGGCGGTTCAAGCCCTCGATCACGCTTACAAGCAAGGTATCACCCACCGCGACATCAAGCCGTCGAATTTCCTGCTGACCCGCGATCGCGATCGCATGCGCGTCAAGCTCACCGACCTGGGACTGGCCCGAAAGACCGACGAGGAAGATTTCCGGGTCACACGAGCAGGCAGCACGGTTGGAACAGTCGATTACATGGCGCCGGAGCAGGCACGCGACAGCGCTGCCGCCGACATCCGCAGTGACATCTATTCGCTCGGCTGCACGCTCTATCACATGCTGACGGGCAACCCCCCGTTCTCGGAGGGTGGACTGGGTGAACGCATTTTGAAGCACTTGCAGGAAGAACCGTCGGACGTACGCCAGTTCAATCCCTTGGTCTCGGAGGAAATGTGGGCACTCTTGCGGCGGATGTTGGCCAAACAAGCTGAAGATCGCTTTCAGACACCGTCCGAGTTGTTGGCCGCTTTGAAAGTACTCCCGCCGCAGGCATCGGAAGGCGGGCCCCTTCGCCTGCCCCGGTCATCCACGTCGCGCAAGACGCGGCCATCGTCCGGCGACCGGCCCGTGAGTGGTTCACCTACCCTCGTGCTAGGAGCACAGCTGGAAGAGAAAGCGAACACTCCACCGCCCGTTCCGCAATTTGTTGAGGACAATCCCTTCCTCCTCGATTTGAGCGGGGAGCATTTGCAGGCAGCGGCGCGACAATATCAGCGCGCCCAGGAAGCCCTCCGCAACGGCAATCTCGATTATGCCATTGAGCTGCTCCTGGGCTGTATCAAGTTTAACCCCGTCAGCATTGTTTATCGTCAGGCACTGCGCGATGCGAGCCGGGAAGCTGCTCAGATGCGTCGGCTCGGCAGCTGGTTCTCTTCGCTGACCAAGTTGACCAATCGCGCGCGAGTCAACTCTGCCAAGAGGGCTGGCCAGCTGCGCAAGGTGCTCGAAGACGGGGAGGAAGTGTTGGTCCGCGCTCCCGGCGACGTGAAGATACAGACGACCTTGGCGGCGGCAGCCGAAGAACTGGAGTTGATTCACCTGGCCACCTGGATGCTGGAAGAAATTCGCCGCCACCATCCGCATCATCTGCCGGCATATCGCGTCCTCGCGTCGCTGTACGAAAGACGGCGGCAATACAGCGATGCCATCGGTGTTTGGGAAGAGTTGCGCAAGTTGACCCCGCAGGACCGCGAGGCGGCGCGGAAGATCAACGACCTAGCCGCCGCCGATACCATCGCGCGCGGAAATTACTACCACCGTTAGTGGGATCATCCGAGCCTGAAGCGTAAGCGAAGAGCAGCCTTCGCTAACGCTACAGGCTCGGATTGCGCCGGGAGTACAACAAATGGGACAAAACGACGTTCTGGGCGCCCTCAGCGATCGTTTCGAGGTTGCCCTCATCTATGCTTTGCACCTCCACGCTCAACAAAAAAGAAAGGGAACCACGGTCCCCTACATCTCCCATCTACTCGCCGTCGCTGCCCTTGTCCTGGAGGATGGCGGCAGCGAGGACGAAGCCATCGCGGCCTTGCTGCACGACGCCATCGAGGATCAGGGCGGCGAGCCGACCCGTCAAGAGATCCGCCGACGTTTCGGCGACAAGGTGGTCCAGATCGTCAACGGTTGCACCGATACGGATGAGACTCCCAAACCGCCCTGGTTGGAGCGGAAGAAACAGTATCTCGAACACTTGCGGGGCGCCAGTCGTGAGGTCCTTCGCGTATCCACCGCCGATAAGCTGCACAACGCCCGCGCCGTCCTCTCGGACCTCCGCCGTCACGGCAACGCCGTCTGGGAACGATTCAACGGCGGAAGAGAAGGCACGCTCTGGTACTATCGACGGCTTGTCCAGGTTTTTCGCGAGACCGGGCCTGGCTACCTCGTGGAGGAACTCGATCGCGTTGTCTCGGAACTCGAACGGCTGGCGGGGACAATCAGTTGACGCGTTTCATTCGTATCTTAACGCTGTCATGGGATTGACGCGCGACGCGCGCCGGGCCGGGTAAACGGCCGCCAACATGGTCAATAACGTCACGAACAGGGGTACGCCTATCACCAGCCACACAGGGAAGACGAATAAAGAGTTGCCCAGGAGGATTTTCGCTTGTTGCTCTGCAAGTCTCTGGGCGATGCGATCGCCGGGAATCGAAGCCAGCCAGCCGCAAATCATCCCCACGGTGCTGCCGAGCAAGCCGATCCACGCGCCTTCCAGCAGAAATAATAGCTGAATGTGGCGGTCACGTGCGCCCACGGCTTTCATGACGCCGATTTCGTGGGTGCGTTCGAGGACACTCATCAGCAGCGTGTTGGTGATACCGAGTCCGGCCACCACCAACGCCACCACGGCCACGAATGTCGTGGCAAACGAAATCAGCAGCACGTTTAGACGCAGGTGCTTCAATATGGATGCCAGCGAGTACGTTTGGAGACCGACGTCGCTTACGCGCTCCTCAACGGCCTCGACGTTGTCTTCATTGTCCACCACGATCATTGCACGATTGATGCCGAATTCGCGATTGTTTGGGACACTGAAAAACATGTCCTGCAATTTCGAGGCGGGCAAGATGATATCGGCGTAGCGACCATCCCACCTCCTGCGTGCCTCCTCTTCCGTTGGATCTCGAACGACGCCGACGAGTGTGAACTTTTCGCGGATCTCGAACGACGAACGTTCCGGCGGCGTCTTTGAACGGCTCATCAACTTTTGCAGCATGATCTTTTCCGTCGCCGTCAGGTTCAGCTGCTCGATTGCCTCCGGCAGCTGCTGGGCGATCTTGGCCAGCACATCCTCCTGCTTTGGTTCGAGCTTTCCGCCGGCGCCGATTATCGACGCAACGCTCCAGTGTCTACCCAGCCGCGAGCTAAACTCCAGTTCTAACTCCGTACCCACGGCACCTTCAGCGTCCGCTTCGTCAATGATCCCCAGCTGATACAGAAGCGTCTCACTGACCACGACGCTGTGCGGCTGGCCCGCAGCAAAATAGCCGCCAGCCACGATGCGTTCACTATAGAAGCGGTCATCCGGAGCAGCGGACATGGTATCCGTGTTCACGATCTTGTCGCGGAAGTAGAGACGACCATTCCAGCGGATGAACGGGATAACGCACTCGACGTGATCGAGCGCGGCCAACTCTTCCAGGCGTTCGGGCGTCAGACGTTTTTCCGAGGAGCGTTTGTTTCGAGGCGGCCAGCGGTTGATCTTTGCCTGACGCAGCCGTTCGCGCCGCGCTTCGCTCATCACGCCGTTTATGACGAGTTCCTCGGCTGGTATGTCCTCCGCCTCCACCTTCCAGTCCGGCATGACTTCGATGCGGCGGAGCTGGTCGTTCCGGCGAAATTCGCGCACGATCGTTTCGCGCACCCCTTGCCCGATGGACAGGCTCAACAACAGCACGAACGTGCCAATGATGACGCCCAGCAGCGTCAACAAGGTGCGGACTTTTTGTTGGAGAAGGGCCGAGAAGGCCAGGGACATCACATCGGTGAAACGCACGGAGATTCTCCCGGAGGGTTCATTCGACGATTTGCCCGTCCTTGAGCCAGACAATGCGATCAGCACAGCGGCGAGCTAATTCCTCATCGTGAGTCACCAGGATTAGCGTGGCCTCCAGGCGCCGCAAGTGGTCGATGAGTAAATCGATGATTTCGCCGGCCGTTGCCGAGTCGAGATTCCCGGTTGGCTCGTCGGCCAGGAGTATTCGCGGACGATTCACCAACGCTCGAGCGATGGCCACGCGCTGATGCTCGCCGCCGGACAGTTCGTGCGGACGATGATCCAAGCGCCGCTCCAATCCGACCGCTGCCAACGCTTGCCGCGCCGTCGAGCGCCGCTCCGCCGCCGGACGCGCCGCGAACATCATTGGCAATTCGACGTTTTCCATGGCTGTTCGCGAGGCGATCAGATTAAAGGACTGGAATATCATGCCTACCGTCGCCAGTCGATGTTGTGCGAGGTCATTTCGGCTCATGCGTCCGAGATCGCGTCCTTGGACCTCGATGGTCCCCGAAGTGGGAAGATCAAGTCCGCCGATAAGATTCAGCAGCGTCGATTTGCCGGATCCGGACTTGCCCAACAAAGCCACTTTCTCGCCGCGAAGAACCGTCAGAGACACGCCGCGCAGCGCATGCACCGGCGCGGCCGGGTTGCCGTATGACTTCACCAGCTCGCGCACACTAACTGTGGTTTCGCTCATCAAATTCGTTGATGCTGGATCCCAGGTGGCTCCATCCTGGACATTCCGTTCAATCGTCCATGTTGCCAAGGCTTACCCTACGAGGGGGAAAGCGGCTTCGTCAAGCAGACCGCGATAACCGATCCCATCATACCACTTGATCCCGCTGCTTGACCGACCTTTGATGGAGTATTAGCATCACCGCAGGATAGCTTGATTGCTCTTCAACCGAACAGGGAGTCTCCTTCATGGCGCTCTCGCTAGCCTGTCCATCCTGCGGAGCCAGGGTCCGCGCTGGGCAAAACGCCGCAGGTCGGGCCTTCAAATGTCCGAAGTGCGGCGATCTCCTGCGAGTTCCTCTTCATGGCCCGCCGCCTCGGCTCCCAGAGCGAAAAACGCGGCCGCAGATGATCTCGGTCATCTGCCCTCATTGCACGACGAAATTGAGCCTGGAGGCGGACTCTGGCGGGAGCATGGCCAGTTGCCCAATGTGCGGCGGGAGCTTCCCTCTCGCCCGTGACGGAGAAACGCCCAGTCCACAGACGGAGCCGAGACCGACTCATCACGCTCCTCCGGAGGAGGAAGAAGAGCCGGAACCGAACGAGCTTGGAGAACCGGGGTCGGAAGAGCTAGAACCAGAGGAACAGCTACCCTTCCACTACGATGACGAGCCCTGGTTCTACGGCTACCTGGAGAAATACGCCAAGTTCCTCAAGGTCGAAGGTTATTTTGTCGCGGCCGTCAGCGCCATCCTTTCTACCGTTTGGTTCGTGATGTTCTTGACCGAAGGCAGCTCTGCTCTATCTATGCTCGGCGTATCCACTTTGACAACGGTACTCGTGTCCTTCCTTGGATACCTTCTGAGCCTGGTCGTAATAGGAGCCATGCTCTGCTTGTGGTTGGTCGCCGTAGCAGCGATCTTGCTCGCTGTAGATGTGGCCCGCAATATACGGGAAATGAAAAAAAGTACGGCGACTGCAACAATTCAGAAGTCAGGATCGGAAGCGTGAAGCGTTCGGACAACACAAGAGGCGAAAGCTGGTATTCAAAGGCTCGGCTGGAGATCGTATAGGAGATATTTGTACAATACTCGCATGGAAGCGTCGGACGTCCTCAATTTGTTTCTGCCGCCAGTGCAAGATTGGTTTCGCGCCACACTCGGCGAACCGACGCCGGCGCAGCTTATGGGCTGGCCGGCGATTGCGGCGCGACAGCATACGCTAATTCTCGCGCCCACAGGATCCGGCAAGACGTTGGCGGCATTTCTGGCTTGCCTCGATGCCCTGTGGCGCGAGAAGGAGTTGCCGCGCGGTGTGCGCGTGCTCTACATTTCGCCGCTCAAAGCACTCAACAACGACATCCATCGAAATCTGCAGATCCCTTTAGAAGGCGTGGCGCAGACGGCGCGCGACATGGGCACGTCACTGCCGGTCTTGGAATCGGCCGTTCGCACAGGCGATACGCCTCCTGCCGAGCGACAGCGACTCGTCCGCCGGCCGCCGCACGTTCTTATCACCACGCCGGAGTCGCTGCATTTGCTGTTGACCTCGCGCGCTCGTGAGACGCTACGGGGGATCACGCATTGTATCGTCGATGAGATTCATGCGCTCTGTACCAATAAGCGTGGAGTGTTCCTCGCGCTGTTACTGGAGCGATTGGAGGCTCTTCAATCGAGCGCGGGATTCGTGCGCATCGGTTTGTCCGCGACGCAGCGGCCTTTAGAGGAAGTCGCGCGCTATCTCGGCGGCAGCGAAATGGATGCCGGTGGAAATTGGCGGCCTCGACCAGTTACGATCGTCGATGCCGGGCTGCGTAAGGATCTCGATCTGCGCGTCGTCAGCCCCGTCGAACAGTTTGGTCCGCTCCCGGAAAAGAGTATTTGGCCGTCGATTTATCGCTTACTTGGAGACGAGATCCGCCAGCATCGTTCGACGATCGTCTTCGCCAATAATCGCCGGTCGGTCGAGCGCATCACGGCGTGTCTGAATGAAGAGGACGAGATTGCCCGCGCGCATCACGGCAGCGTTGCCCTTGAGGTGCGGCAGCAAATCGAGTCGGCCTTGAAGGAAGGGCGGTTACCGGCTGTGGTGGCGACGGCGTCGCTGGAGCTGGGCATCGACATGGGAGCGGTCGATCTCGTCTGTCAGGTCGAATCGCCCGGAAGCGTGGCCCGCGCTCTGCAGCGCGTCGGTCGAGCAGGGCATCTCGTCGGCCAGAAGAGCAAGGGCCGGCTGATCCCCAAGATGCCGAGCGATCTACTCGAACAGGCCGTTCTGGCCCGTGAGATGGCGGCCGGCCGCGTCGAAGAGATTCGCGTGCCGATCAACTGTCTCGATGTGTTGGCGCAACAGCTCGTCGCCTGTGCCGCGATGGACGATTGGAGCATCACGGAACTCTACGCGCTCGTTCGCCGCGCCCATCCCTACCGTGACCTGTCGCCGCACGCTTTCGAGACGACGCTGGAGATGATCTCCGGGCGCTACCAGTTTACCCCCCACCCCGACCCTCCCCCACAAGGGGGGAGTGCGAACAGTTCTCCCTCCCCCCTTGTGGGGGAGGGTCGGGGTGGGGGGAAAGGTTCGCTGACCGCACTTCATCCGCGTGTGAGCTGGGACCGTGTTCACAATCGCTTGCTGGCGCTTCCGGGCAGCCGACAGATGGCGCTGGTAAACGGCGGCACTATTCCAGACACAGGACAGTATGCAGCCTACACCAGCAACGGAGCGCGGATCGGTGAGCTGGATGAGGAGTTCATTTACGAGCGCCGCATCGGCGATACGTTCCTTCTGGGCACCAATGCGTGGCGCGTCGAAAACATTGAGACGGATCGCGTGGTTGTAACGCCTGCCGAGGGCACACCGGCAATTGTGCCTTTCTGGCGCGGAGAGAATACGGGCCGCAGCTACGATCTTGGTCGCGCCATCGGTGCGTTTCTGCGCGAGTTGGCCGAACGGTTGGATCAGCCCACTTGTCTGGATTGGCTTGAGCGCGATTTCTTTCTTGATCCAAATGCGGCCCGCAATGTCCGGTATCATGTGGGACGTCAGCTGCGCTCCGCCGGATGTTTGCCCACAGATCGCTCGCTCTTGATTGAAGCCTCGCGCGATCATCTGGGAGATTGGCAGGTCATTCTCCTCAGCCCGTACGGCAACCGCCTTCACCTATCGCTGAGGCTGGCCTTGGAGGCACGGTTACGCGAACGGCTGGGTTATGAGCCACAATGCCTGCATCACAACGACGGCATTCTGGTTCGCCTGACCGATACCGATGAGCCGATCCTCGATTTACTCGCGGGACTGACGCCAGAAAATGTTGAGGGATTGATTCTCGACGAGCTGGCCGACAGCGCCCTGTTCGCGCTGCGTTTCCGGCAGAACGCGGCGCGGTCACTGTTGATGCCCAGAACGCAGCCGGGGCGGAGAGCGCCCTTATGGTTGCAACGGCTGCGCGGCCGCGATTTGCTGCAGGTGGCCCGCCGCCATCCCGATTTTCCCATCGTCGCTGAGACGTTCCGCGAATGCCTGCACGATCATCTCGACGTGCCGCGTTTGCAAGAACTGCTCGCCGACATCCAGGCCCGGCGTGTCGAGATAGTTACCCGTCGGGCCGAGACGCCTTCGCCGTTTGCTGTGGGGTTGGTGTTTTCGTTCAACGCAGCGTTCATGTACCAGTATGACGGTGTCGAGAGCGACAGCGAGCGGTCGCGCGTTCTCGATCGGCAGTTGCTCGAACAACTCGTTTCGCCGCAGAGTCAGGGACATCTACTTGACCCGCGGGCTGTGCATCAGGTGGAACGCAGGTTGCGCGGCGTCGGTCGGCCGCCGCGATCGGCGACAGAGATGGCGGAATGGCTGCGGCGGCTGGGCGATCTCGCGCCCGAAGAACTGGAAGGACCGATGTCCGCTTTTCTGGAGCAACTGGAGAGCGAAGGCCGCGCGGGCTGCCTCGAACTACCGATGTCGCCAAGACGAAGCACTTCGCCATTACGTTGGATCTCGGTAGAGGATGAGGAACAATATCGGCAAGCGTTTGCCCTGAACGGCGACACGTCTGGCTCGGCTGAACGACAGAGTGCAGGGGCAACGATTCTACATCGGTTTCTCACCACACACGCGCTGGTTGGACTGGAAGACGTTCTGGCGCGCTATCCGTTCGAGCCGGCATGGGCACAACGGCAACTCGAAGAATGGGCGCGATCCGGCCGCATTGTGGCTATTTCTGCCCCACAAAGCGAGAGCATAGTGTTCTCCGATCCCGCGAACCTGCAACAAGTGCAACGCGGTAGTCTTGGTATCTTGCGACGCGAGGTCGTCACCTGTTCGCCGCCGCAGTTTGCCGATTTCCTCTTGCGCTGGCAGGGAGCCCATCCGGACACTCGGCGCGGAGGGCGCGAAAGCTTATCGAACATTTTGGAGCGATTGGAGGGTTTGCCACTGTATTCGGAAGTGTGGGAGCGGACGGTGCTGCCAGCGCGCATTTCAGAATATCAGCCGCGTTGGCTCGACGAATGGATTGCGGAAGGCGAGGGAAGCTGGGTGTGTCAGGGGGAACCGGCCGAAGATGGCGAGATCGATCGCGTCGCTTTTCTTAGCCGTGAGATGCTGCGCCGACTTCCGCTGCCAGCAATAACCGAAGCGCACGCACTGAACGAGGATGCGAATCGAGTTCTCGACTATTTGCGCAGCCGGGGAGCTTCATTTCTGACGGACTTAGCCGCTGATCTCGGCCTCTCTCCCGGCGCGGTTCGCGGCGCTCTCAGCGTGTTGGCTGGGCGCTGCCTGGTAACGAACGATCATTACGACGTGATCCGGCGCAGCAGAATTCCGTCGAGTCGGATGGCGTCCGCACCTCAAGTGGAGAATCTCCGAGCGCTGACACGACCTCGCATACCCCGGCGGGCGCCTCAGCGACCGGAAGGTCGCTGGTCGGCCATCCCCTGGGGCCATCCCGAACCGGAAGAACACGCCATGGCGCAGGCATCACAGCTTTTGAAGCGCTACGGCATCGTGGCCCGTGAGTTGGCCTTGCTCGATCCCTGGATGCTACCGTGGCGCGTTCTCTACGAAGTCCTCAGCCGCATGGAGTTGGCCGGTCAGGTGCGACGCGGCTACTTCGTCGAAGGTTTATCCGGAGCGCAGTTCGCCTTACCCGAAGCGGCGCACCAGCTCCAAGAGCTGCACGTCCCTTCGACGGCGAAGGCGCCTGCGCTTCTGGTCCACAGCATGGATCCGGCGAATGTCTACGGCTCTGGCGCTCCCTTTGACATCCCACTGCTTGACGGCGGTACGCGCCCACTGTTGCGCCGTCCTGGCAACTGGCTCATTCTCCGCGCCGGACGACCTGTGCTATTAATCGAGCAACACGGCAAGCGATTGACGGCACTCGCCAGCGCCAGCCGCGACGATGTGTCCCTCGCCGTCGTTTCTTTGCCCGGTATTCTCGACAACCGTCGCGGCGCAGCGTCACGACATAAGTTGACTGTCGAAGAGTGGAACGGCCAGCCAATCACATCCTCGGAAGGACGCGAACTACTTGAGGCGGCTGGTTTCGTCCGCGATTATCAGGCCATGACGCTGTACGCTGTCTGGAAATGACGGAGGATTGACCTTGCACGCCGAATGGCAGCAAACCTTAAATCAACCGCTGGTGACGGCCGACGACGTGCACGTCTGGCGAATCGGGCTGGAAGTTGGCGATACGTTGCTGGCGCGGCTGCGCGACATCTTATCCGACGACGAACAGCAACGCGCCGACCGTTTCCATTTCGAGAAAGACCGCCGACACTTCACGTCCGCTCGCGCCGCGATGCGCATTTTGCTGGCTGGCTACCTCGCGCGCCGCCCACAAGAGGTTCGCTTTGCCTACAGCAACTACGGCAAGCCACGACTCGCCGATGCAAACAATGGGGGTGATCTTCGCTTCAACCTGACGCACTCGCACGGTCTGGCTCTCCTGGCGGTGACGCGCAGACGAGAGATTGGCGTCGATGTGGAGCGTTTGCGGGACATGGAGCGTGATGGCGAATCCCTTGCCCAGCGATTTTTTTCGCCGCGCGAGTTGGCGGTGTTACTTTCGCTGCCCCAGGACCAGAGGCGCGAGGCATTCTTTCATTGCTGGACACGCAAGGAAGCCTACATCAAGGCCCACGGCGAAGGTTTATCGCTGCCGTTGGAGCAATTCGACGTGTCGTTGCACCCCGACGAGCCAGCGGCATTGTTGGCGACGCAGCACGATCCGCAGGAGGTGCGGCGCTGGTCTCTGCAAGCCCTTTTTCCGGGCGAGGGATACGTCGGGGCGTTGGTGGTTGAGGGACATTCGTGGCGGTTGTGGTGCGGAGATTGGGTTGCGCAGGCAACCGATTGAAGTGGGGAAATCTGCCGCGCCGCCCTGGATTGATTTGTTTCTCCCTTCTCACTACAATTCGATAGGGACTTGGGTTGCCACCTTAAAAAGTCACACCTTTCTGCTACCTTTGTCCCCTGGAACATCCGTAACGTCGTGAGAGGCGTTAAGCGAACTTGACAAGTAGGACCGCTTTACGGATCGCGATTCGTGCGGAAACGCCGCGAGGCGCCAAGCAGCTTCGGAGATGCTGGAATGTATGAACGCTTTACAGACCGTGCTCGTAAAGTGATGCAGCTGGCCAACCAGGAGGCCCAGCGCTTCAACCACGAGTACATTGGCACGGAACACATCCTCCTGGGACTGGTCAAGGAAGGCTCGGGCGTTGCCGCCAACGTCCTGAAAAACCTTGACATCGACCTGCGGAAAATTCGCCTGGAGGTCGAAAAGATCGTACAGTCCGGCCCGGACATGGTGACGATGGGCAAATTGCCACAAACGCCACGGGCCAAGAAAGTTATCGAATACTCCATTGAAGAGGCCAGGAACCTCAACCACAACTACGTCGGCACCGAGCACCTGCTTTTGGGCTTGCTCCGCGAGCAGGAAGGAGTGGCCGCCCAAGTTCTCATGAATTTGGGGCTAAAATTGGAAGACGTACGTGAGGAAGTCCTGAATTTACTGGGGCACAACATGGCAGCGGAAGAACAAGCTGGCGGAGGCACGGGAGAACGGCAGAAGCAGGGCAAGTCGAAAACGCCGGCCCTCGATAGTTTTGGCCGCGATTTGACCGAATTGGCCCGCCAAGGCAAGCTCGATCCCGTCATCGGGCGGCACAACGAAATCGAGCGCGTCATTCAGGTGCTCAGCCGCCGTACCAAGAACAATCCGGTGCTCCTGGGCGAGGCCGGCGTCGGCAAAACAGCCATCGTCGAAGGTTTGGCCCAGCTGGTCGTCGATGCCAATGTACCGGAACTATTGCGCGATCGCCGCATTGTCGTGCTCGATCTAGCCATGATGGTCGCCGGCACCAAATATCGCGGCCAGTTTGAGGAACGCATCAAGGCCGTCATGAACGAAGTGCGTCGCGCCCGCAATACCATTCTCTTCATCGACGAGCTGCACACGCTGGTAGGCGCCGGCGGCGCGGAAGGCGCCATTGACGCCTCCAACGTGCTCAAGCCGGCCCTGGCCCGCGGTGAGATTCAGTGCATAGGCGCCACCACGCTCGATGAATACCGCAAATACATCGAGAAGGACGGTGCCCTGGAACGTCGTTTCCAGCAGATCATCGTCAATCCGCCGTCGAAGGAGGAGACGATCGAGATCCTACGTGGTCTGCGCGATCGTTACGAAGCGCATCACCGCGTACAGATCAAGGACGAAGCGCTGGAAGGCGCTGTTGAGCTGTCGGATCGCTACATCAGCGGCCGATGCCTGCCTGACAAGGCCATCGACGTGATCGACGAGGCCGGTGCGCGTGTTCGCCTCAAGGCCATGACTCGGCCGCCCGACCTGAAGGAGATCGATGCCCAGATCGAGCAGCTCAATCAGGAGAAGGAGGCCGCCGTCGCCGAGCAGGATTTCGAGAAGGCGGCTCATCTGCGCGACCAGGCCGACAAGCTCAAGAAGAAGAAAGAAACCATCACCCGCGAGTGGCGCGAGAAGTCGAAGGAAATCGACGGCGTTGTCGATGAGGAAGTGATTGCCGAAGTGGTCAGCAAGATGACCGGCGTGCCGCTCAAGCGCCTTGAGGACAACGAGACGCAACGGCTACTCAACATGGAAGACGAGCTCCACAAGCAGGTCGTCAGCCAGCACGAGGCCATCAACGCCATCGCCAAGGCGGTGCGCAAGAGCAGGGCTGGCCTGAAAGATCCGAAACGGCCGATCGGCAGCTTCATTTTCGCCGGACCCACCGGTGTCGGCAAGACGCTGTTGGCCAAGCGCCTCGCTCACTTCATGTTCGGCGACGAGAACGCGCTGGTGCAGATCGATATGTCCGAATACTCGGAGAAGCACAACGTTAGCCGACTGATCGGCGCGCCTCCGGGTTACATCGGATACGAAGAAGGCGGCCAGCTTACGGAGAAGATTCGTCGCCGGCCCTACAGCGTGGTCTTGCTCGACGAAATCGAGAAAGCCCATCCGGAAGTGTGGAACATGCTCTTGCAAATCATGGAAGAAGGCCGATTGACCGATAATGTCGGCCGAACCATCGATTTCAAGAACACCATCCTCATCATGACGACGAACATTGGCGCCGAGCAGATCGCCGGCCGACAGGAGTTCGGCATTCACTCGTCGGCGCGTCGCAATGAGGAGGCCACGTACGAAGGCATGAAACAGAAGCTCAAGGCCGAGATGGAAAGGAACTTCCGACCGGAATTCCTTAACCGTGTGGACGACGTGATCGTCTTCCGCAGCTTGACCAAGGAGAACCTCAAGAAGATCATCGACATCGAGCTGGGCAAGGTGTCGAAGCGCCTGACCGAGAAGGGTCTCACGCTTGTTTTGACCGAGGAAGCCAAGGAGTTCTTGATCGAGAAGGGCACCAGCCTCGAATACGGTGCGCGTCCCTTGCGTCGGGCCATCGAGCATTATCTCGAAGACCCGCTGTCGGAGGATCTGCTACGCGGCGGATTCAGTGGCAAGGACACGATCACCGTCCGCGTTCGCGAGGAAGGCGGCGAGAAGAAGCTGTTCTTCGACTCTACCACGGCTACCCCCACGCCCGAGTTGGTCGTAGCCAGTGGCGAAGCGAAGGGGTAATTTCTTGCGTCTCTAACGAGCCGGAAGTGTCAGCGACGGCAAAGCATCCGTCGCTTACACTTCCGGCTCGTTATGTTTTGGTTGCTTTCAGCACCTTGGCAATCGCCTCCGTCAGCTGTTTCTCGCTCGGTGCCGCAAGGGCCACGCTCGGCTCATAGCCTCCCTCCAGATACGCCTTATCCGTCGGGATATAACCCGGACCACCATCACCGTATCCAGCGACACACACAAACGCATCCTTACGTAACTCTTGGGATCTCAGTTGATACTCGATGAACGGCTCGCCCGGCAGATGCAGCACCAATGCCTTGCCCAAGTCGAGACACGTCAAATCGATAGGTCGCTCCAAGCGCTTGAGCCAGGCCAGCTGAAAGGCAGCGTTGCCGCGCCGTGCCTTCTCAGCCTTGCTATTTCCCAGCACCTTTCGGCTGTCATCTTCGCCGAAAGATTTCTCGCGGCGGGGCGGCAAACGAATCGGCTCGACGCGCCACTCCAACGTGGACAACGGACGGCGTTCCGTCGCCTTCCAGGCCGTTTTCAGTGCCGAATAAATGCGATCGCGCAGGACGGGACGATTGGTCTTGGAGCCGTCGTTGTACTTTCCGGCCGTGATATTGCCGGCGCAGCCGTTGAAGTAGACCTGGAAGATCGCCGGATCTTCTTCTTGTCGTTTTTGTCGAGCCAGGCCGCAGAAATCAACACTGACGCGGCCGTCTCCGTAATAGCTCATCGGATGTACGGCATAATAACTCAGCGCTGCTAACGGCTTTTCGTCATGCCAAAAGCTCAAGGTTTTCAGCCACGGATCGACCAATCCCTCTGGCTCGGCGCGAATCTTAGGCTCCTTCGTAGCACTGTAACGAGTGAAGCGGACTTTGCCGTCTGCGCCGACAATACGACGGTTGGAAGCGACCTGCTCAACCTGTGCTTGCCCCAAGCCAAAGTGGGTAAAGGGTACCGTTTTTTTCAACGCCCCCCGTATCGCATCGGCGGATTGCCGCACAACAAGCTCGTAAAAGGCAAGGTCGAGCGAAGACGCGCTGTGAACGCTTTGCAACAGACGCTCCGCCTCGACATCGGCGAACGGGGCATTGTGAGGGTGAACGCAGTGAAGGGCGACACGCTCGGGAGTCGTGTTGGCCGCCTGAGCTAAGGCCCGGCGCCAGGTCAGGTTAGCGTCATTGCGCAGGCCGCACCAATCGACCGCGCACAACACGATGGGCGAACCTGCACCGAGCAGGACGATGCCCAGAACACGCAGAGGATCATCGACCGCGCGCACCGGCTCGATCCAGCCGCCGCACAGCGGATGACCCAGAGGGGGCGTCGCATCGGATTGAAAAGGCGCCAGTTGAAACGGTGGCATAAAGATTGCTCCAAGCAGCAGACTCTCCGGGATGTATGCAGTAGTTCAAGCCGATTCGCTGGCGAAGTCAACGAGGAGCCGAATTTTTTTGTCGGATGATGTCACAAATGAAAACGGAAAGCGTATTATTTGATAGACCGTTGCATCATTCATCGTTTCGCGTGAAATGATGAATGATGACCAGGTGCTACGCCCGGTTGATTAAATTGGCGTTGCCTTGCAGACGGAGGATCGCTATAGGACGCTCCTTCTTGTGGGATGATAACGGGAGTTGGGCCGCGGGGGAACCGCGCGTTCGCGGTTGCGGCAAGGGGGACAAAGCCTATGGTGGCCAATCCGTTGCTCCACAACATCCTGAGCGACGAGCATTTAACTCGCGGCTTGGGAGATGCGGAAGCGCGCATTTTGGTGGAATGGCTGGTAGATCAAACCGAGGACTTGATGAAACAGGCCAACGACAACGAGGCGGCGCGCGAAGTGAATTGGCTCTGCCGCCGAGGCCGGGCGTTGGCGTGTTTTGTGCGCTTGTGGTGCCTGGATCGCGCGCGCGGGGCCGCGGGACAGCTGGCGGCAGCCGAACGCTTCGCCTGGCCCCTGCCGGCCGCTGGAGCTGATCCTTGCGAATTGATGCAAGCCATCGTTTCCTGGGAGGGCGATCAGTTTTGGCAACGACGCCGAGCAAAGGTCGCAGCATGACGAGAAATATGTGAAAAAAAGAGAATTTACACAAATTGGGAGCTTGCACCAGGAGTGCGAAACGTCTATGGTGAAGTAGCTTTCCATTCGACCTATGGATCGTTCTCCCAGAATGCACACCTTGTTTTTGGAAGTGAGGTAGGGCCGTGAGTCCCGCTCCAAGCACGCAGATCAACGGACCGGATCTGGAACAGGAACGCCGACGAATCGCGACTCGGCTGGAGGAGATCGCCCGGCTCAGCGAATCGAACGTTCCTGCTGGGGTATTTTTCAGCGAGATGCTCAAGCGCTTGCTGGAGACGCTGGCCGCCCCGGCTGGGGTTGTGTGGGCGCGGACGCCGCAAGGCAATTTGCAGATGCAGTACCAGATCAATCTCAAGGAGATTGGTCTGGATCAGAACGAGGAAGTTCGCGCCAGCCACGAGGAACTATTGCGGCAGGCCGTTACGCAGCCGCGTCCATTTCATATGCCTCCGCGCAGCGGCGTGCAGCGCGAAGATGGCAAAGCGCAAGCCGGCAATCTCACCAATTATCTCCTCCTCATCGCACCCATCATCGTCAATCAGCAGTGCGCCGGACTCATCGAGATTTGGCAAAACGCCAATCGCCCGCCGCAGGCCATCACAGGCTACCTGCAATTCATGACCTACATGGCCGAGCTGTCCTCGCGCTATCAGCGCAATCAGGTCATGGGTCAGCTCACAGGCCAACAACAGGTCTGGACGCAGCTGGAAAACTTCGCTCGCCTGGTTCACGCCAGCTTGCATCCTACCGAAGTCGCCTACCAGGTGGCCAACGAAGGCCGGCGACTCGTGGAATGCGATCGCATGAGCGTGGCCATCCGCCAGTATGGCTCCAAGGGACACATCGAGGCCGTTAGCGGCGCCGACGTGGTGGAACGACGCTCCAATTTGATTCGGCTCATGCGGAAGCTGAGCGAAGAAGTCATCAAATGGGGCGAGAAGCTGATTTTCAGCGGCACCCGCGATGACAGCTTGCCGCCGAGGGTGTTGACGGCGCTGGATCACTACCTGGCGGAGAGTAACAGCAAACTGTTGGTCGTTCAGCCGCTGCGCGACGACCGCGAGACAGGCAAGCGTCCGCCAAGATCGGCTCTGGTGATGGAGTGCTTCGAGCCGCCCGCCGAGCCACAGCAGCTGATCGCACGGCTTGATGTCGTCGCGCGCCATGCCACGCCGGCACTTTATAACGCTGTCGAACATCGCCGCATTCCGGGCCGCTGGGTCTGGCAGCCCTTGGCCAAACTGCAAGACGGCATCGGTGGCAAGGCCAAAGCCATCACAGCCGTTGTTGTGGGCTTGCTGAGTTTCCTCGTCGCCATGTTGTTCCTGGTGCCCTACGAGCTGGAGATGGACTCCACCGGCAAACTGGTGCCGTGGGCGCGGCGGGTCGTCTACGCCCCCTCTCCCGGACAGGTCATGGAGTTCAAGGTCGAGCCGGCAATGGACGTCCCTGAAAAGAGCGAGCTGGCCGTTTTGTTCTCTACTGATTTGTTCCAGAAATACTTTGAGTTGCAAGCTCAAATCGAAGGCGCCCGCCTTGAAAGAGGGGCTGCAGATTTGATTCGTAATCGGGGGCCGGGAAACAAAGATCAGGGCAGAGAGGCGGCGGGGGACGAAGGACTCAAGAGAGATATCGAGAAACGCAAGGCGCGCGAACTTGAGGAGTTTATCGACCGCAACAACGCCAATCCAGACAAGCCCGGTGAATACTTCCTGCGCGCGCCGGACTTCACGGCTGAGGAGAAGATGCGGGTCGGCAAACTTGAGTGGACAGTGCTAACCGGCAACTTCAACGATGAATGGCGCGGCCGAATGGCCAAGCCTTCTGATCCGATCCTGAAGCTGGGTGCCAAGGACGGTCCATGGGAAATTGAACTGCGTATCCCGCAAAAGCACATTAGCCAGGTGCTCAAGGCGTTTGAATACAACGGTGGCGAAGCGCTCGATGTCAATTTCATCCTCCGCAGCGAGCCGTCGCGCAAGTACCGCGGCATCCTGAAGCGGGATAAGATCGCCAGCGAGGCGATTCCTAACCGCGATGAGAAGGACGAATCCGAGCCGGAGGTCATCGCTTACGTTACGATCGATGATGCGAGCATCGATCTCAATTATCGGCTCCCACTCGGAGCGTTGACCAGCGGCACGGAGGTTCGCGCCAAGGTCCGCTGCGGTAAGCACAGTATGGGTTATTCACTCTTCTATGGCGTGTGGGAATTCCTATACGAAAAAGTCGTGTTCTTCTTCTGAGATGTGGTTTCACACCCCGGCGAGCGGGGCGTGTT
>DATBHJ010000165.1:0-6436 GCA_036557565.1 Gemmataceae bacterium
AGGACCGAGCGATCAACGCCACCGCGGTGAGGGACATCATGCCAAATAGGAATTTCAATCCAAAGCTTGGCCGCCTCTTCGAACCCCAAGTCAGACTATTGATGCTCCATACGGTGGCGATGACGGCAGCAACGAGTATCGCAACGTCCGCATACAACGGGCCGCGATAAACATAAGTGAATGGCGTTCCGTCAAATGGCCACCGGCTCGTGATCGCGTGTTGAACAGAAACCACAACCAAGGGGCCAGTGCCGACGGACGTCCGACCTGCACACACGAAAGGCCAACCATGCGTCCAGTTGATGTCGGGCGGCTCTTGGTAAAAGCTATCAGGCCCGAACGGCTCGCTGTGATGCCGGAATGGCTCGTTGTGATAACCATCGAGATTCAGAAAGGCGAGGGTCGCAAAAACAATGATGCCTCCCGCCACCGCGAACGACGAGGGGCAGCGGATTCGCGCGGTTTCGGCCATAGAGCACCTGTGGCAAAGCGTTTTTTAGCACGAACCGTGCAGCCGCTGCCATAGACAGCCGATGCTATCTTGACCTAGAATGATGGGTCCCGCCGGGAGGCAAGATGGCGGGACTGGTGGACGAATCATTTACTTGGAGGACCTGTGGTTAAGTTAACTCTCCGTGACAAGGAATCGGCCCAAGAAGCCGTTCGCCGTTTTCGCAAGCTCGTCGAGCGAAGCGGTATCAAGAAAGAAATGCGGGTACGCGAATTCTACGAGAAGCCGAGCGAAATCAAGCGCCGGGCCCGTTTGCGTGCCGAGCGCCGCGCACGCCGCGAGCGTTTCTTCGCATCACACTAACTCGCCATTGCTTAGTCGCGAGTACTAGTCACCGTAGTCAGCCCCCGGCTCCGCCGGGGGTAATCCGGCCAATGCCTGTCGTCCCGTCGAGCGCTCTCTCTTGCGCTCCACACAAACCCCCGGCAGAGCCGGGGGCTGCTCGCCAGAAGCCAGGCCATTCGCAAATCGACATAGGTAAGCTGTCGCCAGCTGTCCCTGTCACACCACCGGGCATACGGGTCCGTACCACGGCGGTTCGGTTGGTTAAATGTGTCGGGCATCGTTGAGTTTTGGAAGTCCAAGCGAGTCGAAGTAGGCGCCGGCTAAGGCGAGGTTCAGGGTGGGGCTGAGGCTCAGGTGCCACGGCCCGCGAGCACTACCGGCGGTCATAGCTGCTTGGTCTTTGCTCGCGCCCCGCTTACGGAGTTCCGCGAAGCGAGTGGTTCCCCGTCGCCACTGCTTCCATTGGAAGCAGCGGAGCCGCCGTCGTATCCACGAGTCCAGGTCACGAAGCACCGTTGGCGTTTGGCAGAAGCCGAAATAGCCGCGCCAACCCACAAGGTAGCGGGCCAACTGTTCGACCATTCGCTCCAAGCTCACGCCGCGATTCCGTTTGGTAAGTTCTCGCACTCGCTTCTTGAACCGCAGCAGGGATTTCGGCGCGATGCGCCGCTTCGGCTGTCTGCCGCTCGTGAAGCTGAAGCCCAGGAACTTTCGCTCCGCCGGTCGAGCTACCGCGCTTTTCGACTCGTTCACCTTGAGCTTGAGCTTGCCGGTGATAAACCGCGTGATGCTCTCGATCACGCGTTCTCCGGCGCGACGACTGCGGACATAAATGTTGCAGTCGTCGGCGTATCGCACGAAGCGTAAACCGCGTCGCTCAAGTTCCCAGTCCAGGTCGTCCAGCATCAGGTTCGACAAGAGCGGCGAAAGCGGGCCGCCTTGCGGCGTCCCTTCTTCCGACGGACTTACCAGCCCGTGCTCCATCACCCCGGCATTCAGGAATGCCCGGATGAGTTTCAGCATCCGCTTGTCTTCCACCCGTTTGGCCACGCGCCCCATCAGCATGTCGTGATTGACCCGGTCGAAGAACTTCTCCAGGTCGATATCCACGATGAACCCGTAGCCCTCGGCGATGTACACCTGGGCCTGGGCCACTGCTTGGTGAGCGCTGCGACCGGGGCGGAAGCCGTAGCTGTGCTCGGAGAATGTTCGGTCCCACCGTGCTTGGAGAACTTGCAGCACCGCCTGCTGGATGAAGCGGTCGAGTACCGTCGGGATGCCGAGCTTGCGCACGTCTCCGTCCGGCTTGGGAATCTCGACTCGCTTCACCGGCTGCGGCCGGTAGGTTCCCGCGAGCAGTTGTTCACGAATCTTGGGCCAGTGACGCTTCAGGTACTTCGGCAATTTGCGGACGGTCATCCCATCCACGCCGGGAGCACCCTTGTTCGCCTGCACTCGCGCAAGTGCCTGCCACAGATTATCTCGCTGGCATACTTCCTCCATCAACGAATCCGTCCGCATCGGGCTTTGGGCCTCTCGGTTCGCCATGCTCAGTTCGGTCCCTTCCTCGGCGGCCATTGGAGATTCACTCCTACTCTCCGCCGCGAAGGCCAGAAGCAACTGGTTTTTCTGCCGCTTGCTGCTCATGAGTCGCGATGCTTACTTGCCATACCATTTACCCGCCGCAAAGCGCGGCAGGGACCGTTCGGGCCTTTGGAGCCGAGTAATCCGCCACCGGCGGAGATGCACTTCTCCTACTACGCCCTCTGCTGACTTCTGCACCGCGGTCGACGCGCCTCGCGACGCACCCAGTCTCGAATCCGAGACACGGCTCAGACCTCCCAGGTTAAGCTTGCCAACCTTCGTCGCACGGCACGCCGGATTTACAGCACTGGCCTTCGATGGACGGAGGACTTCGCCGTCTTGTGTCGGCTCGTCCCACCAGCACTGCCTACGATCCGATTCCTGTTCGTCGGCCCGCGACTTTACTCCACGCTTCCTTCAGACAACGCCTCGCGACGCCGCCCTTGCGCTTCGCTAATCCTTCACCTCCATCCAGTTGGATAAGGGACTTCCACCCTCAAGTTGACAAACATGCCTGGCAAACACAAAAAAAGGCCGGCATCCTTGCAGATGCCGACCCTTCGAGACGATATGCGGTTTTAGAACGCCACTTCCACTCGGGCGAAGAAGCCATCGAAGCCTAGAATGTTGGCGTCGTCATAGGAGATCGGCAGCAGCGTATTGAGCTGATCCTGGTCGCGAGCGCCCAGGTCATGCCAGGCACTCATCAGGTAGCCGGCCGTGATCGCCGAATGGCAAGTCACCTGGGCCGTTAAACCGGCTTCAATATCGGTCACCGGAATAATCTGACGATTGGTAAACGTCTGTGAGTTGAACGCAGTCGGGCCAGTGGTCGGATCGAATGTGCCGCGGATCGTCTTGATGTCGACTGTGCCGTACAAAAGCGAGATGTTGCCCTTGCCGTATAGGCTCAACCAGCCATCTTTACAGAAGTAGCGGCGACCTTCCAACCCGGCTCGCAAGCCGGCACCTTGAAAACTCATCGTCGAGCGGGCGTCGGTCACGGTGAAGGCGTCGGCATCATTGGCGATGAAGCTGCGACTCCAACCAACATCGGCGAAGCGAACACCGCCCGTCCACGTGATGTCCCAAGCCGGGCAGCATGGCCGGCAGCAGCCACTACCGCAGCCATCCGCACAACCACTGCCACACGCATCGCCGCACGAATCGCTGCAACAGCAACCACCGAGCGGAATCGTCTTGGCCCAATCAACGTCGTATGTCTGCGCGTCGACGTCGGCATGGATCAGCGTCTGACCTCCCGGCGGCGGCGACGCTTCGATCGGGACGAGATCGCCATTCACGGCGGTGTCGTCGGCCTGGCTCGTCATCCGCGTGTAGAGGAAGCGGATCTCTTCGCCACAGCAGCACAAACGGTAACCACCGCCGAAGCGATACGACGATTCGGGATTGAAATCGAGCGGCACGAACTGGTCAGTGCCCTCGGTGCCATTTAGAGTCTCAATCACCTTGGCCGTGGCTTCGCTGAAGCTGGCCCGAACGTTGAGGTAGTCGGCCGTGAAGAAAAACTGGCCTCCGTTGTTACAAAGGCCGAGTCCGCTAGGGCCGCAGTAAGTGCCGCCACATTGCGCGTCGCAGCAACCTTGGTCACAGTAGTTCTCGTTGCAGCCGCACGCGGAATATCCGCCGTCGCTTGAGAGTCCTGGATAATATCCGTCGGATGGCGCCGAGCTGCTCATGGGGCTCATTGAGCCTGGAGCAGGCAACTCGGCTGCGCGCATGGCACCGCCGCCGGAAGTTGCCGGAGCTGCCGCGCTACTGCGAAGTAAACTGGTACTTTGCGACTGAGCCGTCGCCGATTGTCCGGTAGCAATGACTGCAGCGCTACTTAGCAGCGCAGTCACTAAATGGATGCGAAACCTCATCCCTGATTCCCCCCTTTGCGATGGCCGGTGCTTGCGGGCGCTACTTGCGCGGGCGTCTATGCTCGGCTTCGCGACCTGTGGCCGCGAACGCAGGATTCCCTGCCCCGACCGTTAAAGTCTTTTTCAACATCGGTAGCGGTAGAATCGGTACTTTGCTCTTTTTCGTCATAATGCATACGTCCGATAGAACCGGTGAAACCGGCACTAGCGGCAAGCTTTGCGCAGGCGGCAAAGTTTAACACGGGCCAAGCTGATTCCCGTGGGCGCGCCAACAGGCGTCTTTTTAAGAAGCGGGGAGAGCGAGCAAACGCGGCCTAACCACGGCGATAGGAGAGCTTCCGGCGACCGACCCGAGCCGTTTGGCCCCGCGAGCGGCGCGAAGGCCGCGATTGGCGGCGGCGACAACGCTGATGTCTGCGGCGGCACGACGATTCAGCAAGGCGCGTTTGCCCAGCCCGCCTGGGCCGGGAAGGACGGTCGACAACGATTGGCGTCGCGCGCTCTGGCATTCACCGTCCCTTCATCAAACGCGCCATCGAACTAAGCAGCGGCCCGACGGCTGCGCGAGCGCGACTTCAAAAACAGGCCGGCGACGCCAATCATCCCGAGCCCAAAGCTGGTCGGTTCTGGAATGATCGCGCCTCCCAGCGTGAACAGATTCACCATATCTTGTTGCGAGTAAGACCGGATGTTGCTATTGAAGAATTGACCGTTGGGAACAATTTCATCCGGCCACACCGACTTAAGGCTTTGAGTATCTGCCCCGAATACGACGTGAACTTGCGAATTGTCCTTTGTGTCGAAGCCCGTCGTGCCGTCATAAACATTGATCCCGTTCATGTCGAACAGCACCGTGCGATAGTCGGGCAGGGAGCTGCCAAATTGGTTGGCGTAAGCCGCCTGGAATGAGGGGTCGATGCCGAGCTTAATCTTGAACCGAACGGTCTGGCCGGGCAGTAATCCGCCGTTGCCGATGTTGACGACCAGCTCATCGCCAGCGCCGCCGACGGTGCTCGAGGTCAACGAGAAGCCGGGCGTCGTGCTGCCGAGGGTCGCGACGTTGCCGTTGATCGGTGCGAAGTTGAAGCGGTTGTCGCCGATCGTGATGTGGAATTGCGTAATCGGATCGGGCGAGGTCGCGGCATTTGTGAGCTCAAGGTAGGGCATGTTGCGATCGACCATCC
Source organism: Gemmataceae bacterium (assembly GCA_036557565.1). GTDB lineage: Bacteria > Planctomycetota > Planctomycetia > Gemmatales > Gemmataceae > JAJPHU01. Next base: position 5,451 of record DATBHJ010000165.1, read on the forward strand.
GCTGAAAGCCGGTATCCCACATCAGCCACTTGCTCCACATTGCATCGCCCGTGTGGGCCAGCTCGTTTTCTTTTTCGGAGAGGCGCACTGTGAAATCATCTTGGGCCGTAGCGGTGCTGCAAAGCGAAGCCACGATGGCGAGGGCTGCCAGAGCCGCGAAGCAAACCACCGTGCGTCGGGTGTTCGATGCCGATCCGATCATAGCTGTCATTCCTGTGAAAAATCTCAATCGCAACGGGATGAATGTCTGCGAGTGTCGTGCTCGACGGCGAGGCGGAGTGAACCTCGGCGGAATGAGCACTGAGATCGGCGCGGATGACGTCGGAAGAGTTGCGCGCCCGGGCACAGCAATGAATCAGTCGAATGTTGGACTGAACGGGTTGCGTTAGTGCCGGACGGGGCCGTGCGTTAAGACGGGTCGATGCGACCAGGCACATCGAACCAAGAGCGGCGAGGGCGGCAACCAACGGCTTCGTCCGGAGACGAATCGGAGAATGGCGCTTAGCGAGAAACTCGGAGGCAGCTCTTGAATGTCTTACACGTACAGCGGGGCGAAACTCTTCGCCGCTGCCGATCTGACACTCATGAGGTCTTACTCCAAAGCAAAAATGCGCCGAATGATGGTCCAAAGATGGACCTTGACCACTGCCCAGGTTGGGCAATTTGGCCTCAAACTCCTTTATAAAAGGGCCCCCAAGGGGTGTCAAGGTAAAATAACGATTAAAGCGGGTTTGTCGTTTGTACGGTTTGTACTGCCGGCTCGGGTTCACATCCGCGCATAAAAAGACGCGGCAGGGTCCCCTCAAGCTCCCAGCTCGTCCCGCCGCGTCGCATGCCACACCTCTCCCCAAAGGTGCGGCCTCAACCTGAAACCTAATACCGGGGCGGCGGGTGTCAAACCGGGCGGCTGTGGACGGCCAGTTGCGTGGAAACTGGCTGATTTGCGGCTGAAAATGCACAGAAACCGGTGGGTTTCGGCGACGAGC
>DATBHJ010000166.1:0-17055 GCA_036557565.1 Gemmataceae bacterium
GGGCATTGCAACGGGAAATCCTCCGCGAAGAAATCCGAGCGGCTGTGGGAGAGCAGCCTCAGTGGCAGGAGTTTCAACACCTCGCTACCCGCCTGCTTGATCTGGCTGCCTGAGTGTTCGAAAGTCACGGAAAGTACAAACCAGGAGGAAGACGCCCAACATCGTGCGAGGTTCGGGAACTACTGCTGCGATCTGCGCTGTCCATATTGTGAGCCAGCGTTGTGATCTCGGAGGCTGCTTCCCAGGGTGTTCCCAGGGCGGCGCAGGAAAACTGCACCATGAAAGTACCGGCAATTGGAGTTCTGCTTTGGGGAGCCGAAGCGACAGGATCATGCCGGGGTTGAATAGGGTCTTCTTTCTTCCCAGGTGTGCCCACATGCCTCGCATGAATAAGTCTCTTCACGAATGCCGTAGTTCACAACCATTTGCCGATATGTCCTGGTTTGTTGATCCCAGGTCGTTTCGACCCTCTGACCTTCTTCCCAATCCGAAGTGTCAGTCTTCTTCACCTTACGCACACCACACCTGCGACATCTCGAATACCCTTTAAGCCAATTCCAGACGCCGGCCAGGACTCTACCGGCCTCGTGGCCCGATGTCTGCTCCGTTGGCGGTTCTGCTGTAGTCGCTGAAGACTTCTTGGAGGACGCCGAAGGTTTCGCTGCCGACGTTTTAGGGGTGTGCCGGCTGTAGGTGCGGGCCTCGCCGCCCTCCACGATCACAAGCTGGGCTTTCGAGAGCGACATCAGCCGGTACTCCCTGGCCGAGCCGTCAGTCATCGTGATACGGATGACCTCGTTCGGCTCCTCTCCCATGATCGAGTACCGGCCTGCGCCGCCATTCGAGAATACGATGGCCCCGTCCTTGGAGAACTGGACCCACTTCCCGGAACCGTCGATGGGCATCCAGGTTCCAGGCAAATCGTCCGTGCGGTCTTGATGGAAGAACGACTCCTGCTTTTCGGCAAACGTCTTACCTTTCTTGAAGCTCCTGACCCGCCCTGTCATGTCCTGGACTTCCAGGTTGCTGTCGCCCCTGGCGAGCAATTTCCAGGAATCGGCGAGTTGGCCGGACACGAAGATGTCGATGAAGCGCTGGTTCGGCAGCAGGAGATAGCTCGCAACCGTCCCGTCCTCCTTCTTGAAGATGTTGCCCGGCAGGAACTCCACCCAGCCGGGTTGCCCATCGAGAGGAAGCCACCGACCACGAAGCGTCAGACCCCACAGCAGTCGAATCCAGAAGACCGAAAACAAGACCACGACACCAAGGAGCCAAAGGCCGAGGATGGCGGCGGGGGTGAGGAAAAGTAAGAGGGCAAGTATTGCCACTCCGATCACGCCCCAGGTGCCAAATTTCAAGGCGGGGTTCGGTTTCTCTCGTTCGCTCGTATCCCACGGAAATCGGGCCGGCATCGGGTTCTTCGCCGGCACCGGCGTCTTGCCGACCGGAAGTGGTTCTACTTCGTCATCCGGGAGCGGTGGCGGGGTCGGAGCAATGGTCGCAGTCCCGAACAGCCGTTCCACCTGGCCCGCCTGCGTCCACTTCGCCATGCCCTGCTTCCACACCATGTCGGCGGGGCTGAGTTCCCCTGAGCCGGCCAGTTCCTTCAACTGCTCGAACGTGACTGGCCCGACCTTCTGCTTGTTCTTGGCGTAGTACCACTCTGCTGCCATCGGTCTGCCCCCTGGACTCTCTCGGAACCCCTCTGCCATCGCTTGGATTCACTTGACCCGCTTCAGCCGCCCGTACAGCCAGGAGAAGTTGAACCCCTTGGGCCGATGAACCAGCAGTTCGTCGTCCGTCAGGAATTCGATCTCCCGCACGCTCTCGCCGTCGTACTCACCGGACGCCTTGATCTTCAGGCTCTTTCCGGTGAGGGTGTACTTGCCTGTCTCGGTGATGTTTTGCTTCAAGTCACGCCGATACCAGGTGAAGAACACCGTGCCGCCGTCCGAGGAAGACCGCAGCACTTGCTTTCGATTCGGCATTTCACTTCTTTTTTCTGGTGAGATAGACCTCGCTCCAGTCGTTGTTGCAGGTCGAAAGCGAACTCTTTCCTCTCACACTTTCGTCGATCTTGTGGAGGTTGAATAACACGCCCACGACCAGGGCTGAGTAGTGCTGGGCGGACTTGCTCAAGCGTGGCTCGACGGGGACCATGATCGTGGTGAAATCGTCTTCACGCACGATCCGCATCCCTTGATTTGACTTGGCAATCTTTGCCTGGTAGCTGAACAGCCCGTAGTCGAACTCACGTCTAGGCTCCTTTCCCGTTCCCTGCCTGAAGAGCAGATCAGCCAATTTCTCCATTTGCTCCTCAGAGAACCCCTTGTAAAAGATCACGAAGCCTTTGCGTTCAAGCCGGGTCAGTTCGGTGGCCGTTTTGATGGGAGTGTCGCCCTTCTTCCCCGACTCCGATTCGGTGCCTCCCTTCGCCGTAGTGCCCACACCGCCATTCGTGGCGGCGGACGTGTTCTTCCCACCAACACTCTGCTTTGGCAGGTTGTCTTTGGTAGCTCCGACCTTCTTCGAGGCATCACCCTCGGTCCTCGACTGGCACCCAGCCAAGCAGATGAAGGTGAGCAAAACCGGGAACCCGGAGACGACGACTCGGATCATGATGAATCTCGCTTTCTGCGGGCTGTTGTGGTTGCGAACAGCGCAGGCCCGTACTTGTAGGTCTTCTGCGACTTACCACTCCTTGTAGGCGATCTCCTTTTCTGTCTCCCACTTCCCTTTGACTTTTCTCTGTACGGTATAATGCACGATACCCACGCCTTTCATGTACCAGTTCGTGACCGTGTAATAGTGATCGCCTTTGTCAAACTGCTTCAACGTAATTGCAACGCACGGCTTCCCGCTGTGGACCACGAACTCCGAAAAGGTGCGGGTGACATTCCCCTTCCCGTTGGTCCAAGAATCCCCTACTTTGGCTCCGAGCTTGAATTCTTGCCTGTAGTCGATGTCTGACCCTTTCTTGTAGCCCCATTCGATGAAGCCGTTCTGGACTCGGCGATAGTTGATCTGCACTCCTCCTGTCCCATCGGCACGTTCCATTTTTTCGGTTCCGTCCGGCAACTCCGTCACTCGATGCACGCCAGAATAGCGGGCGTCCGTGTAGCTTTTGGTGACGTATTCCCTGACTCGTCCGGGGATATGCGGCGAATACTCTTCAGTCAGGCGTGGGCTTGAGTCTCTGAGGCCGAAGAATCCACACACCCCGCAGCACAGAGCGAACGAGAGAAGGATGAAAGCACCGCTTCCGCCGAGAACGGCTGCCTTCCTACGGGGAGTCAATCCTTGCCAGGTCGATTTGAGTTTTTCGCCCAACGCCTTCAATCGCTCCTGCCGACCGGACGGGGCACCGCTGGACACTGGCGCTCGCCCTGTCGTCTGGCTCGTGACCGGCGCAGGCGATGATTGCTGGCTCGTGACCGGCGCAGGTGAAGAAGGCTTGACCGGCAGTGGGGGTGGAACGACCTGGGGCGGCGGGACTTTCATCTGCGTCTTGCACTGTGAGCAGGCAATGATCGCCCCGGCCTGCTGAGGAGCAACTTGCAGGATCGTCTTGCATTTCGGGCATGTGAAGCGAATCATGGCAGCCCAACTTTCGTGAATGGGGACATCCTTCAGGATGCTCTCGCCAGCGTTGCAAGCGCCGAAGGCGCATTCCTGGTCCGTGCGTGGACCGGAGCCTATCCCGCCTTGCGACAGCGGGGGCCAAAAAGGGCCAGTTTGTTTCAAGGAATCTGCTGGGCGGCGAAGTGAGGTCGCTGAGGAAGAGTATCGAGGGAAAAAAACGGGAGCGACAGCCTCGCCGCTCCAGACACGCCCGCCAAGGCGCAGATGAAAACAGCTTGGCGTCGCCCCCTGTCGGGAGCGGCCAAGACTGCCTTTCATCTGATAAAAGAGCCTTGCGGCTCAGTTTGGCGGTTCGTCTGAAAGCAGGTCTTGACGCTTCAATAAGCGTCCACAAGTTTTGACCGAAGCCTTCTCTTGGCTCCGGGTAGACTTCGGCTTCCCTCTGGTTCGGTTGAAGTCAGGCGACCGGCCCCATGCCGTTGCGTGACAATGGGTTAGTCTAAATCCGCCGAACCAGGCAGGCAAGGGCTGGGCCAGCCGTTCCAGAGACGTGGCCCTTTTTCTGCTCGACCATCGCAGGGCTGGATGGCGAGGTTTTCAGGCGCTAAACGTGGCGGGCTTGACCTTCTGGCCCTCGTAAGATGAGCAGAGACACTGACTTGCTCACGACGAGGGGCGGGCGATGCCGGCGTCCGACACGCAACTGCAACGGCTGATCGACAAGGTTCTCGGCGGCGACGAAGCTGCCCGCAGCGCCTTGCTGGACCACGCCTGCGACCGCCTCTTGCGGCTGACGAGGAAGATGTTCCACGCCCGCCCGGACCTTCGGCGCTGGGAGATGACCGATGATGTATTTCAGAGTGCGATGATCCGCCTTCACCGGGCCTTGGCGGAAGTGAAGCCGGAATCCGTGAGGCACTTCTTCAACTTGGCGGCAGTCCAAATTCGACGCACGCTTCTCGACCTGGCGAAGCACCACCTGGGGCCGCACGGCCAGGGGGCGAAGCACCACACGGACGGCCAGCCGCCTGACGACGAGGGCGGATCGTTGCATGACCGGGCCGAGCAGCCGGAAGACCTGGAAGGCTGGTCGGCCTTCCACGCCCAGGTGGAAGCGCTGCCGGACGAGGAGAAAGAGGTCGTGAATCTCCTCTTCTACGAGGCGCTGACACAGGAGGAAGCAGCGAACGTCCTGGGTGTCTCGCTACGGACGGTCAAGCGCCGCTGGCATTCGGCCCGCTGTCGCCTGCGCCAACAGTTGAACGAGGAGCCGGTCTGATGAGCGACGAAGAACTGCTGGCCGAACTGCTACTCCGGTGGGAGGAACTTCACGAGAAGGGACAGGAACCTTCCGCTGAGGAATTGTGCCAAGATTGCCCGCACCTGGCTCCGCTCCTGGCCGAACGCATTCAGGCGTTGAAGGTGACGGCCTGGATGGAGCGCCCGGATGACGACCGTGGAACGCAGCCCGATCCATCGACCCCGGATGCCCCTCGTACACTGGCAGGCCGGTATCGCCTTGACGAGAAGATCGCCGAGGGCGGGTTCGCCCATGTCTGGAAGGGATTCGACCTGGAGTTGCGCCGGGCCGTCGCCGTCAAGATGCCCAAGGCGGGAAGGCTGCTCTCGACCGAGCGGTTCATGGCCGAGGCTCGTCGGGTGGCGGGGTTGAAACACCCCGGCGTCGTGGTGGTTTTCGACGTGGGCCGGGACGGCGATTCATGCTTCATCGTGTCCGAGTTCGTCGAGGGCGGTAGCCTGGCCGACCGCATTGCGAAGAATCGCCCGACGCTGCAAGAAGCCGCTCGCCTGGTGGCTGAGGTCGCCGAGACGCTGGCCTACGCCCACCGACAGGGCTTCATCCACCGGGACATCAAGCCGGGCAACATCCTGATCGACCGCCACGGCAGAGCGCTGCTGGCCGACTTCGGCATCGCTCGTTCGCCCGACGACGGTGCCGAGAGTGGGGCCGTCTCGTTCGGCACCCTGGCGTACATGAGTCCCGAACAGGTTGAGGGCCAAGGCGTCGATCACCGGGCCGACATCTACAGCCTGGGCGTCGTCCTGTACGAAATGCTGACCGGCCAGCTTCCCCACCGAGGCACTGATCCCGTGGAACTGCGGAGGCAGATCGTCTCTGGCGACGTGGCACAATTGCCTGCCGTCTCGAAGGCGTTGGGAAGCATCTGCCTGAAGTGCCTGGCTCGGAAGTCCAGCGACCGCTACCACGACGCCGGCAAGCTGGCCGCTGACCTGCGGAGGAGCGGCGGTTCATCTCGCCGATCTCGTCTTCTCGTTGTTGGCGCTGCTGGGTTGTTTCTCGCCGCAGTCGTGGGCCTGGTCATCTTCCTCCAGCACAGGCCGACAAGAGAGCAGCCCGGCGACCCTGGAATCGTCACGAAGAAGGAGGAAGGAGAACAGCCGGCACCAGGCACGCTGGAAGCCGCCCTGGCGCTGGGCAAGCTGCACGCCAACAAGAAGGAGTGGGACAAGGCCGAGGCGGCGTTTACTGAGGCCATCAAGGTGAACCCGGAGTGCGCCGAGGCGTACCATCGCCGAGCGGGTTGTCTCTTCAACGCCGGCAAGGTCAAAGAATCTCTGCCTGACTTCGACTTGGCGGCTCGCCTGGACCCCAAGAACGCAGGAACCTTCAAGAATCGTGGCCTGGCCTACTTGAGATTGCTGAGGATCAACGAGGCGATGGCCGATCTTCGTCACGCCCAGGAACTCGACCCGGATCACCCCGATCTGTACCGAAAGCCGATGAGCCTGGCCTTCGCCCAGCGGGGTGTAGTCAAGGCTCAGGCAAATCAAAAGGAACAAGCCATCGCCGACATGGATGAGGCGTTGCGTCTCGATCCCACGAACGCCGAGGTTTTCGACAAGCGAGGCAGCCTGCACTTCAACCTGAAGCACTTCAAGGAAGCGGTAGCCGACTTCACCGAAGCGATCCGGTTGGACCCGAACCAGCCCGTCTACTACCTCCACCGAGGGTTTGCCCACGAGTCGCTGGGCAAGAAGGGCGAGGCAGCCGAGGACTACAAGAAGGGGAAAAAGCAGCCTGCCCCCAAGTGAAGCATCGTGCAGCCTTGGCGCTGCGGTTCTAACGCATTAGAATGCCGGCCTCCTCTTTCTCCATCTGTTCCTCCTCCAGTCGGAGCAGCACGGCCAGCATCTCATCCACTCGTTGGCGCACTTCGTCCAGGGTCAAACAATAGCCGGCCAGATCGAGCAACAAGGATGCGGCCATTTCCGTCGTTTCCGGGATGTCTAGGGCAGGAGCAATCTGGCATTCGAGATCGTCCAGATCGTCCGGGTCATCCATGTTGAATTTGCCTTCGTCGAGATTGCAGATGAGCGTGTTCAGCACGTCGGCGGTGACGGTGAGCGAATCGGCGTCATCGTCCTCGTTTTCGAGGACTGGCGGCGGCACGGGTGTTGGGGCGAGTCGGCGTTGAACCTCGCCAGCAGCCCATTCTCGTGTCCCGGCCTGGTCGAGCCACCGCACCACGCCGGCCACGTCCTTGCCGACCCGCCAGATCGAAAGATCGTGAGGGTCTGGTTGCACAACATACCCGTTGCGGTATTCGAGGCGCATGTTGCGGGCTTCTCGGAGGGATATTTTGTGGGTTGCACAACCAGATTTTTTGCCCGGCCCTCTCTCGAAGTCGTTGCCGGGCGATTTCGCCTGGGCATCCTGGGCATTTCCATTGTTTTTTACAACTTTCACTTTCTCTTTATCCTTATCTGTCTCTTGAAAAAGTTGCACAAAACAATCCAAATGCCCAGGATGCCCAGGATTAGACGGCTCCGCTCTACCGTTTTGGGACGAAACCGGCTTTTTGTCGGCTGTACACTCAAACTCGAAGGTTTGGTCATCCGGTGAAATGGTCTGCCTGACTCCGAGTCCCCGATAGAGGTATGCTCGATTCGTGTCCCGACCCTCCTGGAGTTTGGGGATCAGCGTCTTCAAATCCCGCCCGAACCACGCCGGACGAGTCGGCTCGATGTCATGGCACTCGCACCAGGCGCAGTACAAATCGTAGGCGTCCGACTTACCGATGTTGACATTCTCCCTGGTCAGACATTCGGGCGGCAAATCACCCGGATCGGCTCGGCGGTGAACCACCATCTCCGACCGCACCCAGGCCATGATCGGCGACGTATCGGCGGCATACTGGCTGGCAAGTTTCCTGTGACCGTTGCCCAGGGTGAATTTCCCACCCGCTGCCCGGAGTTGCCTCAACCCGGCCAGCGCCCAATTGGCGATGCCCGGCAGTTCCACCAGCAACTTTTCTTCCAGATGGATGTCTTCTCGACCGACGAACGACATTTCAAACGGCACGAACAAGAACCGATGCGCCAGCGCTCCCGAAGCGTCCAGTAGGCGAGGTACGCTGTTGGAAGCGATCACGAAGCGGGTCGGCAAGCGCAGAGAAGGAAAGGTCGATTCGTACTTCGTGTTGATGGAAAGGGCATCCTCCCCGATGACGGACTTCAAGACCTCCACGATCTTCGCCCGTTGCGGATTGGCCGATAGCTCGACCTCGCCGACCAGGGCCACGGCCTTGCCGACAAGCGCCGAGGGGCCAAACTCGGTGGCGAGCCGTTCCAGGGAAAAGCCTGTGCTGTTGTCCGGGCCGACCAAGGCTCCGAGAACTCGTTGAATCGTACCTTTCCCCGAACGTGGCTTGCCGACCAGGATCAGTGCCTTCTGCAAGGATGTGTCCGAAGACAAACAGTATCCGAAGAATTCCTGCATCAGCGCCATTCGGTCATGGTCATCTTCCAGCACTTCCGCCAGGAACTTCTCCCAGGCTGGACAGGTCGCCGAAGGATCGTAGGCGAAGGGCAAGCAGACGGTGCTGCACCAGTTGGGGGAATGCGGGATCAGGTCGGCGGGCATTTCCAGGTCCAGCAAACGGTTCGAGAAAGCGATGATGTTCTTGGCGGACCCGAACGGTCGATCATCCCCGATCCAGAACGGCATCGGGCCGAATCTGCCAACATCCTTCCAGACGTAGCTCTGGACGATGGGCACCACATTGCCGACCACGTTGTTGGATTGCGACCAGCCGTTGTCCTTGAAGAATTCCCGCACCTTCATGGGCAGTTCGTCGCATTCGACGTAGCGACACCCGGCGTAAAAGTAGTTCCGCCCTCCCGTGTAGAGCGGCTGATGGCCCAGGGCGATGTGGTGATCCACGAATGCCTGCGCCATCTTGTCGAACTTCTTGGGGTCTTTCCTGGCGTGGTTTTCACCGCCGTTGACCGCCCCCAGCACGTCCTGGATGGTGCGCTCCTGGCAGTGGGCGTGCTTGCAGTCGAAGCCGATGATGCCGTTTCGCAAGAATATCGCCGAACCACCGGGACCGTCGCTGTGATCCTCGTGCCACGGGCATTCTTCCAGCACCCAGCGAGCGCCATCCTCGTAGGGCGTCGGCTTGCCGTACCTCAGCCCCCGTGCCGTCAGCAGTTTCTCCACGTCGGCAACGGTGTACCTGCCGGGCCTGGTCGTCCTGGCTTTCTTCGGCGTGATGGCCGGGGCCGGCGCAGTGGTCGTCGTGGCAGGGCTGGCGATCTTGCGCAGCAGTTCGACCGGCACGACCTCCAGTTTCTCCGGGCCGTCCAGAATCGTCGATCTTCGCCACGGTCGGGAAGGGTGGTTGCCGCCCTTCCTGACCATCGTGCCGTACAGCTTGCAAATCCGGGAGGCGTTCCACACCGAGGTATCGACGGCCACCACGGCGTCATCGAAGCGAACCGCCAGCGACTCCAGGAACCGCTTCACGAGATCGGCGGCTTCCTGGTCGTTGGGAAGGTCGATGCGGAAGACGTTGTGCCCGCCGTTCCCGGAGTCGGCCAACAGCGACAAAGGAAATCCTTCACCCGTCAAGTATTCTCGAATCTGACGAGAGCGGTCGATGGCAGCTTGATGTTCGGCGTCGGAACTGGAGATGCCCACGGGCCGAATCGGGTCGCAATCCACGAGCAGCAACCGTCGCCGGGCGATCTCGTGGTCTTTCGTCGTCACGTCGGAGCGGTCGAGGGTTTCGTTGGCCGAGCGGGCGATCAGATCGGGGATGACGGGGTTCAAGGTGAGGTAGACGGCGGGAACGTCCACGTCGTCGGAAAGCGTGTCGGCATGGACGGCCAGGGCGTTCGGATCGTCGAAATACCCGGAGATGACGCCTCGTCGTTTCGTTTTCGGAACTCTCAGTTCGTAAACCTGTCCATCTTCGCACCAAAGTTGCAAAGTCCTAACGATGTCCTGCATATAATTCTCATGTCAGTGATCCCATAAACGGGGAGGGAGGATTCCGGCGACCCATTCACCGGCGTTGTCCCTCCCCGTGCTTCATTCTCAGTTGTCCCACTCGCAACAAACCTCGTGAACCAGCTTGTCGAGATCACGAGGCGTCGCAGGATTCCATTCCTTCTTTTCCAGGCCCATCACACAGGCTTGCTGCAAATCTGGAGACAGGTCCATCGTCGCAAGCAGCCACCGCAGGTAGTACCTGGGGATTTCGTGGCAATGGCGTCCCTTAAACTTGCCAAAAGGCATCTTCATGATCGTCTCCTCGCTTCTCTCCTCTTGCGGTTCTCCTCGAAGTGTTTTCGGGCGATCTCGACCTCTTCGGCATTGAACAGCTTGTGCGAGCCGACCTTCATCTCCGGTTCAGGGATTTTCTTGTGGAAAATGGCGGCTTGAAGGGCAGCGTAGGTGACGCCAATCAGTTCGGCGGTTTGCCGCATGGTGTTCAGTTGAATCATTGTTGCCTCCGCTCTCTATGGGCTTTGAGTCTGCTAAATTGTAAGAGCGAGGCAAAAGAAAAAAAGCGAATCAGAATTCGTGGGATAAGGCAGGAGCAAGCACCCATCGTGACCGCCAGAACTCGTCACATCATTCGTCGCCAGTCCGGCAGCCCCTTCTTCATCCTCTTCGTCGCCGCAGCCGGGTCGAAGGCTTCCGGGTCGAACGAGCCGCCCACCCACTCCAGCAACTCGTCGTGCCGCTCGTTGTCCTCGTTCTGAATGGCCTCCACGAAGTCGGCGTAGCCCCAGGTGCCGCCCACGTCCTCCGGTGGGCAGGCCCGTGCGCCGTCCACGCACAGTGGATACTTCTGACCCGACTCGGCCTCGACCCGCTTCTCGAACAAAACCTCATGCTGCCAGGAGTCGCCGAAGTCGTACTCGTAGAGCAGCCGAAACCGCCTGCGCCCTTCAGGGATGATGTCGCTCAACTTCGTCGTTGTCGAGTCTTCGTACTCCATCTCCTCGAAGTTCTCGGCCATCAGCATCGGGTCGCCGTAAAGCTGTTCGCCGATCCTGAAGTGGTGCAGGTGCGAGTTGGTCCAGCCCATCGCCGTCTGGATGTGTTCGTGCAGCTTGTCGAGCGTGCAGTCCTGCACCTGGATTCTGCGCCAGATCGGCGGCTGCGTGTCGAGCAGCGTGATCTTGAACTGGTAAACCGTGCCCGGCGTCTTGGCCGATTTGCTGCCAGCGGCTTTCTTCCTCGGTTTGCCGCCCGCCGTAGCGCTGGCCGACAACGCCTGCTCGTGGCCGTACACGCCGTCGTACTCCTGGCGTAGCCGCTCCCCCAGGCGCTTGAGGGCCAGATAGCCGGGGGCCGACCGATCCGGGTAGTCCCGCTCGTCCCGGAGCGCAAGGTCGATCACGTCCATCAGGCAATCCAAATCCCAGCGGTAGAGCGTGATGGGCCGGGTGCCCTTGTAGTTCTCGATCTTGCGGTCCAGGCCGAAGGCTTCGGCCATCGCCCCGGTGTGCCGCTTCAGTTCCCGCAGTTCGTCGCCGCTGATGAGCAGGCGGTGGCGGTGGTCCCTGGACCCAGGCTTCATGATGTCGCTCCTCGCTGCCGCAGACGGGCGGTCAGTCGATGTCGATGCCCTCCCGCTCGAAATACTCGGCCAGCCCCTTCTCTAGCGCCGCCATCGCCTCGGCCAGCGTGTCGGGCTTGTCGTCCTCGAAGACCAGCCCGCCGTAGTCCAACGCTCGCACGACGAAGCCGAACATCTCCTGGTCGCCGATCTCGACGTGGCCGTAGCCCCGGACCCAGCGGGCGATGGCCGGGAATGACTGCTCGACGCCGGCCTGCTCCTTGGTCGGTTTGACCACGCCGACCCGGTGGGCCTCTCGCAACCGCCGCAGGTGGGCCTCGTAGGCTTCCTGGACCTTGGGCAGTTCCTTCTGGACGGCGACCTCGATGCCGACTTCGGCCAGGTGCGGGAATAGCTCATGCCACTGGTGGTGGCCCCGGACGTGGATGCGACGGGGCCGGTGCGCTTTCCCGGTCAGCGGGCAGCGCATGGCGTGGGCCAGCAGCGTGGCGAGGTCATTGACGCTGGGCCTGCCATCGACGTGGCTCTCGGACAGGAGGGAACCGTCCGGCTGGGCGACGACCAGGCCGAGGTAGTGCGTCTCGGATTGCGTGATCGGCTTGGGCAGCGCCCGGAAGTCGGCCTCCCAGGTTTCGTCCTCCTGGCGCAGACGCTTGAAGCGGCTCGTCACGAAGGCAGCGCCCTTGCCCAGCTTCTTTTCTTCTTGTCGTGCCACGGCCCGATGCTTTCTGTGGTCCAGCCCACGCCTGCCCGGTGCTGACCTATCCGCAGCCCATACACGGGGCACCGAGGAGGCAGTTTTCCTCTGGTTGCCGCAGTTAGTTTACAATCCCCGGTTTCCGAAGTATTATCCCCCTCGCTGAAGGTTTGAAAGAGGGGAATTGAATGTCAGTCGCAACGTGCTTGCATAGTCATGTAAGGGTTGTCCACGGCCCCAATAACGATGTTTTTGATGGATTGGTCAGCCTGTCCGTGGGCCGTGTCCGGTTGTCGTTGATCCACGCCTTCAACATCCCTGACGGCGCAGCGGCGTTCGTGAACGGTGAGCGAGTTCCGCTCGAACATCGGCTGAACTCGCAGGACTTTCTTGAGTTTGTTTATGAGCGTGGTCGCAAGGGCGCATCGGACAATAGAGACGAGTATTTCTTTGGGTCGAGCGACCCACAGCTAAAACTGAACGAAATCCTTTTCCGTCTCCGTCGTCTCGAAGAACTCATCGCTCAAGTCCTGAAGCAGCAGGCTCCGTCGAAGGAGTTTTACACGGTCGAGGAGTTCGGCAAACTCGTTGACCTGGCCCCGTATACGGTCAGAGAGCATTGTCGGCTTGGGCGACTCCATGCTGAAAAAGCGGCGTGCGGGCGAGGAAACATCCCCGAATGGCGCATCCCGCACGCCGAACTGGTTCGCTACCGCAGCCACGGTCTACGCCCCATCCCCAAATACAGCGGCTAAGACTTCGTGCTGTTTGTGGGGGAAGAGATGCCGATAGCGCCTGCGCATGTCGTCCGTCTGATGACCTACGGCACCGTCGATGAAACGCTGGTCCGCCCCCTTCATCGCCATGCAACTCACGAAGGAATGGCGGAAGACGTGCCAGCCTCGCAGGACTTTCCACTTGGAGTTTGCAATCGCCGCCTCGAACCAGTACAGCGCCTCCTTCGTCGTCAGCGGTTTGCCGTCCGTGTCGCAGAACGTGTGCTGACCACCAGGATGTTTCGCCGGGGCCAGCCACTCAGCCATCACACTTCGCAGCAGCGGCGTGGCTGGAACCTGGCGGAAGGTGAATTTCTTGTTCCGGTCCTTCTTCTTCTCCCGCCACTGGACCATCGGCGTTTGCGAATCCGGGCCGATGTCCCAATCGTTGATGACCGACCGCATCATCTCTCCCCGCCGGCAACCCGTATGGGCGACAGCGACGAAGGCGGGGTAAACCCAGCCCGGCAAGCCGGATTTCAAGCGAACGAACTCCAGGAACTCCTTGATCCGCCCCAGGTCGAGGAACAGGCAGTCCCACAGGTCAGCGATCTCGAACTCGGAAAGTCCTCCTCGCTCGACCTGCCGCTCGATCTGCTCCCAGGTCTGGAAAGGAGGCCGCTCACTCTCTTTGGGGTAATGGAGTTTGCCAAAAGCGCCTCGGAAGTTCAGAGCCACGACATGCCGGGGCAGAGCGAAATTGTTCCAGACGTTGCGGAAGGTGCTGATCTCCTTCCGTATCGTCCTGGCTTTGATTTGACCTCGGAACCCCGGCTCCGTCGCCCGCTCCTTGATGTACCGTTGCAGATCGCCAGTGCTGAGGTCAGCCACAGGCGTTGTGCCCTTGAGGATGCGGAGCAGGTGATTGAAGTGCCCCTTCTCGGTCTTCAAGGACGACTCTTCCTTTGCCCCTGTCGGCAGGGAAGCCAGATAGGCGTCCCACAATTCCTTGAGGGACAAAGCGGGTCGTTCGGGCGCAGTCGGCTTGCAGCCTTCCTTGCCGCCCGTCAGGACGTACAGCGCTACGTCCGCACCAGGCGGCGGTGGCGGGATCAGGTTCACCTTGATGCGGTGCAGGTTGACCTCGACTTGCTTCCTCGTGTCTTCGGCGTCCTCCTTGACGGCGATGCCCAGCGAGCGGCGGTAGGGCCGACCGTCGAAGCGAAATCGGATGTAGAAGACGTTGTTGATGGATTGCAGGGTTGCCATCGTCGTGACCTCCGAGAGCCAGAATAGCGCCCGGTCGGTTGCCGACGAAGCTGATCCCTGCAAAGCCCCTGCAAGACCAGGAAACGTGGCAAAAAAGTGGCAATGCCACGCCTGGAAAAGCAAAAAGGACTCAGGGCGATTTGCCCTAAGTCCTTTCGCTGTAAGGTGCCGGAGACAGGACTTGAACCTGCACGACCTTTACGGTCACCAGGCCCTCAACCTGGCTTGCCTGCCAGCTTGTGATCCCGTCGTGGCGTTGGTCTGGTATTGCAACTTGTTAAAGAACAGTCACTTGCGGCGTATCTCCGCCCATGCTGATATTGTACTCATGTACTGGTCGCACGGCCAGTAGTTGCAGAAAAATTGCAGAAAAAAGGCAAGGTTGCCGACCGGCTGTAACGCAAGGGAGAGGCTATTCGCTTCCAGCCTGATTGATGCGGCATTCGAGGTCTGCCAGTGTTGCGAGTACGTCGTCGAAGGAGGCGGGTTCAGAGAGATACATGTCCCGCATGGACTGGTAATCACGCCGCAGCCCAGGGAGACGCGCTGCCGGCGGGACGAGGCGAAAAGTCCCCGGTTTCGCAAGGTGGTAGCTCGCCCACGAACTGCCAAAGAACTGTCCTTTCCACGCTACTACCCGGTCCCGGAGGTCATGCTGGTCGATTGCCCTCCCTGCGGTCGGATGCCGGCCCAGCGCCGCCGTATCCGCGTAGTGGCGGGAGAACCGATCAGGCGTCGGTTTCTCCGCCGGCCGGTGATACTCAGTGTGGAGGATCGTCGCCTTTTCCCAGAAGCTCCGCTCCACTTCCAGCACCACGACTTCGCACTGCCAGTCGGGGAATGCTACAGGGAGGACATCTGCCACCCACGGGCGCACCGGATGGCGGCCGACGGGCTGCTGGTCCGTGAGCGAGCCGAATTCCAGCTTCACCGCGCGTTTGAGGTACTCGAACCCCGACGGCTGCGTCGATGGGTAGTGGAACAGGAGTACCGGCGAGTTCGTGTTGGCGTCCGTCAGGAACTCGAACCACCCGCCATCGCGGTTCCCGAGCACTGCCTCCGCTGCCGCTTCCAGGGCGGGGGCGATCTGCGTCTTCACCGCCTGCGCGCAGGCGGCCTCGGCCTTCGTCATCCATTTATTCGCCTGGTTGCGGCTCGTCCCCGCCGCCGGTAGCTTTAGGAACTCCGGCGATAGCGACAGGTCGATGTCTTCCGAGAACCGCTCGATGACGCCGAACACCTTTGAGAGCGACGTGCCGCCCTTGAACACCAGGCTGCCGGCGAACTCCGAACCGAACAGCAGGCCCAAAAGCCAGCACACCCAAAAATCTTTCTCCAGGATCACTGCGGATACGTTCCGCCGGATGGACGCCTGCTCGATGTACAGGCGGCGTTCGTCAGCGGGGAGGGCAAGGAAGCTGAGCCTCATGCGTCCTCCTCGGCCAACTCCCGGAAGATCGGGTGCATCCAGGCCGGGGCGAGCCTCAAATCCTTCACGAGTTCGCGCCGCTTGTCAGCCGGGAGCGTCCGCTTCAAGTGTTCGCGCCGTTGTTGGGTCACATGCTCCTCGCCCAGCTCGCGAAGGGCTTGCATCAAAAGGCCACTCAGCCGCCCCGCTGCCTCCATGTTCCGTGGGGTCGTCCGCCGCAGCTGGATCGTCGTCGGGCCGATCTTTACCGTCCGGCTCGGGCCGTCGGTCAGGAAGACCGCTTTCGCCGGCACCTGTTCGGACAGGCCGAGAATGTTGGCAGCGTAGGCACCGGCAGGTTGGAGCCGGGTGCGGTCGCGCCCGGCCAGTGCGTGGGCCACGGCGTCGGCAGACGGCGAGAGCAGACCGAGAACCGGGTGTTCTTTCGGGAAGTCGTACACCCCGCGGGCCAGGCGGCGTACCGTTCCTTTCCGGGCGAGCCGGTGCAAAGCAAGATCGACCGCTTCACGGCTGCCGAGGTCGAGGAAGTCGCCCGGAACGAATACCGAGCCACGTCCCCACCCGTGGATGCGGGCAAGTATACGTGAATCAATGCTTTGCGTCGTTTTTCTCGTGCCAGTCATGTAAGGAATTCTAGCCTGTTTTTCTTACAAGATCAAGGGCAAACAGAGCCGTGAATCCTGGCCCAACGGCAGAGACCGACGGCAGGTTGGGCTTCGTCCCCAAGAAATCTGCCGCAGCTTGGCAAGAGCAGCCAAGATCGTCCGGGGGCGCTCGCACGGAGGTTGCCGCAGATCAGGTATTGTGGTCACCTGCTTGGTTGCATGACGGCTTCTCCCCCGGCAACAGAGAGAGGCTAGCCGGGGGTCCGGGGGACGGCAATGAGTGCCCCCGGTCGCCAGCAGGGATGCGGCGAAATCTTGCACGGATGCGCTCCGGGCCGAAGTGGAAGAACCACTCAGGTCGTTGTCGGCGCTGGGGTCGGCTGATGGGTATTCGATGGATCGTACCATTGGCCACTGTAGCTCAGGATCATCAAGGCGTTCACGGACACCGGCCAGGTCGCGCTTCAATGGGTCCACGGTCCGAGAACCGTGGTTATGGTGACCCTCAGAGCGGCGATGGCACCGTCAACCGTGCTTCAATGGGTCCACGGTCCGAGAACCGTGGTTATGCCGGCCCAGGCGACGGGGAGCAGTGGCCGGCGCCCCGGCTTCAATGGGTCCACGGTCCGAGAACCGTGGTTATGACTCGGCTGGGCGGCATCGAAGCTGCCGACCAAAACGCTTCAATGGGTCCACGGTCCGAGAACCGTGGTTATGACCGAAGCCTTTATCGCTTGTGGCAACACGGAAACGCTTCAATGGGTCCACGGTCCGAGAACCGTGGTTATGCCGGCACTGGGCGCATCAACCACAGCCGGCGAGCGGTGGCTTCAATGGGTCCACGGTCCGAGAACCGTGGTTATGGTCCTCGTCGTGTCGGTGTTGCGTCTTGTAGCGC
>DATBHJ010000167.1:0-6181 GCA_036557565.1 Gemmataceae bacterium
TCGCCAGACGAACGCCGTGCGATCCATCTGCGACCGTCTCGCGCTGAGGCCACTTTGTCGCGTTGATGCGCCGGCGAAGATCGACCAGCGTCTTCTCCGGTACGTCGATACACGTTCCGGAAAGCCTCGTTTCGAATGGTCCGGGCAGAGTGGATTGGCGCGGTGCCATTTTGCCATTCACGATCATCGTGGCGGCGCTGTCGCCATGATCCGGAGGATCGGTAGATCAGTTCGGTGCGCGATTGCCGCTGACCGCTGGACCGGCAATCACTTCGTTGGGGTTTGTTCTCTTCGCCTTCGGCGTCGGTCAGAGCACCTACTGGGCTTTCTCGCATCGTTGGCAGTGCTTGGCGTCGGCATGGCGATGCCGTCGTCCCACTCACGACCACGGTCATCAATGCCGTACCGTCCCATCAGACTGGCGTCGCGTCTGGCATCAACAATGCCGTGGATTCACTGGCGAGCCTGCTCGCTGTCGCGGTAGTCGGCGCGCGGGCCCTCGGCTTCTACGACCGATCGCTTAACCGCGAGCTCGCTCGAATGCCACGCCCCACAGAACTCACACAGGCTATTCAGGCGCGTGGCAAGTTCGCGACCAAAATTGGGGGGGAGACGAATCGGGTCCCGCACAGACGGATCATCAAGACATCGTTGGCGCAGAGTATGGAGATTGTCATGGTATTGGCGGCCGCATTGGCCCTCGGCGCCGCCGCGAGCGGAGTTTTCCTTCTTCCCATAAGAATTTCCTTACGCGCGCTCAAACGTCCTCGGGCGACCTAGCCCCACAGCGCGAGCATCGCTGCCCATGGCCCGCGATCAAGGAGCTGCTGGCACGGCAGGAGAGCTTCGGCCCCGATAAAGCGGCGGCCTGTCTTGAACCTCTCCAGGTCAAAAGTTGCGCCGATGGCGTGCTGACCCTGATTACGTCCAAGGGTTTTGGCGCGTTATGTGAGCCAGAATTTCGAACGTCTCATTCTGGACGCGTGGCGCAAAATCGATCCGGACGCTCGCCGCGTAATCGTGAAATGCGAATCCGCTGCTCGCGCAGCAGGAAAACGACGATGTGGCTCCGCTGTAAGGGCGTTGAAATCCTCCGGCCCCCCGCGGCGCAGCGGCGCCGCCTGCGTCGCCGCGGGCCCTTCCTCGTCCGGGGCCTCTCGCGGGGGTCGCCGCCCCCAGAAAAGCGCTAGTCGAACAGTCCGAAATCAAGGTTGACGCGGTTGACGGTGCCGAGCCCTCGGTTGACGCGCACGAGGCCGGCTTCGGCGCCAAAGCGTCGTTAGGATAGGCCATGCCTCGGCGCGCCGCCCAAATCACCCAAGCCGACATCGCCCGCGTAATCCGCGCCGCAAAGCAAGCTGGTGCCGCCGAAGTGGTGCTGAACATCGCCGGCCAGTCGCTGATCGTGCGCTTGGCGGCGTCCGAAAACCCGCAGAAAGGACTTGAACCGCAGGGGGAGATCATACTGTGATTACCGGGCCATCGGCGCCGAGGGTTGTTCATCTCATTCTGGCCGCCGGACATTCATTACTCGTGCAGCTCGGCTCGCCCACAAAGCCGGTGCGTCTCTACGCGACGTTCAACTCTTGGCTGGCCATCGGTCGATCCAAACAACGCAGCGGTACATCGAGGGCGATACCGATGCTCAGCGCAAGCTCGTAGCGATGATCTGACGAGTCAATTCGGCAGACCAGCTTCGATGACTGAACTCAATTTCAATTCCACACAATCGCCGGCAACAGCGAATCCGCACCTGGCCTATGCAGTCCGCATGGTGCATGCCGTCTGCTGCCTGGCCGGCACATCATCCTTTGTTGCCGACTTACGCAGCAGCTTGCGGCAGCTCGGCATGCGCCGCGCAGTCAAGGAACACGACACACCGGCAATATTCGAGTGGCTGATGGAGGCACTGAGCTATCAAGGAATCTCGGATGCAATCGCGGAGGACTTTATAAAACAACATGGCACCGTCCGCTGGCAGGAAATTGCGAATTCCTTAGCACTGCGTCCCCCCTGCCCCAAGCTCGGCGGTTATCCGAGCGTAGCTTTCAGCCGCGCCGCGATCAGGCTTCCATGGCAGCGGCAGTGGAATAGCCGCCAGCTCGACGACCGTATTAACGCCGCGTTTTTCCAGTTCGCCGATTTGAGACTTCGATATGCCAGCAACCAGGCTGAGGTGATCGTCCGCTCGCCACTTCGCCTCACAACGTGTTCGCCAGCGGCAAATATCGCAATGCGGCTTCGGTTCTGGATACAAATCCGCGCCTGAGCCATCTTTGACCGCAGCCTCCAAGCTCTTGCGGACACGACGGTAATACGCGGCGTAGTCGGAAAAACGAAATTCTTCTGGTATGAAATCGCTTCCCGGCGTCACCACATGCGAGAATTCCGGGATAAGCTGCTGGCTTTCAGCCAAAAGATCGGAATACAGGCATATCTGAAGGACCGTGTTGCCCTTTGTCTCGCGTGCGAGCTTCGTGTCAATGACTTCGTATGACCATTCGCCAAGCCCGCTCGGCTTATCGATGCGGCGAAGAACGTCAACACGACCGCCCCAGTTCGCAGAACGAAGGGCGCCTTGCGCGATGATTGGCGCTCCTGCTCGCATGGCGTCGAGCGTCCGCGATACCGTAAATGAACCAATACCAACTCCCTCGATCTGAGTGACCGGAAACCCAGTATGTACGAGATGATCGAGGTACCTTTCTTCGTGGATGGCGCCACGCTGCGCGAGAACGTCCAGCACTGGATCCCAAACGGCGGGCTTGTCCAGTTCTCCGCGGGCGACAGCTAGGTCGAGCGCCGTCAAATAGCGGCAATTCAAATGGCCGACTAAGTCTGACGCACTGAGGTGTACTTCCTCGCGGGTCATGCCGAGCACCTTCGCGGATTTGTTGATTCCCATTTCATTCGGCTGACGCCCTCCGGGGGGTGCAACTTGCCCCTCCTCCGGTAGCTGCCGAATTAGGTCCCGTTTTTGCGCAATAGCCTCCGCGCGTTGAAGGACGGTCAATTCGGCACGGCAAAGATTTTCATCGGTTTGCCAGAGGCGTTGCTGGATGTCGTCACCGACAAGGACTGTGCACTTTATCGAGTTCCAGCCCAGCCGCTTTACGGCCTCGAGTCGGTGCCAACCGCAAACAAGGAGTACGTCGTTTTTTCGCCGGTGAACCGAGATCGGCGTCTGCAGCCCGACCTTGTCGATTGACGCCGCTAGAGTACGCACTTTTTGCTCGTTCAATGGACGACGTTTACCGATGACTCGTATGCGATCCAGATAGATCGTGACGATGGCGTAAGACGCGCCGATGCTCTTGACGATTGATGCCGGAACGCCCCGCCGTTCGATTAGCTTTTGTCGCTCACAGACAGCGCATTCCTCCAGATGGCAACGCTGGCCGTTGCGACACTTCGATAGTAGAGCGGCAAGTCGACGTTGACCGGCATCGCCTTCGTTCAGCCATGCAATGTGGTTCTTTCGCTCCTCCACCGCCTCCTCAAAACTGGGAACGTCCGCGAAGGGATCATACTCGTCGGAACTATCGACTTCGGTAGAAGCGGTGCGATCGCGTTTTGCGTTCTCCATTTCAGGACTCCTCGCTGGCGCTAACCCAAACCGACCGCGACGCCAGCCCGACCCGCGACGGCAAACCTCTCCCGTCGGCCGTCCGATATGTATCGGCTAGCTCAAACGTTCGATGGTCGGGATTGGTTTAGGGCCGCATGACGCGGACAGAGTTGTCAGGCGGAGCGCAAAATTGACAACTATGGTGACGACGAAGAGCGCGCGTAAGCCTCTTGCCGAAGGAGCAAGGATCAATAGCCCAGCGCAAAGTTAATCATCTCACATTCTCTTATTTTGAAACGTCGGCAACTCGGTATCTGCAGATAAAGTTGGCTGGTCAAATTCAGTAAGATGTTCCGAAACACATCCTCATAAAACAATGTGGCTAGGAAAGGCTGCTTATAGCACAGTTGATGCTCATCGTCCCATTTGTGTTCGGGATCCTTCAACGTGCCTAGGCACAATATGGCGGCAGCGGCCGCATGTGCGACTGGTTTGGTCGGACGCCAAATCCTGTTTGCAATAGTCTTGTTGCTGCCCACCGAATAGTTCCACTTTGCACCAAGCACTCCGAGGACATTTTCGACGCCTGGAGGAAGACCCTCAAATAACTCTTGCAACATATGTGGCAGAAGCATCAAAGAGGCGCATATACCTCTTTCCCACCAGGTGATGCTGCCGCGCCGATAAGTATCCTTATAAAGCTTCTCCGCTTGAGAGAAGATCACCGGCCTAATCTCAGCTTCAGTGCTTTCGTTCCAGCTTTTATCAATCTTGCCTCGTTCAAGGACGGCCCAACGTGACAGAGCAATGCGATATTTTTCGCGCTGGGTCTCCTCATCTGGATGAGGGTAGGCGATGTACGAATAGAACTCAGCCGCAGCTTCATAGGTCGGCAGCGAGCCAAACGGCAGAAAGACAGTTGGCCGGAGTTGATCGTCCTTCGGCTCGCGGCCGTCCCGGTTGTCACTTTCATCGAGGGGCTGACAACCCGGGATCTGCACCATCGGAATATACATATCGCGATCTCACGCGGATGACCTGGTGCAAAAAGCGTTGCCGCACGGGCACATTGGAGCTGGTCGCATTTATATGGCCAAGTCACGCGGCTTCTCAAGGCCGATCAACATACCTAATCCTGAGAGCGTCGAACCCGACACCCCGCTCCGGCTCAGCGTGGCAGCGGCGCTTGCCTTCCCCGATGGCTCGATGTCAGCATCAGGTCTGCGGCGCGAAGCTGCCCGTGGGCGGCTGATCATCGAACGCATCGCCGGTAAGGACTACACCACGTTGGCGAATATCGAACGGATGAGGAACCTATGCCGCGTCGAAGCAAAGGCCCCCGCCTCTACCTTCGCCGTAGGCGAACTGACGGGGCGGGGCGTCATGAATCGATCTGGATCATCCGGGACGGCAACCATCAGACAAGCACGGGCTGCTTTGCACGCGACATTGCTGGAGCAGAACGAGCCCTCGCCGCTTTCCTCGCCGACAAACACACAAAAGCCGCGCGCGCGCGCATCCGCGAGCCGGACCAAATCCCTATCGCCGACATCCTGACGATCTATCTTCGCGACGTCGTCCCGGAACATTCCCGCCCAAAAGAAACGAAAGGACGCATCAAGGCGCTAGATGCGTTTTTCGGCGATGAGATGCTGTCCTACGTGACCGGCGAGACCTGCCGTGCCTACGCGAAACAACGGTCGACGGATGCGGCAGCGCGCCGTGAGCTAGAGGACCTGCGCGCGGCAATTAACCACCACCGCCGCGAAGGACTCTGCGACAAGGTAATTGAGGTTCGGTTGCCGCGAGAACGACCGGCACGTGACCGATGGCTGAGCCGCTCAGAGGCTGCACGGTTGCTTTCGGCGGCCTGGCGTTACCGCGAAATCCAGAACGGCAATCCGACGAGCCGTCGCTCGCGCCAGCACGTCGCTCGATTCATTTTGGTCGCGCTTTACACCGGAACCCGCGCAAGTGCTGTCTGTGGCGCTGCCCTCGAACCGACGCCAGGACACGGTTGGATCGATCTTCAGCGCGGCGTCTTCTATAGACGTCCGCCAGGCCAGCGGGAGACGACAAAGCGTCAGCCGCCGGTCCCCTTGCCTGATCGTCTTCTAGCCCACCTACGACGCTGGAAACGGCAGGGGCAACGCTTCGCTGTGGAATGGAATGGCAAGCCCGTACAGAGCATCTCAAAGGCTTTCGCAAATACCGCGGCGGATGCCGGACTTAGCGACGACGTAACGCCGCACGTTCTTCGCCACACCGCAGCGACCTGGTTGATGCAAGCCGCCACCGACCTATGGCAGGCCGCCGGCTACCTCGGTATGACCGTGGAGATGCTGTCCCAACGGTATGGTCATCACCACCCAGACCATCTTGCAGGCGCTAAGCAGGCGTTCCAGCGACACCGGCGCAGGCGTGAAACTGTGGCCGAATCTGTGGCCGGACAACATCGAAGCTCAGCTAAGTATTGGTCGGAGTGGCAGGATTTGAACCTGCGACCCCCTCGTCCCGAACGAGGTGCTCTACCAGGCTGAGCCACACTCCGACGCCGCGCGGCTTATACATTTGGGCCCGCTCTTGGGCAAGCCTGCGGGATTTGCCGCGCAC
>DATBHJ010000168.1:0-29415 GCA_036557565.1 Gemmataceae bacterium
GCGTAGCGAGGCCCACCACTCCTCTGGTGGGCCTCGCTACGCTCGACCCACCCTACGGTTGGCGTCATCGATACCCGTGCAGCGAGCCGACGAACGGCGTGAGGAACGGCCAGTGTTTCCAGGAACCGGGCGGCTCCGGGGAGGCGCTGCCGATGAGCGCCGGTTGCGTGTCGCGGAAATCTGCCTTCAGATACACGCCGGTCAGCTGCACGAAAGCGGCGACGAGCACCATCGCTATCAGCAAGCGACGGCCCCATGCCAGCTGGCGAAGGACGGCGACAGCAGGAAGACAAAGCAGAGCGAAAAACGGCACGGTTTCAATGATGATCCGCGATCCCCAGCACTGTCCGCCCCACCAGCAGTACCACGAAGCGACCAGGGCCAGATACCCAACGATGGCCGCGGCACACAGCCATCTCCAGCCGCTTGGCGCATCCGGCGGTGCAGCCGGCAAACAGCGGCGCACGCTCGGCACAGCCAGCGCCAGACTTAGCAAAATCCACGGCTGATAAACCAGCAGGCCGTGATCGGTACTGATCAGAAGAGGGATGAGCGTCGCGCGCCAGTGGCCCGTGAACATGTCCATCTGCCGTATCGTGGGGCCGAGAATGTGGCCGTAGGTCATCCCATAGTACCACGCCCACGGCACGTAAGTTCCGGCGGCGAAGACGCCGACAACGATCGCCCGGCGCGGCGCTCGAATCATCAGCCATATGCCGAAAGCCGCGATCAGCACTGCTGCCGGCAAACGACAAGCGAACATCATCGCCAGGGCCACGCCTTGAAAGAGCGTCCCGGTCAGCGTGGGACGCCGCCAGGTGCGGAACTCGATCAGAAACGCCACGAGCATCCAGAAGAGGACGCCGCCGTGTTGCCACAATGCTTGTCCTACGGTGCTGCACAGGCCCGATCCCGTCGCCAGAAAGAGTGCCATCCAGGCTGCACTTGTCGCATCGGCGAGGTGCAACGCCAGCAAAAAGAACAGTCCCAGGCACACTGCCGCCAACCAGGAAGCAACGCCCTTCTCCATGCGGTCCTGCACGCCGCCGGAAAGCAAGTCCGCTCCGAGCAGCCGGGCCAGCGACGCCGAGGGCACGGCGAACACAAACATCCCCGAAGCGTAACTCGAATGCACACCCGTCGCCGTTCGCATACAGAAATACGGCAGTTCCATCGTCGGGGTGGGGCGGTACACCGGAGCATACTCCGGCAGAAAGGCGCTGATATCGGTGGTTCCGTCGCGCACCAGGGAGGAGGCGATCAGCGTGATCGGTTTGGAATCGCCGGTCATCAGCGGCCGCTGCGAGAGGAAGAACAGTCCCGCCGGCAACACGATCAGCAACGCCGTCGCTCGTAAGGGCAGCCGGGTGCGATTGATGGCGAAGGACTCAATGTTGGCCCATTCGAGCCGGACACGCGACCAAACCCGCTGGCGATAGTCCGCACTCCAACCGAGGCGCACCAGCGGGATGATCAGTGCCACGAACACCCAGATGTAGGCGGGTCCGGCACAGCGAAGGAATTGCACGAGGGAAAGGGCGAACAGCGCGGTTTGCAGTGTGCCCAAAGTGTAATTCGAGCCGCGACCGTAAGGGAGCGATTTCTCCCCAACCGCTCCCTTACGGTCGCGGCTCGGATAGCAGGCGACGAGCGTTCCTTGCATCATCGTTTCCGTGAGACGATCGGACTACACATCCGGCACCGGCTGCAACGAAGTGCCCTGCTCATCGTAAAACGCTTCGTGCAGCAGAAAAACCTGACGGGTCGTAAAGCCCAGCGTTTGCAGTTGCCGGCTCAGTTGGTGATAGGCATGGTGATCCAGTCGCCGTGCGAGCAGCGCCTGGAAGTGACGTGGGCACAAATCCATCTCCACCGGCTCGGCCGAGTGCAGAGGATAGGTCAAATAGCGAACCGTGCCTTGCTGTTGGCAGACGAGACAGCGATGTCTCTCGGTGCGGACGACAAACGGCTCCCCTTCGCCCTGGGCCAGGGCTTCCTGACAGTCGGGGCAGACGGAATGACCGGC
Source organism: Gemmataceae bacterium (assembly GCA_036557565.1). GTDB lineage: Bacteria > Planctomycetota > Planctomycetia > Gemmatales > Gemmataceae > JAJPHU01. The sequence goes on from DATBHJ010000168.1 coordinate 2,027, forward strand.
GAGCCGGTCCCACGGACAGCCGGCCGACTGACAGCGACTGCACGGTGCTTGCGGGGTCAACGTATCCTTAACCACGCGCAGCCCCTCCATCGCTTTGCCTCCCGCGGATGCTTCGCCCAACCTGCACAATCTCCCCAGCACTCCTCGATGGGCCGGAGAGACGGCAGTGTCACGGCGCTAGGGTCTCACCTCTATCTTGTCGGCAATTCGTGGGCCGGACTTTAAGGTTTTTCTGGCGAACACTAGAATTGGCCGCAACAAATGAGTACACTTTGTTTTGAGACACGGCGGATGGATACGGACACGCATCATGGCCTCCTGGAAACTGCCGTTCGACCTCGGCGATATCTTGCTGACACCGCAATGGGCCGGCCTGCACCCTGCCCTGCAAGCGGTCCTCCTCGCAATCCTATGTCTGCTGCCGTTGGTGCTGGTGCTTTGGTTGTATCGCTATGAGATGCAACTGGTGGCGCGCCGAACGGCGGTCGGTCTGCTCTGCCTGCGTGCCGTGGTGCTGGCACTCTTGCTCATCCTGGTCTGTTTGCAACCCATTTATGGCCGGACACGCACGGACAATGTACCGGGCTACGTTCTCGTGGCCGTGGATCGCTCTGCCAGCATGGATGTGGCCGATCGTCCAAATGAGATGACGCGTAGTCAGACGGCACGGCGCATTTTGAGCGGTGAAGGCGTTGGTCTGTTGCCGGCATTGACGGTGAAACAGGATGTGGAATTACTCGGCTTCCACCAGGAAGCCTGGGAGCTGAAGCCCGATCAGCTCGACGAGTTGTTTCAACCTCTCGCCGAGCCGGCGGCTGCCGCTTTCACGGATCTTCACTTGCCGTTGACACGCGCGCTGGAGCGCTCTGCGTCGGGACAGGCCAAGGTGCTTGGCATCGTCCTCTTGACCGATGGCCAGCACAACACCGGCGAATCGCCGACGGACAAGGCGCGAGAACTGGGCGAACGACATCTACCGATTTATCCGATCGCACTGGGTTCGCGGCAGCCGCCGCCGGATGCGGCGATGGTGTCCGTGCAGGCGCCCAACGCTGTCTTCAAGGATGTCGAGGCCAACGTCGAGGCAACGTTTCGGATCACCAGTCTGGCGGCGCAGGATTTCCGCGTCGAATTGCACCAGAAGAGCAAGGACGGTAACAAGAAGCTGGCCGAGCGCATCATCCATCACCAGGGCAAGGATCGCACCTACACCGAGAGTTTTTCTGTGCGCATGGACGAGGCCGGCATGCAAACGGTAACGGCCTCGGTGCGGCCGGCCAAGTCGGATACCCAGGAGACGTGCGGCGATAACAACAGCCGTTCGACGACGCTCAGCGTCAGCGATGACAAAGCCAACGTGTTGCTGATCGACGGCGAGGCACGCTGGGAGTATCACTATCTCGCCACGGCCCTGAGGCGCGATGGCGCCATGAAAGTCCAAAGCGTCGTTTTCCAGCAGCCGCGCCTCAACGAAAGACTCAGCCCGGAGGAGCTGAATAAAATTGGTTCGCCGCGGCAACAATTGCCGGCTGGCGGCGACGGCTTGGCCGATTTCGACTGCATCATCCTGGGTGATGTCGGGGTCGAGCAACTGCCCCTGGCGGATCGGCAACGATTGGAGCAGTACATCGGCGAACGCGGCGGAACGCTGGTGATTGTGGCCGGCAAACGGTTCATGCCGTTGGCGTATCCGGAAATCGAGGTCAACGGCCAGACCGATCCACTCCGCAAACTGCTGCCGATCGAGTCGCCGCGCGTCGTCGCGCCGGTCGAGGGGTTCTCCCTGGAACTGACGCAGGCGGGTAAGGATACGAAGTTTCTGGAAATGGGCGCCGATTCGGACAAAAACGCCGCCGTCTGGCGCGGACTGCCGCGCCATTTCTGGGGCATCGCCGGACAGGCTAAACCCGGAGCGACGGCGCTGGCCCACGTGGCCGACCAGGACGCGGCCAAGTCGGCTCTGATCGTCAAGCAGAATTATGGATTCGGCCGGGTGCTTTTTGTTGGGCTCGATAGTACCTGGCGTTGGCGCTACCGCAAGGGCGACGCCTACCATCATGCGTTCTGGGGCGCGGCCATTCGCTGGGCGGCGTCGGACAAGCCGCTCATGACCGGCAACGATTCCATCCGCTTCGGCACACCGCAACCGATCTATGCGCGCGACGAGGAAGTCAAGATCGTCGTCCGTCTCGGCGAGGAACTGGGACCGATCAAGCCGGATTTGCTGGCAGCGGCGCGCGTGCTCCAGCCGGGCAAGAACGGCGAAACCGAAAAAGCCGTCGCCCTGGTGCCCTTGAGCCGTCGGTCGGCGCAGCCGCGCGTGCTGGAGGGGGCGCTTCGGGGTCTGTCGCCAGGAGATTACTCCATCGAATTGGTGATGCCCGATTACAACGATAAATTGTCGGCGAAGACGGGACCGCCCGGCAAACCGATGCGGGCGCCCTTCACGATTCGACCGCCCCAAAGCAAGGAAATGATCGACCTGGAAACACGGTGGCCGCTGTTGGAAGAAATCGCAGCCAAGAGCGGCGGTGCGGTGTTCACACCTGAAAATGCCGGCGAGTTGATCGATCTGCTCGTCCAGCAGTCGGTGGCACACAGCGAGCGTTACGAACAGAAACTTTGGCAGTGGTGGGTTGTGCTGGTGCTGGTGCTGGCGTTTTTGACCATCGAATGGACCGGCCGGAAATGGGCGGGACTGCCGTGAGAGTCAACAATGCAGAATGCAGAAGGCCCAATGCAGAATGCAGAAGGCAGAAGGCAACCGGGGAGTGGACAATGACGAATGCACAAGACAGAATTCCGGAATGAGAAGGCCGTCTCGTCTTTTTTTCTGCATTCTGCAATCGGCACTCGCCATTGCCCCGGTGGCATCTTTCGGTTGCGCATCGCTTCGCTCTCGATCGGCCGATGGCAGCCCGTTACCCGTTCCGGCCCCCCGGCCGGTAAAACCGGAGCGCCCTGTCTTCACGGCAATCTACTCTGTCCGCGAGGAATTTGACGTGGTTTACAGCCACGCCGGTGGCGAAGATTTGCAGCTCGATCTCTGCGCTCCCAAGGATGCACCAGGTCCGTTTCCCGCCGTGCTCATCTTTCATGGCGGCGGCTGGGCCTACGGCACGCGGGCGCAGTGTCGTGCTGTGGCCGGCATCTTCGCCTCACAAGGATACGTCGCCGCCACAGTCAGTTATCGTTTTGCTCCACGGTACAAGTTCCCGGCACAAATCTACGACGCCAAATGCGCGGTGCGCTGGCTCCGCGCCAATGCCGAGCGCTACCAGATCGACCGCGAGCGGATCGGCGCTATGGGCTTCTCGGCCGGCGCGCATCTGGTCTTGCTGCTGGGTTTGACGCAGGAGAAGGACGGGCTGGAGGGCGACGGTGGAAATCCCGAACAATCCAGCCGTATCCAGGCCGTCGTCAACATCTCCGGCCCGACCGACCTGACGCGGCCGGAGTGGCCGGACGCCACGCGAAGATTGGTCTGCGATTTTCTCGGCGGCACGCGCGAACAGCTTCCGGGAACCTACCGCGCAGCGTCGCCATTGGCCTACGTCCATCGCGGCGCCCCGCCGGTGCTGACCATCCACGGCACCGAGGACAAGGTCGTCCCTTACGAGCAGGCCGAGCTGCTGCACTCCGCCCTCCGCAAAGCGAAAGTCAGCTCGCGGCTAACGCCTTTGCATGGCAAGGACCACGGCGGAGACTGGAGCGACAAAGAGCAACAACGCAACGCCAAGACTATCCTGGCTTTTCTGGACGCGAACCTTCGCCGGTAACGTGGGTCGAGCGTGGCGAGGCCCACGACGCCGCGCTGGTTGGCTTCGTTACGCTCGACCCACCCTACACCTTTGTCCGGTCCGCAGGATGCGATATAATCCCGTTATTGCTTATCGCTTTATCCTTCCGCAGTTGAGTACGGCATGAAGATTGTCCAGTATCCGCATCCTGCCTTGCGTCATCCGGCCAAACCGCTGGCAGCCATCGACAAGCAAATCCACCTGGATGCCGGGCGCATGCTCGAATTGATGTACGAACATAAAGGTCTCGGTCTGGCCGCCAACCAGGTCTTTCTGACCTATCGCATTGTCGTCTTGAATCCCAGCGGCGATCCGCAGCAACGAGACAAAGAGGAAGTTCTGCTCAACCCCGTCATCCTTGAGCGCAAGGGCACGATCGAAGGGGAAGAAGGCTGCCTCAGCTTTCCGGGCCTTTATCAAAAGATTCGCCGGGCCAAGACTGTCCATGTGCAGGCGTACAATCTGCGCGGCGAGGTCGTCGATAAAAGCGTCAGCGATCTGGAGTCACGGCTGTGGCAGCACGAAGTCGATCATCTGGACGGCATTCTGTTCATCGACAAGATGGGGACCATCGCCCGCCTGGCCAGCCGCAACGCCCTCAAAGAATTCGAGCAGGATTTTCAACGCGCCCAGGAGAAAGGCGAAATACCGCCCACGGCCGAGCTGGAACGCATTTTGAAAGAACGTTCGGCGGCACTGGGGCAAAACGGTTCACCTCCGCCCAATGATGTTCCGCCCATTTGAGCTAGGAATTCTCGCCATGCGTCTCGTCATGATGGGGACGGGTTTATTCGCCGAACCGACTCTGGAAGCATTGCTGGCCAGCTCGCTTGAGGTTGTCGGCCTGGTGACGCAGCCCGATCGCGTCGCCGGCGCAGAGCGAGGCTCCACGCGGCAGACCGGCCGCGGCATGAAGACCATTGCCGAGGAACGCGGCGTTCCTGTCCTTCAGCCAGAGAGCATCAACACGCCCCAGGGTATCACCGCCTTGCAGGCGCTCAAGCCAGATCTACTCGTTGTTGCTGCGTACGGTCAGATTCTCTCGCGCGATGTCCTGGCCGTGTCGCCGCACGGCGGCATCAACGTCCATGCTTCTCTGCTGCCCAAATACCGCGGCGCCGCCCCGATCGCCTGGGCGATCTATCACGGCGAAACGCGCACCGGCGTCACGATTATCAAGATGTCCACGTCGCTCGATGCAGGGGACATGCTCGCGCAGGAAGCGACGGACATTGGCCCCGACGAAACGGCCGGCGACGTCGAAGCACGACTGGCGTCTTTGGGGGCGCACCAGGCGCTCCAGGTGATTGAGCAAATCCAGGCCGGCACCGTGCAGGGTCAGAAGCAAGATCCCAGCCAGGTGACGAAGGCGCCGAAGTTGAAGAAGGAGCATGGGCTGATCGATTGGAGCCGTTCCGCCGGCCAGGTGTGCTGCCAGGTTCGGGCCATGCAGCCGTGGCCGACCGCGTATACGTTTTTGCATCGCCAGGATCAGCCGTCGTTTCGGGTGATTGTCAACCGAATGGGACAGATAGCCGTCGCATCCTCCTCAGCAATCCATCCCGCGCCGGGCTGCGTATTGCTTCACGAGGATAAATCTCTCTGGGTGGCCACCGGCGCAAATGAAGCCGTCGAGATTCTCGAACTACAGCCGGCGGGCAAGCGCCGTATGTCGGCCAAGGAGTTTCTGCGCGGCAACAAGCTCAAAGCAGGCGATCGCTTTGGCCCGGAGACGCCATGAAGCGCGCGCTGCCGATTTTTCGCGGACGCAGCCACAACGCCCGCAGTCTCGCACTTCAAGTCCTCCTCGAATGTCGCAAACATGATGCCTTCGTTGGAGAAATCCTCGATCGCTGGTTCACCACGCACGCGCTCTCTGCTGCCGATCGCCGATTGGTCACGCAACTGGTTTACGGTGTCTTGCGGCGACGCGGTACGCTGCGAGCGATGCTGGAACCGTTCGTGAATCGCCCTGCGAACAAAGTTGAAGCGTGGCTGTGGGACGCTCTCTATTTGGGAGCATGTCAGCTTGCTCTGCTCACGCACATTCCTGCGCACGCTGCCGTGCATGAGACCGTGGAGCTGGCCGTATCCTTCGGTCGTCCTGGCGCGCGCGGTTTCCTGAACGGCATCCTCCGCCGCCTGGCCGAACTCATGACCGAGGAGCGTACGACCACCGCCGCCGTGGATGCACTGCCGCTGGAACACGGTGAATATCGCCGCCTGTCGCGCCCCATCCTCCCTGATCCGGCAATCCATCCGCGAGAATATCTTGCCGCTGCGTTCAGCTTGCCGGATTGGCTTGTGCAGCGCTGGCTACCTCGATATGGCGTCGAGGAATGTCAGCGTCTGGGTTTCTGGTTCGCCGGACCCGCACCACTGACACTGCGTTGTCAGCCTTTGCACTGTTCGCGCGAACGTCTCTTAGAAGCGCTGCGCCAGGCCGGCCATGCCGCCGAGCCGGGCGGGCATCCGCAGGCGATTCGGCTGCACGAACCCGGCCCGATCCGTGATCTTCCCGGGTACGCCGACGGCTGGTTCAGCGTGCAGGACGAATCGGCCATGCGTGTCGCCTCGGCGCTGGCGCCCGAACCGGGCGAAACCATCCTCGATCTCTGCGCCGCTCCCGGCGGCAAAGCGACGCACCTCGCCGAATTGATGCACAACACCGGCCGTGTCCTCGCCTGCGACGTGGACGAACAGCGTTTGCAAACGGTGGCCGGCCTTGCCGAGCGTCTGGGATTGACGATCCTCTCAACATGCCGCCTACGCGACGAGAGTGGCGCCGATGTGCCGGCGGGTCCATTTGACCGCGTACTGGTGGATGTGCCGTGCAGCAACACCGGCGTCCTCGGCAAGCGTCCCGAAGCGCGCTGGCGTCTGCGTTCCAATGATCTGCAGCACCTCGTTAACCTGCAAACCCGGCTGTTCCGTCTGGCGGTCGAACGTGTCCGGCCGGGTGGGATCGTCGTTTACTCGACGTGCAGCATCGAGCCGGAAGAGAACCGCCACGTCGTCGAGAAAGTGCTGGAGAGCAATCGAGAACTGCGGTTGGAAGCTACCGAAGATGCTGTGCCCGGCCGACCTGCCGACGGCGGATTTTGGGCACGACTGCGGCGAGATGGGTAAGCTGCCGAGTTTGCCTTTAAGTGCGCCTCCCGTCCATCCGATCCTATTTCGATAGGAATGATTCTCTCAAGTCCGGAGGCGGCACATCATGGCCACGATTCCGTGCGGCTCAGCTGCTTGCGACGAACAACAGGATCGCGTCTTGCTCCTGCGGCTGACGTGGGCGCTATTGGCGATCGGCGTACTCTGGCGCCTCATCCGCTATCTCCTTCGCTTCCCGATATGGGATGATGAAGCGTTTATTTGTCTGAATTTTCTGGAGTTGGACTATCTCGGTCTGATGCGAGAGCTGCGCAATTGCCAGGTGGCCCCGCTGTTGTTTCTGTGGGGAGAATTAACTTCGTTGCGCCTGTTTGGTGCGTCGGAATTATCGATGCGTCTGGTGCCGTTCCTGGCGGGAATGGCGTCGTTGTTGTTGCTCTGGCGGTTGGCGCGGGCGGCGCTTCCGCCTTTGGCGCAGATGATGGCCGTGGCCTTTCTGGCTGTCGCCATCTGGCCGGTGTCGATGGGCGCGTTTACCAAGCCGTATACGCTCGATCTATTCATGTCGTTATTGTTGCTGCTACCCGTTGTTCGCTGGCTGCAACATCCCGAACAATCGCGCTGGTTGATTCTTCTCTCGTTGGCGACTCCTTTGGCGCTCTTTAGCTCCTATCCTGTCGTTTTCGTGGCCGGCTCGATCAGTCTCGCTCTCTTGACGACGGCGTGGCGACAGGGGAGAAAAGCACAGGTCTTGTGGGTCCTGTACAATGTCGTGCTGCTCGCTGCTTTCCTGGGCCATTACTTTATCGCCGGCCAGAGTCAGCTGCACTCGCCGGACAGGGGCGCGACAACCGAGGAGGGCATGCAATCGTTCTGGGCCGAGGGTTTCCCGCCCTCCCAGCCGTTGGCGCTCGTGAAATGGCTGATTTTCACGCACACGGGACAAATGATGGCCTTCCCCATCGGCGCACAGGATGGGGGCAGCGCAGTAACCACGCTCCTGTTTCTCTTGGGAATTTGGCATTTCTGGTCTACGGGCCGCCGCGCTCTCTTGGTGCTGTGCCTGGCGCCCTTCGGACTGGGATTGCTCGCCGCTGTGCTGCATCGCTATCCCTATGGCGCGTCGTGCCGCCTGTGTCAGCACCTCGCTCCCGCCATCTGTCTGGGCGCCGGTATGGGCGCCGCCGTGCTTCTGGAACGTCTCCGCTCCGCGACTCTTCGCCGCCGCTGGATCATCGGCGTCTGCACCACTCTTCTGCTCGTGGGTGTTTGCGGTATCGTTCGGGACGTGATTCACCCCTACCGCACCCTGGAGGCGCTGTGGACGCGGCAAGTCATGCAAGCCTTCGCTGTCGAGGCGCGCTCCGGCGCTCCTATCGTGGTGCTTAACAAGCGCGATGAGATGGATTCGCTGATGTGCTGGTATCTGGAGCAGTACGGCGACCATGTTTCGTGGGCAGGTCAAATCGATTGGAACAAGGCCAAAGCAAGCGGTGAGCTGTTCTGTCTGTCCTACAACTACCACAAGCTGAGTTCTCCCGAGCAAATGCCCCTCGCTCCCACGCGCGAACCGATGAACCTACCCGTCGGCGCAACGATTTGCCCCGATCCAAGTCAACCCGCGTGGGTGCTGGCCAGCGGCGTCACAGATACGAGCGTTCCGCCTGACTGGCGTTTTCCCGTCAAGCATCTGCATCAGATGCGATTTGTGCTCAAGGATTCCGCAAAAGAAGGTAGAATGAAAACAGTGGCGTCAAGATAATGATTTGATGGGTTCACCGGCAGGCTCATCGCTTCGCCCTCGCCAGCGCTCGGGCTTTCACTTCTTCCCAGGGAATGACATTGCCAGGATCAGCCGCATGGGCGGCCAGCCGTCGCTCAAGCTCGCTGCGCTGAGCTTCCGTGAGGGGATCTGTTCTGCCTCGGCCGCGATGCTTTCCCAGATTTCTTGCACCAGCGCCAGACGGTCTTCTATGCTAAGTCTGTCAATACCAAGCTCTCTCAGCATGAGAGCCATCGGATACCCTCCGGCCAACAAGGTGACAGTCAATCCCAAGATTCTATCGTCCAAGGGAGTTGTCTATGTCCACCGCCGACGAACTCATCCGTTTGCTTCAGTTGCAACCGCTGCCGCGCGAGGGCGGCTGGTATCGCGAAACCTATCGCTCGTCGTTGCAGCTGCCAGCTGATGTCCTCGCGCTCCAGTATCGCGCCGCACGCTCGGCCGGCACGGCCATCTATTATCTGCTGACGCCGGACACGTTCTCTGCCCTCCATCGATTGCCTGCCGATGAGGTCTTTCATTTCTACCTCGGCGATCCCGTCGAGATGTTGCAGCTGGGCCCTATTCCCGAAGACGGCGGGCGCATCCTCACACTTGGCTCGGACCTCTTCGCGGGCCAGCAAGTGCAAACCGTGGTGCCGGCCGGCGTCTGGCAGGGGAGCGTATTGCTGGCCGGAGGCGCCTTCGCGCTACTGGGCACGACCATGTCGCCGGGCTTCGATTTCGCCGACTACGAGGCGGCGGATCGAGATGCACTGATCGCAGCATTTCCTGAATTCGCCGCACGCATCGCTCGCCTGTGTCCTTCGGCGAGTTTCCCTGGTTAGAATGGCGTATCGCAAAGTTAGCGGGATTTTTGTTGTCATCTCCTGGCAAAATCGAGAAAATAGGGTAACAGTGAAGCCGACTCGGGCTATCGGGACACCTCGCATTTCGATGTCCTTGTGGTCTGACGGTTTTTCCCGCGCGGCGACAACTTCACTGAGAACACACCTCAAGAGCGGAGTGGAACAGGCATGGCGAAACATTGTAACGTATGCGACCGGGACTACGCGGACAATCTGACGACCTGCCCTCACTGTGCGGCCGCAAAAAAGACTCGGCTGGCCAGCCGGAGCGAAGAGCGCACGACTCAACTCAAACGCGACGACGACCGCGTCACGAAGCTGGAGGCGACGCCTGCGGATTCGGCCGTGAATCTCGGCGACGCGGCGGAAGAGCCTGATGAGAGCCAGGAGCGCGCGGCGGTCTCCGAGGACGAAGTGCTGGAAGCGGTGGACGAGGAACCCGCCGCCGATCACACCTCAGCTCCGGCAGAGAGCGGTTTCGGCGTGGGCAAGTTCGAGCAAAACGATCCGACGGCCAGCGATGTTGCCATGGAAGAACTGATGTCGAACGAGGAGCCAGCCGGCGAGGAGCAGGCCGTTTCCGAGAAAGAAGTAGACGATCTGCTCGCCAACCTGGAGGAGGAACCGGCGCCGGGTGCGGCCCAGGAAGCAGCTGAAATCGCCGAGGGGGAAGAGGCCATTGCCGCCGCCGAGGCAGAAGAAGCGGCCGAGGCCGCCGAGGCAGCCCAGGCAGAAGAAGAAGAAAAACCACCCAAGGCACCCAAGCCGCGCTCGAATATTCCGGCCCTGGCCGGCGCGACAGTCGTCGGCATATTGCTTGGCGTCGGCGGAACGGTTGGGGCAACGGCATTGATGGGACCTGGAGAGAAGGAGAAACAGCCCGCTCCCCTGAGCGTACCCCAGGGCCTGACTCAAGGCGTGCCCACCGGCGTAGCCCAAGCGAAGCCAGCGCCGACGTTCGAGGCACTGGCGGCCCGCGTGGCCGGCGGCGACTTGGAGGAGGCCGCCGGAATCGAGCAAGTCCAGGGAACCAATGCCAAGGAACTGGTCGCGCGCGGTCAGTATCGTCTGATGACCTATCTCAAGAGCGTCGGCACCAAGATCAATCCGCAAGACCCGGCCCTACAAAAGGCGCTTGAGGATCTGAAAAAAGCCGAAGAACAGAATGAACCCAATGCTTTCTACGATCTGGGTTTCATCTACGAGCTGGCCGGACAGTTCGCCGAAGCCAGCGCCCAATATGCCAAGGCCGCGAAACAGTTCGCCAACGATCCGATACAAAAGCAGCGTTTCGAGTCGGCCATGCTCCGTGTAGATCTTAAGGCTGCTGCGGCGAAGGCCGCAAGCGCGGCCATGCTGCCGCGGCGCGGAGGTCTGGACGGTAGCACCGCCCTGTTGGCGCTGCTGGTAGTCGCTCTCCAAGAAGCGCCGGCCCAGGCTCCGCCCCAACCTGCACAGGCCCCACAGCCCGGACAGCCTCCCGCCCAGGCTCCGCAACAAGCCGCCCCGCCTCCGCAGCCCGGACAGCAAGCTCAGCCACCCGCGGCGGCAGACAACAAGGAAGCCGGCTTTGAATTTTGGGATGCGGTCAAGCAGGCGCACGCGGGCAACTTCGCCGACGCCATCGGCACTCTCGATCGGGCGAAGAAACTGCACGATCAGGTGCGATTCACGCGACTTCGCAAAGCGCAAAATCCCCTCAGCGATCCGGGAGAAGACATTTTCCTCCGCTGCTGCGACGAACTGAAAATGTACTGGCAGCTGGAGAAAGAGCTGCGCGACGGCGGCTATCTGACCGACAAGAACACACCATCGCAGGCCCTCCAGGCCCTGGCCAAGAAGGCCCAGGGGGGCGGCGCGGCATCCAAGGAATTGATGGATAAACTTGCGGTCGCGGAAATGGCCCAGAAGAGCGCCCAGACCAAGGCCGCCGACCTGGAAAAGCAGATCCAGAAGTCCAAGGAAGATAACACGAAACTGGCCGACGATCTCAAGGCGGCAAAGCAGATGATCGAGGCGCGTCAAGTCGAGCTGAAATCGGCGCAGGACCAGATAGCGAAAACCAAGGGCGACTATGACAAGCACAACAGTACGCTCAAGAAGGTCCGCGATGATCTGGTCGCGGCCAAGCTCCTCTCGGCCGACGACAAGGCGGATGTCGAGGCGGCTGTGAAAAAAGCGATCGACGTCGCCAAGTCCAAGGATCCAGGGGGTACGCTGCGCCAGAAGCAGGAGGAGATTGCTCAGCTGTCAGTGTCGCTCAAAGACAGCAAGCAGCCGGCGGACATGCTGCCCTTGTGGTTGCTGCTGTTAGACGAGAATCGTGAGCAAGCCGCGTTGGCGGGTGAGGCCCAGAAGGATGCTCAGCGCGTCCTGTCGGACCCGCGGGCAACGGCGGCTCAGAAAGGCGAGGCAGAGGTTGTTCTGGGACTGGCGCTGCGAAATACCGAGCGATTCGGCGAAGCGAAGAAATGGCTGGAGGAGTCGCGTCGGGCCGTGGACAACAAAGAATGGCAGGCACACGCCGATGCCGCTTTGAAGGAAGTATCCAATCCGGCGGCGTATTTCGCCTCGCAGGCCCGGATGTGGTACGACCACGGCCGGATGGAGACGGCGGTGGCCGTGCTGGAGCGGGGCATGAAGGTGCTTCCAGCAAAAGATCAAGGCAAGCTGTTGGCGCAGCGGAGCCTGATCGAGCTGGATGCGGCCCGCTCGAGGTTTAAGGGTCCCCTACCGCCGACGGATCCACTTTTGGTCGCTGCGCAGAAGGACGCCGACGCAGCCATCAAGGCGGGAGCAGCCGAAGGGCACTATGCCGCCGGTCGAATTGCCGAGGAGCTTGGCCGCGTGGATGCGGCCATCGCAAGTTATCGGACGGCGCTGGCGGCCTACGGCGGCAAGCTCGACGCCGAGGGCAGCCGCTATCGCATGGCCCTGGCGCGCGTGCTGTTGCTGCCGCGCGAGGCACGGCCCAACGCGCCTGTCCCACCGCTCAGGGCCGCCGAGAAAGTCGGCTTGAAAGATCCGGCCCCCTACCCGGCCAAACTCCTGGAGGACAGGAAAAAGCTCGTGTTAATGCTGACCTTGGGTCTTCAGGCGCCGCTCGTGCCCGGCGACGAACCCGGACAGGAAGAGGCGGAGAAGCTGGCCGATGAGGTCCTGAAGGCGCCGCCCGGCTCGGTGCCCTTCACCGTGTTGGCGCAGGCGCTGGCCGTCAAGGGCCGCTGGGGCGAGGCGCTGCGAGTTTATGTCGATGGCATACGGCCGATGCTGCCGCGCGAATATGGCGACGGCCTGGTGTACCTCATCACCAACGATCCGCGTCTGCGACGGCCCGACAGTCTGCGGACGCCCAATCCGTTGGAGGCGGAAAAACACTTCGCCGCCGGCGTGGATTTCTACTTTGAGCACAATTACATCAACGCCGAAAAGGAGTTCCTGCTCACGATCGAGAACGACAGTCAGGATGCACGCTTTTTCTACTTCTTGGGTCTCTCACGACTGGCGCTGAATCGACGCCGCGACGCCTACGCCGATTTCACCCAGGGAGCGCTACTGGAACGTCTGAATCGTCCCGCGTCGCCGGCGGTGGATGTCTCGCTGGAGCGCATCCAGGGACCGATGCGCTACATCGTCAATGAATTCCGCCAGAACCCGGAACGTTGAGTCCATCGGTTCGCGCTTTTGATGTACCTTTGACTAGCCCGGAGCGCCAGCGACGGGTGCTTCCGCCCGTCGCTGGCGCTCCGGGCTAGTGTTGAAATCGCTTCCTAACCGCCAGCCGAGAGTAAGCGTGTCGCGTGTTTAAGGGCGACCGTGGGCTTCAACGTATTCTGGCGTTCCTCCTTGCGCCAGCGAAACCATGCCGCCACCAGCAGAACGCCGTCGATCTCACGCGGGGACGGTGGTCCGGCTGCCGCGGATCGCCGCTCATACACTTCCTGCACGCGCTTGGCCGCCTCATGCCGGCTCGCCTCATCCCTGGGCGCCGGCACTACGGCACGAACACGTCCGCCGTGGATGAGATGCCAAGCCTTCGCGTCATCGTGGCCGCGCACCACGTAGACGAACGAGTGTTGCGACGCCTCGCGCACCATCCGCAGACGTTCACTCAGCCACGTCAAACTCTCGAGCTTGTCGCGGAGGGCGGCTGCGCGCTCGAAAGCCAGCTGGGTTGATGCTGCGGTCATCTCGCGTTCCAACGTATGCAGCGGCGAATCGTCATCGCCGCGGAGAAAGGCGAGAAGCGCCTGAACGTTGGCAGCGTAGTCGTCGCGCGTGCAGGCGGCGGCGCAGGGACCCAGACAGTTGCCGATCTCGTAGCGGATGCAACCCGGCGTCAAGGGCAGGCTGAACAACTCCGGCTGATCGGCGAAGGTCATTTCCTGAGTTTGCGGGCAATCGCGCAGACGGAACCAGTCGTTGAGTCGGCGCACCGCCTCGCGCGTCTTGAAGCCGGCCGGGACTGGGCCGAAGCCGGCCGACGCTGTTCGCGGCGGTTCCTTTGCCAGAAAAATCGTCGCCGCAGGCCGCCGTCCTACACACACATAAACACGTCGTCGCAGCCACGGCTGTCCGGCAACATTGAAACGCGGCTGCCAGCGCTGAATCAGCTCCAGCTCGCGCAACAGCGCGGCAAACTCGCTCTCCGCAATCTCCCAGACCAACATGCGCGTCCGTTTGAGAATGCGCCCTGCCTTGGGATCACGGCTGCGCGGGCGGAAATAGCTCAGAAGCCGGACGCGCAGGTTCTTGGCTTTGCCGACGTAAATCAACTCGTGCCTGGCATCGATCATGCCGTAGACGCCCGGCAAGCGCGGACAATCACGGCGCACCAGGGCGCGCAACCGACCCGGACGGCGAGCCTTGACCGTGTGTAATCGAGGAGCTTCGACAGCCGACAAAAGAGCGAGGGGGCCGAAACCTGTAAACGCTTGACGGGCAAAGAGTCCTTCCACGGTCTGTCCTCCCTGCATTCTCCTTGGGTCGATTCTAGCGATCCTACTGCTGGGGAGGCCAGTGGGTCATTGAAAGTTGATTTTTGTATATAGTGAACTCTTGACTACTGACGGGGTGGAGGTTATGTTTGACGCCGGCGTCTTGGGGACGCCGGCACCGCAGCCGCCCGGCTGGGACAATTTTGGGGCGGCTGCGGTTTGCTTCTCTGAATCATCGTTTCTGCCTGAATTCCGCAATTCACGTTGCGTGGCAGTTCGCAGTGCAGGTGGTATGCTACTGGGCACAGCTGACGGAGACAATCTCTTGCCCCGGTGCGGGAGAAGAACCGTAGCTGCGAGCGTCTCGGACCCTCAATACGCCTTGAGAATCAGTACAACGCTGGTTTGCGGAGTGCCGCCGGTCACATGGACGTGTCGCTGGGCATCGACGAACACGTTGACCTCGCTGCGTACGCCGAACTCCGGAAGATAAATGCCCGGCTCGACCGAGAAGCAGGTGCGCGGCAGCACCAGGCGTTCTTCGTGCGTCTCCAGGTTGTCCATGTTGGCGCCGTTGCCGTGAGTCTCCTGGCCGATGGAGTGACCGGTGCGATGACAGAAGGCCGCACCGTAGCCGGCCTGCTCGATCACATCGCGCGCCGCCTGATCTACTTCCCAGCCGCACAGCATGGCTCCGCTGGCAAACGCCGAGCGCACCTTGTTGATGGCTGCATCTCGGGCACGGGCGACGATCTGGAAAATGCGCTCATACTTCTCGGGAACTTCCGTGCCGACGAAGCCGGTCCACGTCAAATCACTGTACACGGAGCGCGGCTTGTCGAGCTTGGCCCACAGATCGATGAGGACGAAGTCGCCTTCGCGGATGGGGCTGTCGCTGGCGGGGCCAGGAGCATAGTGTGGATCGCCGCTGTGCGGGCCGACGCCGACGATAGGCGGATGATCGGTAATGAGTCCGTTCGCGGCGAAGTGATCGAGGATGCGCTGTTGCACCTGCGTCTCGCGCACCGAACCGGCGCTGCGGACACGCTCGGCGATGAACGCGAAAGCGACATCGTAGGCCGAGCGTGTGTGCTTGGCCGCTTCGAGGTGCATGGCCCACTGGTCGTCATCCCAGCACGCTTCGAACTGCTGGATCAGATCGCCGGAAGGGGCGATCTCGACGCCGAAGGAGCGCACCAGCTCGACGGTGCCGGCATCGACGCGCGAGACGTAGGGATTGGCGTTGCGCGGCACGTACTCCATCGCCACACGTTGACAACCCGTTAGCAGTGACCGAACACCGGCTTCCAGCTCTTGCCAGCGCAGATAGCGCTGGGCCGAGCCGGGCACGCCATCGAGAGCGTGTGGCTCGATTTGATGGACCAATTTGCGCGGCTGGCCGTTGGCCGGTACAAAGTAGAACCAGCGCCGCGATAGGATGACATCCGAAGGAATGTCGAGCACGCGGCGGGCCAATACGTTGAGGCCGCGGAAATCGTACAGCAGCCAGCCATCGAGCTTTGCCGTTCGCAGGGCCGATTGCACGGAGGCGAGATCGAACATGAGGATTCCCTTTCCTCAGGAATCGTGTTTGCCAAGCAGGAAGGCGCCTTTGATGAACACCAACGGGCGATCTTCACACACAGCGAAATCAACGATGAGTGGACGCACGACGACTCTGCGAACTTGCATCCGCATAGCGGGCAATCGGTAGGAAGGCTCTCCAGCCTCGGTGGGATCGCGCTGGAGTCGTTCCACGATTTGCCGGAAGGCCGAAGCCATCGCTTCTCCTCGGCCGGATCGAGATGCTTGGCGCTGGAGTTGACGAAGTATCTCCGCGTTAACAAGGGAACAGATTAACTCCCAGCGCGGACTACGTTGTCCCGGCTCGGGCATTGTTTAGTCTTTCTCTCGTTTGCGTTTCTTCTTTTCTTGTCGCAGTTTGCGTTTTTCCGATTCTTCGCGATGAATCGCTTCCATCTCCGCCAGAACTTGTTCGGCGGGGATGCCCGGCTCGATTTCTGTATACTTTTGCAAATCCGCCGCGGTGAAGGCCTTTAAGGCTTTGGCATAAATGGCCTTATCGTCATCCGTGTCCTTTATGCGTATGACTCGGATGCGGATGCGCTCTTTTTTTGGCTCGGCCATGATCTTGCTCCTTTGTTTTCCCCACCGGCTCGATTATACCCCGAAACGAATGGATACGAAAGCGGAGCCGCGTCCGTAACGGGGCGGGAGAGAAGACCGCTCCCTTACGGCCGCGGCTCTACGGTCGCGGCTCGGATAGAATCAGCTTTTTCGCTTGAACGCCACCAGACCCAGCGGCGGAACGGTGACGGTGAGCATGTAATCGCGGCCGTGGCAGGGCACCGGCACGGCGGCGACGCCGCCGAGATTGCCCTGGCCGCTGCCGCCGTACAGCGGCGCGTCGCTGTTGAGCACTTCTTGCCAGAAACCGCCCTGCGGCACGCCGATCTGATAGTTGTGCCGCGGAACAGGCGTGAAATTGCAGACGACAGCGAGAGTATCATCGGGCGCACGGCTCTTGCGCAACAGGCTGAGCACGCTGGCCTCGGAGTCGCAGCAATCGATCCATTCGAAGCCGGCCGCGTCGCAATCGAGGACGTGCATGGCCGGCTCGCCGCGATAGAACGTGTTCAGGTCGCGCACCCAGCGCTGCATGCCGCGGTGCAGCGGCTGCTGTAACAGGTGCCAATCCAGACTGATCTCGAAATTCCACTCGTTCGATTGGCCGAACTCGCTACCCATGAAGAGCAGTTTCTTGCCCGGCTGAGCGTACATGTAGCCGTAGAGCAAACGCAGGTTGGCGAACTTCTGCCACTCATCGCCGGACATTTTATCCAATAGCGATCTTTTACCGTGGACAACTTCGTCATGCGACAATGGCAGCACGAAGTTCTCGCTGAAAGCGTACATCATGCGGAACGTCAGCTGATTGTAGTGATACTTGCGATGCACCGGATTGTGGGACATGAATTCGAGCGTATCGTGCATCCACCCCATATCCCACTTGTAGCCGAAGCCGAGACCGCCCAGGTAAGTTGGTCGCGACACCTGCGGCCAGGATGTCGATTCCTCGGCGAAGGTGACGACATCGGGGTATTCGCCGTAAATTCGCTCGTTGAGGCGGCGGAGGAAGGAGATGGCTTGCAGGTTCTCGCGGCCGCCGAACTCGTTGGGCGTCCACTCGCCCTCTTTGCGCGAATAATCGAGATAGAGCATGGAGGCGACGGCATCGACACGCAGACCGTCGATGTGATACTTATCCAGCCAAAAGAGCGCGTTGCCGATCAGGAAATTGCTGACTTCTCTGCGGCCGTAGTTGTAGATGAAAGTGCCCCAATCGGGGTGTTCGCCGCGGCGCGGGTCAGAGTGCTCGTAGAGGTGCGTGCCGTCGAAGAAGCCCAGGCCGTGTTCATCGCGCGGAAAATGGGCCGGCACCCAGTCGAGAATAATGCCGATGCCGCGCTGATGCAGGGTATCGATCAGATACATCAAATCCTGTGGCGTGCCGAAACGGCTGGTGGGAGCGTAGTAGCCGACCGTCTGATAGCCCCAGGAGGCGTCGAGCGGATGTTCACTCAGCGGCAAAAACTCGACATGCGTGTAGCCCATGTCGTACAGGTAGTCGCCGAGCCAGTCGGCCGCCTCGCGGTACGTCATCCAGCGATTGCCCTCCTCCGGCACGCGCCGCCATGAGCCAAGGTGAACTTCGTAAATGGACATCGGTGCATTGAGAGCTTGCGAGCGGCCACGCCGTGCCATCCACTCATGATCGCTCCATTTGTAGCCGGATATGTCCCACACCTTAGAGGCCGTGTGTGGCCGAATTTCTGCGGCGAAACCATAGGGATCGGCTTTCTCCACCGAGTAGTCAGCCACGCGCGAAGTGATGGCGAACTTGTAAAGAGCACCCTGGCGGACACCCGGAATGAAACATTCCCAGATGCCGGACGAACGCACCGAGTGCATCGGATGAGCGCCGGGACGCCAGTCGTTGAAGTCGCCGACAACCGAGACCTCACGCCCGTCGGGCGCCCACACGGCGAAGTGCGTGCCGGCGACGCCGTTCTGCTCGGTCAGATGCGCGCCGAGTTTTTCGTAGGCGCGATAGTGCGTTCCTTCCGACCAGAGATAGACATCGAAATCGCTCAAGGTCGCGGTAATCACGGCGCTTGTCCTTTCTACAAACAACTAGCCAATTACTAGCCCGGAGCGCAAGCGACGGGCAAGCGTTGCCCGTCGCTTGCGCTCCGGGCTAGTGGGGAAGCATTCTCCAACAAAGTCAGAATACCGCGGAGAGGAATACGGACCCAATCGGGACGATTATTCAATTCATACTGTAGCTCATAAAAGTTCTTTTCCAGCATGAAGGCATCGAGCAATTCGGCGAACACGGCGTCGTCGCCTGGCACAATCGCTTGCTCGCGCGCTGCGGCACGATACTCACGGAGAAAAGCGGCCGAGACGCACTCAAACCATAGCTCGGCCCACGGCCGCAGACGGGCGAATGTTTCCGGTTGGTCGTGGCTTAAGGCGAACAGGCCGGCGTAAGCGGCAGTGTGATAGGAGCGAAGCATGCCGGCCACGTCTTTGAGTGGTGACTGTTTGGCGCGGCGTTCGGCCACGGTCCGCATCGGCTCGCCCTCAAAATCGATGATGACGTAATCGTCCGCAACGCGGAGCACCTGGCCAAGGTGATAATCGCCATGACAGCGAATCTTCCAGGATGGCGAACGGCCGGCGTTAACCGGCTGGTAAACGCCCCACCAGCCGGCTAACGCCGCTCGTTCGCCCATGTCCAGGAGTTGCCGAGCAGACGAGATTGTGTCCTGCGGCAGCTGCTCCAGGTTGTCTCGAAGGGCCGCGAGAGCATTCTCGCCGCGCGCACGAATGCTGTCGTGCAAGGCGGCAGCATCCTGCGGCGTAAACGGCTCCGGATTGAAATCAGGATTGCTGGGATCGGCCGACAAGGCATGGTGCATTTCCGCCGTTCGACGGCCGAGCGTGGCAGCCGCGTCCAGGTAGCCGCCAATCGCTTTCTCGACGGCAGGCGGCGGTGCCGACGCAGCGAGTTCCAGCAAGGAGCGTCGATTGGGAGGTGCCGCATCGGGGTTGGAGGCGCGCTCGAAGTAATGGCCAAGCTGGTCCAGGGCATGGTGCCAGCCATCGCTCTGGTTGACGACGAACGACTCAAGGATCGCCAGCATGAACGGTTCCGAATCGGGGCGATGGTATTCGATGGCGCCGCCGACGCGAGGGATTCGCTGAAAGAGACGGCCTTCGGTAAGGAACCGGCCAATCTCGAACTCCGGGTTGACGCCGGACTCCGGATGGCGAAACAGTTTCAAGAGCAAGCTCTGTCCGTAGATAATCAGCGTATTGCTCGACTTGGCCGGGCCGCGCGATACGGACATTTTCTGGCCCTCGTCGCCGACCAGGGAGGGAAACTCCGTCGTGGGAAAGGGGCGGATCCGCCCGTGTCGCAGGGCGAATTCGCGCTGCGTGCCGATGGCTTCCATCAGTGACATGCAGGTGTCATCGTCAGCCAGGGCATCGTGCAGCAGTGCTTCGCCCTCTACTCCAGTCAGTCGTGCAATCAGCCACGGTTGCCGGGTTTGTTGCATCCGCGCGGCGGAATCATCGCTGCTGATGCCCAGGGGGAGAAAATACAGATCACTCTTGCCGTCCACAAAACGTACTTCAAGGAGCAACGCAAAAACACGATTTTCTGCCGGCGGAAGCCCGCCCCAATCCACGAAGCGCACTGTCTCGATACGCCGTCCTTTGCCTCCAAACCAGCGCTGCGCTCGCAGAAACTCCGGCAGCACCGTACGCTCCAACTTCTCTCGAGCCGGTCCCTCCATAACCGTCTCCCAGCCGCCCGTAACGTTCACGGTTGGGACCATGGCGATATTCTCCATCCTCAATAGAAGTAATCGAAATCTTTCTCTGTCCGCACGCGCTTGCGCACGCGCAGAATGTGGGCAATGGCGGCGTTGGGATCCAGGCGCACGAAATTCCATTCGCCGCTCCACAGATAACGCGCCTCGGTTAGCAAATCATGGACCTGATACGTTTCATCCGATTTCAATTCCAGTTCGGCCAGCGGCACGCGCACCCAGCCGGACTGCACGTGATGCGGATCGAGATTGACTACCACGAAAATCACATTCGACATATCCGCCGTGGATTTGCCGTAGAAAAGGATCTGCTCATTGTCGGTTTGATAAAAGTGCAGACGATCATTGGTGTGCAGGGCTGGATTCTCACGGCGAATCGCGTTGACACGGGCGATGAGTTCACGAAAGACATTGGGCCGATCCCAATCCCAATGGCGAATTTGATACTTTTCGGAGTCAAGGTATTCTTCACTGCCGGTCTTGACTGCCTGTGGCTGAAACGTCTCGAAGGACGGTCCGTAAATGCCGTAGCTCGCTCCCAGGGTGGCCGCCAGCACGAACCGAATGTGAAAGGCGGTGCGGCCGCCGTATTGTAGGAACTCCGGCAGGATGTCGGGCGTGTTGGCGAACAGGTTTGGCCGCATGTACTCGCGCACCGCCGTTTGCGTCAGCTCTGTGAAATACTCGGTCAGCTCGTGCTTGTTGTTGCGCCAGGTGAAATAGGTGTACGACTGCGAGAAGCCCAGCTTGGCGAGATGGCGCATGACCTTGGGCCGGGTGAATGCCTCGCTGAGAAAGATGGTGTCCGGGTAGCGCGGCTGAATCTCGGCGATCAGCCATTCCCAGAAGCGAAACGGCTTGGTATGCGGATTGTCCACGCGGAAGATACGCACACCATGCTCGCACCAGAAGAACATAACCTCGCGAAGGGCTTGCCAGAGTCCTTGCCAGTCGGCGCACTCGAAGTCGATTGGATAAATGTCCTGATATTTCTTGGGCGGATTCTCGGCGTACTTGATGGTGCCGTCGGGCCGGTGGCGGAACCATTCGGGATGCTCGCGCACCCAGGGATGATCGGGCGAGCACTGAAAGGCGATGTCGATGGCGACTTCCAGGTTGTGCTCGCTCGCCGCTGCCAGGAGATGCTCGAATTCCGCCAGCGTTCCGAGCTGCGGGTGGATGCCCGTGTGTCCACCCTCGGCCGCACCGATGCCCCAAGGACTGCCCGGGTCGTCCGGTCCGGCCGTCAAGCTGTTATTGCGTCCCTTGCGGAAACTGTGGCCGATGGGGTGTATGGGCGGCAAGTACAGAACGTCAAATCCCATGTCGCGGACATACGGCAGCCGTTTCTCGACATCCTTGAACGTGCCGTGCCGGCCGGGTTCGTCGGCGCAGGAACGCGGGAATAGCTCGTACCAGGCGCCGTAGCGGGCGCGCTCTCGATCGACCGTGACGCGGAGAATGCGCGGATAGGTGAGGCCGCTGTCGCGATCGGCGTAGCGCGACATGATCGTGGACAAGACCGGATCGAGTGCGGCGTTGGTGCGTGCCGTCATGTCGCTGCCCTTGGTGATGGAGTCAGCCCACCAGCGCAGCCATTCGCCGTCCTCGGCCCGTGCGCCCTTGGCCGACTGACTTACAAGCTCCGCGCCCTCCAGCAGCTCACTGGTCACTTCCTGCTGCGCCTCGACTTTCTTGGCGAGATCGCGCCGCCAGGAGGCGAAGCGATCGATCCAGGCTTGCAGCGTGTATTCGTAGACGCCCAGCGCCGTCACGGTGAATCGGCCTGTCCAGCGATCGTTGGGATGCGGCTCCATGGGCACTTCTTTCCACTCCTTCTCCGAAGCGTGCCGATAGTGCAGCACCGCCGTCAACGCATCGTGACCGTCGGCATAAACATCGGCGCCCACAACGACTTCCTCGCCGATGCTGCGTTTGATGGGAAACTGTCCGCCGTCAATCTCCGGCTCCACGCCCTCAATGACGACACGGGACGGCAGTCGATCGGGCAAACGGTGCATCGCTTCACGTATCATCACGAAATACCCTCGCCAGCGCGCGGCGCGCTGTGCCTGATTCAGTCCAAGTATCGGCAAATGGAATGCCAAGAGAGGCGAACGGCCGGCGTTAGCCGGCTGGTTGCAGCCTCCACCAGCCGGCTGACGCCGGCCGTTCGCCTTCATCCTTCAAGAAGTGCTGGCAAGCGACTAGCCCACAGCGTCGCTCCGGGCTTGTCGAAGGATGTCACTTTTCCTTTTGTCGTTTCGCTTCCCAATCGAACGAGTTGTCGCCGACGCCGACTTTGCCCTTGATGGCATCGCCGCTCAGCTCGCCCTCGTACTTGACGGTGAACTTGTTGCCGTCTCGTTCGACCTCGTACTGGAACGATACTTTGCCGTCCTTGACCTTGCCCTCATCGATCTTTCTTTCTGGGCCGTCGCCTCGCTTGACGGTGCCGGTCAGCTTCTCACCTTCCTGTTTGAGTTTGTAAGTGGTTTCAATGGTGTCGCCATTGGGGGTGTTGAAGGTGGACTTCCAAGTCCCCGTCGCACTAGCTTTCTCCCCCTTCTTTTCTTGGGCTTGGGCCGTCGAACCCAGCCAGGCGATTGCCAGAGTGAGAGCCAGTACATCGAATCCCATCCGTCTCGACGCGTTCATGATCGATTTCCTCCGAATGAAGGTGCAGAACTCGTCGCCACGCTCCGATTTCATCGCTGCATAGGGCGCAAGTCAAGCAAAATCACAGTGAAAATCACGAAGAAAGCAAGAAGAGAGCGCGGTGATCGATCAAAGGACCAATTTCTCACCAGCCCGCACTTGCCGCACTTTTTCGACGAGTTCATCGCCGCCGCCGTTGTAAACAAGTTCGCCGAGAGTGTGCAGTTTCACGAGATTGATGGCCGGATTCACCTTCACCATGCGAATGAAATCGCCAGCGTCGAAATGTTTCTTGTCATCACCGCGAGTCAAGCTAATCATGGCGGAAAACTTCATCGCCAAAGCCATTTCCAGCGAGGGAACCAGGTATTTCTGGCCGCTGGACTCGACCGGGTGCGTGTGCTTGAGCGCATCGTGGTACAGCGGCTGATTCGACTTCATAACGTCGAGTACAACATCTCTCGTCTCTGGATCGCGCAGCCTTGTTACTACTTCATGCTCTTCAGCTTGCAGATGTGTAAACACCGCCAACAAGGCCCTCACTGCTTTCTTATGGCTGCGCGCTGCCACGAGAACGTCCACGTCCTTCGTGGCGCGGGGTTCGCCTGTCCAACCACTCAAGCCGTGCGCTCCTAAAAGCATAAACCGCACTTTCGCCGCGTTGAGGACGCGGATTACTTCCAGCGGAGTGATGAGATTGGGCACGTAATACTCTGACAAGGCCGACGAAGTGGCCAGGCTTTGGGCGTGAATGTCGAGCGCTCTCACAGCCATTGCCGAACCTCTTGAATCGGAGGGAAGAAAGCGAGTCTCATTCTGAGAGACTCGCCTGCTGCACTGTCGGCATCAGATCGCTTAACTGCTCGATCCGCAACTTG
This sequence comes from Gemmataceae bacterium, assembly GCA_036557565.1. Classification (GTDB taxonomy): domain Bacteria; phylum Planctomycetota; class Planctomycetia; order Gemmatales; family Gemmataceae; genus JAJPHU01. Next base: position 25,966 of record DATBHJ010000168.1, read on the forward strand.
CGAATGTCGCGGACCGAAGTGGCAAACTACGATTACGGCTCTTCCAGGTAAGTATACCCTTCCATCCCCGATTCATAAAACCGCAAGAGTTGCCGCGATTCCGTCAGCGAAATCTTGCCGCTGCGCACGGCGCGCTCGACATCCTTGCGCAATCGGGCTGTCAATTCATCGGCGGAGTATTGCACGTAAGCCAGCACTTCACGGACGGTGTCGCCCTTGATGACCGTATCGACGTTCAGCTCGCCGTCGTCGAGGCTGACGTGGACGGCGTTGGTGTCGCCGAACAGATTGTGCAAATCGCCGAGGATCTCCTGATACGCCCCCAACAAGAACGCACCCAGGTAATAGGGTTCGCCGTTGAACGGGTGCAGTTGCAGCGTGTTACGCACGTCGCGCAGGTCGATGAACTGGTCGATCTTGCCGTCCGAGTCACAGGTGATGTCGCCGAGGACGGCGCGGCGGCTGGGGACTTCATTGAGGCGATGGATCGGCATGATCGGGAAAAGCTGCTTGATCGCCCAGCTGTCCGGCATCGATTGGAAGATCGAGAAATTGCAGAAATACGTGTCCGACAACAGCGATTCCAAACCTTGAAGCTCTTCGGGAACATACTCCATCTCGCGGACGATCTTCAAGAGCTTGCTGCACAAGGCCCAGAACAGACGCTCGGACAGGGCGCGCATCTCGATGTCGAGAGAGCCGAGATTGAACATGTTGAGCGTCTCGTCCACCGCTTGCACGGCGTCGTGGTAGCTCTCCAGGATGTTTTTCTTTTTCAGGTCGCGGTAGATGCCAAAGAGGTCGTTGATCTGCTGCGGTGCGTCGAAGGGCACTTCCGGCGGCGCTTCGTAGCGGTCGAAGTTGGCCACGCCCAGCACGTCGAAAACCAGCAGGCTATGATAGGCGACGACCGCCCGACCTGACTCGGAAACGATGGTCGGATGCGGCACGCAGGCCTCGTCGCACACACTCTTGACGCGGAAGACAACGTCGTTGGCGTATTCCTGGAGCGTGTAGTTGACCGAGGACTCGAAATCGGTCTGCGAGCCGTCGTAGTCGATGCCGAGGCCGCCGCCGACGTCCAGGTATTGGACGCCGGCGCCGACGCGGTGCAGCTCGACGTAGCAGCGGGCCGCCTCGGTCAGAGCGCTCTTTATGCTGCGAATGTTGGTGATCTGGCTGCCGAGATGGAAGTGGACCAGCTGCAAGCAGTCGGCCATGTCACGCTGTTTGAGGTACTCGACCGCTTCGAGCACTTCCGTCAGAGTCAGGCCGAACTTGGAGCGATAGCCGGCGCTGGAGCGCCAGCGACCGGCCCCGCGCGCCGCCAGCTTCACGCGCACGCCGATGGCCGGCCGAACTTGCAGCTCCTCCGCGTGCTTGCAAATCGCTTCCAGCTCGGTAAATTTCTCGACCACGGGAATGACCTGCTTGCCGATCTTGCGGGCCAGCATGGTCATGCGGATGAATTCATCGTCCTTGAAGCCGTTGCAGATGATCGGCGTATCCAGCCCATTGGTCAACGCCAGCACGGCCAGCAATTCCGGCTTGGAGCCGGCCTCCAGGCCGAAGTGAAATGGCTTGCCGAAGTCGAGAATCTCTTCGACGACGTGCCGTTGCTGATTGACCTTGATGGGGTAGACGCAACAGTAGCTGCCCTGGAACTCGTACTCTTCGATGGCACGGCGGAAGGCGTCATGAATCTCGCCGACGCGGTGGCGGAGGATGTCGGTGAAGCGCAACAGGATCGGCAGTTGGATGCCGCGCGCCTGCAATTGATCGATCAGCTCCTTGAGGTCGATCGATTCGTCGGGGTCCTTGTTGGGCAGGACGATGACGTGCCCCGATTTATTGATGCTGAAATAACCTTTTCCCCAATTTCGGATGCCGTACATTTCGGCAGCATCCGCGATCTTCCATTTGTCCAGCAATTCCGTTTCTGCGCCTTTCGGCATCGATCTTGTCTCCCAAGGATTAGAGAGGATTGGGGCAACCAGAACAGACGCGCCTGGGGATGAGCCAACCAACACGAACTCTTGTAGACGGATAAGTAACTACCGCTTGCAGCTGGGCGCTCAACCACAAGGGGGCCCGAAACACCCAATGAAGATACCACGAAACTCCTTGTGTTCAAAGGGCTTTCGCTCTATCATCAGTATAGGCTGTCGCATTCGTCGTCAAGCGCATTTCCTGGCGAAAATCACCCTGGTCTCGGCACCGGCCCCGCACCATCTGCGGAATCGGCGCTGGCGCATTTTCGGCGTGGGAGTCCTCATGGATATGACCGGCGACCAGGCCAACGAACGCCTTGTCAATCAGTTGATTGCGCGGGGCACCTTGTGGTCGCAGCCGTTGATCGCGGCGTTTCGGGCCACGCCACGACACCGTTTCCTTGAGCGCGTCTGGCACTATACCCGACAGCACGGCTGGCGCGAAGTTCGCACCGATGCGCCCGGCCGACAGGAGCTGCGTCTACTCTACGCGGATCGCGCTCTGACGACACGCCTGAGCGAACCATCTCCAGGACAACCGGTCGTGCCGATCAGCTCCTCAAGTCAACCGTCGCTCATGGCCGAGATGCTGGAAGACCTGCTGCTGGCACCCGGTCTCAAGACGCTTGAGATCGGTGCCGGCACGGGCTACAACGCTGCCCTGCTGGCGCACGTGGTCGGCCAGATCATCTCCTTGGACATCGACCGCCGCGTGCTGTCCGAGGCGGCCGAGCATCTGCGTGCTTTCCCGGATCGCCAGGTAGAGTTGCGGTACGGCGACGGGCGGCACGGCTATCCGGAGCGAGCGCCGTTCGATCGTATTCTCGTCACCGCTGCCGCCCTCGATCTGGAGCCGGCCTGGCTGGAACAGCTGGCCGAGGACGGATTGCTCTTGGCTCCTCTCGATCTGGCTCCGGGTCTGGCTTTTTTGGTGTGCGGCACCTGCCGCGATGGCGTCTTTGAAGGCCGATTGACACGACCGGCGTATTTCATGCCTCTCCGCGGAGAGACTGAACCAGGACGCGAGAATACCTCGGTCTCCCCCGGGCCGCTGCCACCTGCCGATGCTCTGCCGTCGATGATCGCTCCCTGGGCCGACTGGGCCACACGCAAGCCTTGCTCTGCCGGCCCGGGCTTATTGCCGTCGCTGGCTTTTCTGGGTTGGCTGCACGGCTACACTCTCGGCTATCAGACCCTGGGCGACGGACGAACCGTCTACGGCGTGGGCGATCTGGTGCGAGGCCATGCTTGTTGGTTTGGACTGCGCGAATGGCGCATCACCGGCGCAGCCGGCCGCAATCTCGGCATGCAGATGTGGCACGACTTTCTCGACGCCGGCGGACCCTGGCCCACCGAATTTCGTCTCCGTGCCATCCCCATCGGGGCATCCGAGCCGCGGTCGTCAGACGTAGGGTGGGTCGAGCGTAGCGAGGCCCACCAGGAGCCATCCGTGGGCCTC
>DATBHJ010000169.1:0-105537 GCA_036557565.1 Gemmataceae bacterium
GAACAGCCATGAACACCGTTAGTGGGCTTTGACACCCAACCTCGTGTTAGCTCTCCCGTAGGGTGAACGGTCACCTTTCAAAGAATTGCGGGCTGATCCTTCGTTATAAGTGGGTTCGTTACATCGACTGCCAGACAAGAGAGAGACGCCAGGGCGTAGCTGCAAGCGAAGGTGACGAACACCGGCACGTCCCAGCTCCTTCTGAAACAGTAGCCGGCGAAGGCCATGCCGGCCGCCCCTAGGAAGGCCCCAACCATGTTCATGGCGCCACTGAGCGTGCCAGCATAGTCTTCCCCGACGTCCGCGCACGAGGCCCACGCCGGTCCAATGTTCGCATCGTTAAAGAAGAACATGGCGCTGAACAGGGTGGCCAGTAGCCAGGTCTCCTCGACCCAGGGGACGAACACGACTGCCCCCCCGGCTAGTGCCAGGCTGACGAATCCAACAAGACGACGGCCCCACTTGCGATCGCCCAGGCGTCGGATGAGTCCGTCGGAAACGACGCCGCCCAGCACGCAGGAGACGACCCCGCAGGCCAGCGGCAACCCGGAGAGCCAGGCCGTCGCATCGCCGCTCAGGTGCCGATGGTCGCGCAGGTAGACGGGAAGCAAGCTGGTGATGAAATTGCCGGAAAAGCCGGTGAAACCGTACATCAGACACAACGCCCAGACGTTGCGCGATCGCAAGAATCGCAGCCACGGCAAGCGGTTGGCCCCCCTCACGCTCCCCTCTCCCCCGGAGGGAGAGGGCGAGGGTGAGGGGGGCCTGCCGGACTCGATGAGTTCGCGCTCGGCATCGTTGACCTGTTTCATTTCGCTCGGGCGGTTGCGAAACCACGGCCAGAAGACCGCACACCAGAGCAGCCCCAGACCAGCCAGCAGCCAGAAGGGCGGCGCCCAGCCGCCGCAGGCACGGAGCAGCCACAGGTACAGGAGAGGAGCCACGGCTCCGCCGAGGCGGCTGAACGTCCAGACCACTCCCTGAACGAAGCCGCGCTGTTGCAGCGGCATCCAGTCGGTCAGGATGCGTGCCAGGGCGGGGAAGCCGCCGGCCTGGAGCGCTCCAAAGAGGAAGCGGAGAACAAGCAAGAACGTGAATGCCAGCCACCCCCCGACGGGGAGAAGGGCAGTCAGGGCGACGGCCCCGGTGAGCAGCGCCCAACCCAGGACCAGGATGCTGAGCAGATGTCGGCTGCCGAACCTGTCGCCCAGCAGGCCACCAGGAACCTGAAAGGCACCGTAAGCCACCAGCCATACAGCGGCCAGGTAGCCCACTTGCTCATCATCCAGGCCAAGAGATTGCTTGATGTACGGTGTACCGCCGACGAAGCCCTGGCGCAGAACATAGGTGAGGACTGCCAAACTGCATGCGGCCGCCAGTACCTGATAGCGCACTTTGGAAGGAGGAAGGATGAGGGATGAAGGAGGAACCTTCGGGCTGATCTCTGGTTGCTCATCCTTCATCCCTCATCCTTTCGAGCACACGGCCTTGTTCAAGGCGGGCATGAGTTCACGGGCAAAAAGTTCCATGCTGTAAAGCCACCTCTTCTTGTCGTCCCAGTCGTAACTCATCAAGACCAGTGTGCCGAACGATCCAGTCTCCTCGATCAATCCCAGCAGGCGGCGCAGCACTTCATCGGGACTGCCGGCGAGAATTTGCTCACCCATCAGATAATCCAGATTGCAGTCGGCATCGCTCATTTCCAGGTCGCGTTTGTAAATCTTGCGTCCCAGTCCCTTGTCGAACAAGCGGCCGATGTACTCGAAGTTCTTGCTCAGCGAATTGGCGCGTGCCAGCCGTCGGGCCTCGGACGTGCTATCGGCGAGAAAGATGGCTCGTGCGACCTTCCAATCCTCGCGCTGCGGCAGGCGTCCCGCCTCTCGGGCCGCAGCCTCGTAGGTCCGCCAGGTGTCGGCCACGACATTGCCGGGAATCAGGCAGTGAGCGAACGGTTGAAAGCCCCGTTGTCCGGCCGTCCGCATACTTGGCGAATTGCGGCTGGTGCCCGGAATGGCGATGGGTGGGTGCGGCTGCTGCAAGGGTTTGTGTATGTATCCGATGCCTGTGTCCGAGTCCACGTTCTTGGCTAGACGGATGGTCCAGAACTTGCCTTGGATTTCGTAGGGCGGCTCCGTGGCCCATAGCCGCAGGATCATATCGATCGCTTCATCGACCATGGCGGAGGCATTCTTCGGCTCGGCACCATACAATTCCTGATCGGCCGTCACACTGCCGGCCCCGAGACAGAGATTGAGCCGGCCCTTGGACAGGTGATCGAGAAACGCCAGCCGGCTGGCTACGTGCGCCGGGTGGTGTTGGTTGAGACAGACTGGGGCCGGTCCCATGCGGATGCGGTGCGTTTCCCCCAGGGCGCGAGCGATGAAGATCTCCGGCATCACTATGTTTTCGTATTTCATCGTGTGATGCTCGCCGATCCAGAACTCCCCAAAGCCCAGCTCCTCGGCCCGGACGATCAGTTCCAGGTCCTCGTCATAGCACTGCCCCAGCGGCTTGGCCGGGTCATGGAACGGCATAATGAACATCCCATAGCGGATCGCCTTTAACCCGTCGCTCATGTTCGGCCACCTTTGCAGAATTCGTCTGGATGGTGAATCGGTCTCCGTCTGTCTCGTGGTGGTACGGCTGCATGGCATTCCTCATCTCTTCGCCGCCTCCTGCGACCACTCGACCACCGTGCCGAAGCGTCTTCTACTCCGCCGACTTTTTGGCCGGCGGCTCGCGGAGGTAGAGCCAGACCCAACCGTGCGTTTCGTAGTCGCTGCCGGCGTCCTTCCGTAGCTCGGTCATCCTTTCGCGCAGTTTCGTCAACTGTTCGGAAACCTTCTTGGACTCGTCCTTGTCCTTAACTCGCTTGGGTCCGATCAGCTTCTGCACCAGGATTCCGTACTCGGATTGTAGCTTGTCCAACTCCTTCTTCGCTGTTTCCTGCTTCTTTTTCTGCTCTGCCGTCATCTCCGGTTGGTTCGGTTTCTGATTGCTGAGGTCGCCGACCAGCAAGTCCGGCAGGCCATCGCCGTTGTAATCGACGACGCAGACCTTGCCCCGCACGCCGCGTGTCGCCTCCTTCGACATCTTGTCGAGATCGTATTCGATCTTCCCGGGCGGAATAAGGACTTCGCCTTCGGCGAGCTTCGGCTCCCTGGCGGTGCCGACATTCCGATAGAACATCACGCTGCCGTCTCCGCAGCCTACGATTAAATCGACTAGGTTGTCGCCGTCCCAGTCCGTGACGCAGGGCCCTGCATCGCCCTGAGGCACCGCGATCTCCTTGCCGTTGGCGTTCAGTCGAGTGGGCTTCCCAAAAGCATGTTGTTGTTTCGAGCCTTCATTCAAATAAACACTTACCTGACCGCCAATGTCGCCCACGATCAAATCGAGCAAACCGTCGCCGTTCCAGTCCGCCACGGCAACCGACGATGCACAGCCAGTCACGAGCACTTGCTTCTGCTGTGTGTCCCTGTAGATCTTCCCATTGAATTCTACATAGTGACCGTCTTTGTCTTCCTTGAACTCGGCGTCGCCCGTTATCGTGATGCTGTCGGCGGTTTCATGGACTGCCCCGCCGACGTTGATGATGTTGCCTTGTTTGTCCTTCAGTTTTTCCGGGGAGGCGAAGCCGCCGCCGCGCTGGCCACGAAACAGGAAGATTTCGCCCGGCCAGGAACCGGAGATGATGTCCTTGATGCCGTCGCCGTCGAGGTCCACAAACTGCGGACCGAAACCGACGCATCAGCCCGTGGGCACCCGGCCCTCTTTCTGACCTGCCTTGAATTTCACTCCCGCCGCGTATTGGGGCTGTGCGTTCGTGCCGATGTTCTTGTAGCACCACAAGATGCCGTCGCCGAATTGGCCGACAAGGAGATCCTTCTTGCCGTCGCCGTCGAAATCGACGACAAGCGGCGCCGCGTGTCCAACATCGGTATCGATCGGTTTGCCCGCTGCCTTCATCCTCACAGGGGGCACAAAGCAATAGGAACCCGCCGGCAACTTTTTGGCGGGCGAATTGGTGTCACCCGGGAAACCTAAAGCGAATGGCACCAGCAGTACGAAAAGAGACGCCTTCGACATGGTTACCACCTCCCTCTCACTCACACAGGTGATGGAGTGTGTTATGTAGGAACCCTTTCAAATCGAGCCGTCTGAAGCCTGGATATTGTATCCGATCGCCATGCTCCCGGTTGGCTTAGGATCTTCAACTGATAACGAGTCGCCGGGGCCATGAGGAATGGAAGCGGCCTGTCAAGCGACTTCAAGTACCGATTTGCCAAGCACATCCATCTTCGGCGTGATGCCCAGGCCCGGGCGGAGGCTCGCCGCCATACGACCCTGGACACGCTGGGGTGCTCCGTCCGCGATGCTCACCGTCACATAACTATTGAAATCGGTCGCAGTGAACTGAAACTCCGGAGGCGTGCTGTGAGCCAGGTGCGCGATGGCGGCTGTTATGATGTCGCCGCCCCAGCTATCTTCGAGCGTCATGGCGACGCCGAGAGAAACGCAAAGGTCGCGGGCCTGTTTCGTCTTAGTCAAGCCGCCCAGTTTGCTGATCTTTAGATTGACGACATCCATCGCGCGATCGGCATTTCCGCGCAAGAGAGCATCGATCGAATCGATGACTTCATCGAGGACGAACGGGTGATCGCAATGACGGCGGATGGTCAGACATTCCTCGTAGCTCAAGCAGGGTTGCTCGATGTAAACATCGACATCGCGCACGGCACGGACGACGCGCATCGCGTCGTGCATCAGCCAACCGGTATTGGCGTCGGCAATGAGGCGGTCGCCAGGCTGGAGCATCGCACGGACGCTGCGAATGCGCTCAATATCGGTATCCGCGTCGCCGCCAACCTTGAGTTGAAATCGGTTGTAGCCCTGGGCACGATATTCCGCGACACGCTTCGCCATCGCCTCAGGGGATTCCTGCGAGATGGCGCGATACAGTCCGAAGTCCTCGCCGTACCGGCCACCCAGAAGAATGCACACGGGTTGGCCCGTGACTTTTCCCAGGATGTCCCAGCAAGCCATATCGATGCCGGACTTGACGTAGGCGTGCCCCTTGAGGGCGGCATCCATCCGACGATTCAGTTTTCCCAGCTGAAGCGGATCCTCGCCGAGCAAATGCGGGCCGAGTTCGGTGATTCCCGCTCGAACACCCTCGGCGTATGCGGGCAGGTAAAACGGTCCGAGCGGGCAAACCTCACCCCAGCCCGTAACGCCGCCATCGGTTTCGACTTCGATCACCGTGCTGTCGAAAACCGAAACCGATTTGCCTCCCGACCACTTGTAGCTGCCTTCGTAGAGCGGCAGATCGACCTGATAAGCACGAATGCGTTTGATCTTCATTCGACCACTCCCCGAAATACCGCCTACTGGGTTGGACGAGTTTGGAGGGTTTTTCGGATGATCGTCAGGATCGCTTCACGCTCGGCACCAACCAACGGCAACCGAGGCGCCCGGACCATCTCGGAACCGAGTCCGGTTTCGGCCATCGCCAATTTAATGTACTGCACGAGTTTCACATGGGTATCGAGATGCAAGAGCGGTGTGTACCAGCGGTACACGCGCAGCGCCTCTTCGTAGCGCCCGCTCGTGGCCAGGTCCCACAGCAGGCGATTCTCGGCGGGAAAAGCGTTCACCAGCCCGGATACCCAGCCGATCGCGCCCAGCAGAACACTCTCCAGAACCAGATCATCCACGCCGCAGAACAGTCGATAGCGGTCGCCGCACAGGTTTTTCAGATCAGTAATGCGGCGGACGTTCTCGGACGACTCCTTGATGGCAACAAACTTTGGTTCGTCGGCCAGATCGACGAACATCGACGGCGTGATGTCCACTCCATAGGACACCGGATTGTTATAAACGAGAATTGGCAGGTCGGACGCACGCGCAACAGCACGAAAGTGGGAGAGCGTCTCGCTCGGATCGGACTTGTAGATCATCGCGGGCAGTACCATCAGCCCGTCGATCCCTGCCTTCTGGGCGTCAGCCGCGAACCGGCAAGCCAGGGTTGTGCTACACTCGGCAACTCCCGTAAGGACGGGCACTCGCCTCCCGACCTGGTGGTAAGTCGCTCGCAGGACCTCCAGCTTTTCGGCATATTCCAGCGTACTGTTTTCCCCGACGGTCCCTAGCATGATCAGGCCGTGGACTCCCGCCCTCAGCAGAGCTTCGATATGCTTGGCCGTGGCACCGAGATCGAGGGATTGATCGTCGCGAAACTGAGTCGTCACGGCGGGATAGACGCCGCGCCAGTCTGCCTTGAGCTCGGAAATGGCTAATCTCTCCTTGGGTCCTCGCCGATCGTTAGTCTTGCTTGCAGTATCAAGATAAGATTGCCAGGCGCCACGTCAAGAATCGCCTCTGGTTGCCGCTCCAACGGCCTGTATTACAATGCCTCCAGCGATGTCGAAACCTGAGCTAATCACCGTGAATGTCGATCATGAGGAAGTTGACCAGGCGGAGATTTCTGAAAAGAACGCTGCTCCCGACCGTCCTTGGGACGCTGCCGAGGCACGCCGTCCAGGGCGAGGAGCTGCTCGACGGTGGCGTCGATACCCCTCCGGACATCATCGACACGAACGTCCACCTGTTTGATTGGCCGTTCCGCAAATTGAAGTACGCCGGCGCGAAAGCGCTGGTGGCAAAGCTGCGCCGGCACCGCATCACGCAGGCCTGGGCGGGGAGCTACGAAGGGCTGCTGCACAAAAACCTCGACGCAGTCAACGCCCGCCTGGCCGAGGAGTGCCGGGCGAATGGCGCGGGAATCCTGCTGCCTTTCGGGACCATCAATCCGGCCTTGCCCGATTGGGAAGAGGATGTGAGCCGTTGTCAGGAAAAGTACCGCATGCCGGGCATCCGGCTCTATCCGTCGTATCACAATTACACTCTACAAACGCCGCAAGTCGTCGCCCTATTGCAGCTGGCCCAGAAACGCGGTCTGATCGTTCAGCTGGCCGTGCGAATGGAAGACCCGCGAGTGCATCTGCCGGTGATGCGCACGCCCGCCGTCGATGTCTCTGAGCTGCCCGAGTTGTTATCGGCGCTGCCGAATCTCAAGCTAGAGCTGCTGAACGCGTTCAACGGAACAGATCCGCTGCGAGGACAGGTCGGCCGGCGGCTGATCGAGCAGACAAACGTGATGATCGATATCTCGCACATCGAGGGACAAGGTGGGCTCGGCAAACTGATAGCCGGAGATCCTGACAGTAGACGGCCACCGGTGCCGTTGGAACGCATTGTCTTCGGCTCCCATGCGCCTTATTTCCCGTGTGAAAGCGCTGTCTTCAAGTTGTTCGAGTCGCCGCTGGGCCGATCGGAACTGGAGAAGGTGATGCGTGGCAATGCCGAACGATTCTTGAAAGGCTGAGACGCGGCAATGAGCATTCCGGACACACATCGATTTGCTCTCAACCCGGCCGACTACGGCATCCCTACCCGTGAGGAGCTGCGCAAGTTTCGCATCTGGGACATACACTACCACGGCTTGTGGGAGGGAAACCCCAAGAAGCACGAAGAGACAATGCTGTATGTGGAGAGGATGGGGATCGAGCGCGTCCTCTCGCTGGACATTGCCGGCACGCCTGCCGATCCGCTGGGCAAGCTGCTGAGTGCCGCAAAGAAGAAGGAGCTGCGCAACTTCCTTGAGAAGAATTCCGACCGGGTTTGCGGCCTGGTCCCCATCGATCCATCCGATCCGCTTGGCAGTTTACAGAAGATCGACGAATGGGTAGCCAACGGACCGTGCGTCGGCATCAAGTATTACGGGGGCAATCCGGGCGGCGTCCGCTGTAGCCACGCGAACAATGACGTGATTATCCGCGAGGCCGCGAAGTTGAATGCGCTTGTTTACATTCACGCCTGGTACCACATGGGCGGCGAGCCACGCCGGCCGGGTGGCGCCAACCTGGCCGGTGAATCGACGCCGGAGGATGTGGCACTACTGGCCCGACGCTTTCCTGACGTGTCGTTGATCTGCGGGCATTCCGGCGGCGACTGGGAACTGGGCGTGCGTGCCGTCCGGAAGTTCCGCAACGTCTACCTCGAATTCAGCGGCTCCGACCCGCATTCTGGTCAGGTCGATTTCTCAGTGGCCGAGGTAGGAGTTGACCGTCTCATTTGGGGCGGACACGGACCATCGCGCTCGTACTCCACAGAACTGGCCAAGGTTTTCGACGCCGATTTGACGCAAGCCCAACGCGAAAAGATTTTCGGTGGCAACTTGCGACGAGTCGCCGCGCCGATTTTTCGCAAGAAAGGTTACACGCTCTGAAAGCACATCGCACAGTCGTCCCGACCACTACAGCGTTGACCCAAACAAGAATGTGACATCTATACCGAAAATAGTCACGCTCACGAGGTCGCCTTTGCTGTTGTAGGTGGACACAAACAATGGGATACCGAGGAAACTATCGATCACCGTCTCGGTGCCATTGCCATTCACCTTTTCGATACCTCCCAGCAGTGCATCGAAGAATGCCAGCAGCGGGGGGGTATGCAACGCCGGCGGCGGTGTTTGTGTCGGTGTCGGCGATGGTGAGGGCGGAAGACTCGTCGTCGGCGGGGGCGGCGGCGTCACGATGAGCTTTTCGCCGAATAGGCCATTACTGTTCGTCGAGCCGGCGCCGAGGGTCACGTTGAACGCCCCGCCCGTCGGAGTGGTGATTGTGTAGTCCGAGAACGGCTCAAGCCTCACCACGTAACTTCCCTGATTCACTGTGAACGCGAAAGCACCCGTCGCGTCGGTGATGCCGACCGGCTCGTTGGGCTGGAGCACGCCGTCTTTGTTCAGGTCGAGATAGACGATCTGATTAGCCCGACCCGGTTCGGCGGCATCGTGCTTGCCGTTGCCGTTGGCATCGACGAAGACGGTCCCCGAAATTAGGGCGAGCTGTGTATTCGCAAAATTCAGGTTGGAAAGCGTCTGTCCGGCGTTGAGCGTCGCGTTGTAAAATCCGGAAGCCGGTGTATCGACACGCAGACCGCTCGGCACGACTTCGCTTACACGGATGTTGCCGGCAGGAACCTTGGTGATGGTGTAGACGCCAGAGGTGTCAGTGACAGCAAATGGTTCACCCGAGTCAAGCTTGCCGTTGCCGTTCGTGTCGATGAATACGGTCTGATCCGTGATGACTGCCTCACCCTTATCCATCGTGCCGTTGCCGTTGATGTCGTCGAAGAGCGTGCCCGTGACGGTGCCCACCGCGGGGCTGACGACGGCGGTGGAGGTAGTGCTCACCGATGGGCCTCCAGCAAGGGTGAAGTGCGTGACAAACGATTTGTTGATGGTCGCGTAAGAATGGCTGCCGCTGAGGACGACCGAGCCGTCAGCCTGAAGTGTGAGAGTGCCGGTGGATGTCGTGCCGTCGCCCCAGTCAATGGAGGCGACGTAATTGGCGGTTACAGAGCCTGGTATCGGCAGTTGCAGCTGCGCGATAGTGCCTGAGAATTTGGTGCTGGAAGTGGTATTGATCGTTGGGCCCTGGCCGGAGGCGGAGCCGTGTTCAGTCACGGTGACGGTGACGGACCTGGTGCCGTTGGTGGCCCAGGTGTGCGAGCCGACCACGAGGAACTGGCCGGGGAGGATCGACTGAAGCGTGCCGGTGGAAGTGGTGCCGTCGCCCCAGCTGATCTTCGCGTCAAAATCGCTGGCAACGTCGCCGGAGGGGATGTCGGTCAGCCTCGCAACCGTGCCGGTGAACGGTACGCCTGCGAACGCCGAGACGTTCGTCGAAGCCAGGCTGAACCGGGTGTCGGCCACGACGGCTTGTCCAGTAGCTTGCCCGATCGGGCCGTTGGCGTCGGAGAGAGTGATGAGGATGGGGAAGTATCCCTGCTTGGCGTAGGTGTGCGAGCCGGACACGGTTACGTCCGCACCGGAAGCCGCCACGGTGCCGGAAGAGGTGGTGCCGTCGCCCCAATCGATGACAGCGCTTTTCCCCGTGGCGGTTTGATTGGTGAAACGCGCCACGGTCGCGGTGAAGGAGACACCCTCCTTCTCGTTCACCTGTACTCCCGCTCCGCCGTTGGATATGGTCGAGGTCGTCGTCGAGCCGTCCGCGTGAGTGACGACGACTTTGGCCGTGGCATTTTGAATGTTGGTCCAGTTACTGGGTAGGACATCAACACTGTCGCCGGCCGCGAGCGTCATCCGGCCGGTGGCGAAGGTCTGCCCCTTGCCGCTGGCGTTGGAGCTAAGGTTGAGCGAGAACGTGCCGGCACCGCCTGTATTGTGATAGACAACGTGGTCTCCCTGGAATTGCAGCGTCTGTGCAGCCCCACTGCTGGCCGTCGCGCTGAGTTGCGCCCCGCGCTGGCTACCGTCCGACGCGTTCGTCATCAGGTTGACGTTCAGCTCCTTGTTTGCGCCGGGGATGAAAGTGAGTTTATCGCTGGAAGGGTCGAGGCCAAATTGGTCCGTTTGTCCCTTCGCAGTCGCCTCACCCGAAAGCGTCGCCATAGCGTCGTTGCCGAATGAGCCTGCGTTGTAGGTGCCGCCGCCTGTGCCGGTGATGGTTTGCATGAAGTTGCCGGTGTCCGGGATCAGATCGAGCGGCGTCGAGCCTGGATCGCCGAGGTCGAAGCGTGCGGCGTTGGGAACCATGGTATTGGGGTCGGTATTGGGCGTACCGTCGGCGTTGAGCAGCGTGTGGCCGGAAGAATCTGACACCTGCGTCTCGGCCGCGCTGCCGAAAGCAAAGTCAATTAAGAAAGTTGTGATACTGCTGGCGGCCAGGGAATGCGAGTCGAACAGAGACAGCGGAATCGGGGAGATGCTCCCCAGGCCGCCGCTGGCGACGCTGCTGACTGCGCCACCGTCGTACGTCCAGTGGCCGCTGGAATCGAACGTGATCGTGCTTCGTTGAACGCTCTTGGCGTGGGCGGTACCATCCTCGACCCCCGTAACCAAGGTGGAAGCTGTATTGCTCTCTTCCTTGCTGGCATCGTACGGGAGGTCCGGATCATAAACGTCGAGCGTTTCGGTGCCGCCCGGCCCGTCCTCGACATTGTAGGCCAGCACGCAATGGCCTCCGTCTGGCAGCAGCAAGCCGATCGGGACCGGCCGCCCCTGGGCCAGCTCGCTCTTCACATCATTGATCAAATTACTTACACCATGTACTTCGTCCGCGGCGACCTGCGTGGCGTAGTGGCCGAGGACTTCATCGCTCGTCTGTTCGAGTTGGGTCAGACGAATCAACTGACGCAGGCTGTCGGAGTTGGTTAGCTGCCAAACCGTGGATGTGGTGTTTGGGTCGGTATTTGTGGTCGGATAGCCCTCGATCTGTTCGGACTGTCCGTCGATGTTGTACGTCGGTACAAGCCCCAGGCTAAAGCGGGCCGAGGATACGCTAAAACCGAGGCACAGGCCAATACTGGGAGACAAGAAATGGTTGATGACGCCCAACTCCACATAGGCTATCGGGCTGGGGATGCCCGTGTCGAACCCGAAAAAGGTGACGTCGGTCTGATCTCCGCCAAAGACCGTAGTCAGTTCGTCGAAGCTGAAATCTGGGTTCGTAGCTCCCTCGGGAGTTTTGCCGTCGTTGTCGAACGAGTAACCGTTGACGTTGCGGTAGCTGTCCACGGTGAAATTGGAGAGAAGCGTCGTGAACCGATTCGTGCGAGGGGAGAAAGCCACGAGCGGCCCCGTGGTGGCAAGGTCGGGAACAAACACGTCGAGTGTCTCGGAGCCGTCGGGGTTGGTCGAAACTTGGTGCAGGGTGGCCTTGGCCTGGTCGTTGCCGAAAAAGATGACGTCGAGGGGATCGAAGTTAAAGCCGGTGATCTGAAGGAGAGTCGCCGGTTGATCAAACTGAGCGGTCTTCCCGTGGGCATTGAGGAGGGACTGACCGGCGATGGCGGTGAGCTGCGGGTCGGCCACGTCGCCGAAGTCCAGGCCGGTTACGTTCTGGCCCTCGCCGACATTTGCGACGTTCAAGTCGCCAGTGGGGCTGGTGACGGCATGGGGAGGGGCCGGAAGCTCCTTGATGACGTAGAAGGCCGGCAGCAGGCCGCCGAAGGAATACGCTCCGCTATTGTCCGTTCGGGTTATGAGGTCTCCCCCGTCGAATTTGCCGTCGCCGTTGAGGTCGAGGAAGACATCGGCGTTCGGCAAGCCCGCTTCGCCCGCATCGCGTTTGCCGTTGCCGTTGGCGTCGGTGAACACGGTGCCGGATATGCTCCCGCGTACCACATTGATCGCCGCGACGAAATGTCCCAGCGTCCCGCCGGGTAGCGCTTCGCCTGAAATGTTCTTCACTACCGAGTCGTTCAGCTTGATAGTGTACGTCCCGTTGTCGTTAAAGTCCCAGGTCCCACCGGGCGCAGTTATGGAGTACGTAGCCGCCAGTTGATTGGGCGTTCCCGAGGTCGATTTGAGAGTCGCGGTCTGGGAGAAGAAGTTGGGGCCGGTCACCTGGATGGCGTTGGTCAACGTGCTGGCGTCGATGCCGTTGTCGTCGGTGTAAGTAACGACGAACGAATAGGTCGTGTCACCGGAGGCATTGATGTCCGGCGCGCTGGTTAGCGTGGCCTCCGGCGGCGGCGTAAGGACCGGCGTCAGGCGGAAGGCGTGTACCTTACCGTCCTCGGTGCCGTTCGCGCTGATCTGGCCGGAATCGTTGATTCCGGTAGCGTCGGTCAGCGTGATGCCTGAGTCGGGCGGTATCAGGCTGTTCAGTGACACGGGGACGCCTCCGCCATACGAAACGAAGGCGACGGCATTGCCACTGTTGTCGAATGCAGCCCCCACGGCATCCCCCTCCGCGTTGACGGCATTTGCCGGGTCCGGCTTGAGTGTGCCCGAAATGGCTGCCAGGTCTAGGACGGTGGCCGCATGGGGGTCCGTCGGGATTGTCCACACCACCGCATGGAAGTGTCCGGAATGATCGAATTCCTCGCCCGCGGCGAACTGTGTCCCCGAGCTGTTGGACGCGGAGATGCCAAACACCTGACTCTCCAGCATGTTGGGCAGCATGGGCAGCGCCACTTCGGAGTCGGGCGTGTTGATGTCCTCGACCGCGGCCAACGAGAGTTGGTTGCCGTGATCCTGATACACCAGGTTGGCCACGGCCCTTGTCCCGGCGACGGCGGTTGCCTCCCCAGAAGTGATTTCGTCGAAATTAGGAAGATTCGAACCATTAAGCTCATTGAACGTGCCCGACGGCGGATCAAATGAGTAAGACGAATTCGCAATGAGGTCAACGAGGTTGAAAGCAGCTTTCCCGACGATGAAGCCGGAGTCGTTGATGCCCTTCGCGCTGAGGAGCGAGTCGCCGGCCGTCTTGGCATCCGTCGGCAGGGCGTTGTTGAGGTCCGTCATCGACCCGCCGGGCTTGAGATCGAAGGGATCGGCCTGGCCCGTCGAGGTATCGCTGGAACCCACGATCTCGCCGAGTATGTTGATGGCGAGAGCTTCGCTACTGTGATTGGCTCCGGCGAGCGAGCCAAGATCCTGTGCGGGCTTTCCCGGATCCCACAGGAACGCGTGACTCACGCCGTTGCCGAGATTCACTGTGCCGACTACCTCGCCCTTGGCATTGATGGCGGCGGCACCCTCAGGCGCCGAGTTGATCGGCCCGACGACGCCCAGATCCTCGACGATGTAGCTGGAGAGCAGCACGCGCGATTCCAGACATTCGAGTGTTAGCCTGGATGGGGTCCGCACCCGCCGCATCGCGCGGCGGGCGCGGCGATTGGGAGTGCCGTGAAAGAGGCGACGAAGTGTCTGAGAGAACGCGGAGGCGAACTTGTGACGAGACATGATTCCACCTTCCTTACTCGTTGATCGTGTCTGCGGACACGATGAGTTTTCTTTCTGAGCCGGCAATGTTGACGAGAAGTTTCCGAATTCGGCCGATTCGTTCCTCGGCGGTTTGGATGCCACTCCAGGTCCTAAGCGAACAGGAAAGTGATGTTGATTCCAACCAGGGTGACGCTCATCAGATTGCCCGAACTGTCGTAGGTAGACACGAGCAGCGGGAAACCCAGGAGGCTATCGATCACTGTCTCGGTCCCATCGCCGTTGACCTTCTCAATTCCTCCCAGCAGCGCGTCGAAGAACGCCAGCAGCGGCGGAGTGTGCAAGGTTGGCGGGGGACCGGGACTCGGCGACGGCGAGGGTGTCGGCGTCGGCGTCGGCTGAACTTCGAAGGCACCGATGTCGATGGTGCCCTTGGCTAGGCGGAGGAAGCTCTGGCCGCGCTGGTCGAATGGCCCAGTAACCGATTGGGCGCTGTTGTCGCCAGCATTGATAGCGGGGCTGCCGGGCAAGAGAGCCATCGTCAGAGTCGGCCCGCCATTGTTTTGCAGCGGCCCAAGTTTGGGATCGAGCGGATTGTCGTTGTTGCCCACAAGGTCGCCGTGAGCGGCACTGAAACCGCTGCTTCCGAAGGCGTTGCCGATCAGGTTATGACTACTGCTGCTGCTGACGGCCCCGGTGACGTCGGGGTTGAAGATGGCGCTGTTGAGGGCCACCAGCGTGTTCACCAGCGTTACGGTCGCCTGGTCCTCGAAATTGTTGATGCCTCCGGCGAGCGTGTCCCCCGTATCCCCTTGGGGTAGGATGGCTTTGTTGTCGGCCACCGTGACATTGGTAAGCGTGGCGGTCGTCCCCTTGACGCCGAAGAACAGACCGCCGCCGGACGCCACCGGGCCCTTTGGAGTGCCCAGGCCACCGGTGGCCTGGTTGTCAGCGATTGTCGAGTTGGCGAGATTGTATGTGCCGCTGTTGGCCAAATACGCGCCGCCGCCCTGTGCCGTACCCGGACTGTCATTGCCGCCGCTGGCGTTCCCGCCGGTTAGGGTGTTGCCCGATAGGGTCGAAGCGGTGACGGTTGCCGTGGCCCCGATGGCATAGACGCCGCCGCCGGAGGCAGTGCCCCCAATGCTGCCCGCGACAGACCCACTGACGAAATTGCCATTGCCACCGGTGAGCGTGTTGCCCGAGAGAATGGAAGTGCCGAGGGTCACCTTGCTGGTGGGTTGGGCGAAGACGCCTCCGCCTTCGGCATGGCCGCCGAGGTCGCCGCCAATGGTGGTGCTGCTGTTGTTGATGCTGCCATTGCCACCAATGAGGATATTGTCCGAGATGGTGGAAGCGGTGATGTCCGCCTTGCCTTCACCGCTGACGAAGACGCCGCCGCCGGAGACAGAGCCGCCACCGTCGCCCCCATCGTTGATGCTGTTACTAAGGTTGCCATTGGCGCCGATGAGCGTGTTGCTCGACAGAGTAGAAGTGGTAATGGTCGCCTTGACGCCGAATCCGACCCCGACGCTGCCGCCGTCGGCGGCGCCGCCTATGCCGCTGGTGCTGCTGCCGCCTTTGAGAGTGTTGCCCGACAGGGTAGAATTAATGATGATCGTCGTACTGTTGGTGAAGATGCTGCCGCCTGTGGCCGCGCCACCAAAGAACGTGTCACCCGCGCCTCCAGTCAGGGTATTTCCCGACAGGATGGAATCGGTGATGGTCGTTGGGCTATCGAACTCGACGAAAACGCCGCCGCCGCTAGCATCGCCCCCCTGACCGGCGGCCTCGTTGCTGTTGCTGTTCCCGCCGGTGACAACGTTTCCCGACACGGTGGAATGGGAAATGATCGTTGGACAGCTGGTGAAAACGCCGCCGCCACTGGCAAATCCACCTACATTGTGGGAGGCGCTGGCAGCACCGCCGAAAGCGCCGTCCGCCTGGAGGATGCTGGATTCGATGGACAACGAGCCTCCCTTCGCCGCATAGATACCGCCGCCATCGGCATCAAAACCGGTCCCGGCGTCAGCGGAATTGTTCTGAAGCAACGCATTACTGAGCGTGACGTTGCCGCCATCGTCCAGAATGCCACCTCCCTCGGCCGTTGAGCTGCCGGCTGCGGCCCCCGCTGATCCGTCGTCCTGGGCCTGGCCGCCCTCGATCACCAAATCCTTGAAGGTGACAGCGGAGCCTGTCGTGAAGACCTGAAAAACACGATCGAGGACCGTCTGCTGGATAATGGTCGTGGGATTGCCACTGGCATCGGTAGTGCCCTGGATGACCAGGGCGTGCTTGGCACTTGTGATGTTCAGATCGCCTTGCGTGTTCGCTTGTTCGTGCTTGCCCGAACTGTTGGCTACGGTCAGTTTGTAGGTGCCGGCCGCCAGTTGGATGGTGTCGGTGCCCGTTTCGGTGTCGTTGTTGGCCTGCGTGAGGACGCCGCGGAGCGAGTTGGCAGAGCCATCATCGGCGAAGGTCGTGGGCGTGAACGTCGTTGGCATCACTCGGTCTTCCAGCGCCTCCAGACACGGCCGCAGCCGTCGCCGCGCGGAGACAGTCCATTGAGTCGAGGAAACCTTCCGCCCCAGATCACGGCGGGCGCGACGATTGGGATCGGCATGAAAGAAACGCCGGAGGGCATGAGAAAGTGTGGAGGAGAAACTGCGACGTGCCATTCTTTCACCTACCTTACGGGTTAATCGTGTTTGCCTGGCGCGCAGTGGTAGCGACGAACGTCCGTCGCTGCCGCGGCGCGGCGACCGATCCTTGATGGGTGGAGAAGGGCGTACGAGAACCGTCTCGCAAACTTCAGTGCGAAATCGAGAGCTGGGTTCCCCAACGGATTTTCGTTTTTTTTGTGAAAAGAGTTGCTGCTACCGCCCCGTCTCCCTCGCTATTGAGATGGGTAGCGAGAGAACTTGACCGGAACGAACCTTCGAGGCTCACTTGCCGTCTTTCTTGATGCGCGCCTTGACGTCTTCGAGGCCCAGCAACTGGGACGCCTCGGCGCGGAATTGAGGAATATCGGGATCATCCGACTTGGTCTGTTCGATCGAGCGGACCGCCTGGTCGTAGCACTGCCGGGCATTCTCCTTCTCTCCTCGTTGCCAGTGGGCCATGGCAAGGAACAATGCATTGAGGCCGAGGAATTGTCCGGGAGCCAGCTCTTCGGACTTTTCCAGCGCCGCGATCGCATTGCTCCAATCGCCGCCCCGATAGTAGGCAATTCCAAGCAGATTCCATCTTTTGCCTTGAGTGGGTGAATGCTTAACCAATTCTCTCGCCAACTCGACGGCACGTTGCGGATCGCGAGCTTTGACATCGGTGGCCGTCGCCAGCATCCAGGCGAAGCCGTCCATCGTCCGCAGCGTATCCAAATTTCCAGGAGACAGAACGCTCCGCTGGAGTTGCAGCGTTTCTTCATAAAGCCGGCGAGCATCTCCATACTGACTCTGATCCGCCGACAACTTGGCCAAACGGTACATGGTATCCAGCGTCGCCGGATGTTGCTTGCCAAGGACGTGCTGTCTGGAGTCGAGTACTTCTTCATACAGCTTGCGGGCCTGCTTCCATTGACCTTGATTACTCAACATTTTTGCCAGGTTATTCTTGATCACCAGTGTTAAAGGGTTCTCCGGATCCCGAGTAGACTGCAGAATATGCAGCGCTTCTTCATAGAGCTTGCGGGCCTCTTCCTGATGACCCTGGTCACGCAGTACGGTGGCTAGGTTGCTCATCGTCCGCAGCGTATCGATATTGTCCGGGCCTTGGATGCGTCGCTGCTCTGACAGCGTTTCTTCATAGAGCTTACGCGCCTCCGCGAACCGCTTCATGATCCAAAAGACGTTGGCCAGGTTGTTCATGGAGACGAGCGTTCGGCGATCCTCCAGTCCCAGGATGCGCTTCTGGAGCTCCACGACTTCTTCAAGCAGCGCTCGTGCCGGTTCGAGCTTGCCTTGCAGGTATAACTGGATGGCCAGATTGTTCATCGCTCCGATCGTATAGGGATGCTCAGGCCCCAGCTCTTGCCGATACAGGGCCAGCGCCCGTTCTTGCTGGCGCGTCGCCGATTTCAGCTCTCTCCAATGGAAATAGGCTTCAGCCAGCGTGTGGCGAATATTTGCTTCAACGAGCGGCTGGCTGGCGAATTCCTTGGCGATCTGCGGCTCCGCTTTCTCCAGTGCCTCACGAATTGTCGCGTCTTTGCCGAGCCCTCCCTCGATATCCTTTGGCCCTCCCTGTTCCCCCTTTGGCCGTGCGGCGGCCAGAACCCGGTCCCGGAAAAACGTCAACACCGCCGTCGATTCCGCGGCCGATTTCTCCGCCTTTTGCCGCTCTGCCGCCTCGCCGTCCCGAGCGTTCTCCGCATCCCGCGCTGCCGCCGTGGCCAGCACGGCCTGCCAGGCGCTCACCGCGGTAGCCGCCGTCAAGAGCAAGGCAAAGGCCAGCGCGCCGCCAAGTGCTTTCCGATGCCTGCGCGCGAACTTGTGTAGCCGGTAGGTGGCCGATGGCGGAGATGCTTCCACCGGCTCCTCGTTCAGGAAGTGCTCAAGGTCGCGCGCCAGCGCATTGGCCGTCGCATAGCGCCGTGTGCGGTCTTTCTCCAGACACTTCAACACGATCCAGTCAAGATCGCCCTGCACCAGTCCTGTGAGTTTTTTAGCCTCGACACCGCGATTGGCTGCGATGGCGGGAAGTTCCTCCATCGTGCCCAGGCATGTGCTGGGCTTGGTCGGCTCCTCCTCGCGGAGCCGTCGCAACAGCTCGATTATGCCTGCATCCTTCCTCCGGTCCCCGCGCAGCGGGGTGGTCCCCGTCAGTAACTCGAAGAGGATCACTCCCAGCGAGTAAATGTCGCTGCGAGTATCGATGTCGAGCTGGTCTGGGTCTGCCTGCTCGGGGCTCATGTACTCCGGCGTGCCGATCACCGAACCCACCTCAGTAGATAAGGTCCGCTCGGTCAGGCGGACGCCGACTGCCTTGGCAATGCCAAAATCGATGATCTTGGGCACGGCCGTGCCGTCGTATAGCCCGATCAGTATGTTCGACGGCTTGAGGTCGCGGTGAATGATGCCCTTTTGATGCGCGTGCTGCACTCCTTGGCAGACCGGCACAAAGAGCCGCAGCCGTTCGCGCAGCGACAGACGCTGTTCATCACAATACTGCGTGATGGGCACGCCGCGGATCAACTCCATCACGAAGCAAGGCCGGCCGCTCGGCGTCGCTCCGGCATCAAGGATCTTGGCGATATTCGGATGATCCATGAGTGCCAAGGCCTGCCGTTCGGCCTCGAAACGGGAAAGGATCTTGCGTGAATCCATTCCGGGTCGGATGATCTTGACGGCAACCTGACGCTGGATCGGTTGAGTCTGTTCGGCCAGGAAGACTGCTCCCATGCCGCCGTCGCCGAGCGGTTTGAGCAGCTTGTAGGGGCAAATCTGCGTATCCAAACCCTCAGCGGCTGACGCGGCGAGAAGGGTGGAAAGCTCTTGGTTTGGGGATTCCAGAAAGGATCGTTCCTCGTCATGCATGCGGAGCAAGGCTTCAACTCGCCCTTGCAATTCGGCATCTTCGCCGCATTCCTTCTGGAGATAGAGGCGGCGCGCGTCCGCATCCTCGATACGGCGTGCGGCGTTGAAGAGGGATGCCTCATCGAGCTTTGACGCGGCCATAACAACCCCCGGCGCTGGGCAGTGAGAGACCGAACCGTGCCAACAACGCAAATTTTCTCAGCCGTTTCTCTCTGCTTATGCTCAGGTTTCGCCATCGCCTCGCGTGCTCCCCTCGATTTCCAGGCGGAGCCACGAGCGCGCGTAGGCCCAATCGTTATCGGCAGTAGAAGTGGAAATATCGAGGACCTGAGCCACTTCGGCGATAGTGAGTCCCGCGAAAAAGCGCAGCTTGACCACCTCTGCCCTGCGTTTGTCTTGGTTTTCGAGCTTGGCCAGGGCCTCGTGCAAGGCCAGGAGATCGAGCTGCGGCCCACCCTCGGCCGCTTCGATGTCCGGCAGTTCCTGGCGGCGGCGGTCTCCGCCCGCCTTACGACTTCGCTTGTGCCGGGCTCGCTCCACGAGAATCCGCCGCATGGCCTCGGCCGCAGCAGCGAAGAAATGGCCCCGACTGTTCCAGGGCCGAGCCGGATCGTTCTCGACCAGGCGCAAGTATGCCTCATGGACCAGGGCGGTTGCCTGGAGCGTCTGGCCGGGCGTTTCGCCGGCCATCCTTCGGGCCGCCAACCGACGTAACTCATCATAGACCAAAGGCAGAAGCTGCTCGGCGGCTTGCGGGTCGCCTTGTTCAATGGCGGACAGGATGCGGGTAACTTCACTCATCGACGTCACCACAGGGCGAGCAGTTACCGGCAGAGCGTCGCTGCCTTTCTTGTGGAGAAAGATGGGGAGTCATTGACCTGGGCGCGTCGCACCGCGTGGCCAAACGGTCGCGCTTGATCTCCGCTAGACACGGATAAGTGTATCAGACATGTGTCGGAAATGCCTATTCTTTTTCGGCACGGCTGTCGAGTTGGGGCATGCGCCGATTCTGGTAGTTTACCAAGTTTGGGCGTCAAAGTGCTTTCCGCCGCTTGCGTTGTGGCCTGTCTCCGGACCCGGCCTCTTCGGTTGACCGCAGGTCTCCTCGGTCTGCCTTGCCAGGGGATCGTCGGTCGCGGCGGGTGGCCCGGCCCGGAGACCGGGCGACCACAGCCTACAACCAGGGCGGAAACCACCAGGAATTATTCATGCGCCGGTCATGATCGAGCCGTCGCCCGACCAACTCTACAGCATTGAAGAGTCTGATACCTATCCGTCCGATGGGCCAGCGCATTGGACTCATCTGGGCGTTCGCCGACCGGTAGTGGGTAAGTATTGGTAGGGCAGACGGGAATGCCTGCCCTACCATTACTTACCCACTACCGAATTCCTTCTTTCTAATGCTTGCCGTCGATCATCATCTCCAGCGCAGCCAGGTCGGCATTGAACATGGAGATGAGGCCGGATAGCTGCGGGTCCATTGCAAGGATGCTTGACTCCAAAGAATGCAGTGCCGCATTCAGAGACTGGAAGAAAGCATCAATCTGCGGGATAAGGGGGTTGTTCGCGGACGACATCGACGAAGACGACATCGGCCGATCGTTTCCATGATCATCGTCATCGTGATCGTCGTCGTCAGATGTGTCTGCCTTCTTCGTTTGGAACGTCCAGATATGCAGGGTATTGGTGTTGTCGTCTACAGCGGCGAAGCGAACCTGACCGCCGATTTGTTGCGCGGCCAGGCCGAATGCCCCGCCGGCAGGCCCGCCGTCGATCTGGAACTGGCCAACGAACTTACCTTTGGGCGTGAATTCGACCAGCTCGTTGAGATGATTCGGATCGGTGTTGACGGCATCTCCATTGGCCGCGATCAAGTCGCCGTTGGGCGCCAGGGTCAAGCCTAGTGGACCATGTAAGTGCTGCGGATCCTGGACGACAGCCTGTCCGCGGCCGTTGTCGTGCTGCGTGGTGGCTGCATGGCGAATGGCGAAGATCGCATTATCGCCGGTCGAGGCCACATACAGCGTGTCTGACTTGGCATCGTAGGCCAGGCCGGTGGGGCCGACGACCAGCGCGTTGGGATCGGTACGATGGGCGAAGCCCGAGGCGATTTGTGTCTCGCTCTCTACCTCCGGCGTGCCACCCTTGGGGATCGTCAAATCGATGCGCGTTACCGTGCCGCTTAGCACGTTGCTGACAAAAACTTGAGAATGGGTGGCGTCTACGTTATTGATAGTCAAGTCCCAAGGCCCCTGGAGCAGAGCCGAATCGCTGAGGTCCATCACTTCGTTGCCGCTGCTGTCCAGGACAAGTAACCCCCCATTGGCAACCGTGTTTTGACCATTCACCGTTGTCGCGGGAGCACTGCCGACGAGCACGAATCCCTGAGGCAAAACGCCCAGTGCGGTCGTCAATCCCAGGCCTTGTTGTCCCTGGAAGAAGACCGATTGTGAACCGTCCGGCGCGATCTTCACGATGGTTGAGCCGGTCCCCTGTGCGTTGCTGCTGTCGTTGAAGTTGGAGACGAGAATATCGCCCGGCGCCAGGGAGCCGCCGCCCTGGAAGTCTTGAGGAACGAAGGCGACGCCATAGGGATTCAAGTCGCCGTTGGCTGGCGTGGTCGGCACAATCTGCTCGGGAAGCTGACCCAGGTTGGGTACAATCGGAGCCTTGTCTGCCAGTGTCGGGACTGGTTGAATTGAGCCGAACAGGCCGTGCGGTGTGCCGGTGCCGGTGCCAAAATGCGAAGTCAGACCGGCTGTGAAGAACAACGTGTTCGCCGGGCCGGCGGCAGATCCGTTGCCGAACTCCAGTGCCCATAAGTGTTCGACATCGAACGGTTGACCCGCGCTGGTCATCAACTGCCCAATAAACTTTCCGGTCGTCGCATTGAATGCGTTGATGGTGCCGCTACCGAAGTTGCCGACGAGCAGGTCGTTGCTGAAGGCGCCAAAGTTCGACGGGGCCAATGCCACGCCCCAGGGGTCATTTAGGGGACCGTTGGTGATCAGACGGCCTGTGCCATTCACAGCTTTATCGAGTGTACCATCGGTGTTGTAGACATCGACGACGCCGTTGCCCGTGCCCGGCAGGACACCGCCCGTGGCCGAATCGAACGGAGCGTATTCGACGTAGAGTTTGTTGTTGATGGCCTGGACGTTGAAGACACGATATCCCGCTGGGAGGTTGGGATCCGTGAACTTGCCCGGCAACGTGGTCACCAACGTGAAGTTCTGATCGTACACATCGACAGTGTTCTTCGAGAAATCGGCAGCGTACAACAGGGTGCCAGCCTTGGAATCGGTGGCAATGGCCAAGCCCGTGTTGACCGCGCCGGCGTTGGTCGTGCCAACCAGGGCGTGGGTGGGGTCCACGCTGGGACTCCAGCCGGCGATGACGCCGTCGGTGGTAGCGAACAAGAAAATGCTCGATCCGCTCTTGCCGTTCCCCGTAACGTTGAAGCCAGAGCCGGCGATGTTGAAGACCGTGCCGGTAGGCGAACCGTGTGCCGGCAAGGGGTTGTCGGTGGGGTTGGCGGGAATGGAGACGACCAAGGGGACGACCTGAGATTGAGGCTGCGAGGCATTGTAGAGCGTACTGGTCCCCGAACCCTGATTGGCTACCCAGAATGGACTCGTGGGCCCAGCGGTCAATCCCCAGGCGTTGACCGAGTTTGCATTGGTGATCTGAGCCAGACCCGATACATCGGAGACCAGGTTTGTCTGCACGAAGTCCCCTGAGGGAACAAGGCGATCTTCGAGGAATTCCAGTCGTGGAGTGACACGAACGGTAGCTCGTCCACCACAAACCCTTGTTCGCCATCGGTTGGAACTGCACAAGCCGAAACGCATGATGATCCTCCTTAAGAGAGATAAAAGAGAACCTTCCCGAAAAAAAATGCGAGGAGTCGGAGGAGTGGTGATGAATAAGCGAGTGGGGATCTCGCCCATGTATTATTACCCTCTTGCCAACCCTCGCACCACAGTTCACAAAGTGTGCCTAAGAAGCAGTGGCGGCACGTTTTGACCGTGCCGATCTACGGCCTTTTGGGGTTCCCCGGCACGTCGAAAACGTGCCGCCACTGCACTTTTTCAGGGCGAATAGGGGCGCGGATCAGAGTTGCGAAGCGAGCAGCAGGGAGGACCATCGGGAGCCATCGCTGACCAATCACTCGACTATCCCAGACACGCTCACCCCTGTATCTTGTAAAGAGACAATCAACGGCATCTTGATTCCCGCATTTCTTCAAGCAACCGAATCGTACCGGCGCCTGGCTTGGAACCCATGAGTAGCGAGTTAGCTTTGCGGGTGATCCGCCTAGCAAGTCGAGTTTGAGCGACAAGTTCCGTCGTAGTTCAGCAAATGGCCCAGCGGTGTGATCTCTGGCAACCAGCCACGCAAAACCAGGCGAGATTGCAGTCGTTGCCGCGCACGGCCAAGGCGCGAGAGTACGGTCCCGCGTGGGCAGCCGAGGTGCGCAGCAGCCTCCCCGCACGTCTTGCCCTCAAGCTGGCACAGGACGAAGGCCGTGCGATACTTCTCCGGGATACGGCTTAATTCGGCGTCGAGCAAGTGCCGCAACTCGCTCCAGAGAGTGCGATCGGCCGGGTCGGCACTTTTGTCGTCGGCCAGAAGATCTCCTAGCGGTCTCTCCAGTTGTACCCGTCGAGTCTTACGAGCCTTGGCTCTCAAGGCGATGCGGAAAGCCACCATGTACAGCCAGCCGCCGATAGATTCGCTGTCGATGGTAGCAGCCTTGCGGGTCAGTGCAAGGAAAGTAACTTGAAAGGCGTCCTCAGCATCCTGGGCGTGCCGCAAGATGCGCCGGCAAACGCCGCGAACCATCGGACCATGCCGTCGCATCAGAAGTTCGAACGCCAGCTCATCCTGATCCTGAAGAAAGCGCTTTAGCAACTGCATGTCCGTGATAACTCGGTTCGGCGATGGCCTCTGTCGCCGCTGTTTCTTCTCCAGGACAGACGGCAAGGAAGTCCCCGCCATGTACTCTTCTCCGAAAGAGAATGGTTCGACCTTCTCTTTTGCTCGACGACCTCAAAGGTGTTACCTTCTTGGCCGCTTTGCCCTCTATCCGGGTGAGTCGCGTTAAGACTTCCTGTCCGCCATTTTTTGTAAAATTCTCTCGTTTCCACAATCGGATAGTTCCGCAGTCTGAGCGTGATTGGTTTTTTTCCTACGCGCTTGACATGGGATTCTTGGACTGTTTAGATAGCGCAGCCCTTCCAAAGTTGCCCATGTACACGAGAAAGGTTTGAAAAAATGGCGGTTTTTTCCGTGCCGGACGACTATTCACTTTGAGGGGATTATCGATGACGGAACGAGATCGGCCCCCCAAAGAGGACTCCCTGGAAGTCAGGCCACAAACTTCCGACGCGTCGCTACTACGGCGATTGCGTCTGGGGAGTGAAGATGCTGCCATGCAGTTGTATTTTCGCTACGCTCGCCGTCTGTTTTCCCTGGCGCGAGCGAAGTCCTCGCCGGAATTAGCCCGCCGGATCGACGCCGAGGAATTGGTGCAATCGATCTTCGGTAGTTTTTTCCGAGGTGTCGGCAGCGGCTACTACGATGTGGTCGAGGGCGAGGAGCTGTGGAAGCTCCTCGTGGTCATCGCCTTAAATAAGATCCGTGCCAAGGGGAACTTTCACCGTGCCGCCAAGCGAGATGTGCGTCTGACGGTAAGCGGGGAATTGAATGAGGCCGCCCTGGCCGCGTCAGAGGATCAAGACGCGGCCGCACTGGCTTTTCTAAAGCTAACGGTCGAGGAGGCGCTGGAGCAGCTGTCTCCTCAACATCGACAGATTGTCCTTCTGCGCATCGACGGATACGATGTCGCGGAGATGGCCGAGAAAAGCGGCCGGTCCAAGCGGACGGTCGAACGCATACTGCAAGAGGCGCGGAAGAAGCTGGCTCACCTCCTTGAAGAAGACTAACCATGGACGAGGCCCTGCTTCCCGATCCGTCGGAAGAGCTGGACCGCTTCATCGCGGCTTATGAGGCGGCGCAGGTGCGCGACGGGCAAGCAGACCTGACCTCATTTCTCCCCGCCGACAACCACCCCCTTTTTCGAGAAGTATTGTGTGAGTTGGTTCGCGTCGAACTTGAATTTGCCTGGAAGCGGGGCCAGCGCCCAAATCTGGAGGCTTACCTCAGTCGCTTCCCCCAACTCGCCGAGGATCGCAAAATCCTGGGCGAAATCCTCTTCGAGGAATACCGTCTGCGCCGGCAGGCGGGCGAAAGCCCGGTACCAGAAGACTACCAACGGCGCTTCGGCGTGGACGTCGCGGACTGGAACGACCGTCTCCCGCCGACGGCCAAGGGTTGGCACGGCCGTCTGGGGGCAGGGAAGCCATCAACCGATCGGCCGTTCGCTTTGGAGGCCGGTCCAGTTTCCATGCTCAGTATTTCAGCATCGCCAAGGGATCAGACCACAACAAATCTGCCGGAAGTGGGGGCACAGTTCCTGGGGTTTCAGCTTCTAGCGGAGCTGGGGCGGGGAAGCTTTGCCCGAGTCTATCTCGCCCGACAGGGGGAACTCGCCGACCGCCTCGTGGCACTGAAAATCTCCTCGGAGCCGCTGGGCGAGCCCCAGCTGCTGGCCCAGCTACAGCACACAAATATCGTGCCCATCTACTCCGTCCACCGCGCCCCCCCGTTGTACGCCGTCTGCATGCCTTTCCTCGGCTCTGCCACTCTGGCCGAAGTGCTGCGGGAACTCCGCGGGGGAGGGACATTGCCCGCCTCGGGCAAAGCCCTCGTGGCCACCATGAGTATCTGCAAGAGCAAAACTCTGCTTGCGGGCCGCGAATTGCCGGACACGACTGATCCAGATAGCCGATCCCTGCAAGTCGAGCAACGACAAGCCCAGACAAATCGCCCGACAGCGTCTCCGAATTTCGCGGTCTGCCTCAAAACACTGGAAGGGTTGAGCTACGTCAACGCCATCGTCTGGCTCGGGGCCCGCTTGGCCGATGGCCTGGCGCATGCGCATGAGCGCGGCATTTTGCACCGCGACCTCAAGCCCGCCAATGTCCTGCTCAGTAATGATGGCCAGCCGATGCTCCTGGATTTCAATCTGTCTGAGGACACCAAACTGCGCACCCCTTCGACTTCCCCATTCATTGGGGGCACTCTGCCGTACATGGCTCCCGAGCATCTTGCTGCCTTCCGGTACGGGGAACGACGATTAGACGCGCGCTGCGACGTGTATGCACTGGGCGTCATCCTGTTCGAGTTGCTCACCTATCGGTACCCATACCCTATTCCCGAACTGCCCGCGGAGGTAATGGTCTCCAGGACGATCGATGATCCCCTTCATAAGCCGCCCCGGCTCCGCGACCACAACACGGCCGTCTCGCCAGCCGTCGAGGCCATCATTCGCCGTTGCCTGCAACCGCGTCCGGAGCAGCGTTATCAGACGGCCAGGCAATTGCAGGAGGATCTCGAGCGTCATCTGAAAGACCTGCCTCTGTGTCATATCTGGGAACCTTCTCTGCGTGAGAGGGCCGGGAAGTGGGCTCGCCGACACCCGCGTCTGATGACCTTCACCAGCGTCGCCGTCGTGGCAACGATTTTCTTTTTGACGCTTAGTGCGCTATTCATCCTGCGGGGAGAACGGCTGACGCGCCTTGAGGCCGCCGAGTCGCTCCAGCGCTTCCAGGAAGAGGTCCGAGAGGCCCAGACCTTTTTTCTTGAGGCTCCTGCGGCGAGCACCGAACGTCTGGAGGCGATTGCATCCGCCTGCCGCCGTCCCCTGGATCGCTATGGCATGATTGCCAACTCCACCTGGCAGGAGGAGGTGGCCGTCCGCTACCTTTCGACGGACGAGAAAACGCGGTTGCAATCGGACGCTGGCGAACTGCTCTTCCTTCTGGCAGCTCTTGCCCGACTGCAGGCCCATCCTGACCTGGAAGCCCGCCAGCGTGAGGCCCTCCTGCGCCGCGCCTGGGAGTTTAACGTACAGGCCGGCTCATGTTACGAAGACTGCAATGTCCCCGGTGCCGTATGGCAGCAGCGCGCCTTGCTGGCCCAACTTCTTGGCCATGAGAGCGAAGCACTCCGATTGGTTGAGCGGGCAGCCGAGATTACCCCGCGCAGGACGCGGGACTGCTGCATGCTTGCCTGCGTTTACACGACCCAGGGCCACTTTCGCAAGGCGCTGCCGCTGTGGCAGAAAGCCAATCAGGAGGATCCTCAAAACGTCTGGACCTGGTGTGGTCTGGGGAGTTGCTATGAGAGCCTGAAGCTTCCCTCCCATGCAGCATCCTGTTACACGGCCTGTATTGCTCTGCATCCGGACTACCACGGCTGGTATTTCAAGCGCGGACTTGCTCACTTGCGCCAGGGACAAAACGCTCTGGCCCTCGCCGACTTCGACCGCGCAGTCGGACTGATGCCCGGACACGCAGAAAGCCTGGTCAATCGAGCGCTCGCTCAGCTGGGAGTGGGGTCATCCGCTGAAGCCGTCACAGACCTCACTCGCGCCATCGAACTCGGCGCTGCCGATATGCGTATATACCTGATCCGAGCGCAGGCCCGAGAGCAGACCGGAGACATGGTTGGGTCCGCCGCAGACCGCCGAGAAGCCGGCAAGAGAGCCCCAGTCGATGATGAGGGTTGGGTCGCTCGGGGCGTGCGCCGGGCCGGCGAAGATCTCAGCGCTGCCCTGGCTGATTTCGATCGCGCCCTGGACGTTAATCCGCGCTCCTTGCCAGCACTGGAGAGCAAAGCGCATGTCCTGGCTGAGAAACTCGGCCGCACCGCGGAAGCCCTGCAGGTGCTCGATCGCGCGGTTGAGTTTCACTCCGAGTCGCCGCCGATCCGTGCCGCCCGAGCGGTATTGCTGGCGCGGCTTGGCAAGGCACAGGCTGCCCGGACAGAGGCCCAGGAAGCCTTATCACTGGACAGTTCGCCCCAAATCGCCTACCAAGTCTCTGGGGCCTATGCTTTGCTCTCGCGGCAAAGCCCAGAGGACTATCAGAAGGCTCTGGAATTGCTCACCTCCTCCCTACGTCAGGGGTACGGACACAACTTGCTGGAAACGGACAGGGACCTCGACGCTCTTCGGGACAAACATCCCTTCCAGGAGTTGCTACAAGCTACGCGAACGCTCCGGCAGAACTCGCTTCGGCCGACGACTCGAGAGTGAAACTCGAATGCACTTCAGGAGACCGACGGGTAAGGAAACATGGCAAGGGCCGTAAAACTGACTCTGGAGCCACTGGAAGACCGTATAACGCCTGTGGCCTTTGGCGTGTCCTGGCCCGAGGCATCGGGGCTGACCCTTAGCTTCGTCCCGGACGGCACGTCGATCAACGGTCAATTCAGCAACTTGTTTCAGATGCTCGACGCCCGTATGCCGACCCAGGTGTGGCAGACCGAGATTCTCCGCGCTTTCCAGACCTGGGCCGTTGCGGCCAACATCAACATCGGCCTGGTACAGGACGGCGGCGAGCCGTTTGGCACCTTGGGACTCAAGGAGGGCGACCCACGCTTCGGGGACATTCGCATCGGCGCACAACAGATGGGCAGTGATGTCCTTGCTGTCGCCAACCCTTATGATCCCTTCGTAGCCAACACCTGGGTGGGCGATGTCTTCTTAAATAGCTCGGCCTCTTTCACTGCCGGGCCACAGGACGGTTCCTACGACTTGGGGTCCGTATTGCTTCACGAGGCGGGCCACGTATTCGGAATCGGCCACAGCGACGACCCGAATTCGCCGATGTACCCGCAGTTCAACGAGCCGCACACAAAACTGACAACGGCCGATATCGCCGCCCTGCAAGCGCTGTACGGACAACGGAAACCGGACGCTTTTGAAGGCGCCACTGGTAATGACACTTTCGCCACTGCCAGCCCACTGAGCTTTGGTAGTCCAGATTCGCCCGCATCCGCCCAGATCCAGGCAGACATCACAACCAATCAGGACGCTGACATCTACCGAATTAGCGTGCCTGACGTAACGTCGCTCGATGTCAAGTTGAACGTCGCCGGAGTTAGCTTGTTGGTGCCGCGCCTGACTGTCTATGATGCGTCCGGCCACACTGTCGCCTCTGCTCTGGCTCCCGACCCCCTGAACAACAACCTCTCACTCCACCTCGATCACCTCACCCCGGGAGCTGTCTACTATGTGAAAGTTGAGGCGGGCACGGGGGATGTCTTCGGAATCGGCGCGTACAATTTGGAAATCGATCCACACTCGCCTGACAGCATCACTCCACCTCCTAGTTCGACGGGCACGACTGTACCGGCGGCCTCGTTGGCCAATGCGCAGCTACTCGCGACGACACCCTGGTACGTGGAGCATACCTATTACGAAGTCGTGAATTCGCTCACTCCCGCCATTCCCGTACGCACATACCTCGTCCAGTCGGCCGATCTCGGTCCGGACATGACCAACGTCATGACCGTTGTGGCGTTCTCCCCCGAGAATGCGAGTACCCACTACCAGGTCAAGATCCTGGACGATCAGGGCAACCCGGTGGCCGCGACGGTTCTCGTGGACGCTGCCGGGCGGCTGGAGGTGCGCGTGCCGAATGTGCATTCGGCCCAGAATTACTACGTACAGGTTCAGGATGCCGACCCGCTGACCCAGCCGACCGACTTTGACGTGGAAGTGGACTTCGCCCAGGATGCCACGCATCTGCAGACCTTCGTGAACCAGTCTCTCGGAAGCGATCAGGCCGATTACGCTACTACGCTGCAGGTGTTACAGAGCCAGGAGTTTCACTTTGTCCTGTCGGCCACGGACTGGAGCGCGCCCGTGGAGACGGGCGTTCGCATGACCATTTACAACGCCAGCGGCAAAGCTGTCTTCACGACAGCAGTTGCGGATGGGGCATCGCGCAGCGTAGGTGTTTTCCTGAACGCGGGTCAATACATGGTTCGTTTCACACGGGCCAATAACCAAGGAAGTACACCCCAGCCGATTGTGTTCGAGCTGAGTGGCAAAACGGAGAGCGATCCTCTCGGACCGCAGCTGCGCGATACAACGCTGGGTCCGGTGGATTCTGTCACGCCGGCAATCGAGCCGTCAGTCACGTTCTTCTGGCTACCTTTTGCTCCCGCCGACCTGGCTGCTCGTGGAGTGGGCAACCTGATACCCACGAGTGCAGAGACGATCGCATTGGGGAACTCATCGGACGGTGCCCGTACACAATCGTCCCTGCTGCAGCCGAGGACAACAGGCTTGCCGCGCTCGATCTCCCTCATGGATGTGGTTGGTCTCTCCATCGTGCAGCCGGTATCGCTGTCCGCGGTTGCTGTGCCAACAGACTCCTCGGTGTGGTCGCTCAATTCCTTATCCCACCAGGGATCGCCGCTCGCCCTGCCGAGCGCGTTTCACGGTGAGGGCGTGCCGATTGTTAACCAAAACACTGTGGCAGATTCGCCATCGGGGAACGGTCGCTATTTATCACCTTTATCGGTCTCTGATGTGCGGCTTGGTTGGCTGCCTGTTGACCTTGAGATTCTCCATTCCGAACTCCCCAACCTCCGTCCGCCGTCCTTCAAAGTAGCAGGGCGCACGATGGCGAATGGTCCCACGGAAATTGTCGATGAGGTCGAGACTGCGCTACCCAATGCGAGCGCCTGCCCCGAGAGCAAGGAAGCATTGGATCTGTCATTGCTGGGCTACCTGGTCCGGGTCATGGGACTGCCTGGGCTGATCTTAATACTTTTTTTCCCGCACATGAGAAGTTTGAGCACCGCCATCCCAAGGCTCTTGCGCGTTGCAAGAGGTTTCAGACACTGTGATCGGCAAAATTCGTCCGAGGACAGGTTCTCCGTATCGGGTCCAACTTAGCGGAACTACAAGAAACCTGTTGGCGAGCGGGGCGTAAGTCTCTTGTTGTTTGCAAACGGCAGAAGACTTACGCCCCGCTCGCCCGTTTGGTTCGTGCGTCTAAACCAGCAGAGCAATCGCGCTTCGAGATGGCAGTCCCCATACATGAAAAATCGTGGGAATCAGAAGGCCATTGCCCGACTCTTTAGAGGATAGAGAGGAGCGTGTGTGGGGTAGCCGCGGGACAGGGATTGCTCCCGACGAACCTCCACCACTTGCGCCCCACCATTCGCCTTCGCCTTCCGGAGATCGATGAATGGGCAATTACCGCTACATTCCGCCCCCGCCCTAATAGAGCTTCAGCTCGTCCGCTCAAAAAAGATGTCGTGAATGGCATCTCTTTCGCGCACTACAAGGCCCATCGGTACCCCAAGGGTATAGCCGATCGTCCGGGGTGCGTTCTTTGGCGTGGGAAAGCTTGCTTTTGTCTTTGAACGAAGGATGTTTTTTATCTCGTCATCATGAAGGAGGTCATCATGAAACCTCGTCTGGGCTATTTCGTGCTATCCGCTCTCATGCTTATCGTCGGCGCCGTTGTGTTCTCGCGTGGAGACGGCAAGGGACCAGGGGGACAGCGCCATTCTTTTGACGATCTCATCAATGCGAATGCCACCCAGATGGTCGGACAGGGGCGGCAGATTTTTCGCTTCGACACCTTTGGCGATGAAGCTTTCTGGGGCGATACGCTGATGCTCCACCAGGCGATCGAGGGCAAAAAAAATGGCGGTACAGGTGATGGAGTAAGTCCGAAGACTGCGTTGACACTGGGTTTGAAGGTGGATGTCGATGCGCTCCCTTACGAACTCGTTGAGAAATTGAAAAAAGGTCGTGTCAACCTGGACGACCCGGCCGTCACCTTGCAATTGCTCCAGCTGAATGCAGTTGTCGGCTTGACGGGCTTCTTCAACCCGCCGGCCCAACAAAGGTCTAAAGGGGTACTCAAGTCCGTGGGCATCCAGTGCGCCCTTTGCCACTCGACTGTCGATAACACTCTAACCTTCGGCATCGGTCATCGGTTAGACGGCTGGGCCAACCGCGACCTCAATGTCGGTGCCATCATCGCCTCTGCTCCTAACCTGAAGCCCCTGGCCACGCTCCTGAATGTCGATGTTGGCACCGTGCAGAAAGTCCTCACTTCCTGGGGGCCGGGGAAGTTCGATGCCGAACTGCTCCTGGACGGCAAAGCGTTCCGTCCGGATGGCAAGCCGGCAGCCACGATGATTCCCAACGCCTTCGGTCTGGCCGGCTTCAACCAGCACACATGGACCGGCGAATGGGGTAGTATCCCTTACTGGAACGCACTGGTAGCCAACCTGGAGATGGGCGGTGTTGGACGATTCTTCGATCCGCGTTTGAATGACAAATCGAAATTCCCGATCGCCGCTGCCAACGGCTTCGGCAACAAGAATCCCGATCTAAGTCCCGATGACGATCGGATCACCAGCAAGCTGGGGGCGCTGCAGTTCTTCCAACTGGCCATTCCGTCTCCGAAGCCGCGGCCCCACATCGACTTCGATAACGCCGCCGCCCTCCGCGGTGATGCGCTCTTCGAAGGCAAGGCACGGTGCAACCAGTGCCATGTTGAGCCGCTGTGGACCGACGCGGGGTGGAACCTCCATTCCGCCACAGAGATTGGCATCGACGATTTCCAGGCCAACCGTGCCCCCAATGGGCTATCGAGCACGGGGACGACTTTACCCAACGGCTTTTACAAGACGATGAATCTGGCCGGTCTCTTTGTCCGCGAGAACGGTCTGTTCATGGACCCCAAGAACAAGGGCCGATTCTACCACGATGGCCGATTCGCCACGCTCCTCGACGTGGTCAACCACTATAACGACGTTCTCAAGCTGAACCTGACTCCTCAAGAAGCGAGCGATCTGGTCGAGTACTTGAAGTCGCTGATCTCCAATGGCTCGGCCGAGATAGGTGGTTGAGCCTACATGAGTCCAAGCAGGACGAGCCGACGGGATTCCCGTCGGCTCGTCTAACTTGTGTCGTCTCCGCAACGGAAGGGAAGCGCGCTCATGTATCGGTCGGGGCCTCTTGCGGAATCGAAGCGACGAAACGGCGTCATCCTGCTGGTTGTGTTGATCCTTCTGACTCTGTTCGCCCTGGTCGGGATCACCTTCGTCCTTTATGCAGATGCCGAAGCGACTGCTGCACGGATTGCCCGCGAGGCGACGTCCGTCCCTTCTCCCGATGTCGATCCAAGATTCCTACTGGCCTGTTTCTTGAATCAACTTATTTACGATGTCGATGACAACGGCGGCGTCTACTCCGCTCTGCGCGGACACAGCCTTGCCCGCCTCATGTATGGTAACGATGACGAAGCGTTAAACGAATCGGCGTTCAACGGAACTGGCCGACTGCATACCGGCCCCGGAACGTACATGAACCCGTTCGCGATCGACGATTATCCGCTGGTCAACTACACCTATTTTCCCGGTGACGGTTTCCTGCGCGAT
This sequence comes from Gemmataceae bacterium, assembly GCA_036557565.1. Lineage (GTDB taxonomy): Bacteria > Planctomycetota > Planctomycetia > Gemmatales > Gemmataceae > JAJPHU01. The sequence continues at coordinate 33,619 of DATBHJ010000169.1, forward strand.
CCAGAGCGATTGGGCCAACGAACAAGCGTGACCCAGCCGCGCGGTCCCTTCACCGGGGGGTTCAACGCTCCCTATACCTACCCCGATCTGAATAACATGTTTCTGGCTGCCGTGCGCGCCGACGGAACTGTGCTGGCGCCGTCGTTTCACCGGCCGTGGACCGGCTTCGGTCCTCTCGACCCAAGCAACCCCAATTGGTACGACGCGAGCAAACCCTGGCTCAAATATCAGGTACTCCGGCCACGGCCTGCCGAAATGGGGCCAGGGTTCCCGCTCCCCCAACCCGGAGGTGACGTCAAGAACCTGGTGGCCGCACCGGGCGGCAACGATAGCATCTGGCTTGACCTGGATTTCCCCGTGCAGACAACGCCTGACGGTCGCAAATACAAACCGCTGTTCGCTCCCCTGGTCGTCGATCTCGATAACCGAGTGAACGTCAATGTTCACGGCAATGTCCGCGGCCCAGGGCGGACGCATGTTTCCAATCAGGGAGTGGGGCCGTGGGAGGTCAACCTGGGCCGTGTCCTGACGAAAGCAAATAACGAATGGTCCAACCTCTTCGTGGGACCTCCGGCATCGGTAGGTGTGGGCTGCTACGGAAGGGATCGGCAACCCGGCCAAGCGGCGACCAGCGCGCCGGCCGGTCCGCTGCCGCACGTCTATGGTCAGATGGATTCCGATGCCTGTCAGGAAACGGCTGGCTTCGCACTGACTTCGCCCTATTTCTTGCCCAGCGCATTGATTCAGCCCTGGAGCATCTCGCCGTCTTATCCTCAAGGCTACGGCAACGGCTCGGCCGCCGAACGACTCAATCATCCGCGCCAGTTCAACGCTTCTCACCCGGCCGGTGATGACCGTGCTTTCGCCCTGTTCAACATGGAGGCCCTGCTCCGACCGAATGATGCAGGATCGTCCGCCTTAAGCTCTGACTTGGTCGGTTTATGTCCGACAAATTTCGCCGATCCACGCATCCGGCGATTGGTGACGACACATAGTTTCGATCTGGATGTGCCCGGTGTCAGCCCCTGGCTCTTCGATCGTGCCAGCTCTGGATATCAGGTGCCGCTGGGAGGAGCCGACCAGCCCCCGATCGGCCCGCCCATCCCATTTCCGGACCTGCCCTTGCGCACGACCACACCCATCCCTACCGACAGTGACTTTCAAGTTCCCGGGGCCACTCCTACCGATCCTCGGGTCGATTGGCGCTCCTGGGCGGGCGCACTGGGCCGCGTGGATCTCCACCGTTTTTTGCCGCCCTATCCTCATCAAGGGCAGGGACTCGACCGGGCCAGCTGGAGTCCAATTCCTCTTATGGCCGTCGGCGGCCGCTTCGATACCGGACCTGTTGCGGTCGCTACGCAATTCGGTGCGGCGCAAACGGCGCGGCAACAACTCGCCAATGACATCTACCGTCGCCTCCTGGTGGTGACAAGCGTGTCCGCACCGACCAATCCAGTGCGGCCTAGCAATGCCGACCTCGCTCCCCGCCGCTGGCTTGCTCAACTCGCCGTTAACATCGTCGATTTCCTGGACGAGGATGAGATCAGCACGCCATTTCAGTTCTACACTAGCCAGGATGCTGGCGGCCTGCCCCTCAATGCCGGCGCCCTCAGCGCCGGCAACTTGGAGCTGCCCCGCTACTGGGTGTTTGGCACGGAGCTGCCGCGCATCGTACTCAACGAGGTTCTGGCGGAATATCAGTTGCCGGCGCAGTCGGCGCCCGGACTCGTCACGATCAAGGTATGTGCCGAACTATTTAATCCGCTCCCGGCGGGTCCCCTTTCTTCTTCGATTCAACCACTCGATGCCCTGCCCATACCCTTGTACGTTGCCGGAGCAGGCGCAGTCCCCGGATACGCCCCGTATCAGCTAGTTCTGGCCGACACCAATACCAATCCGGGCGGCCCTCTCTTATCGCAATCCAGCGGCAACAGCAACGTGCTAGGCACGCCCGACGTGGTACAGGCGGTCACGACACCGGTCGATTTCTCGACTCTCGTCCGCACAGTGGGCGATCCAACAACTCCTGTGCCCGCACTGCTCGCTCCCCAGGGGTTCTTTCTCCTGGGCCCCCCTGACTCCGATGCCCGTGGAACCATTGCGCCACCCCTTGTTCCCGCGGCGACGCCGCTGCTTCGATCGCTCGATCTGACGTTTCCGGTTCGGTACACACCGCCAAACTCGCTCGCGCCGGACTACCGCCAAACAGGCATCACCGTTCTGCTCCGTCGCTTGATCAATCCTTATCTGCCCCCGGACCCGCGACCGGCAATCGCAGGTGTGCTGAACCCACTTTATAATCCCTACAGTACCATCGATTACTTATCGCGGATTCCCCTCAACAATGCGACGCTCCCGGGTGTGGTCTATTCTTCCTGGGGCAAGCGCCAGCCCTATGCCGCAGACCCCAGCCAGGTCGCTGCGCAAATGCCGGTCGTTCCGCTGGCCACTCTTCAAACCTTCGGACGGCAGAACATCCCGATACCTGTGAGTGGGCATTACGACTGGCTCGTTCATCTCGATCGGCCACTCCTCAGTCCGGTGGAGCTGCTCCAGGTATCGGGCTATTCTCCCCACCAGTTGACGCAGCGCTTCATGAGCACCAACTTGCTCACGGGAGCAATCACGGCCTTCGGTCAGCGTGTTCCGTGGTTTGACGAGAGCAATCGGCTGTATCGGATCTTCGAATACCTTCGGGCTGGGCAGCAGTCTCTCGGTTCGCCGCCAATCGATCGCGTCGCGGGGAAGGTGAACATCAACACGATATGGGATCCGGAAACGCTGCTGGCCCTTTGTGATCCGCAACCAGGGAACCATTTCGCAGATGCGAATGTATACAATGCTGCTGATCCACAGGATGCCAGCACCATCTACGGCCGATTGCTCGCTCTGCGCACACCCGGGGGCGCTCCCGGCCCGAACGACCGGCCTTTCCTCAGCCTGGCTGCCGGTCACTCGCCGAGTCCGGGGGATGGGAACTATCCTCCCGGCGGCGACCCACTGTTTCCCAAGGGCAGTGGTATCAACGATACTCTGCTGCGAGCGGTAGTGCCGGACGGCGGTGCAGACAGCCCACGGCTGTTCGAGGTGCCGGGCGACCACCCGTATCTGCGCTCCGAGCTGTTGACCAAACTCTTCAACAACTTGACGACGCGGAGCAACGTGTTCGCCGTCTGGGTGACGGTCGGATTCTTCGAGGTAGTCGATGACACCACTCGTCCGATTAAACTCGGTTCTGAGATCGACCGAGACGAAAGCCGTCAGCGGCGGCACCGCATGTTCGCGGTGGTAGACCGCACCAGCCTCAAATTATTTGAAGTCCCATCAACGACGGAGGTAATTCTTCCGCCCGGCAGTGCTTCCGTCCTGGCGAGTGTCACTCCTGGGAGCATGGCGGGAACCACGAACACGGGCCGTCCCTGGAGCATTCGCGCGGGATCGCTCCTGACCGTGGATAGCGGCAACAATCAGGAAACGGTTCGTGTGACAGCAATTACACCAACGTCATTTACCGCCGTCTTCACCCGCTCTCACGCCAGTGGCTTCCGCATCGTGGGCCGGGGCAATCCTGGTCCAGGTGTACGCTATAACCCCACATGGGATCCGGAAGTAGTGCCCTATTGCAGCATCATCGATTGATACTCGAAGGCGACCCTTTCAGGTGGTCAGGTGAACTAAACAAACAGCGGCGCGTAGGCACCCGCCGCTGGCCAACCCTACGATTCAGCAACTGAACGACGAGGCGGACGATAGACCTGCCTTCGGTACTAAGCAAGTCCACCTCCACCGCCACCGCCGCCACTCTTCGGCAACACGTCCACGACGGCGCTCCCGGAGATGGAGCTATTCGAATTATCAACGATGGTGAGTGTCTGGAAGCTCAGCGCGTTGAACGTGTAGCTAAAGACGTGAACGCCATTGTCATTGTTACTGAATGTGAAATTCTGCGTTCCACCCGTGGCATCGGTGCTGCTGAGGTGGACTGAGCCGCGGTAGCCGGTGTTCACGTTGCCGAAGTCATCCACTGCCTCGACGGAGAAACTGAACCCGACTCCCTGTGTCACCGTGGTCGGAGCAACGATGAGGAAATGCGTGACGGCGGCGGCACTGACGGCGATGCCAGTCTCGATGCCGGTGGCGCTGGGCGTCTGCGTGTCCGAAACCGTAATGGACTGCGTGCCGGCCTTCTTGAGCGTGGCCGTGAAGGTGTGGACGCCTACGTCCGCGGCGGTGAACGTGTAATTGGCCGGCAAGGTGGCCAGGGGATCGCTACTGCTGAAAGCAACAGTGCCGGTGTAGTTGGTGGCCAGATTGCCGAAGGCATCCTTGACCATGACAGTGAGGGTGTGCGCCACGCCTGCCGTGGTGGCGGGGAAGCCCGTAACCACGAACGATGCTGCCGCGGCAGGCGTCACCGTGAGGGACTGCGTGCTTGTGAACGCTGGGTTCACAGTATCCGTAAAGGTGAGGAACTGTGGGCCTGTAGTCTTAAAGGCGGCCGTAAACGTGTGCCTGCCAGCATCGCCGGGGGTAAAGGTGTAGTTGGCGGGCAGGATTGCCTGTGCATCGGAGCTGCTGAAGTGGATCGTTCCGGTGTAGTTGGTGGCCACGTTTCCGAAGGCGTCCATTGCAGTCAGCGTGAATGTTTGAGCCGCTCCGGCGGTAGTACTGGACGGGAAGCCAGTAACGACCCACACCGCGGGAGCGCCCGGAGCGACGCTGACCGACTGAGTACTCGTGAATGCTGTGTTCGCGGTATCCGTGGCTGTGAGCGACTGCGTGCCAGCCTTCTTGAACGCAAGGAGGAAGTTATGCCTGCCCTGGTCGGCCGCGGTGAACGTGTAATCGGCGGGCAGACTCGCCTGGACGTCGGAGGTAGCGAAGTGGACCGTCCCGGTGTAGCTGGTGGCCACGTTGCCGAAAATGTCCAGGGCTTCGACCGTCACGCCTTCCTGGTCGCCGGCACCGCCCAGTCCCGACAGATTTGTCATGGTCAGACTGTTGGGAGCCAGCGGGGTGACGAACACAAGCGTCTGGCTGCTGACGCCGGTCGCAACGTCCTTGGCGCTGAGGAACGGCGCAAACGTTCCAAAGTCCTTGAAGAGCGTGGCGCTGAAGGTATGCGTGCCGTCGTCGGCGGCGGTGAAGGTGTAATCGAGCGGCAGCACCGCCTGCGTGTCGTTGGCCAACGCGCTGAAGTGGACCGTGCCGGTGTAGCCAGTCTCGACGTTGCCGTATTTGTCCTCGGCAGTGATCGTAAACGAGAAGGGCGTCCCTGCCGGAGTGGATGGTGGCGTCACAAAGGCAAACTGGGCTACGGCCCCGGGAACGACCGCGAGCGGCACGGACACGGTAGGCATGGCGGCGGCGAAAACAGAAAGCGTGTAGGAACCTGCCTGCGTCAGATTCGAGAAGAGGAAAGTGTGCCGGCCACCGTCGGCAACAGTGAAATTATATTGCCCCAGCAAATTCAAGGACGTCGAGCCTGCCTGGCTGGAATCGAGGTCCACGGTGCCGTGGAAGTTGGGGTCGGGGTTCCCCAGCGCATCGACGGCCGTGATCGTGACAGAGGAGGTTGAGCCTGCCGTTACCTGCTGCGGGGCGGATATCGTGAAGCCGACCGCGTCACCGGTCCGACTGTCCCAACCAGGCGAATTAAGATACAGGGCAACTTGGTTGGCTGGGAGTCCCTGGACATTCACCAGTATATCTGGGGTGCCATTGCCATCGATGTCTGCCACAGCCACGGTCCCGCCGAGGATCGGCGTCGAATCGCCAAAGAAGCCATCGCCCAGCCCGAGTTGTACCAGCCCGGCGGAGCCCGAAACTAGGTCGGGGATGCCATCACCGTTGAAATCAGCGGTTACCTGACTGGAGAAAGTTACTCCCGAGGGGGTAGGGACCAAGGAGGGTGTCGGGAGAGTGCCGTTGCCATTATTCAGCAGCACGCTCGCCGCGCTCGGCGAATTGGCCGGCCCGTTAATAGCCCCGACCAGGTCGAGATGGCCATCGCCGTTCACGTCCGCGGCGGACATAGAAATGAAGTCCGGAGCAAAGTACTTGGCGACCGTTGGCAGGCTGCCGCCCGCTTGGCCGAAGAGCATAGTCAAATCGGTCCCGACAAAGTCGATGGCCAGGCTTACGGCGAGGTCGGTACGGCCATCGCTGTTGAAATCGCCCGCCGCCAGGGAGGATGGAGAGCCTGTCAGTGCAAGGGTCGAGGATGTGAAACTACCGCCGCCGGTATTCATGAAAACCGATAACGTCCCCGACATGTAGTTGCCGACGGCAAAGTCGGTGCGGCCGTCGCCGTTGAAGTCACCTACCGCTACATTGCGGGGGCTGATGCCGACGGCGAAGATTTGGGGCGCTTGCAGTGTGCCGTCACCGTTGCCGAGGAGCACGCTCACGGAACCTCCTTGGAAAAACAATCCACTTCGCTGATTCCAGAAGTCCTTATTATTGACGACGACTACATCGAGCTTACCGTCACCGTTGAAATCCGCTGTTCTGATGGTGGAGAATGGCTCCAGGTTAGCGACAATCCCTTTTGGAGCGGAGTCGCTGATAGTGCTGACGGGGGCCTGGAAGGTGCCGTCGCCATTGCCCCGCAGCATATTCACGTAATCGTTGGAGAGATCCTCCGTGGCCACGGCCAGATCGAGCTTACCGTCGCCGCTGAAATCGCCCACCGCTAAAGAAACAGGCGAGGTGATGAGCGCGAAGTCAGTCCTGGGCTTGAAGGTGCCGTCGCCGTTGCCAAGCAGGACGCTGACCGATTTGGAGGCGAAATTGGCCGTGGCGAGATCGAGCTTGCCATCGCCGTTGAAGTCGCCCACGACCACGGAAGTGGGCGTGGTTCCAGTGGTGTAGTCCGTCTTGGGTGCGTAGCTGCCGTTGCCATTGCCCAGCAGTACGCTCACCGTGTTCGAGTTCTGATTGATCACGGCGAGGTCCGCATGGCCATCGCCGTTGAAGTCCCCCACCGCCTGGCTCACGGGATTGTTACCCACAGGGAAGATAGACGAGGTGAAGAGACTAAGAACGGTGCGATCTTCCAGCCGCTCCAAGAAGAGCGGGGCCGGCCGGCCGCGTTTGCGAATGATCGGTTGATTCAGGGGCTTTGCGACGCAGTGAAACCTGTGAGAAAACATGACCATTACTCCTGTGAGAGGGGCCGATTACAGCCTCGGGTTTCGCAGCCGGATGGAGAATGAGCCAGATAAGCTGGGACGATTTCGTTTCACGGCTGTGCTGGTACTATCAAGTTGCGTGGCAAGACCGGACAAGAAAAAGAGAAAACTAGTATTGCGCTGCAGCTGAATTGTGGGAAAGGTGGGACCGGCATCTCGCTGGCCCTGGGGCTAAGAGGACCGGCGGGACACCGGACCCACCAAACATTTCATCTGCAATGAACTACGACGGCTTGCGGCTAAAGGCCCGTCGCAGCACAACCGTTTTGTCCACTAACTCTAAGCGAGTCCGCCGCCACCACCGCCACCACCGCCGCCACCACCGCCGCCGCCGCTCTTCGCCACCACGTCCGCGACAAAGCTGCCAATAATGGCGTTATTGGCTGTATCGACGATCGTAATGGTCTGCAAACCCAGCGCGTTGAATGAGTAGCTGAAGATGTGGCTGCCGTTGTCGTTGTTGCCAAACGTGAAATTCTGCGTTCCACCCGAAGCATCCGTGCTACTGAGGTGGACCGAGCCGCGATAGCCGGGGACCACGTTGCCGAAGGCGTCCACGGCTGTCACCGTGATCTTGAAGCCAACGCCCTGCGTGACTGTGGTCGGACCGCTGATCACGAAATGATCCACCGCCCCGGGCACGACCGAGATCGATATGCTGCCGGTGACCGAGGGATGCGCGGTATCGATCACAGAAATTGACTGTATGCCCGCGGTCTTAAGCGTCGCCGTGAAGGTGTGAAACCCGCGATCGGCCGCGGTGAACGTGTAATCAGCCGGCAACCCGGCTTGTGCGTCGGAACTAGTGAAGTGAACCGTGCCCGTGTAGCCACTGAGCACATTGCCCACAGCGTCCAGAGGAAGCAGCGTGAACGACTGCGCTACGCCGGCCGTTGCCGTCGGCTCTGCGATCAGCTCGAAGGATGCCGGCACAACCGTAACGGCATTAATCTGGGCCTGACTGCTGAACGCGGGATTCGCGGTATCGGTGGCGGAAATCGTCTGCAGTCCGGCGGTGTTCAGCGTCACCGTGAAGGAGTGGCTTCCGTTATCCGCGGCGGTGAAGGTGTAATCGGCGGGCAACACGGCCTTCGGGTCAGAACTGGCGAAGTGAACCGTGCCAGTGTAGCCGGTGGTGACGTTGCCGAATCGATCCACGACCGAGACGACCACGGTGGTTGGGATCCCAGTCGATGTGGTCGAGAAAACACTCATGCTCAGACCCACCGGAGCCAGTGGGGTGACGACGATGTTCGCGAAGCTGCTGAGGCCGGTGGCAACATCCGTCGCGGAGATGATTGGTGACGACGCACCCGCGGTCTTGGTGAGGGTGGCCGAGAATGTGTGCGTGCCGGCATCCGCGGCGGTGAACGTGTAATCGGCAGGCAACACGGCTTGTGTGTCGTTCGCCAGGGCACTGAAGTGAACGGTGCCCGTGTAACCTGTTTCGACGTTGCCGAACTTGTCCTCCGCGGAGATCGTGAACGAAAAGGGCGTACCGGCAGGCACCAAGGTCGGTGCGGTAAAAGCGAACTTGGCCGGAGCGGCGGGTACGACGGTGAGCGGGTCGGTTGCCGTGGACATGCCGACGGCGAAGACGGAGAGCTTGCCAGAGCCCGCCTGAGTCGCATTCGAGAAGAGGAAGGTGTGCCGGCCGTTGTCGGCCGCGGTGAATGTGTACTGACTCAGGAGGTTCGGGGCCGTCGAGCCCGCCGGAGTGAAATCGAGGTCCACAGTCCCCAGGAAGCCGGGTACGGGGTTGCCCAGGGCATCGACGGCCGTGACCGTGACAGAGGTGTTGGCGCCGGCCGCGATCTGCGTCGGGGCGGAGACGGTGAAGCTGACGGCGCCGCCGGTCCGATTCTCGAAGCCGGGCGAATTGAGCCACGCGGCCACCTGACCGTTCGGATAAACTGGGTTGCCGACCAGAATATCCACGGTACCGTTGCCATCGGCGTCCGCGGCGGCGACAGAACTGCCGCCGAGGAACGGGAGCGTAATCGTATCGCCGAACCGCCCATCGCCGAGTCCCAGTTGCACCTGTCCGGAACTCGTGACCAGGTCGGTGATGCCGTCACCGTTGAAATCGGCGGTGGCCTGGCTGGCCAGGGTCACGCCGGCGGCGGGGATCAAGACCGGGGCCGGGAACGTGCCTTTGCCGTTGTTCAGCCAGGGTTCAATCGCGTTCGGGCTACCGAATAGCCCAGTGCCGCCGATGCCGGCGAGATCGAGGTGGCCATCGCCGTTGAAGTCCCCGACGACGGGAGCAACCAGGGGTAACGCATACGTCGCCCCGGTCTGCAAGCCGACTCCTGTATGACCGCTGAACACTTCCAGGCCTAAGAAGACGCCACCGGATGGGGGAAGGACGGTCATGGAAACAGCGAGATCCGTGGCGCCATCGCCGTTAAAATCCCCTGCCGCCAGGTTGCCTGGGGAACCGCCGTTTCCCAGGGAGAGAAGCGAGGACGAAAAGTTGCCGCCGCCCGCGTTCGTGAAGACGGACACAGAACTGGATGCATTGTTGCTCACGGCAAAGTCAGGGTGGCCGTCTCCATTGAAGTCGCCGACCGCCACGGACTGGGCGCCTGAGCCGACGCCGAAATTCTGGGGCGTTTGGAACGTGCCGTCCGCGTTTCCGATTAGCACGCTCACTGTGCCGGGGAAGGGTTGCCTCCCAGTGATGCCGCCACCCTTCCCGATGATGTCGCCGTCCTTGTTGTTCACGACGACCAGATCGAGGTGGCCGTCGCCGTTGAAATCCGCGGAACTGATCGAAGACGGCCTCCCAGGAAATAGTCCAGCCAGGGTGGTATCGGTGACGGTGGTAACGGGAACCTGGAAGGTTCCATTGCCATTGCCCAGCAGTGTCGTCACGTCGTCGGTGGTGCCGTTCCCGGTGGCGACCGCGAGGTCGGTATGGCCGTCGCCGTTGAAGTCGCCTGTGGTCAGGGCCATGGGCGTCAGGGTCAAGGCAGTGTCAATTTTGGCGAGGAAGGTGCCGTCGCCGTTGCCCAGCAGCACGCTGATGCTATTGGAGCCCGAGTTCGCCACGGCGATGTCGAGGTGGCCGTCACCGTTGAAGTCAGCCGCCGCAACGCCGACAGGCGAAGTGCCGGTGGCGAAATCGACCTTCGGCTGGAAGGTGCCGTTGCCGTTGCCCAGCAGCACGCTGACCGTGTTAGATTGCTGGTTGACCACGACGAGGTCCGTGCGGCCGTCGCCGTTGAAGTCGCCTGTGGCCTGGGCCACGGGATTGTTGCCGACGGTAAAGGTGGGTGGGGTGGAAATACTGAGAACGGTGCGATCTTCCAGCCGCTCCAATAAGAGCGAGGCCGGCCGGGCGCGTTTCCGAATGATCGATCGAGATCGGGGCTTGACAATGCGGTGAAGCCAGCGAGAAAACATGACCTTTACTCCTGTGACAGGGACGATTACAACATGGGGTTCGCAGCCGGATGGGGAAGGAGCGAAATAATCTGGGACGATTCCGTTTCGCGGCTGTGCTGGTACTATCAAGTTTCGTGGCAAGACCGGACAAGAAAACCTGAAAAAGGCGACCGAGGGCGTTGAAGTGGTGCAGAGGAAGAAAAAAAGAGTTTTTCGTGTCCGGTACGCCCGCGGTTCCTGATAAGAAATAGGGAGGCGGTCCCAACTATGGACTCGGGAGACGCTACGGAATACTCTTGCATGAGCGGCAACGCCCTGGCCAAGGGCTCTGCTCATGTCGAGAGACGATGCATTCACCGACTTAATCCGCCGTGTCCGGGAGGGAGACGAGGTGGCGGCCGCGGAGTTGGTGCGCAGTTACGAACCGGCCATTCGCCGCGTCGTGCGCGTTCACTTGCGCGACCCGCGCTTGCGGCGCGTCCTGGATTCGATGGATGTCTGCCAGTCGGTGCTGGCCACCTTCTTCGTGCGGGCCAATCTGGGCCAGTATGACGTGGCCACCCCCGATGACCTGTTGAAGTTGTTGGGAAGGATCGCCCGCAACAAATTGACAAACCAGATCAGCAAACACCGGGCGGAGCGGCGCGACTACCGAAGAGAAGAGGAACTAGCGGGGCGGGAAGGGTTGACGCGCGCTTCCGGGTCGGACCCGAGCGAGCAGGCCGCCGCACGGGAGCTGTTAGCGAAGGTGCGGGAGCACCTGACCGATGAGGAGCGCCAACTGGCAGAGTTGCGCGGCCGTGGCGACTCCTGGGCTGAGATCGCTGGCACCCAGGGTGGCACTCCGGAAAGCATGCGCAAGAAGTTGGCGCGAGCGCTCGATCGCGTCCTGACACAGCTTGGACTGGATGAGGCCGGTGATGAATGATTCCTTCAAGAGGGGGCCCGACCGACGAGGAAGTCTCTCAACTTCTTCATCTGATTCGCTCCTGGACGAACAAAATGAGAGTTGGCGGGAAGGCCGCCGGGGCCTCGTAGAAGAACTCCTCGAACGCTGCTCATCCTTGAGCCTCGACGACGATTGTTTGCTCGATCTGATTTACAACGAAATGCGCCTGCGCGAAGAAGCGGGCGACAGGCCGTCGCTGGAGGAGTATCAACGGCGGTTTCCCCGGCTCGGCGAGGCGCTGCGCGTGCAATTTCAAGTTCACGAAGCGATGCGGCCCGGCCAGGCGCTGGCCGAGCTTTCCACGGTGGAAGCCGCTGCCTCTGACCTTCGGGAGATGCCGACGTTCCCCGGTTTTGAAGTCCTGGGCGAACTGGGACGCGGTGCAATGGGTGTCGTTTACAAGGCCCGGCACCTGCGTCTGAATCGGCCGGCGGCGCTCAAAATGATCCTGGCCGGGGCGCACGCCGGACCCCGCGAACGGGCGCGCTTTGAGACGGAAGCCAGGGCCGTCGCGCGTCTGCAACACCCGCACATCGTCCAGATTCACGAGATCGGCGAGCACGACGGCCGCTCCTTCCTTTGCATGGAACTGGTGCACGGCGGCAGTCTCGCGGACAAGCTCGCGGCTGGGCCGCTGCCCTTCCGACAGGCCGCCGAGCTGGCGGAACTGCTGGCCCGCGCCGTGCATTACGCCCACGAGCAACGAATCGTCCACCGCGACCTCAAGCCGGCCAACGTCCTCTTGACGCCCAGCGACGCGCGGCGAGGCATCAGGCTAGGCACTGAGCGAAAGGACGACTATTTCGAGCCGAAAATTACAGATTTCGGCCTGGCCAAATTGCTCGACCAGCCGGCCGACGCCACCGGCGGCTACGGCTCGGGCGGGCCGATGGGCACGCCGCCGTACATGGCCCCGGAACAGGCCTGCCAACCGCCGCGCGACGCCTATGGCAAACGAGCCGACAACAGCCGCGCCACGGACGTTTACGCCCTGGGAGCCATTCTGTACGAAATGCTGACGGGCCGGCCTCCCTTCCTCGCGGCCACGGTGTTCGATACCTTGCAACAGGTGATGGCGCTCGATCCGGTGCCTCCGCGCCGCCTGCAACCGCACGTCCCGCGCGACCTGGAATCCATTTGCCTCGCCTGCTTGCGCAAGGAGCCGCGGCGGCGCTACGCGACGGCACTCGATCTGGCGGACGACTTGCGCCGCTTCCTCGAAGGCAAGCCGATTCGGCAGCGCCAGCCCGCGCCGTGGGAGCCGGCCCTGAAATGGGCCAAACGGCGACCGGCAGCCGCGGCGTGGATTGTGCTGGGGCTTGCCGGATTGCTCGGCCTGGCAGCCAGCGGACTTTATTACATCGAACACCGCCGGGACTGGGCCAGGCAGGAGGCCCTGGATCGCTACGAGCACTTTCTCAAACACCGAGACGAGGCCCTGTTCCAGGGCACCTTGCTTTCCGCCATCGGCATGGCGTCGCGCGACGAGGCCGGCGCCGATCTGCATGCGACACAGGAAGTTGCTCGGGAAGCGCTGCGACTCGCCGGCGTCTCCACCGAAGTCGGAACAGGACCGAGGCGCGACGCGCACTTGACGGCGCCCGAACAGTCGAACCTCACGAACGGGTGCTATGAGCTTCTCCTGATCCTGGCCCGAGCGACCGGGCAACCGCTTGGGGGCATGACACACGAGGAACAGCGCGAGCAGGCCGAGCAGGGTCTACGCATCCTGGACCGAGCCAGTCAGCTCGGTCAGCCCACGCGCGCCTTTTACCTCTGCCAGGCTCACCTGTTGGCCTTGCGGGGCGATGCCGCCGAGAGCGAAACGGCGCGGAAGCGGGCCGAGGCTCTTCTGCCCGTAACGGCGAGCGATTTCTATCTCACGGGCGTCGATCAGTATGAGGGTGGCCGTGATGCGACGCGGGCGATTCATTCGTTTCGCGACGCTCTGCGGCTACAGCCGAACCACTTCGAGGCCCAGTGCTTCCTGGCGATTTGCTCTCTCCACGCCGGCCGGCCGGGCGAAGCGCGTATCGGCCTGACGGCCTGCATTGGCCAGCGGCCTCGTTTCGCCTGGACTTATATTCTGCGGGCTGTCGCGGCGGTGCAGGAGCAAGCCTACGCCGAAGCTGAGGAGGATTTTGCGGCTGCGCTAACTCTCGACCAGGGAGAACTCCTGGAGTTTGCGGTCCGCGCCAACCGCGGAAGGGCCTTGTTGCGACAGGGACAGCTGGAAGAGGCGATTGCGGAACTCGAAAAAGCGGTGGCCCTACGGCCCGGCGAGTGCCAGGCCCATGTTCTGCTCGCCCAGGCGTTCGAGCGCCGCAAACAATACGCGGAGGCCGATCGCGCGGCGGAGACGGCGATTCGCCTGCGCCCGGACCTGACCCTGGTCCATCGGACCCGGGCGGAATTGCTGTGGCAGCGGGGTGAGCTGGTGGAAGCGCTTCGCCACTATGACAAGGCCATCGCCCTCGAACGGAAGAAGGGGACGTCGCCCCTGCTCACAGAGGATTACCTCGCACAGGGCCGCATCCGCCATGCACAGGGACGATTCGCGGAGGCCGTGGCCGCCTACGACAGCGCCCTGCACCTCGCGCCGCAATTGGCCCGTGCCCATTACTATCGCGGGGAATCCTTGCTGGCGTTAAACCGCTTCCCCGAGGCGGAGCGGGCGTTTTCTGAGTGCCTGTGCAATGGGCCGCCGTTCGGCTCGGGATTCCGACGCAGGGGACTGGCTCGGGTACGTCAGGGCCATTTCGCAGGGGCGATAGAGGACTATACGGAGGCCCTGCACCTGGAACGGGACGCAAGCATTCTCGAACACCTGGGCTGGGCGTATTTCTTCACCGATGCCTGGAAATTGGCCGAAAAGAACTTCGAGGAAGCCATCACGCTCAATGGCAAACCGGGCACCACCCATGTGGGCCGCGGGCTGGCGCGTGTCATGCTCGGCGACTACCGTCGAGCCGTGGTGGACGCCGAAACCGTGCTCAGCGCAAACAAACCGGATACGGCCGAAATGATGCACAACGTCGCGTGCATCTATGCCCTGGCTGCCGCCCGTGTTCGAGCCGATTCCGTCGAAGCCCAGCGCGAAACACTGGAAAAGCGCTACCGCCAACAGGCGATTGCGGCCCTTGGCAAGGCCCTTCACCTGGTTCCGGCCGAGAAGCGACTCGCCTTTTGGGACGAGAAGATGCGCCCCGATTCCGCCCTCGATTCGATTCGCCCGTCCCCCGAGTTCACGCAACTCGACGCTCAGCTCCAAAAGGAGTCCGCGCCGAAAAAAGAACCTGGAAATCCCCCAAAAAGGGAACCGCTGGCGGTTGACCATGAATGAGTCATGGAGTAAACTAGTTCCCGCCCATCATGCTGAACCGGTTTTCTATATCCCATCCTTGTTTTCCTCGAGGAGTCGTGTCATGTTGTCCACTTTCTGGTCCGCCCTGTGGCGATCCGGTTCTAAACGCACAAGGCCGGTGCGTCCGACGGGCGTACGGCTCTTCCTGGAGCCGCTGGAAGAACGCGCGCTCCTCTCGAGTGGGCCGACCGTTGGCGGCACTGGACCTACGCCGAGCACCAATTCCACCTCAGGCTCGCAACCAGCCGTGGTGCAGACGAGCAGCGGCGGCACCGGATCGAGCGGCACGACGGGTTCGGGAAACACCAACATTCCCGGCATCGGCTATCCCCTGCCGCCAACAAGTGGTCCTACTACTTCGGATCCGTCTCTGGCTCCGATCACCGTGCTGGTTCCGGTCAGCAGCACGCCCGGCGGTGCCACGTCTTCGTTAGGCATTATCGCCGTCTGCACGGCTGGCGTTACGGGTTCAAGTGGAGGTGCCGGGAGCGTCACGGGTTCAAGTGGAAGTGTCGGGACCGGCACGAGTCCAAATGGAAGTGCCGCTCCCGGCACGAGCTTGTGAGCTTGATTCCCCGGCCTTTCGCGCCGGGCCAGGAGCGGTAGCGCCGAGACGAAGCCGCCCACCCCGACGAGGAGGTGGGCGGCTTCGTCTGGAGGATGCTGCTGGCCGTGGGCGAACAGTCGCCACAATCCTTTGGAACTGACTCTAACTGCTACAGTCTCATCATCACATCATCGGACCCATCATCGTGCTGAGCATTTGGATTTGAGCGAGGTCGGCGGCAAGGACCTGGATCATGTTGACCTCATTGGCGATGAATTGTTGCACCGTTGTGCTACTTTGAACTTGTTGCGAAGTCTGATTGAAATCGAGAACTAGTTGCGCGATGGCCGTTTGCGTGGTCATCGGCGGCATGGGCATATTCATTGGCATCATCATGTTCGCCGAGGGCACACAGCGGTCCTCTAACTGCTCCAGGGTCGGGCAGACGGTCGTTCGAAAAGCGGGGGGGCGGCAGACCAGTTTTGAAACGATGGCGGCAATCCAGGTACGCATGGCAGAACTCCTCAGAAGGAGAATAGGACGGTGCCAGCAACACGCTCTCATGCTGCTGGAGGAAACGCTTGCACAGCCGTTTATCTGTAGGGAGAGGATCGCAGCGTAGCGGCATCCGGAACGTGTCGCGGAAACTTTTCGCCACGCATGATAACAGAGACTTCGGAACGGATAACCCTCTACTTATATAGAGACAGCGGCAGCCGATCCGATTCCCGAATTCTCGGAGGACGAGGGCGGCATCCTGCGCTGACTTGCAAGAAGGAAGCGAGATACCCAACAGCGACAAACGAAGTGGTGCGTATCCGTTCAGAAGACTATCGGCACCAATCGGTTTGGGCGAAGCCTGATCTGCCCAGAGCGATTTGCGAAATACTCACAGCCGCATCTACTGCACTTACTATTTGCTCCAGGAGCCGGGCGGGCTGTTCATGCCGTCGCCTGGGGTCGCGACATCACTTCCAGAACGGTGACATGTTCCGGGGGTCGGCGGTGGAATACGTATCCCTCGACGATCGTGCAATGCTCTCGATATTCGGGATCGTGCTCCAGGAGCAGCGCATGGAGCTGAGGCAATCGGTAGTGCGGCACCAGGGGGAAGAGATGATGGGGCAGATGGTAATCCATGCCCAGGGGAAAAACCGCCCAGCGGATGAACCGCCCGACCAGAAAGACCCGCGTGTTACCGAAACGATCCTGGCCCGCATGGCCGTGCTGCACCACCTGGCGCGCGATCATGCAAAAGGCAAACCCCGTCATCATGGGCAGACACCACAGGATCAGATAATACAGTCCCCAAGGCTCGTCGGTCAGCTGACACAGGCAGGCCAGCGCCGTGAACAACAGCGTGACATACGTCAACCGGCCGCACGAGATCCAGCGGATCGACACATCCGGCTTGAGGCGCGGACTGCGGTAGAAGTGTCTTGGCACGAGGGCATACAGTGACATGGCGACGGCCCACATCGCGGCAGGGACGATTATGGAGAGCAACCATTCATCTCGCATGGTCAGGATCGTCAAGATGGCGGCGAGGGATAAGACATACACCGCCCCGAACAGTATAAGGAACCGCGTCCGTGGATTGTGAACCGTGTAGGGACCGCCGCCGCCGCCGGTTGTCGCATAGTGCGCCCGCATTCGGATGTAGCGGATCAGGCCGGGCAGCCACAAGGCTTGCTTGATGATACAGTTCCAGACGAAACCGACGGGCGTCATGGGGAAGTGAAATCGGTGGCCACTGCCCTCCATTTGCATCACGTCCGGGTCGCGCTGCGGATCGTTGGGGAACTGATGATGTGCCAGGTGCTGCAACCTATAGTGATGTGTCGTGCTCCACATGGGGAACATGCACAGCCAGTCCGACACCAACTCGTTGAGAATGCGGTTGCGAAAGAGCAGATAATGGCTGGCCTCGTGTCCCAGCGTCGTCAATCGATGCTGTCCTGCACCAATCAACGCGACTGCTGGCAAGGTGATGGGCACAGCGTAAAACCAGCTCAACCCCTGCACATGGAGCCAATGGTAAAAAGCGATCATCAGGCCAACGAGAAGACCCAGCAATAGGTATTCGCGGGCCAGATATAGCCAGTTCGTGGTATTGTCCGTGCGGCGCAGGACATTGACACTACGAAGAAGTTCGTTTTTGGTCATGGCACGAATTAAATGAAAGGAGACAGCGCTGTCTTTAGCACGAATGTTTATATTACCCGAATTATCCAAATATACTATATTATTTTGCGGAACCGAAGTTGAAGCTCATAGTAGGGGAGACCAATCGTAGAGGCTGTTTCAAAACCCGGCGAGCGGGGGGCGTAAGCCCCCTGTTGCGAACAAACAGGGGGCTTACGCCCCCCGCTCGCCCGTGTTGAAACCACTTCCAGCTTCTTCCGCCAAGAGTGGGAGTTTCTTGCATGTGTGGAATTGCGGGCGTGATTGATTTGGTAGAGCGGCGGCGCGTCGCCCCGGAGCTGCTGGATGCAATGGCCAAGCGCCTGTATCACCGCGGCCCCGATGAGGAGGGCTCCCTGCTCCTACCCGGTCTCGGCCTGGCCTCGCGCCGTTTGAGCATCGTCGGCCTGGCAGACGGCCGACAACCGATCTGGAACGAAGATCGCACGGTCAGCGTCGTCTTCAACGGTGAATTGTTCGATTATCCCGAGCAGCGAGCGGCCCTGGAGAAGCGCGGCCATCGCTTCAGCACCCACTGCGATACGGAAATCATCCCGCACCTGTGGGAAGAGCATGGCGAAGGCATGTTCGAGCGGCTGCGCGGTCAATTCGCCCTGGCCCTGTGGGACTCGCGCCGACAGACGCTCGTTTTCGGACGCGATCGCTTCGGAATTTGTCCCCTGTTCTGGTCTCGTCAGGGAGACTGGCTGTTGTTCGGCTCGGAGATCAAGGCGCTGCTCGCCTCCGGAATGGTCGAGGCGCGGCCGGATCTGCGGGGCATCCACCACATATTCACGTTCTTCTCCCAGCCCGGACCAGTCACCTGTTTCGCTGGCATCCAGCTCTTGCCGCCGGGCCATTACGTCCGTGTCCAGCGGTGCGAGCCGGGCGAGGCGGCGCGCTGGGAGGAACACTGCTTCTGGCAGATCGATTTTCCCGATCATGGCGACTACGAGGGCGGCGAGGAAAAACGGCTGGTCGAGGGCCTTGAGGACGTGATGCTGCGCTCCGTCACGGAGCGCTTGCGTGCCGATGTGCCGGTAGTCTCGTATCTGTCCGGCGGCGTCGATTCGACGATGGTCGCCGCCCTGGCCAGCAAGATTCGTGGCGAGCCGATCCCGACTTTCACCATCCGCATCGACGATCCGGACCTGGATGAGACGCCCGATGCCACTCTAGCGGCCCGGCACATCGGCACCACGCCCATCGTGGTCAACTGCGGCGCGGCCCAGGTGCTTGCTACCTACCCGCGGCTGATTGGCGCGGCCGAAGCGCCCGTGGTCGATACCTCCTGTACGGCCCTTTTGCTACTAGCCGAGGAGGTCCACGCCCGCGGCTACAAAGTAGCTCTGACCGGGGAAGGCTCCGACGAATGGCTGGCCGGCTATCCGTGGTTCAAGGTCGATAAGTTGTTGAGCTTTCTGAACGTGATACCGGGGTTGCCGCTCAGCGCGCTGGCGCGGCGTGGCTTCTTGATGTTGACGAGACAACCACGTTTCCCACGGGCGAAGATCCGCAAGACATACGCAGTCACGGGAGGACACAACGCCTGGATGGACATGTACGGCCTGATGAGTATAGCCAAGCTGCGTTTCTTCAGTCCCTGGTTGCGCGAGGAATTGCGCGACCACATCCCCTACGCGGACCTGGGCATCAACCTTGACCGTCTGCGCCGCTGGCACCCGCTCAATCGCGGCCTTTATTTCGGCATCCGCGTCCACCTGCCCGGTTTGCTGCTCAGCGCCAAGGGCGATCGCATCGCCATGCACTCCTCCGTAGAGACGCGCTATCCGTTTCTCGACGAGGATGTGTTTAACTATCTGGCGCGTCTGCATCCGCGCTGGAAATTGCGTGGTCTTCAGGACAAGTATCTGCTGCGCCGCCTGGCCGAGCGCTGGCTTCCGCACTCCATCGCCTGCCGCCACAAGGCCATGTTCCGCGCTCCGCTGGACAGCTTCCACGAGGACGGCGCGCCGCCCTTCGTCGCTCAATTACTCAGTGAAGAATCGCTGCGTCAGACGGGCTACTTCGATGCGGAGGCCGTCGCCCATTGGCGACGAGCCTACAAGCAATTGCGGGCCGGTTCCGCGGCCCGTATCTCCATTGAGATGGGTTTGGTCGGCGTCCTCGCGACGCAGCTATGGCATCACACGTTCATCGGCGGCGGCTTGGCAGATCTGCCGACAGGCAATGGAGCCACGCCTGCCGCCGCGTCTTTGCAACCAGCCATTCGTGCCTCAGACCTCCTTTGACGGAAACCAGCTAACCCGATAATCAGCCGAAGATTCGAAAGTCACAGAAATCAGAAAGCGAGGACTCCCATCTGATATAGTATGAAGGGCTGAGCAAAGCCGTGGCCACCCAGTTCCACTGTGTTTCCGAGGGCACGGTCAAGTCCTGTTGGTCGTCCGCCCGGCTTGCGATAAGCGTTACGCTCAAGGCCGAAACTCCGGGGTAAGGTCTGATGTCGGTCAATGAACGGCTCGGAGATCTTCTTCTGCGTTGGGTGGAGCTGCAAAAACAGGGCAAACCTATTACGCCGGAAGAATTGTGCCGGGACCATCCGGAGCTACTCGATGAGCTGCGCCGCCGCATTGAGGCCCTGCAGTCACTCGATTCGCCTCTCGCCACCACCAGCAGCGCTCCCACAGGAACCAATCCGACCGAGTTGGCACATACCATCGTTGATGACAGCGGCTCGGCTCTGCGCCGTGCTCGCGCCGTTCCGGGTTATGAAATTCTCAGCGAGCTGGGACGCGGCGGCATGGGCGTTGTCTACAAGGCCAAACAGATAAGCCTCAATCGAGTCGTCGCACTGAAAATGATCTTGGCGGGGGCGCACGCCGGGGAACAGCAACGGCGGCGCTTCCGTGGCGAGGCAGAGGCGGCCGCCCAGCTTCAGCATCTCAATATCGTACAGGTCTACGAAGTCGGCGAACACGAGCGCTGTCCTTTTATTGCCCTTGAATACGTCGATGGCCGCGGCCTGAACGACATCCTCAACGAAAGCCGCTCTCTGCCGCCGTTTCAGGCCGCCGTCCTGATCGAGCAGCTCGCCCGTGCCGTGCATTACGCACATCAGCGCGGCATCGTCCACCGCGATCTGAAACCGAGTAACATTCTGCTGACCAAAGAAGGCGTCCCCAAGATCACCGATTTCGGCCTGGCCAAACGTCTGGATGAAGGGGTGACCAATACACGCACCGGCGACATTCTCGGCACGCCCAGCTATATGGCCCCCGAGCAGGCCTCGGGCGATACCAGGGCGATCGGACCAGGCACCGACATTTTCTCCCTGGGGACCATTCTCTACGAAATGCTGATCGGCCGACCGCCGTTCGAGAGTTCCAGCGCGTTCGAAACCATACACCTGGTCATGACCGCCGAACCAGAGCGGCCCTCACGCCTCAATGCACGTGTCCCGACCGATCTGGAAACGATATGCCTCAAGTGCCTGGAGAAGAATCCTACCAAGCGCTATCCCTGTGCACGGGCTCTCTCGGAGGATCTGGCTCGCTTCCAGGTAGGAGAACCCATTACGGCCCGTCCGGTCGGTTGGCTGGAGCGAGGCGCGAAGTGGGTGCGGCGGCGTCCGGCGGTGGCTTCGTTGCTGGCGCTGCTCTCCTCGTCGCTTTTGGCGCTCTTGATCGGCGGTTGGGTGTCGGCCATCAATCTGTATCAGAGCAATGAAGCTCTCAAGGCCGCAGAGAGAAAGCACGCCGATCTCGTTCGCTTCAACGGCATGCACTATCTTCAAGAGGGAGATCTGTTCGCGTCGTTGGTCTGGTTTGCCAGAGCTTTAAGCCTGGAAACGGATGAGGCTCGCATCGAAGCGCACCGTCTCCGCATCGCCGCCGTGCTGCGCGAGTGTCCTCGTCTCAGTCAGATGTGGTTCCACGATGACAGCGTCAACGACGTGACGTTCAGTCCCGATGGCCGCTGGGTGTTGACGGCCAGCTCCGACGGCACGGCGCACGTCTGGGATGCGGACCGCGGAACGGCACGATTTGAGACGCCATTGCAGCACGATGCGCTCATTTTCCGCGCTTCGTTCAGCCCGGACGGAAGCCGCATTGTTACAGCGAGTGACGATTCGACGGCGCGGATTTGGGATGCCGTCACGGGTCGGCTACTCGTAACACTGGTAGGACATAAGGATGGGGTTCGTGATGCTCGCTTCAGTCCCGATGGTAGCCAAATCGTCACCGGAAGCGATGACAAGACGGCGCACCTATGGGATGCTGCCACCGGCAAAGACCTCTTTCACGAGCCGCTGGTACATGGCAAGTCCGTGATCCATGCTTCATTCCACCCGGAAGGGAAGCGCATCCTGACTGCCAGTGAGGATGGCTCCGCCCGTATTTGGAAGGTTGAAAACAACTCGGCCAAGGTTGTGGTGCAGCTACCACACGAGGCGGCGCTGACCGATGCCTGTTTCGACCGGGAAGGCAAGCGCGTGGCCACCGCCAGCGCAGACGAGACGGCCCGAATCTGGGATGCCGTCAGCGGAGAGCCGATCATTACTCAGCTCCGGCATCACGGCCCGGTGTTTTCTGTGGCCTTCCGTCCCGATGGCCGGCAGCTGGCAACCGCGGGCATCGATCACAAGGCGTGGGTCCTCGACGCCAAAACCGGTCTGTCGCTCCTGCCGCCCTTTATGCACAACAGCGGCGTTTGCTGTGTGACTTACAGTCACGATGGAACGCACCTGGTGACAGCCAGTGACGACAACACAGCCCGAGTGTGGGACGGCAAGACCGCCCGCCCGCTTACGCCGCCGATCCAGCATAGTGGATCGGTCTTTCGAGCCTGCTTCAGTCCGGATGGCCGGCGCATTGCCACTGCCAGTAGAGACACGACAGCCCGCATCTACGAGCTGGCTCCGGCTACTCCGCCCATCCCACCCTTGGAACACGGCAAGCCGTTGTGGCAGGCATGTTTCAATCCCCAGGGTGATCGGGTGTTGACGGCCAACACCAATACGGTGCGGATTTGGGGGACAAAAACCGGCAAGCAGCTTCTGGAGCTAAGCGGACACAAGGGTTCCGTGTTCCGCGCCAGCTACAGTAACGATGGCCGCCAAATCGTGACGGCGAGCGCGGACGCAACGGCACGAGTCTGGGACGCCGCAACCGGAAACACAATCGCGATGCTCAGAGGACACACAGGCTCCGTGGCAACCGCCTTGTTCAGTCCGGACGGCCGGCGCGTGCTGACTGCCAGCGCGGATGCGACGGCGCGAATCTGGAACGCCGAGACCGGACAGGCCATCTTGATGCTGGGTGGTAGAGCAGATCATCATCAAAAAGAGATCCTCGATGCCGTCTTCAGTCCGGATGGCCGAACGGTGGCAACGGCGAGCGCCGACCACACGGCCCGGCTGTGGGATGCCGCCAAGGGCGAGTCAATCGGAAAGATCATACACCACCGGCGCCCGGTGATACGCGTGGCGTTCAGCCCCGATGGCCGCCGACTGGCGACGGCCAGCCTCGATCAGACGGCGCAGCTATGGGACGCAGCCACGGGAGAACCGTTGCTAAATGCCCCGCTGCAGCAACCCGGTCCGGTGCGGGATATTTCCTTCCGTCCCGACGGTCGGGCGGTGCTCACGGCCTGTGAAGACAACACGGCACGCGTTTGGAGCGTGGAGTCCGGAGAACCGTTGCTGCGGCCTTTGCAACACGATGGTTCCGTGACGATGGCACGTTTCAGTCAGGACGGCAGGTGGATTGTGACGGCCTGCGAGGACGGCAGTGGCCGTATCTGGGACGCCGCCACCGGCGAGCCTCTGACGCCAGCGCTGAGGCATCGCGACTGGGGCCGCATCACCTCTGCTGTATTCAATTCGGAAGGCGATCGTGTCGTGACAGCCAGCGAGGACGGTACGGCTCAGGTGACCGAGCTGGATGGCAAGGATTTGCCGGCAGGAGATCTGGAACGATTGGCCGAGCTACTGGGAGGCTATCGCAT
The DNA here is from genome assembly GCA_036557565.1 of Gemmataceae bacterium. GTDB lineage: Bacteria > Planctomycetota > Planctomycetia > Gemmatales > Gemmataceae > JAJPHU01. Next base: position 57,216 of record DATBHJ010000169.1, read on the forward strand.
CGGTGAGGACGCGGGTAGCCGAGTACCTTTGGAAGCACGCGCGCTACAGCAGCTCTGGAATGAGTTGGGCAAGCAACACTAACGGCAAATCGTCATTCCGGCGCTGCGTTCTTCATGCGGTATTCCATTTCGGCGACAACTATCCGAGCGAGGACTGCAATGATTTGTCGCTGGCGGTCGGAAGAGTCGAACTGCCCCGCGGCCAGGCAGACGATCTCCGGACGCAGCGCCCGTAGGCTCGCCCACAGTTGATCCCGTTCAGAACTCTCCTGCGCCTGCTCTGGGTCCATGATATTGCTCCTTACTCTTGCTGACTCCCCCGCTTCAATTTATACGATCTATTAGACTCGTGCGCACTTCTTCGATTCAAATGGTTGACCGCCATAGCCTCTCTTTTCACGAAGGAAGTTCGGCTGATTTCCAGCTATTCCTGTAATGCCAAAAGTCGATGTAACGCTGGGTGACTGAACAGAATCCGAAGCCATGCTGTTGACTACCCCAGAGACTTTCCTAAGAACTGCAAGGGGACACTGTTTTACCTTTTCAGGAGTGCAATCGTGGCAAAACAGAAAAATGGGGTCAACAAGAGCGAAGAAATCCGTCAGATGTTGCGGGCGAACCCGATGATCAGTGCCAAGGAAGTCAGTGAAACCTTGAAAGCGAAAGGCATCAAGATCAGTGACAAACTGTTTTACCTGGTGAAGGGGAAAATGTTGGGAAAGAGGGCTCGCAAGAAGAAGGCTCGGAATATGGTTGCCAAGGTTGCAGCGACCACGGGCAACGGAAACATCGATGCGCTGTCCACGATCTTGAAGGTCAAGGCTTTGGCCAACCAACTCGGGGGTTTGAAGAAACTGAAAGCGCTCGTCGATGCTTTGAGCGAATAGCCTCGAAGGCTCGGACCAAGACAGTTTTGATCGCTTTGCAAGCAGGTGTAGCGGGCGCTCGTCTTACTCCCTCGCCCCTTGGGGGAGAAGGAGATTTGGGGAAAGGGTTGGTATTCTCAACCTGCGCTCAGGTTGTCGAGTAACAGCCCTTCCCACTCACGCAGAGCATTCCGTCGGACATGCGGTCGAGATAAATGGCAGCAACACTTCACTCTGAGAACTTGTCCAGGTAGGTTGTGGCGGCACGTTTTCAACTTGCCGATTCTTTTACCTTTTGCGGTCCCTGGCACGTTGAAAACGTGCCGCCACAACCTACCTGGACACGCTATGGGTACAGGCTTCCGATGGGTTTTATCAGTGCTTCTCTGGACTGCTGAGTTGCTTGGCATCGCATGGATGGACCATGACAGCCAATAGACGTGCTTTGATTCTGTCGCTCGAATTGCGCGAGACCCGATGAAGACTCATCGCCGGTTTATAGAACGTGTCACCCGCCTTGAGTCGCTTGACCGGCTGGTCGTTGATGGCCCCTTGGTACTCGCCCTCCAGAATGTACCCGAACACCGGACCCGGATGACGGTGCGGTAAGCTCGACTGACGAGTCTCCGGCGTCACCTCAATCGTGCTTACTCGCACTTACCTGCCGTCCAGCCTCTCGGTCATGTCCGTCGCGGAGATCACCTTCGTCTAGACGGTGCCGTGTCCGGCTTGTTCAGGCAGGATCAATCCGCAAATGCCCAACATTACACGGACGGCAAGAGCAACGATTTTTCGCTTGGTTATCTGCCGATTACCGAGGCTACTGGCAGGTTTGTAGTTCGTATAAACGTGGGCCATTTTACGCAAATCAGGCTTTGTTAACGTATAAATCCCTTGTGGTCGATCCTGTTGCGTTGATTTCGCCTCTCGAAAGGTTGCATATGGTGGATGAAGAACGCGGCTACGTCCTGGGGCAGACGCGGGCAGCCGCTCAGCGGCTGGCAGTGCAAGACGCCCACTTCGCTGAGGCATCCGAAAGCCTCCTCGGCGACCTGGAGATTCGTCCGCGCGACCGCGTTGTCGAGTTCGGCTGCGGTCCCGGCGCCTTCAGTCGCCGCATTCTACGCCGGCTGGGTGTCGGAGGGGTGCTTGTCGGCGTGGACGCTACCGCGGGGCTGCTCGAACAGGCGCGAGTCGCCTTAGCCGAGGCAGGACCAGCGCGATTCGAGCCGATTCAGGCTGACATCGGTGCTTTGGGGCCGTGGCTGGAAGGTGCCGACGTGGTAGTGGGGAGGGCGGTGCTCCACCATGTTCCGATGGCAGAACTGCTGCTGGGCCGACTCCGTATTGCCCTGCGGCCGGGCACACGCGTTGGCTTCCTGGAACCGGATTTTCGCTCGCCGATGGCCCGCCTGGCCTATCTGGAGGCGACAGGTCGGCAGGAGCTTGAGCCACTACGGACCTGGGCAAGCACTATCAACCAGCTCTACCTTGTGCGCCTTCTTTCCCCCGCCGTCGGTGCGACTTTGGCCCGTACTCTGCAGGGAGCCGGTTACGGCCGTGTTCGAGAGACGTGGGACGAGTGTAGATCGGATAGGGCGATGGTCGAGAACATGGCCATGTTCTACGAGGAAGTCCGCGACCGGCTGATGTCTCTGGGAATCATGACGGCCGACGAGATAGCACGACAGCAGCAGCTGCTTCGTGCTGCGCAGCCGGAATCCTTGCCGCCCGCCTGGGCCACTTTCCGCGTTGCCTGTGAAGCCTGACCGGACAGGAGGGACAGGAGAGGCTGCTTGGCTTTGTCTTCTTTCTGTTCAGGCAGCGTTAGATACTTGTACCGTTGTCTGTCGGTCCGCCGGGGATTCCGATGTTCGTAGCGTTAATCTTGGGAAGCGATGAGTTTTGGGAGAGCGTGTAATGGCGCCCAATTGCGGCAGCGATGCCTTCACGGCCTGGGGGTCCGATCCCTGGCTGGCGTCCGACGAGACTGTGATGGCGGGACAGTCGCTTGACGTGGCGCAGGTCGTCATCCAGGAGTTGGTGGATTAGCTCGACGACTCCTTGCCCCTCTGCTCCGTGTGTAACCATGTCAGCGTGTTGCTTAAGAGTCGGCAGGGCGTTGGCTACTGCTGCCGAACACTCACAGAAATCGAGGAAAGCGGGATCGTTTTCGGCATCGCCGACAAAGATCTCAAGCTCCTCACAGATGGTGTTCAAATCGTCCAGTTCGCGACCGGTGACGAGAATGAGCTTGCGCCCGGAGGCACGTAGGCGGCGCACTGCTTCCGATGTCTGCTCGCTTACCTTACCCTCCGAAGCCAGCGTGCCGTCATAGTCAGTGGCCAGGGCCATGAAACGCATCGATTGCTCCCTCCCGACCTACTCCCGTCGATGTCATTTCGTCTTGGCAAGCCGCCCTGCTAAGTCGTACATCATCGAGTGCAAGTTTTATTCCTCAACAATTCAGGGAGGCTTCGGAACCGGGTGAGAGATTCGCCCCCGGATGATCAAGCTCGCGGCGGTGCGGTGAATGTGGAGGGTGAAAGCCTGAAAAGCGCATAGACCTGGCTGCAGACAAAACCGAACCATGACCGTAAGGGAGCGGTGGGCGCCGGCTTAAGCCTGCACCCACCTCTTCCTTACGGTCACTGTTCAGAATGTAGCCTCAGCGGGCGCCCGGAATGGTCGGATTGACCACGACCGGAGCATTACGCGTGGTGTTAACGGTGTTGAACACAGGCGTCATCGACAGCCGTATTGAACGACGGTCGGCTGACAACACCGCCGAGGCAGTCACGTCCATCGCGTTCTGGACGAACGGCTTGACGCGCGTTTGATACAGCGTGCGATCATTGTCAGATACAGTGACCTCTCGCTTGCCCGACTTGATCTGGCTGGGAAGGACGGGCCGGCCCTGCGAGAGGACGCCGCCATCGACGGAGGCTCGCGCAACGCCGGTCACTTCCGGATCGGCCAGGACGCGCAATCGATGCAGCACTTTGTCCGGGCTTTCCATCTCCGCTGGCGTCGAGTCCGGTTTCTTCTGGGCGCTTGGCGGCGGCACATACGCTGCTTCCGTGCGCCGGCCATCGTCCAGCTTCACTTTCATGCGCTCGGAGTGGCGCGATTTCAACTCGACGGTGAGGAGCTGTTCGCGTTCCTGCGGCGTACCCTGATTGCGGATGATCTTTAGCTGCGCCTTGTTGTTGAGCGGATGGCCCCAGACTTTTTCAATTTCGACTTCGTAGTCGCCGGGGAAGCCCTCGGCTGCCAGATAGGTTTCGCTGGTCATATCGGCCAGCGAATCGCCAATCAAGACGCCGCCTCCAATCGTCTGGCGATGCAACGACGAACAAATACTACCCGACGGTTCGATTACATGCAGATCCAGGTCGGCATCACCCTGCCAGTTGAGTTTGATGACCAGATCGCGCTTGCCTCCCCGGGCGACGGCGCTGGTCAACTTGTCGGCCTCATCCTTGCGTCCCTGTTCGCCCAGGACTTTGACCAGGGCATCGATTTTCTGCAAGGCGCGGTCGTGCAACTGTTTGTTCTCGACCGGCCAATCGCGCTGGAGCAAGTTGTCGGCGGCCCACTGCATCGCCTTGGGATCGCGGGCCAGCTCAGCGTAGCCCAGCGCTTCCTCGTAAGCATGCGACGCGCCCGGTTCGAGCAGCGCGGCTTGCCGGCAGAAAGCCAAGGCCAGGCCGAATTTTTCATCCTGGGCCAGCGCCGTCGCTGCCTCGAGGTAGCCCGTGCTGTTCTTCGGTTCCATGTCGGCGGTGGACACCTCGGCACGCTCGATGTCTTCGGCCGAACCGCCGCTCAGACGCAAGGCGATGGCCAGCGATTTATACACCCACGGCTCGACGACGATGCCTTGCCGTAGGTTGGCCTTAAGGAACTCGACCGCGTGATCGAACTTGTTCGCCAGGACCAGGAAGTCAGCCGTGGCGATAATCAGACCCTTATTGTTGACCCCTTTAGCCAGTGCATCCTGCCAGACCTTTCTGGGATCGAGGTCCGGTCGTTCGTCGCCGGCGCCCGCGACCTGGATCTTGGGATCGCGCTTGGGCAAGGCGGCAACGGCGGCGTTGGGGTTGATAATCAGGTTGCTTGGCCGCGTATGGATAGTCGAGCTACCCTTGACCACCAACGCCAGGGCTGGCGGATAGTAACCCAGCTGGTTGTTCTCCTGGTTCAAGCCCTCAGGAGCGTTGGCCTGATCGTCCAAGGGGTTGACCGGCTGGCCCGTGATGGGATCAAAGTTGACGGCCCAATCTCTTGGCCGGCCAACAACCTGACGAATCAGTGTCAGAAGAATGGCGCTTTGATCGCCGCCCTGCAGACCGAACTGGCCGCCCAGGTTGCCGAACTGGCCAAGGTTTTGTCCACCGAAGCCGATGACGCCTCCATTGCCCAGGTTGCCCTGTCCCTGGAAATTGCCCTGGAATCCCTGGGCGCCGCCTCCTCCGGCTTGACCGAGCATGTTGAAACCGCCTCCGCCCAGGCCAGCGATACCGCCAATGCCGCCCAGTCCGCCAAGGTTCAGGCCGCCACCCAGGCCACCGCCCAGGCCGCCGATACCCCCCACACCTGCCAGGCCGAGGCCACCACCCCGGAGGCCGCCAGCGCCAAGTCCGCCCAGGCCGCCGATACCCGCGAAGCCACCCAATGCGCCGGCACTCAGGCCGAAAATGGTGGCTGCACCTGCCAACTGTAGCGGGTTGAAGGAGTTAGGAATGGGCGTCACGATGTCGGCAACCGGATAGACGCGCACAGTCTTCTCGGCCGCGGCGAATGTGCCGGTGGTGATCTCGATCACGTCGCGGCGGATCAGGTAGGTCGTTCCGCTGGGTGCAGGTACTCGCCTTAGGATCTTGCGCAGCACGGTGGAGAGGGAGGTGCGCATAGGCGGAATCGGCGTCGGGTCGGCAATGGGCGTACGGGCCACGTCCTTGAGCTGATCCATCTCGAAGGCCTTCTCGTTGATGTCGAAGGTCAGGCCGTACCGCTTGGATAGCTGATCCAACGCATCGCTCAGGGTGGCGCGGGCGTCCTCCAATCCACCATAGTCGATTTCCTGCGACAGCTTTTGACGCAGCTGAATGCCGCGCTCCGGTAGATCGGCCCCAAAGGTGGCGGACTCATAGCGTCCCTTGCGCAACTCGGACAATGCCTGCCAGGTGGCCGCGGGCGGGTACTCAACGGGTGGCTCATCCGGGAACGGAATGTGCGAACGCTCAACCTCCAAGAGCACGGCCAGCCAGCGCTCCTGGCGAATGCGCCGCAGCTCTTGCACCTCGCGGAGATGATAACCCGTCAAGGCCAGCTGGTAGCCCGCCGTCACAGCCGGCGGCACGTCCAGGCCCTGATCGATGAGATCCTTGCGAATGGACTGAGCCTGGCGATAGGCCGGCTGCTCACGCGCCTGGTCCATCAAATTGTGATAGACACGCATTCGGGCGCGGATAACGTCCTGCTCCATTCGTTCGCTAGCGCCGATCGTGGCCCGCGCGTTGGCGTTGGCCATCAGCCGCAACGCTTCTTCCTGATCGCGCTTGACCACGGCGCCGGTCACGTCCACGTACTGGAGCGTGCGCATCAGGCGATTGCTCAGAGAGTCGCGCATGTCTTTGCTGAGGTCTGGATTGGTACTCACGCCGTCGAGTGTGCGCTTGAGGTATTCGTGAGCATCATCGGGGCGCGTCAGCACCATGCGGTGGGCCTCGCGGATGGCGTCATCGACAACGGACTTCTGCTCCTGATCGATGATCGCCTGCCGTCCCCGGATCTCGTTGATGCGATTCTGATCGGCCTGATCGGGAGCCAACGGCGGTGGAACGTCTTTCTTCGGTGCGTCCTTCGGATCCTGCTGGGCGAACAGTTGCTCAGCCGGCAACACGACGCGCTTGCCTTGTGCGAAGCGAGTGAAATTGTCACCCTTCTTGAACTTGACCAGGTCCTTGATGTCATCGAAGCTCTTCTTGCCGGAGCGCAGGTCTTCGACCAGCTGGATTCCGGCCTTGGCTCGTGCTGAGGTGGGATCGGCCTGGAGCGCCTGCTGAAAGAGACGCGCCGCCGCTTCGACCTTCTTCTTTTCCAGCGCCCACTCCGCCTGAGCAATCAGGTCGGTGCGGGCCAGCTGGTTGTTCTCAAAGGCAAAGTCCAGGGCACGATCGGCCTGGAGCAGAGCCGGGCGGTCCTTCTGTGTCTTCCACTGATCGATCATGTTGACCAGGAAGTAATTGTCATCGTCGGCCGCCGGCACCTTTTCGGATATGGCAACTCGCACTTCCTCGGCGTTGACCTTGCCCGTCAAGGTGTATTCGAAACGTGCCTCGTCCTTGGCCGGCGCGTCGGCGAACTTGCCAACGACCAGCGTGGGCACGTCGGGCCGCAACGGCGGCAGCTTGCTCGGCAACCACTCGACGACCTTGGCCGGCAGCTGGATTTCGGTGTCGTAAAGAATCGGTTGAGATAGCGCTTCCAACAGGTTGGAAACCCACTTCTCGGGTTTGCTGCCCAGGCCGTAGCGGACGACCTTGCCTCCGGTGAAGTTGGCGAAGCCGTGCAAATTGAACGGATCGAGATAGCCACCCAGCGGCACGCTGTAGAAGGTAATGTGATTGGCGATCATGTCCTTGCACAGCGACGCCCGCAGGTCCGCATCAATCGGGCCGGCGATGCTTTGACCGCTGCCGAGGAACAGAATGACGTGCTGCCGGTCCTTCTTGCCGTCGAAGAGCTTGATGGCTTCCGGAAGAGAATCCCGCAAGTTGACAGCACCCGACGGATACTCCTCTTTGAGTTTCTTGATCGCCGCGCTCAGGTTCTGGCTCGTCTGGAAACCGTTCGTCAGGTCGTGATGCTTGGTGTTGACGGTCCACAGGGCGATGCGATCGTCGTTGCCGAACTTGGGCAGAAGGCTGTTCAGGAGCTTTAGAGCGGAATCCAGATCGCCGCCGGCCATGTGGGCGGCGGTGTCGATGAGGACAAGGTAATCGCGTGGTTGCGCCGCCGCCGCCTTCAGCTGCGGCTTCACTTGCAGCGCCAGCAGCGTCTCCTTGGCGTCGGGTCGATGGTAGAGGACGAGTGGTTGGTCGCCGAAGCGCGACAGCGACATCTCCGAGGCCGCATAGGAATCGGCGCCCGTGTCGGCGGGCCGCTTCGCCTCGGTGCTGTCGAGCAGGCTTGGGCGTTTTCCCGCCTGCCCCCACAGATGGGTAGAGGCCAGCAGGCCGATGAGCGTCAGCACCGAGCCGACAGCAAAGAGCCGGCGAACTGCGAACATGGTCCAAACCCCCCTGATCTTTTGTTGAGCAAGCCGCCGCTCTCGCGGAAGAGGCTGCGGTGGATAGCAGTTTCGTAGCGCCGAGTTCGATCCTCAACAATAAGAATTCTAGAAAACTCGTAACTTGCGCCGCCAGCAAAAATTCTCAAACCGAACCTGGCCGGACAATCGCTCCGTGGCGCCGTTCGCACAAATGTTTGGACCCGCGCGATCGTTGCATCCGGGCTGCCGTCCACGCGAATCAGTGAGCGGAACATGGCATATTGATTGACATTAGGTCGATCTTTCTTCGGAGGTCGGCCGACTTCTGCCGACGAGCAAACGGTAGAATAGCTATGAACGGACAAATCGAGACAATCGGCAGAGCTGGTTCTATCTTAAGCTGATCGGCCTTAATCTTTCGGCTCAGATTATTGTAGCGAATCGTTTCTTCTTTAACTACCATGCTGCAACTTCTGAAAATAACCCCCCTTGCCGGTGAGGACATCGATTGCTATAGTTACGCTTTCCTACTCCGGCACAGAATTCGCTGAAGGGGGTTGTCAATGAAGGTTCGGTCGAGCGTGAAACGCATCTGTGAAAACTGCAAGCTGGTGAGGCGGCACGGCAAGCTGCTTGTGATTTGCAGCAATCCCCGTCACAAACAGCGCCAGGGTTGAGCGAGGAGAAGCACCATGCCGCGTATCCTGGGTGTTGATTTGCCCGCCGATAAACCGACGCACATTTCGCTGCGCTACATCTACGGCATCGGCCCGTCGTTGGCCTTGCGTCTGTGCGAGCAAGCGCGTGTCGATCCGCAGCGTCGCGCCAAGGAGCTGAGCGATGAGGAGATCGCCCGCCTGGCGGCCATCCTGGACCGGGAATACACGGTCGAAGGTCCGCTGCGCCGCCAGACACAGCAGAACATCGCGCGTTTGAAGGACATTCAGTGCTATCGCGGCTTGCGTCACCGTCGCAGTCTGCCAGTGCGCGGCCAGCGGACGCGCACCAACGCCCGCACGCGCAAGGGACCGCGCAAGACCGTGGCCGGCAAGAAGGGCGTCAAGGAAATGCGCGGCTAACGTACAGGGAGTATTGCATCCGTGGCCAAGAGCAAGAAACGCAAACAACGACGCAACGTCAGTCGCGGCGTGGCCCACGTCAAGGCGACGTTCAACAACACCATCGTCACCATCACCGACACCAACGGCGATACGCTCTGCTACGCCTCGGCGGGCACGGTCGGCTTCAAGGGCAGCCGTAAGAGCACGCCCTTCGCTGCCCAGCGCGCCGCGGAGGTGGCTGCCGAACGCGCTACCAAGTTTGGCCTCAAGGAAGTGGAAGTGCGCGTCAAGGGACCGGGTTCAGGCCGTGAGTCCGCCGTCACCGCCTTGCAGGCAGCCGGCTTGACCATCAAGGCCATCGAGGATGTCACGCCGCTGCCGCATAACGGCTGCCGGCCACCCAAGAAACGCCGCGTGTAAATCACAGCGAACCCGAGCGGGGGGCGTAAGCCCCTGAGATTCGCTCAGGAGGCTTACGCCCCCGTTCGGAGAATACGACAGACGAGTAAGGGACATTCATGGCACGCACCATCGATCCGGTTTGCAGACTTTGCCGCCGCGAGGGCATGAAGCTGTTTCTCAAGGGCAGCCGTTGCGAGAGCCCCAAGTGCGCAATCGAGCGCCGCAACCAGGCGCCCGGCATGCACTGGCAGCGTCGCGGCAAGCCTAGCGAATACGGACATCGTCTCCGCGAAAAACAGAAGCTCAAACGTTTTTACGGCGTCCTGGAGCGCCAGTTTCGCCGCTATTTCGAGCTGGCTTCACGTTCGCCGGAGAACACCGGCGAAGTCCTCTTGACCGTCATGGAACGCCGGCTCGATAATGTGGTCCACCGACTGGGCTTTGCGCCCAACCGCGCCGCGGCGCGTCAGCTGGTGTCGCACGGACACGTTCAGCTGAATGGCCACGCCTGCAATATCCCGAGCCTGCTGCTCAAGGCCGGTGACACCGTGACGATCAAGAGCCGCCCGCGCAGCCTGCAACTTGTCAAGCTCCACCTGCAAGAGAATCCGCCGCCGGTGCCCGACTTTCTCGAACGCATGGGCAACGAGCCGCCCGAAGGGCGAATGAGCAGACTGCCGACCCGCGGCGATGTGGATCCCCGTATCCAGGACATCCGCGAGCAGTTGATTATTGAAGTGTGTTCCCGTTAACAAGTGGAGTCGCTTTTTCCGGTTAGCCGCGACGCGCAGCGGAGCGCGTCGCGCTTCGCTGCGCGTCGCGGCTAACCGGAAAAGGACTTAGGGAGTCGAAACATGCGTATTCGATGGCGTGGCTTGGAGCTGCCCAACCGCGTTGTCAGCGATCGCTCGACACTGACCGATACCTACGGCAAATTCATCGCCGAACCGTTCGAGCGCGGCTTCGGTGTGACTGTCGGCAACAGTCTGCGCCGCATCTTGCTTTCCAGCCTGGAAGGCAGCGCAGTCACGCGCGTCAAAATCCAGGGCGTTCAGCACGAAATCAGCACCATTCCGGGTGTCGTCGAGGATGTCACCGACATCATCCTCAACATCAAGAGCCTGGTGGTGAAGAATGCCAGCGATTCACCGCGTACTCTGCGCATCGAAAGGCAGGAACGCGGCGTCGTCAAGGCTGCCGAGATCATCACCGATCAAGACGTGGAAATTATCAACCCCGACCATATCATCGCCACTCTGACCGACGACGTGCCTTTCGTCGTCGAGATGCGTGTCGAGAACGGCCGCGGTTATCGCATGGCCGAGGAGAATGTCGAGCAGGAGCGCGAAATCGGCGTCATCCCTGTCGATTCCAGCTTCTCGCCGGTGGTGCGCGTCAAGCATGAGATCGAGGACACGCGCGTCGGCCAGCGCACCAATTACGACAAGCTCATCATGGAAATTTGGACCAACGGTACTGTCACGCCGCAGATGGCCCTTGTCGAAGGTGCGAAAATCCTGCGCAAGCACCTGAATCCATTTGTCCAGTACGCCGAGCCGGGACCAGAAATCAGCATGGAAGACCGAGGCGAGCTGGGCGCGGGCGGCGAGCAGGTCGATCTCGAACTCGAGCGCAAGCTGAACATGAGCCTGGCCGAACTGGAACTCTCGGTGCGGGCGACGAACTGTCTGGAATCGGAGGGCATCACCACGGTGCGCGATCTCGTCAGCCGCGGCGATGAGGAGCTGTTGGAAGTGCGCAATTTCGGCGAGACAACCTTGAAGGAAGTGAAGGCCAAACTGGAAGAGCGCGGCTTGCAACTGGGCATGAAACTCCCGGCCACGCTACGACGCTGATGGAGAGTAGTCAGTAGCCAGTAGCCAGTAGTCAGTAGCTGCCGGCTTCCTGTCTTCTGACTACTGACTACTGACTACTGACTACTGACTACTGAGTTGCCATGAGACACCTGAAAGCTGGTCGCAAACTAGGTCGCAATGCCTCGCACCGTTTGGCCCTGTTCCGCAATCTGACGCGGTCCCTCATCGAGCATGAGCGCATCATCACGACGGTCGAAAAGGCCAAGGAATTGCGGCCCTTCATCGAGAAGATCATCACCCTGGCCAAGAAGGGCACGTTGCACGCGCGCCGTCAAGTTCTGGCCCGTCTCGGCCCGCTCGCCAAGGCGCCTTTCCACGACGACAAGGGCGAGCCGACCGACGATTGGGTGCTCAAGAAGTTGTTCAAGGAGATCGGTCCACGCTTCGCTACACGGCCGGGTGGCTACACGCGCATCATCAAACGCCACGAGCGTCGCCTTGGTGACGCTGGCCGGACGGCATTCATCGAACTACTCAAGGAAGGCGAGACGAAGGTTCGTGCCAGGGCTGCGGCGCCGGCCCCGCGCGTGACCGAACCGACTCCTCCTGCCGCCCAAGGCGCTCAGCCAGAAACACCGCCACCCACGCCGGAGCAGCAGTCTCCAGAGAATGAAAAGTAAGAGTTACGCTCCACCGTTGGGATCGAACTCTGTGCTCTCGGTCCCCCATGCCCAGATCGGCGGTGGAACTTCCGTGGCGACAGCAAGCAGCGCTGCGGCCAGGTTGAAGCGCGCCAGTCGTCGTAGGCCGAGATATGATGTCGTAAGACGTGGATTAATCTCGATCGCCACATCGTCGCTGCCATCCATCGCATCGCCGAGAACCAGGTCAACGCCGAACCAGCCGTGCAGTCCCTCCACGCATTCTATGGCGCGTTCGGCCAATTTTCGGGCACGGCGATCCAGATAGTCCGGCAGTGGCAAACGCCCTCCCAGGTAGCGAAATCGTCCGTCACAGGACAGACGTTGCTCCACAGCAGGTAGGCTGTGCCTCGTTCCCCCGCCGGCGAAAAAGGCCACACTTGCGGGAAGACCTGGTGCGTATCGCTGCAACATCATCTCGCCGTTCCAACCTTCTTCACCAGCCAAGTGTAGTGCTTTCGCCCGTTCCTCTTCATCGTGAACTAGAAAAGTAGCCTGCGATCCAGCACCGAATCGCGGTCTGAAGACTAGAGGATAGGTCTGTTCCAGGGACGGTGTCGGGATGCCGCGCGCCAACCAGAGCTGCGCCAAGTTCTGTTTGTCGGCGGTTTGGTGAATCGCTTCTGGCGAGCACCCGAGCAAGCGTCCGCCGGCTTCCTCAACCCAGCGACTGCGCTCAAAGAGGATATCGTCGAACTCCGGCGCGATGACCAGCGACCAGTCTGCTGAACCCGCCAAGGACCGAAAGGTATCTTCCTCGGCACCGGGTCGCACATGCTGGACGACGACCTGGCCGGACCACCTCCGGAGTGGTGTTCGCCGAGAATCCAGCAGCGTGCTTGTCCGCACTTTCGGACATCGGGCCAAATCTTCCAGCACTGCCGAAAGCATTGCCCAGCCTTCCGTCTGAAGGGAGGGCCGATCGGAGGCGTCTTCCGCTGCGCCACTGGATAGATATTCGTAGACGAATAGGTGCATAGGCTGAGGTTCAGGATGGGCCGTTGCGTTCGCGCCGTAATCGGGAGACTTCGCGCTCAATCATAGCCCGGCGATCGTCGATGATCTTGCGGTGCTGGCGGAGTGCAAAAGTGCGCGTGGCCCAGTAATCCCACGCAGCCAGGAAGATTACCGCCATCAAGATCAGCAGAAAGAGAATCCAAAAAACAAGATAGACGCGGGCGAACATACGTTCGTCATCACTGAGCGGAGAAATGTCGCCTTGCTGGCGCATTGCGTCTCGAATATCGTCGAGCTGTTGAGCCGGGGGTTCGAGGTAGATCAGGCCACCCGCCAACATGACGCCCAGCAGAAAAAGCAACAGCGATGTTACCATTCGCCGCCGTGCCCGACCGTGAAGATAGGCGCGTTCCTCCAGCGCCATCTCTTCCGTTGCGCGGAGCCGCCGCAGGGTCTGGATCTGGCGCACGATGTAGAGGATGGCCACAAAAAACAACACCAGGACCAGGACGACGCCGAAGATGAGTTGCGCCCTGCCCACGATGAGGCTCCCCAACGGCGACTAGCCGTTTCACTTCACTCGTTGCAACCACACGCTGAGGACTTTCGCTACCTGCTCCATAGTCTCACTGGAGCAGTTGGCAGGAATGTCCGACAATTTATGCCAATGCGGATATTTCGCGTCGATAATGTCGATAGCTGGAATGCCGTTCTGATTGAGCGCGATATGATCGTCCAGCATGTTCGGACCGATGGAATTGGCGTCGAAGGCGGAGCATTCCAGCTCACGGGCGACTTTCCAGACGGCCTGCACCAGATCCGAAGCATGTTCCCACGAGTACGGATCGACGGGAAAATACGGCTTCTTGCCGCCTATCATGTCCAGAAGGATCGCGGCACCGTAAAAGGGTTTGTCCCGCATCTTCCGGTAGCTCCGACCGAAATGTTTCGAGCCGAAGAAATACTCATCGCGCTGCTCGAAGACATATTCTTCTCCGTCGAAAAAGACGAAATCGACGCCGACGTTGATTTTCATCTCGCTTATGTGGTGGGCCATTTCCATGAGCAGTGCGACGCCGGAGCCGCCGTCGTTGGCGCTGAGGAAAGGCTTGTGCCAGTTGCGTGCATCGCTTTCCTGATCGGCCAGGGGCCGCGTGTCGTAGTGCGAACAGAGAATGACGCGACGTTTGCGGTCGGGATGCCAGGAAACGAGGAGGTTGGCCATCGCCACTTCCTGACGGCGAGGATCGCTCTTCTGTGTGGCAGTGAAGCGCTGCCATTCGATTTGGCCGCCGAGTTCCTTGAAGTGCTTTTCGAGCAATTGCTGCTGTTGCTTCATGCCCTCGCTACCGCTGATGCGCGGGCCGATCTTGCACAGCGCTTCGAGGTAGCCCATGGCGCGTTTGCCGTCGAAGTCGGCGGGTTTAACGGCCTCTTCGCGGTCAGCCGCGAAGGCGTCGCCGCTTTTCTTCGTCTGGGTTTCCGCGCTTCCCTTCATGCAGCCTACGACTCCCGACGCAAGCAAGACGGCGAGTGCGATACGATCTGCGACGCCACGCATTGAACAGACCCTCCTCGCGACGATCCAAGGAGCATCATAGCCGGTAGGAGATGGGGGAGCGAGAGCGGTTTGCCGCCGAACTCGGCGAACGGCGGGAGTAAGCTGGCTCGTAGGGATGCCACCAGCCGGCTCACGCCGGCTGTTCGCCTACAATCCCCGATGAGCCAAGTCTTCGATTAGGCGCGAATAGAAGTTCACGGCATCAAAATTCTCGCCCGGACGGACGAACAGCCCGTCTGGAGTTTGTGCGAAATGATCCACTGTTAGCGTACCGATGACTTCGCCCCATTCGCCTGACCGGATCGACACAAGGCCGTCATTCGCTCCCTCGGCCGGCGTCAGGATATTCCAGGCTCGACGCAACAGTGGTGAGACACGCGAGGACGGCACCGAGGCAGTGTAGGAGAGATAGCGCACTCCTGGAGCATTGGGCGTGCGCTCGTTGAAAATCCGGCACATATCGGTGCGGCAATCGCGGAAGCCATCGACGTCGATGCCGAACGCCTCTAACGTCAACAACAATGGCACTCGCTGGCGGAAATTGAGACAAAACCAGTTGGCGATGGTTGTGCCACGATGGGGAGCGGCGATGGTCGTTAGCGACGCCACTCGATCGGCCATGCCCAAGTGGGTGATCAGAAAACGAGCATCCAGTCCGCCCATACTGTGCGCGACGAGGTTGATCCGTTCGTCGGTCCAGTGGCGGATGAGGTCGCGGAGTTGCTCGGCGCGAGCGACAATGCCGCCGGTCGGCTCGACGTTGGGATAGAGTGCTTCGATACCGCGCTCACGGAGAAACGGCCGCAAGTGCGAGAAGTAATTGGAATCTTCCGGAACCTGCATCCGTAACATGGTCATGGCCAGCATCCCATGGCAGAACACCACGGGATGGCGCGGCACGCAGCGCTGCCGCGTCGGCCGGGCAAGCCACCGAACCGGCAGCGGTATACGCCGTTCGCCATTGATGCGAAGCGTGCGCATATCCTCCGTCGCGCCGGCGTAATGACTCACGGCGGCCCGATCTACTTGACCCTTGACCGCCTGGCTCAGCCGCAACTCTGCGCTCGGTTCTTGATTGATGACCACGAATCGGAGCTGCTTGACGAACAGCCAGCGAAGACGATCGATTCCGGCCTCTATAGCGGCGGTGGCATCGCTTTGATGGGAAGGCATGCAGACACTCGCTCCATTCGGCCAACCCAGAGAAGTCGCCGCTAACGCCAGTTCCGCTTGCCGATGCCGGTCCTCGGCAGGCACGCAGCCGACATAGTAAATCGGCTGTTCCTCTCCATGTTCTTCGTGCAGAGCACGAAGCAGTTCGGTCAAGCGCCGGGCCAGGGCGGTCTCTGGAAAACGCTGCACGCCTTCCACGTCGTAAGTGAATTTCAGAGGCAGCACAACGATGAGACCCCGGCTGGCCGCATCGGGCACGGGCAAAACCACGTTGCAAGCTCGCAAGGTTTGCTCGGCAACCGTGAGTCGATGGCGGGCCATCCGCCAACCGCGCCGAGCCGCCGGCAGCTCCGTCTCGAAGGAAGCCTCAAAGTAGCCATCGGGACGCACTGGCACTTCGGAATCCAGATCAACGCCGCCGACTTGTGTGTGGATTTGAAGAGATGACGGCGGGGACGCAGCTGGGGACGTTTTTCCCCAGCGATTCCACCAACGCCGTTGGGGAGCGGTTTTGAGATCGATTGGAACAATTAATCGACCGCGCACCCACAAGCGATTGGATGAGACGAGCGTATCGTACAGATGTACATCACTGATTGAGGGCGTACTCGGTCGTAGGACCGTAGACTCCTGGGGAGTCATCACTGCCTCCTCTCCTCCGTTCCTATCTCTATTCTACACCGCACAGAGGAAGAAAGGTTGGCCAAGCAAGATTTTTCGTCATTTTGAGTCCCAGGAAGCAATGACGAGGCTCAGCGAAGTGCATCCACCAGCGACGGTTCCTCGTTCAGCTCGTGCAGCACGTCGACATGTGGCTTGAGTTGTTCACGTTCCATCCGTTTGATCTGATTGTAAATGCGGCGATTGATCGGACAGGGTGTCTCGCCGGCGAGTTCGAGGAGGTGGCCGTTGTAATAATCGATTTCGGTGCGTCCGGTTGGCAAATCGCCGGACATGGAACAATACGTACCTCGAAGACTGGGATAGAACGCCCAGGCGAGCGAATGGGCCAACCACGGCCGGCGCAGAATGGCCGAGACCGTCTTGGGGTGGAAAGACCCGACTTTACCCAACGACACACCCGCCCCTGCGAGAATGGCATGATTCTCGCGCAAGAGATCGAAGAACAACGCGCGAGCACCCGGCAGGCGCAGAAGTTGGCCATTGTCGATTCCTGCGGCCGAAGCCAACGGGCTGATGGCCGCGTTGTACATCAGCTTCGTGTACTTGTACGGCAGAATATCCGCAACCAACTGCACACGAATGCGCCTGCCCACGATATGCCGCGCTTGGATTAGCGCGGAGATGCACAACGGCACCTGAGCCTCGTAGGAGATTGCCGATAAACGATGACCGAAGTGCAGCCGGCCGGCGCGCGTGATTCGTGTATGTGTTCGGTGTGGCAGGCATTCGGATACGAAGGACGCAATGCCTTCGAGGGCGTGGCCCCGAGCATGAAGTAGAGAATCGAACCCGTTCTGAACAGGAATGAGCGTCGCCGATTCGGGAATGCGTTCGAGAACGGCGGCATTATCGTAGCACTTGGTACAGAGTAAAATCACAGCATCAGCCGGCGGCCGCCACTCGTCAAAGGAGACAAAGGCGGCGGGAAGCGGCGACAGAGTATCGACGGCGACGCCGTAGCGCCGTCCCCAGGCGATCTTGGCCGGATCGGCGTCCACGAAAAGAACCGAGCTCCCGGAGGCACAAAGAGCATAACCGACGGCACAGCCGATACCGCCGGCGCCGACGACGTGGACCGCATCCATGCGAGAATCTCCCGAGAACAATTCTTCCGCTAAGCCGGCAAGCACTGTACTCATTCGTCGGTCAGCGTGAAAGATGAATCGCCGAAGAACCGAGCCCGGTGTCGATAAAACGACAGGACGACCGGGTTTGCGAGAAGCGCGATCTTCTTTCTTGCATCCCGTACTTCAGCCCTTACAATCATATTTATGAGCACGACCTCGCCGCTGGTCCGGCCGGCAGTCGGCAGTGAGTAGAAGCAGGAGATTCTTTACTGCCAACCGTTCGCCGAACCCAGGGTTGCATCATGGGGCGTTTGTCAATCACGGGTTTACTGTTTCTCGCACTGCCGGGGTTGGGACATTCGCTAAGGGCCGATGACCCACTGCCGGCCACTGTCGAATTCAACCGCGACATTCGACCGATCCTCTCCGATAATTGTTTTCAATGCCACGGTCCCGACCGAGCGCGACGCAAGGCAGACCTGCGCCTCGACACTGAGTCTGGAGTCTTGGCCGACCGGGACGGCAGCCCCGTCCTCGTGCCCGGAAATCCAGACAAGAGCGAATTACTGCGGCGCATCGCTTCGGAGGATCCGCATGAGGTCATGCCGCCAGCGAAGTCTGGCCGGCGTTTGACTGAGCAGCAAATCCAGCTGCTACGCCGATGGATCGAGCAGGGTGCCAAGTGGCAGGCGCACTGGTCGTTGATCCCGCCGAAGCGGCCGCCACTTCCCCACCTTCAGAATACTTCCTGGCCGGTCAATCCCATCGATTATTTCGTACTCGAACGCCTGGAACGCGAGGGTTTGCGGCCCTCGCCGCCGACGGATCGAACCACACTCATCCGCCGTGTCACGCTTGACCTGACCGGGCTGCCGCCCACTCTGGAGGAGGTTGATGCTTTCCTCAACGACACCTCACCCAATGCCTACGAGAAAGTCGTCGATCGTCTTCTCGCCTCGCCGCGCTACGGCGAGCGGATGGCGGTGCCCTGGCTCAACGGCGCTCGCTATGCAGATAGCAATGGCTACCAGAGCGACGGTGAGCGCATCATGTGGCGCTGGCGCGACTGGGTGATCGACGCGTTCAACCGCAACATGCCCTTCGATCAGTTCACCATCGAGCAAATTGCCGGCGACATGCTACCCAGCGCCACGCTCGATCAGCGCATCGCCAGCGGTTTCAACCGCAATCATCGCGGCAATGCCGAGGGCGGCATCATCCCTGAGGAATATGCGGTCGAGTACGTCGTCGATCGCGTCGATACCACGGCGACGGTTTGGCTTGGCCTGACGCTCGGCTGTGCGCGCTGCCACGATCACAAGTTCGATCCCGTCTCGCAGAAGGAGTTCTATCGGCTGTTCGCCTATTTCAACAACGTTCCCGAGCGCGGCAAGGCCATCAAGTTTGGCAACTCGCCTCCGATGATCAAATCGCCCACCCCCGCCCAGCAGGAACAGCTTCGGAAGGTAGAGGACCAGTTGGCGACGGCGGAACGTAGCTATCAGGCCTTGCAACCACGCATCTCAAAGGCTCAGGTGGAATGGGAGAAGTCCCTGCCCGCTGCTTCCTCTCTTGATGGAGCACTAACCGACGGTATGCTCGCTCATTTCCCACTTTCCGGCGAGCAGGGAAAGTTCGACGGCCAGCGTGTGTTCGACGCCGGTGATGTAGCGGCTTTCACCTACTTCCATAAGTTCTCGTTCAGCGCCCGGGTGCGTCCTCAGGGTTCTCAGGGCGGCACAATCCTCTCGCGCATGATCGATATGCCTCACGAAGCCGGCTACAGCATCGTTCTGAGAAATGGACAGATTCATGTCTCCCTCGTGCAGCGCTGGCTCGACGATGCCATCCGTTTGCACACGGAAGAACGCATCCCTGCCGATCGAGTGTGTCACATCGTTGTCACTTACGATGGCTCCCGTGTGGCAGCTGGCCTCAAGATCTACCTCGACGGCCGGCTGGCGAGGCTGAATGTCGATTTTGACGATCTCAATCAGGATTTTCGGACGCAGGACCCCCTTCGTATCGGCGCGGGACACGGGCTCGACGGTCGCTTTCATGGCGCAATCGAAGATGTGCGCGTTTATGGACACGTCCTGTCGCCGGAGGATGCCAGCATTCTGGCGACGACGGAGAGTATCAACACAATCGCTGCCCGGCCCGCCGGTCAGCGCACGCCTGCACAAACATTGAAGCTCCGCCGCTATTTCCTCGATCACGCAGCACCGACGGATATTCGCCAGGCGCGCGAGCAGCTCCTCACAATGCATCGCCAGCGCGATCGGCTGATCGAGCGTTTTCCGACAACAATGGTGATGGAAGAAATGGCGGTCCCTCGCGATACCTTCGTTCTGATCCGTGGCCAATACGACAAGCACGGCGAGAAGGTGACGCCGGGAGTACCGGCCAGCCTGCCGCCGTTGCGTGCTGGCGTACCGAACAATCGGCTCGGCCTGGGGCGCTGGCTGGTTGATCCGGCGAATCCCCTGACGGCACGCGTGACGGTCAACCGCTACTGGCAGATGCTCTTTGGCGTCGGGCTGGTCAAGACCGTGGAGGACTTCGGCTCGCAGGGCGAATGGCCCAGTCACCCGGAGCTGCTTGACTGGCTGGCGACTGAGTTTGTGGGCACCGGCTGGGATGTGAAAGCGATCCTGCGAACGATCGTGACCAGTGCGACCTATCGGCAATCGTCGAAGGTCCGCTCCGAACTGCTGCGCCGCGATCCGGAGAATCGACTCCTGGCGAGAGGAGCACGTTTTCGGCTTTCTGCCGAGATGGTGCGCGATCAGTCTCTTTTCGCCTCTGGCCTGCTTGTCGAGAAACTCGGCGGCCCCTCCGTCAAGCCGTACCAACCTGCGAGCCTGTGGAAGGAGCTAGGCAACACCGAGTTCGTTCCAGACCACGGCGAGAAGCTCTATCGCCGCAGCCTGTACACCTTCTGGAAACGTACGGTGGCGCCTCAGAACATGCTCACTTTCGATGCCGCTGGCCGAGAGACTTGTATTGTACGGCAAACGCGCACCAACACGCCGTTGCAGGCTCTGACGCTCATGAACGACATCACCTATGTTGAAGCCTCGCGCACGCTGGCCCAGCGCGTGCTCAAGACAGGTGATGCGACGCCCGAGCAGCGGTTGACTCGCATGTTTCGCTTTCTCACGGCTCGCCCGCCGCGATCTGTGGAGCTGAAGATTCTTTGTGCGGACCTGGAGAAGCACCTGGCACAGTATCGTCGAGATGGCGAGGCGGCATTGAAGCTCCTGAGCGTCGGCGAATCGAAGCGTGACGAGCGGCTGGATGCGGCCGAACTCGCGGCGTACACCGCTGTCGCCAACCTCATCCTCAACCTGGATGAGACGATCAGCCGTGAATGAGTTTATGCTCTGAGATAAGACCCGCAGCCCAGCACGAGATCAGGCCATGAATCCCTTGCACGAACACGCCGCCCTGCTCACACGCCGC
This sequence comes from Gemmataceae bacterium, assembly GCA_036557565.1. GTDB lineage: Bacteria > Planctomycetota > Planctomycetia > Gemmatales > Gemmataceae > JAJPHU01. The sequence continues at coordinate 78,249 of DATBHJ010000169.1, forward strand.
CAACTCCTGGGGCGTACCGGCCTCGGTCTGGGCGCGGTCGCCCTGGCGTCGTTGCTGAATAACAAACTGTTCGCCGCTTCCGAGGAAACCCGGCCGCACTTCAAGCCGAGGGCCAAGCGTGTCATTTACCTGTTTCAATCTGGCGCCCCCTCGCAGATGGAACTCTTCGATTACAAGCCGATGCTGCAAAACATGCGCGGCAAGGAGTTGCCCGACTCTATTCGTCAGGGTCAACGACTGACCGGCATGACATCGACGCAAACCAGCTTCCCCGTCGCTCCAAGCAAGTTTCGCTTCGCCCGCCACGGCCAAAGCGGGGCGTGGATCAGCGAATTGATGCCTCACATGGCGCGTGTGGCCGACGAGCTGTGCTTTATCAAATCGATGTACACCGAGGCTATCAATCACGATCCTGCCATCACGTTTTTCCAGACCGGGGCTCAGTTGGCCGGCCGACCAAGCATGGGAGCGTGGGTCTCGTATGGACTGGGCAGCGAGAATCGGGACTTGCCGGCCTTCGTCGCCCTGGTCTCGGTGGGCAGCGGGGCCCCTAACGATCAGCCTCTGTACGATCGCTTGTGGGGGAGCGGCTTCTTGCCGACTCGTTACCAGGGCGTCAAGATGCGCTCCGGCGGCGAGCCGGTCCTGTATCTCTCCAATCCGCCGGGCCTGGACAACAGCGCGCGCCGCCGCATGCTTGACGACCTGGCCCAGCTCAATCAACTCCGTCTCGAAGAACAAGGCGATCCCGAAATCGCCACACGTATCGCCCAATATGAGCTGGCCTATCGCATGCAATCTTCCGTGCCCGAGTTGACCGACCTGTCACGCGAGCCAAACTCCATATTCGACCTGTACGGCCCTGATGCCAAAAAGCCCGGCACCTTCGCGGCCAACTGTCTTCTGGCACGCCGGCTTGCCGAGCGCGGCGTCCGGTTCATCCAGCTTTTCCATAGGGGCTGGGACCAACACTTCCACCTGCCCAAACAAATCGTGGGCCAGTGCCGCGACACCGATCAACCGACTGCTGCCCTCATTACTGACCTGAAGCAGCGCGGCTTGCTCAACGATACCCTAGTCATCTGGGGCGGCGAGTTTGGCCGAACTGTCTACTGCCAGGGCACCTTAACGGCGGATAATTACGGTCGGGACCACCATCCACGCTGCTTCACGGTCTTCCTTGCTGGCGGCGGCATCAAGGGCGGCCTGACTCATGGCGAAACAGATGATTTCTGCTACAACATCACTCGCGATCCCGTACACGTACACGATCTACACGCTACCATGCTGCACTGTCTGGGTATCGAGCATACGCGGCTCACGTTTCTGTTCCAGGGCCGGCATCACCGGCTGACGGATGTGCATGGCAACGTGGTGAAAGAGGTCCTGGCCTGAGTCACAAGGGGGAACGATAATGAAGGTGAACAAGGGTCTGACCCGGCGTGAATTACTGAAGCGTTCGGCGGCTGGGGCGGTTCTGGCGGCGCCGTGGTTTGTGCCTGCGGCGGCGATTGGCCGGGCGGGAAAAACGGCCGCGTCCGAGCGCATCACACTGGGCGTCATCGGCATCGGCCCGCGTTGCACCTACGACTTGCAGGCAATGCTCAAGCAACCAGACGTTCAGTGCGTGGCCATCTGCGATGTGCAAAAGAGCCGGCGCGAGGCTGGCAAGAAGCTGGTGGACGAACATTACAAGAACAAGGACTGCGCCCTCTTCCGCGATTTTCACGAACTGTTGGCGCGACCCGATATTGATGCTGTGCTCATCGCCACCGGCGATCGTTGGCATGCTCCCGCGTCGATCCTGGCGGCTCGGGCCGGCAAGGACATCTATAGCGAAAAGCCGTGCGGACTCACGATCGCCTGGTGCCAGGCCCTCGATGACACCATCCGCAAGACGAAGCGCGTGTTCCAGGCCGGCACACAACGGCGAAGCGTGGCCAACTTCCAAGCAGCAATACGGCTGGCACACAGCGGAAAGCTCGGCAAGCTGCACACGCTGTACGCTACAGTGTACACGCCGCTCGTGCAGACATCCTGGCTGCCCACCGAGCCGACGCCCGCGCGCGATGTCGTGGACTGGGATATGTGGTTGGGGCCGGCTCCCTGGCGGCCGTACAACAAGGCTTATGTGCAGGGAGGCTGGCGCGGCTACTGGGATTTCGACTCGGGAGCCAGGCTCCTGGACTGGGGTGCCCACACCGTCGATCTGTGTCAGTGGGCCAACAAAGCGGATGATACCCTGCCGGTGGAGTACGAACCCTCCTCCGCCAACGTGACAGCCCGCTACTCCAACGGGGTCAAACTGGTGCTGGACTTTCTCAAAACGCCGTTCCAGCAGCGTCCGGGCTGGGTACAATCGTTGGGCACGTGCCCCGTGCGGTTCGTGGGAGACGAAGGCTCGGTTGAAGTTGGCGACAGTGGCGGCATCGAGGTCCATCCGGAGTCGCTGCGCGAGGAACTGAAAGGACTGGACGCCAAGCGTGAGAGGGGCCTGGACGTGGGTGCTCATTCGAGGAACTTTTTCGATTGCATCAAGTCGCGAAGCCTTCCCGCTGCCAATTCAACGGTCATGCGGCGGTCGCACATCGCCTGTCATGCGGCGGCGCTGTCGTGGCTTTTGAACCGCAAGCTGCGTTTGGACCCCGTCAAAGAGGAATTCATCGGGGATGAAGAGGCCAACAGTCTGCGCGCCCTGCCCTCGCGCAAAGTCTTGTAGGAATCCGCAGCCCAATCCGTCGGTTTCGGGAGGAGATATCATGCGAGCGTCCTCGTTCACAAAGTGTACGGGATCAATCCTCGGACTGGCGATCCTGACGCTCGGACTTGCGCTGGCCGTAGAACCGCCGACGAAGGCCGCGCCTCTCTTCAATAGCAAGAGCTTTGACGGGTGGGACGGCGATACGAAGATGACCTGGCGTATCGAGGATGGTTGTGTCATCGGGGGCGCTCTCAACAAGAAGCAGCCGCGCAATGAATTCCTGGCCACGAAGAAGGAATACGGCGACTTCGTACTAACGCTGAAGTTCAAGTTGCTGGGCGACTCGACAAGTACCTTTGTCAACTCGGGCGTGCAGATTCGTAGCCAGCGCGTCAAGGACTCGCACGAGATGAGTGGCTACCAGGCCGACCTCGGCGATGGCTTTTGGGCGAGCATCTACGATGAGTCGCGCCGCAAGAAGGTGCTCGCGGCCGCCGACCAGAAGGCGATGCAAAAAGCACTCAAGGCAGGCGAATGGAACGAGTACGTCGTTCGTGCGGAGGGCCGCCGCATCCGAACCTGGCTAAATGGCGAGCAGGGCGTGGACTATACCGAGGCGGACGAGAAGATTCCCCAGGTAGGCCGTATCGGTTTGCAGATCCACGAAGGTGGGCCTGCGGAAGTCTGGTTCAAAGACATTGTGATCGAAGAACTGCCCAAGAGCCGCTGAGACGGTATCGCCAGCATCTTTAACAGACGTGCTCGCGGACAATGTCCCAGTCCACTTCGACTCCGAGGCCGGGACGATCAGGGACCGTCACGACGGGCCCCTCGATGACAAGGGGATTCTTCGCGATCCGCACCTCGTGATACATCGGCCCCAGCATGTCACCGGGGTATTTCTCCACCTGCAAGTTCTCTGTGGCAACGGCGAGGTGCCCCATCGCAGACGTGGCCACATCCCACTCGAGGTTGGAGCCGATGCTGCAAGCGATGCCGTGCTGTGCCGCGAGTTTGGCGATGGCACGTGCCTTTTGGATGCCGCCGTTCTTGCCTGGGTAAACGCTTATCACGTCACAACAGTCATTCCGCAACAGCTCCTGGGCGTGAATCCGGTCAAAACAGATGTCGTCGGCCATGACGGGCGGGATCGTCTCCCGGCGGACTCGAGCAAGCCCGGCATAATCTCCATCAGGCGTCGGCTGCTCATCGAGGGCCAGGCGGCAATCCTCCAGCTCGCGCACACAGGCGATGGCCTGTTCCACGTCCCAACCGCAGTTGGCGTCAATCGTCAGGGCCAGATCGGGACCAATCGCGCCCCGCACTGCACGAACGCGGGCAATGTCGTCGCGGGGGTCGCCTCCGACTTTCACCTTGATCGTGTCGAACCCTTCCGCCATCAACTCCTTGGCTCGCGCCGCGGCTCGATCCGGTTCGTAGGCGCCCATCGAGAAGCGGCAGCGGACCGAGCGAGGGCGGACGGGCCCTCCCAAAAGCTCATAGATGGGCTTGCCTACTGACTTGCCCTGGATGTCCCAGCAGGCCATCTCCAGGGCCGCCTTCGTGAACCAGTTGTGCCGGGCGCCTCGGTCCAGGCGGCGCTCGATCTCGTCGATCTCGCAAGGATCGGCGCCGATCAGAAGAGGAGCGAATACGTGCTCAGTCAGCGCCTTGGCCCCCCAGACTGTCTCGCCGCTCCAGGTCGGCATCACCGTCGCCTCACCGGCCCCTTCGATTCCGGTATCCGTGCAGACACGCACAAGGAGGTAGAGCGATTCGGTATGTCTGCCCAGAGCCGTAATCATGTGGCGGGAGGGCTTCAAGGGGATGCGAACTGGGTACGTTTCGATGTGCGTGATTTTCATGGCAACACCCTTCAACAGGCAGGTCCGCTTTCGTTCACGAAGCGTTTCAACACGTTGGCAGTGATCTTCGAGCAATGCTCATCGCAGAGAAGCGCCGTCGGAAACGTGATTGAGCCAACTGAGAAGACGGCACCCCCGCCTGGGGTCTCGAAGCAGACTATGTGTGCGCCGCCGTCGTCCGTATTGAGGCCGCGGGCCAACGGCCGCATGCCGCGTGGAGAGCTGGGACTGATCTTATCTGTCTCGTGTCCAGAGGCGCCGTCGCCGTAGCGTTCATGCAGTGTCTTGAAGCCGAATCGCTCTCCTCGGCGCAGGCCGGTGCCAGAGAAGATCCAGTGCTCGGGTTCGAGTACTTCATAGGGCGCAACCGTCATCGCACCAGGGTCGGTGAACACGACGCCGAGCAGATTGGCCTCCGACTCGACGTGGGCGTGGAAACGGCTCTCGTGACCGGCAGGCCAGGAGTTGAGGCAGCGCATGGCCCGGCCGCCTTCGAGATACTCCACCGCGCAGTTCAGACCGTTGCCGCCCAGGTAGACAAGCCGGCCGCCGCGCTCGAAGACCCAGCGCTTCACTCGCCAGTAAGCTTCTGCGGACCAGTATTCCGGGTGCGTGTTGAGGATCAGGACGCGATATGCGTCGAGGTCCAGTTCTCCTGCGTGTATCTGGTGGTCGGAATACAGATCATATGGAATCTGTTCGCGCTCCAGCCAGCCAAGAAGGCGCCACTCTGCGGGAGCTAGATGACATGCCTGACGGCCCTCGATCGGGTCCGTGCACTCGACCTGTTCGGGAATGTGATTGTAAGGCTCGGGACGGTCGAAGGAGAGTGGGGCAAACTCCGCGGCGCTGGTCCACTCGCCGTAGTCGGCCAAATGGTAGCGCGGCAAATCGGACGTGGAGTTCACGATCGGTTGGTCGATCATCCTCGCGGCCAGGATGTAGTTGCTGCGCCCGCCGAACGGGTTGTAGGCGTTCCAGGTGTTTGTCGCAGCAAGGACGGCGACCGGGGCGCTTGCGCGGTACGGCGCCACAACAAGCGGGAATGAGAAGAAAGAACCAGACTCGCCGCGGACGTGGAAGTAGTACAAACCGCTTCGTTCGGGGGCAACGACGAACTGCTGATGGACGCCATGCCCACCGTCCCAGCGAACCCCAGTTTCGACGAAGTAGCCGTCGGGAAGGGTTTGCATGACGGCGCGCGGGCCGTGGTTGTCAAACCAGCCGATGTTACGAACGAACTCCTTGTGAAGCCCGTATCGCCAAAATCCTAATTTATATGGCTCGACCGCGTGAATGCGAAACTCGACTCGATCTCCGCCCTTGCACCACTTGGGCCAAGCATAGCCCAAGATGCGATCGGACAGCAGGCGGAAGTGCAGCGAACAGTTTGTCTCAATGCGTGCGCGGACACGCTTGGAGCCGTAACCTGACTTGCTTAGGAAGACTTCGTAGACTCCTTGTGGAACGTCTGCATAGATAGCACCGGAGGGCGAAGACCGCGTCAACACAACGTGACCATCCGAGCTGCGCAACTCGATTGCAGTGTCGGGCAGTGCCGCGTAGTATTCATCGCTAACGTAGGCGATTGGCCGGGTCATCGCTCTTTCCCCGCTGGAGCACGCCCTGAGAGTGTTCTTCTCATCATAGTTAAGGTGCCACGAAGTGAGGGAGACACCATCGAGCTTTTTCTCGACGGCAAATCGCAAGGGCGCAAGCGCAGCAACTTGTCAGGTGGAGCAATCACTACGGTTTTACACGTCCTTGGCTCCGAGCGCTTTTGGGTCAGTCATTTGGGTCATCCGCGACCTTGCCGACCGACGCGAGTAGCAGGCAATTCCATCTCCTCTGAATCGCAGCGGCCAGATCCGGCAGTCGCGGAAACCGCTCCCTTACGGTCGCGGCTCTGATGTTGTTCCCGGATATTGGGTTCTCACTTTCGAGAAGAATCGAAGTCCTGATTGCCGCGAACGGGAATGCGCGCCGGAGCCGCGCTAGCTTTCTCTGCGTTTTCGCCGGGCAATCGCTGGCACCGGGTTTGCTAATCTCTCCTCCGTGCGATCGTACACCCTGAAAAAAAGTTGACACCTTTCGCCCCAGGACTACAACGTTCCCCGGTGGTCCGGCCAATCGGCCTCTCCCCGTGGTGGTTGGTTTCCGAATGGAGCGTTGCATTCGTCATGTCAGACCCCAACAATACGAACCCTCCGGGCAATAGCCCGCCTCCTGCCAATAAGCCTGAAACTGCGATCACCCCCAAGCCGACTGCGGGCGCTCCACCAGCGGCCGTAACGGTGAAACCCGTCGCTGCTCCGCCCAAGCCCGCGGCCAAACCGGCGGCCAAGGGCAAGGATCGACGTGGCTTCCTCTATGCCATGTTCGGCACGTGGATCGGCCTGGCCTGGACAACCATGACCGCGTCCCTGGGCTTGATGACGCTCGGTACGGTCCGTTTCCTGTTCCCCAATGTGCTCGCCGAGCCGCCCAGCAAGATCAAGGTCGGCTTCCCCGATAGCTACGAAGACGGCAAGGTCATCGAACGCTACAAGGATCAACACGCATGGATCGTCCGGCGCAAGGATGAGAAATTCGGCGATATCATCTACGCCCTGAGCACTACTTGCACGCACCTTGGCTGCACGCCCAACTGGCTGGAACGCGAACAGAAGTTCAAATGCCCCTGCCACGGCAGCGGTTTTTACATCAGCGGCATCAACTTTGAAGGCCCGGCCCCGCGACCACTGGAGCGCTGGGCTGTCAGCCTTGGCGATGACGGACAAATCGTCGTCGATATGAGCAAGAAGTTCCAGCAAGAACGCGGCGAGTGGAGCAACCCGGAATCGTTCATCAAGGTCTAGGAGCCAACCGTGTCCGTCGGCGATTTCATCCGCAACAGTCAAGTTTGGAAGAGCGTTTTTCGTCATCCTGCGCCGCGCGATCGCCGCAACCGCGTGGTCGTCATGCTCACCAATGTCTTTTTGCACTTGCACCCGGTGTCGGTGCGAAAGAGCGGCATTGCACTTAGCTATACCTGGTGCATGGGCGGATTGACGTTCTTCATGTTTCTAGAGTTGACCGTCACGGGCGTTCTGTTGATGTTTTACTATCGGCCGACGCTCGAACACGCTTACAACGACATCCTGCAACTGCGCGACGTGGTCACGCTCGGCATCCTCCGCGAACTGCATCGCTGGGGGGCACACGCCATGGTCATCACCATTTGGCTGCACATGTACCGCGTCTTCCTGACAGGGTCCTACAAGCCGCCGCGGGAATTCAACTGGGGGGTCGGCGTCATCTTGCTCGTCTTGACGCTGCTCTTGAGCTTCACCGGCTATCTGCTGCCGTGGGACCAGTTGGCCATCTGGGCGATCACGGTCGGCAGCAACATGGCCCGCGCCACGCCGTTTCTTGGTTACGAAGGTCCGGGAGCGACATTCCTTAAAGTGGGGGATGTCTCGCTCATCCACTCCGGCTCGGACGCGCGTTTCATTCTGCTGGGCGGACGCTTCGTCAGCGGCGAGACGCTGCTGCGTTTCTACGTGTTGCACTGCGTCGCCATCCCATTGGCTGTCGCCGTCCTTATCGCCGTCCACTTCTGGCGCGTGCGCAAGGACGGCGGCATAAGTGGACCACTGTAAACTTTCCGGCGAGCGGGGCCGTAAGCCCCCTGTTGCTGCGGAACAGGGGGCTTACGCCCCCCGCTCGCCAAGGCAATTATTACCAGGGCGATTCCACAATGGAGCACACCCTCGACAAAGGTTTACAAAACGGCCTGGCCGTTTATTATCTGCTCGTGGCGATTCTTAATTTCGGGTTTGCGGCCTACTGGTTAGTCAGCGCCAAGAAGATGCTCGCCGGGTTGATCTGGGCTGCTGTAGGGGCCGTTTTTCTCATCCACAGCATCGCTTACTTCGGCCATGCTCAATGGGTCCTTCCTATCGGCATCCGGGAGCAGATCGACAATTTCACAGGCCCGGTGATTTACACCACGCTGTCGATCATCGGTTTCATTCTGCTTTTGTACTTCCGCAAGTTCTTCGTGCAGCCCCATGTCGCCTGGGCCATTTTGCAGCTCAGCCTGTTATTCGGCGGCTGGGCAATGACGGACAAGAACTTCCAGGCGATCGTTGCCAAGGAAGACAACGTCCCCATCAGCATGCTTATCTTCTCCGTAGGCTTCTTCACCTGGGCCGCACTCTATCGGGCCGTACAGAACGATGAACGTATGGCTCGCGGCGAGCCGGTGCTGGAAAAAATCCAAGACGAAAAAGTCCTGGTTTGGCCGGACCTGGTCTACACCGAATTGATCTGCATGATTATCGCCACCTTCGTGCTGATCATCTGGGCGGTTTTGCTCAAGGCGCCCCTGGAACAGCCGGCCACCAGTGCCAAGGCGCCCAATCCGTCCAAGGCGCCGTGGTACTTCCTGGGTCTGCAAGAGATGCTAGTCTACTACGATCCGTGGATGGCCGGCGTCGTGTTGCCAACCATGATTATCATCGGTCTGATCGCGATTCCGTACATCGATTTCAACCGGCAAGGCAACGGCTACTTCTCCTTTGCCGAACGCAAGTTCGCGGTGGCGACGTTCATGTTCGGCTTCGTGGTCCTGTGGGTGACGCTGATTGTACTGGGTACGTTCCTGCGCGGGCCTAACTGGAACTTCTTTGGACCGTTCGAGTACTGGGACCCGCACAAGGTTCTGCCGCTCAATAACGTCAATCTCTCGCAGTTATTCTGGCTGAATCTCTGTCATATTCCGCTGGAAGATTTCAAAGTCCGCTTCGGCGATTTCTTCGGGCCGATCATCCGTGAATTGCCCGGCATCATCCTCGTGCTTCTGTACATGGTTGCGCTGCCACCGCTGTTGGCTCGCACTGTGATGCGCTCATTCTTTTTGCGGATGGGTTTTGTCCGCTTTTTTGTGCTGGTGACGCTGATGCAGTTCATGGCCGCACTGCCCATCAAGATGGTGCTGCGCTGGGTCATCAACTTGAAGTACATCGTCGCCATTCCTGAAATCTTCTTTAACATCTAGTCCAGGGACGATCATGGCCGCCACCGATCAGACCTACCGCAATCAAAGGACGTTGGACATTGTCTTTGCGGTCTCGTGCATCCTCATGCTCTTGGGCACTTTGTGGATGTTCTGGCAGGACTACGACCGTCAGTTCAAGCACGTTCAGCGGGAATTCCGCGATGTGGAAGAAGCGATGAACGAGTATCAGATGCTGGCGCAACTTCCCAGCCAGGAACAGGTGGACGAGGCGCGCAAGAATGTCAGCGAGGCCAAGAAGAACTATGAGGCCGCTCACGACAAGGTTCGATCCACCGAACGCCAGCTCATGGCCGACCACGATCTGACGGACAATGCCTATCGCTCGATCAAGGCCGATTTCGACTCCAAAACGAGCTTTTATAACATCGCCGTCGAGCATCAAGGCAAAGAAACCGATCCGAACCGACAGAAAGTCCTCAAAGGTGAATCCGACCAACTCAAGAAAGAATTGGAGGAACTGCAGGCCCAGCTCACCAAGACGCAAGATAAGCTGGACCAGATTGACCAGAAGATTAGCAAGGAAGTGACGCAGCCGCTGGACGAACCGCAGCAGCAAGTCAACCGGGCTGAGGACGCCTTGAAAAAGATGACGGCCGGGTTCGATCGATATGCCAAGGTGACGGCGCAGAAACGCTGGACGTGGCGAGACGAGCTGCGCCGATTGCCCATCCTCGACGCCTTTGAGTCACCCACGAAAATCAAGCAACTCTGGCTGCCGGAGCTGACCATTGATTATGGCGGATTCAAGGACGTGCCGCGGTACGATCGCTGCATCTCTTGTCATCTCGGCATCGACCGTGCCAACTTCGACCATGATTCGCTCAAGCGATTGACGCTGTCTCCTGAACTGGCACGAAAAGAAGTGGAAAAGGCCGAGGCGCGCAAGAAGGAGTTGGAGGGCAAGGAAGGAAGCGAGGAAGAAGTCAAGCGCATGGATTCACGTATCGCTGCCCTCAAGGAGGAAGTTCAGCGTTCCGAAGCGATGCAGAAGCGCCTGGACACGGCGCGGGAGATGTTGGCGGCGCGCGAGAAATCCGGCGAGAAACTCGGATTCGACCCGGACAAATTGCCGCAAAAAGTCAACTGGCTGAAAATGAACGAGGGACAAATCGGCATGTACGCGGCCCATCCGCGTCTCGAACTGTTCGTCGATGCCAACAGTCCGCATCCGATGGAGAAGTTCGGCTGCACGATTTGCCATAACGGACAGGGCAGCGCCACCGATTTCGTCAACGCCGTCCACACGCCGGCCAACGCCAAGCAGGAAGAGGAATGGCACAACCAGTACGGCTGGGCGCATATCCATTTCTGGGATTTTCCCATGCTGTCCAGCCGCTTCACGGAGTCGAGCTGTCTGAAATGTCATCATGAAGTGACGGATCTGGTTCGCTACGGCAGCAAGGAAGAAGCGCCCAAGCTGCTGCGGGGCTACGAGCTGGTGCGCGAGAACGGCTGCTTTGGGTGTCACGAAATCGCCAGCGTCAAAAGTGGCCGCACCGTCGGCCCGGACCTGCGTCTGGAGCCCCAACCGGCCCTGGCTTACCTGACGCCGGCTGAACAGGACAGGGCCAGGTCCGATCCGCTCAACCTGCCCGGCACCTATCGCAAGGTCGGCCCCAGTCTGCGCCGCATCGCCGAGAAGACGAATCAGGACTGGGTGCGCAAATGGATCCAATCGCCACGCGGCTTCCGGCCGGACACCAAGATGCCGCACTTTTACGGTCTGACCAACAATGATCCAGCCATTCTGCATGACGTGGCCTCGACTCAGGAGCGCTTCCCCGATACGGAAATCGTCGGTATCGCCTATTACCTGCTGGCGGAAAGCAAGGGCAACCTGGATGGCAAGGACACAACGCGCGAAACCCTGAAGGGCATCATCGAGAGACGACAGCAAGAGCTTACGAAGGGAGTGTTGGCAGAGCGCGAATGGAAAGAGTTGCAGGACGCCAGTCGCCGGCTGGGCGATCTGGCCCTGATGTCGGTCCCCACGCAGGCCAATGAGATCAATCGCCTTCTTGCCTTGCAGAAGCAATTACAAGAAGGTTTGCAAGAGTTGTACAAGAAAGAAACGAGCCTCAAAGCACAGAAAGAGCCGGGCGAATTGAGTGCCGACGAGCAGAGAGAAATCGTCCAAGCGAAGGAGGCGCTCGATCGGGTAACGAAAGATCTCCTGGCAGCTGGACAAATCACGCCGTTGGCCAAGCGCATCGGCGATGAGGAGGGCAAGAACGTCGAGTTGCCCAAAGCGCCCGCGGACGCAGAGCGGGAAAAGCATCTCAGCAATGGCCGTAAGCTGTTCACTGAAAAGGGGTGCCTTGCTTGCCATAGCCATGACGGCACAAACCAGCCGGGCCTAGGAGTCGCGGCCGCTACCGGCGAAGCCAACTTCGGGCCAAACCTCAGCCGCATCGCCGCCAAGATCGCGCCGGAGATCGCAGACGAAAAAGGTATGGAAGAGGCCAAAAGGCGCTGGATAGTGCAATGGGTGCTCAATCCGACGGTCTATCACCCACGGACACGCATGCCGATCACACATCTGACGCCGGAAGATGCCGGTGACGTGGCCGAATGGCTCTTGAGCCAGAAGGTCAACGACTGGAACGCAAAGGGCCCCAGTGAGCCGACGAAGAAGGATCTCGTTGAGCTGGCCCGCGTCTATCTTGGCAAGGCCCCCGGATTCACCCGCGCCGACGTCGATGCCACCCTTCCCACGACGGAGGGAGATTTGCCAGGAATCGTCAAGGAGCGACTGGATAATCTGCCGCCCGACTCCGACGAGCGCAAGCTGGAAGGACCGGTCACGGAAGACAAGTTGAAATGGTACATCGGTCGCAAGGCCATCAACCGCCTCGGCTGTTTCGGCTGCCATGACGTGCCCGGTTTCGAGACAGCCAAGCCGATCGGCACCGCCCTCAACGATTGGGGCAAAAAAGACCCCGAGCGTCTGGCTTTCGAGGACGCCGACATCTTCGTGCGCGATCACTACAACATCGTGTCCCTGCGTCACGATCCCAATGATCCCAAGAAGCAAGGCACGGATTGGCACGCCAAGGACGGCAAGCAGCCCTACGAGAAGGTCTACGCTGAGGCGGTGAAGGAGCATCGCCGCGAGGGCTTCCTGCACCAGAAACTGATGGATCCGCGTACCTTCGATTTCGACCGCAAGCTTGTCTGGGAAGATCGCTTGCGTATGCCGCAGTTCCGTTTTGCTCGCACCAAGAAGCGCGACGGCGAAAGCGACGAGGCCTATCAGGCCCGACAGGAGTTCGAAGAAGCAGAGGCGCGCGAAGCCGTCATGACGTTCATCCTCGGCCTGGTCGCTGAGCCGATGCCGCTCAAGTATCTGAACCAACCCAATCCCGATCGCCTGGCCGAGATCAAGGGCCATCAGGTGCTGGACAAATTCAATTGTGCCGGATGCCATCAGATTCGGCCCGGCGTCTACGAGTTCAAGACAACGAACGATGGGCTGAAACTGCTCGAAGACAGCTACAACACCAACAAGAGCACGGTGAAAAAGGACCATTTCTTTGCCGGCCACAACGCCTGGGCCGGCGCGGCCCAGACGGCCCCCGATAAACTGAGGGTGTTCGGTACGCAGCCGAAATCGAACGATTCGGACTTCGATCGGCCGGTGTTGGTCGTCCGCGCCATCGATGCTCTGCGCTTCGCCGGCACGGACGGCATCATCCGCAATCTGCCAGCCGCCAGCAACCTCCCGATCATCAAGGACGACCTCCTGACCCAGTCAGATCCCTGGGGTGGGACGTTCGTGGATCTGATGATCCAGTACAAAAAGCCGAGCGAGCCAGACGCCGATAAGGTACGCTCCGCGGTCCCGCCGCCGCTCATCCGCGAAGGAGAGCGCGTTCAACCAAACTGGCTGTACGGCTTCCTGCTCAATCCGCCGGTGATACGGCCAACCAACTGGATGATGCTGCGTATGCCCAAGTTCAACATGAGTCCGGAGGACGCTCGCGCCCTGGTCAATTATTTCAGCGGTGTCTCGCGGCAAACCAATCCTGGCGCCGGCGTCAGCTCGGAGTACGTCAACCTCCCCGAGCGTGAGGACATCTACTGGCGGTCGCGCACAGCCCAGTACGTCCAGCGACTCAAGGACGAGAAAAAGTACGATGAGCGCATCAAGGAGATGGAACCGATCTGGCAGGATGCCCTCAAGCGACGTATCGCCGAAGCCGAGGCCGGGCTCCCCATCGCAGAAGAGACAGTCAAGCAAGCCAAGGACGCCGAACTCAAGAAGCAGAAGCAAGCAGATCTCGACGCTCTCAAGGAGCGGATCAAGGTCTGGAAGAGCGATCGCGGCAAGGAGCAGCTGCGCAAGAAGTGGGAAGAGACCGGCGCCTACGCCAGTGATGCCTACAAACTCTTGACCGATCGCAACCTGTGCTTGCAGTGCCACAGCGTTGGCGATGTGGTCATCCCGTCTCCGCAAGGGCCGAACCTGGCTCTGACTGCGCAACGGTTGCGACCGGAATGGGTCAAGGAGTGGACGGCCAATCCCGATCGCCTGTTCGGCTATAAACCGAACATGCCGCAGAATTTCCCCAACGATACACTAAGCTATCAAGATAGGTTTGTCGGCACGACCATCGATCAGGTTATTGGCGTGCGTGACATCTTGATGGATCTGCCGCGCGTCTCGGACATGCCGGGCAATCGCTCGCGAGCGCCGCTCGCGGCAGCAGGAGGTAAGTAATGCACGTTCGCTACACAAGAGCATCGGCACTCTCCCTTGTTGCTCTCTCGCTGATGCTCGTCACCTGCAGCAGCAAAGTCGTAAGCCCGGCTGTAAATGCGATGGCCACAACTCCCGCCGCGAATGGGGCCGAGGCTGAAGGCTGGGGCACGATCAAGGGACAAGTAGTGTGGTTTGCCAACGAAGCGCCGAAGCGTGCTCCTGTCAACGTCACCAAGGACCAGGAGGCCTGCGAGAAGAACGGCAAACTCCTGGAAGACAAGCTCGTGGTCAATCCCAAGAACAAGGGCGTCCGCTGGTGCATTGTCTACCTGATGGACGTGAGCGGCTTCAACAAGGACATTCCCGTTCATCCGAAGCTCAAGGAAATCCCGAACAAGACCGTGGAGCTGGATCAGCCGTGCTGCCAGTTTGAGCCGCACTTGCTGGCGATGCGCGAGGGGCAAACGCTTCTCGTCAAGAACTCGGCGTCGATCTCGCACAACGTCAATCTCGTCGGCGGGGTTCGCGGCCCGAATATCAATCAGATCGTGCCGGCGAGTGGGCAATTCAAGGTCGAGGATATTAAGGCGCGAAACATTCCCATCATGGTCAAGTGCGATATCCATCCGTGGATGAGCGGTCGCATTGCTGTGATGAAACATCCCTATTTCGCCATCACGGATGAGGACGGCAACTTCGAGATCAAGGATGCACCGGCCGGTGATTTCCGTCTGGTTATCTGGCAAGAGGAAGCCGGTTGGGTCGTCGCCGATGGCAAGAAACGCAGCGACGGCAAGAAGATCACGATCAAGGCCGGCGAGACATCCGATATTGGCAAGATTCCCTTGAAACCAGCAGAGTGACAATCTTCGAGGAACTTTTTGCGAGCGGTGCGTGCAAGCGTCCCGCTCGCCGGACTTTTTCAACCAGGAGGTAGGACGATGCGTCGATTTTCTTTTGGACTGGCGTTAACAGCACTCCCCGCCTTTCTACTCTCGCTGATGCTGGCCGGCTGTGGCAGCAGCACGGACACTGGGAAGTCTTCGAGCAGCGCGAGTGGCGGCGGCGGTGAAGTGGCCAAGGAGACTTCCTCTGGACCCGCCAAAGTGCTGGAGCCCAAGGGAGGCGTCTTGAAGGGCAAGGTTACGTTACTCTCTAAACCCGATCTGGAGGGGTTGACTAAGAGTCTACAAAAAGCGATCGCGGATAAGGCCGACCAGAAGGATTTCTGCATGTCCGGTTCACCGTCGGAGATCACCGAGCAGCTCTATCGCATCGGCGACAATGGAAACCTCGGAAACGTGTTCGTATGGATTCGTCCGGCGCAGGGTACTTTCTTCAAGGTCGATGAGAAGCAACTTGAAGCGGTCAAGAAGGAACCTGTCAAGATCCGACAGCCGCACTGTGCGTTCATCCCGCATGCTGCCATAGCCTGGGTCGAGTATGCTGCTGACCCCAAGAATCCCCGAAAATTGACACCGACTGGTCAGCACGTTGAGATCATTAACGACGCTACGAAGTCGCATAACACAAACTACTCCGCCGGTCCGAAGAACCCCTCCGGCAACCCGATCATCGAGCCGAACGCAAAGCCCATAAAGGTCGAAGGCCTTAAGGCAGACACGTCGCCAATGACGCTCAAGTGCAACATCCATCCGTGGATGGATGCCAATGTTCGCCTAGTCGATACGCCGTATTACTCCATCACTCACTCGGATACGCTCGATGGCAAGGACAAAGTAGAGGCAAAAGATCCCAAATTCGGGACTTACGAGATCAAGGATCTGCCTGTCGGCAAGGTGCGTGTCATCGCCTGGCATGAGAAGTGTGGCTACCTGAACAAGGGAGGCGGCCAAGGTGAGGAGATCGAGATCACGGAAGGCAAGCCGACCGAATTGAACTTCGAGGCGAAGCCGCAGTGATTTGGTATGCAGTCTGGCGAGCGGCGGGCCTTATCCCCGCCGCGAACGCCGCCGGGACAAATCCGGCGGCTCGCTCACCGAGCGATAGAGTGCTGGACTCAAGACGTGTCATGTAGCACTGACGGCCGCCCGGCTGCGGGCGGCCTCAGCTTTTTTTCGCACTTCGCGCCGTTTCAGGCTCGCCTCGACGAAACCACGAAACAGCGGATGCACCTGCGTCGGCTTCGAGCGGAACTCCGGATGGCACTGCACGGCCACGAACCACGGATGATCCGGCAACTCAATCACCTCCACCAGCTTGCCGTCCGGCGTCATGCCGGAGAAAGCCATGCCGTTCGCAGCGAACTGCTGACGATACTGATTGTTGAACTCGTAGCGATGGCGATGCCGTTCCTTGATCGTCTCGCTGCCGTAAATCGCGCGGGCCCGGCTGCCCTCGGCGAGATGGCACGGCCAGCTGCCCAAACGCATCGTGCCGCCTAGCTCCGTAATCGCGAACTGGGCATCGAGCAGGCACACGACCGGATGGCCGCAGCGCGGATTCATCTCTGTTGAGTCGGCCTCTTCCAGTCCAACGACGTTTCGTGCGAACTCGATGACGGCGCACTGCAATCCGAGGCAAATGCCGAAAAATGGAATGTGCTTCTCGCGCGCGTAACGAATCGCTTCGATCTTGCCGCCGACGCCGCGGTAATTGAAGCCGCCCGGAACGAGAATGCCATCGACGCCGCCAAGCACGCGCTCGGCCCCTTCTCGCTCGACCTCTTCTGCCTCGACGCGCCGCACGACTACACGCGATGATAGCGCGATGCCAGCATGGTCCAGCGCTTCGTAGATCGATTTGTACGCGTCCTGGTGCTTGATATATTTGCCGACCACGGCGATGGTTGTCTCGTGGATCGGATTGATGATGCGCTGCACCAGCGTGCGCCAGCCATTCATGTCTAATGGCTGCGCTCTTAGTCCGAGCTTTTCGACGATCAATTCGTCCAGGTGGTTCTCAACAAGGCTAATCGGCACTTCGTAGATGCTGAAACTCTTGTCACGCTCTTCGATGACGGCGCGCGGCTCGACATTGCAGAAGAGGGCAATTTTGTCGGCCGCATCTTTGCTCATCTCGCGCTCAGTTCGGCAGATGAGGATGTCCGGCTGAATACCGATCTGCCGCAGACGCTCTACGGAGTGCTGCGTCGGCTTGGTCTTGGCCTCGCCGGCGGCCTTCAAAAACGGGATCAACGTCAGGTGAATATAGAGGCAATTGTGCTTGCCGACATCAAGGGCGAACTGGCGGATCGCTTCGAGGAAAGGCAGGCCCTCGATGTCGCCGACAGTGCCGCCAATTTCGGTGATGACCACGTCCACGTCATCGACGGCCAGCTTGCGCACGGCCGCCTTGATCTCGTCGGTGACATGCGGAATGACCTGCACGGTCTGGCCCTTGTAGGTGCCCTTGCGTTCCTTCTTGATGACCGATTCGTAGATGCGGCCGGTGGTGTAATTGCAATCGCGCGTCAGAGGGGCATGGGTGAAGCGCTCGTAGTGGCCCAGATCGAGGTCGGTTTCGGTACCGTCGTCGAGAACGTAGACTTCGCCGTGCTGGTAGGGGTCCATCGTTCCGGGATCGACGTTGATGTAGGGATCGAACTTCTGCAGACGAACATGCAGGCCGCGATGCTCCAGCAACATGCCGATCGAGGCTGAGGTTAATCCTTTGCCGAGCGAGCTGACCACGCCGCCGGTAACGAAGATGTGTTTGGTTTGTTTGGGAGACGATGCTGTCATGATTCTTTCTGAGGGCGATTGGGTGATCCGAATCCGCTTAGCTGGGACAGACGCAATATAACGAATTCGACACGCTTTGTCAGTCACAGCAGCAGGCCGGGCGTTTTTTCAGGCGGCGCGGCCGGTCGGATTGTGCCGGTAAGCGAAAACAAAACGCTGATAATCCTCGTATGTATCGACGCCGAATCCGCTCTGCTCGACGATGCCGACCTGGATCGGATAACCAAGGGCGAGGACGCGAAGCTGCTCCAGTTTTTCCAGCTGCTCCAGCTGCTCGGGCGGCAGCGCAGCCAGACGGAGCAAGAAAGAACGGCTATAAGCATACAGACCGACGTGCAGAAGAAACCGCGAAGGCCGCTGAGCGAAATCCGCTTGGCCGTCGCGTACATAGGGGATCGGACTGCGGCTGAAATACAAGGCTCGGCCGCTGTTATCGCATACTACCTTGACACAGTTAGGATTCTGCCATTGCTCCCGCGTTCGCAGCGGCGTCGCCAGGGTCGCCAGGTCCACACCCGGACGCTGAATCAGTAGATCGAACAACAGATCCAGGTGGTTGGGATCGATGAGCGGTTCATCGCCCTGGAGGTTCAGCACGAGGTCGGCGTCGAGCTGGCTGGCGACCTCGGCGACGCGGTCGGTGCCGCTGGCGTGATCGCTGCGTGTCCAGACAACGTTGCCTCCGAAGCTCTCCACCGCCTTGACGATGCGAGTATCATCGGTGGCGACAACGATGTGGTTGGCGCGCTGGGCCTGACAGGCGCGTTCGTATACGTGCTGCACAAGATACTTACCCGTTTGCCGTAAGAGCGGCTTTCCGGGCAAACGGCTTGAGGCGTAGCGAGCAGGAATGACGATGGCGGTTTTCATGCGGACCTCCGTGTCCGGTCGGGATGGCCAAGAGGCTAGATTAGACCGTCCGATGCGTCATATGGCAAGACCGTCCTTTCCCGTTCCATCGTGTCCATTTTTTCCTTGACGACGACACTAGCGCATGTGTACTGTGACAGTGTGACACTTCAATATCTTTGGGGTACTTCGGTTTTCCCAGCTCCGGTTTTCGAGGAGGACTACGATCATGGCGATGCAAACGGTTATTCAATGGCGTGGCGGCACCCCGGCGGCGCTACTGATTGGCGCGCTGGTCCTGGCTTTGCTGACGATGGAAAACTCTCTGCCGGCTGATGCGGAAGGGAAGGCGGATGCTCTACCCGTGGATCTGGCCAAGGTTCCAAGCGACGCCATGTTGATAGTGTCCGGCCGGGTGGCCGACTTGTGGAGCAGCGAGTACTTCAAGCCTGCCCGCGAAAAGTACAAGAAAGAGATCGATGAAGGGCCATCAAAAGAGTTTCAGGAGCGTTTCGGCCTTCCGCTGGAACAGGTCGAGCGGATGACGCTGTGTATGCTTTCACCACCTCCGGGACGCGAAGAAGTGGTGTGGTTTGTGCATACTGCCAGGCCTTACGATTTGGCCAAAATCATTGCGAAGATCAGGGCCATCAATGTGAAGAAATACAAAGAGGAGACGCTGTACGTCGGCGAAAAGGATGAAACAATCTTTCCCCTCGATGACCGATCTCTTGCGTACGGCCAACTGCGTGATATCCACTCCTTGATCGACCATCCACAGCCGAAGACGGAAGGAAATCTCGCGTCGGCCGTGCGCCTGGCTGCGGGCAAGCACAGCGTGGTCGTGGGCCTTAACGTCAAGCTCTTTACCGACAGCGTCGGCAACCGGCTCGCTGGCGAGGCGCAGCTCGAGCCGTTCCTGCCGTTGTTTCAAGCGCTGTCGGCAACTCTCAACCTGGATGTCGCCGCCGATTCGCGCGCTGCGGCAGTCCTTACGTTCGCATCGGAAAAGGACGCAAAAGACGCAGTCAAGCCGGCAGAGACGGGGCTTGTCCTTCTCCGCGCCGGTCTCGATTTCTTGTCGATGCAAGTGAGCAAGGACAAAGAAGCAAAGGATCTGTTACGCGGACTTAAACAATTACAAGATCCCTTGAAAGAACTACGCATCGAACAGAAGGATGCTTCACTGCGTGCTGCACTCGACATCAAAATCGATACAGCAATGGCAGGTCTGACGTTGGTGGAAGCCGTTCAAAAGTTGCGCGAATCCGCTGCTCGTGTCCAGGGGCAGAACAATCTCAAGCAGCTAGGTCTGGCCATGCACAACTACGCCGCTTCGATGGGAGGACGGTTGCCGGCGAATGCCACTTACAGCAAGGACGGCAAGCCGCTGTTAAGCTGGCGCGTGTTGATTCTGCCGTACATTGAGCAGCAACAGTTGTACCAGGAGTTCCATCTCAATGAGCCGTGGGACAGTGAGCACAACAAGACGCTGCTGGCCAAGATGCCAAAGATCTATGCGTCGCCGGAGAATGAGAAGACGGTGCAGGAACACGTCACGCACTATCAAGCCTTCCTTGGCAAGGGTGCGTTTTTCGAGGGTAAGCAAGGTCTCCGCTTCCCGGCAGAGTTTGTCGATGGCACCTCGAATACGATCATGTTTGTCGAGTCCGCGAACGCGGTGCCCTGGACCAAGCCGGAAGATATTTCGTATGATCCGGCCAAACCACTACCGAAGCTCGGCTTGCCCCACAGTCGCGGTTTCCAGGCGGCGATGTGCGACGGCTCCGTGCGCATGATCTCACACAACATAACTCAACAAACACTGCGAGCCGCCATCACTCGCAATGGTGGCGAGATACTGGGGCCGGATTTCTAAACCGCTTTTTTCGTTTCGCCGAAAGCCGGAGGCGAGCGCAGTGGGACGGGCTAGTCATCGGTATTGTGCTCGCTTCCTGCTGGCGGCGAAACTTTGGAGGAGAACGATCATGACCATGCGAGCATTGACTCGATGGGGCAGCGGCGCTGCGGCAGTGTTCGTCTGTGTGCTGCTCCTCGCCTTGCTGACAATGGAACGATCTCTACCGGCGGATGAAAGAGCGAAGGCGATTGAACTACCGGCCGACCTTGCCAAAATCCCGAACGATGGGTTAATCCTGTTTTCCATCCGTGTGGCCGAGTTGTGGACGGGCGATTTTCTCAAATCCGTACGCGGAAAACACAAGGAGATTGCCGATGCGGCTCATGAGTTTGAGAAGCGTTTCGGGATAGCTTTGGAACAGGTGGAGCGTTTAACGGTGGCGGTCATCGGACCACCACCTGTCAGTCGAGAGCCCGTGATGATCGTACGCACGTTGAAGCCCTACGAGTTAGCCAAGGTGCTTGCTGCCGATGCCAATCTCAAGCGTGAGGCGTACAAGGGTCAGACGCTCTACGTCGCGGACAAATGGTCTGTCTATCCTCTTGACGATCGCTCGCTGGTCTACAGCGAGTTCGCCGCCGAGCTGCGCAACTTGATCGATCATCCGCGGCCGAAGGAGAGGGGCGCGCTGACGGATGTCCTGGTGCAGGCCGCGGAGAAACACACGATGGTCCTCGGTGTGAATATCAAAGAGTATCGCGACAAGGGCCAGCTCGATCAGTTGCCGCCCGGTGCGGAGCCGTTCCGTCCCTTGTCTCTCGCGCGCTGGGCCATGCTGGTCGTCGATGTGGCTTCGGAGTCGCGTCTGGAAGTAACGGCGCAATTTGCCAGCGAAAAGGATTGCGGGGCAGCAACCAAGGCCGCTCAGTCGGGCCTGGACCTTCTCCGAGTGGGCCTGGATCAAGGCATCGAGAGCTTGGGCAAGGACAAGGATGCGGCCGCTCTCACCTCGACGCTCAAACAGTTCAAGCAGCCCTTGAAAGTAATGCAAGTCGAGCAGAGAGGAGAGATGCTCCAGGCATCGATGCAGGCAAAGGTTGATCCAGAAGTTACCGGGACGGTGGTGATGGAGGGCATCCAGAAAATCCGTGAATCTTCGTCGCGCACACAAAGTGTGAATAACCTCCGGCAGCTCGTCTTGGCGATTGCCACCTACGGTGATTCGATGAAGGGAAGGCTTCCGGCCCAAGCCATCTACAGCAAGGATGGCAAGCCGCTTTTAAGCTGGCGCGTGGCAATTTTGCCCTTCATCGATCAGAAGCCCTTGTACAACGAGTTTCATCTTAACGAGGCGTGGGACAGCGAGCATAACAAGAAACTGCTTGCCAAGATGCCGCGACTTTATGCTTCGCCACATGATGAGAAGACGCTCCAGGAACACACTACGTATTATCAGGGCTTCGTTGGCAAAGGCGCGTTTTTCGAGGGCAAGCAAGGTGTCCTCTATCCCGCGGGGTTTCCCGACGGTCTCTCGAACACGATCATGTTTGTCGAGGCATCCAAGGCAGTGCCGTGGACCAAGCCGGAAGACCTTCCCTTTGATCCGGATAAACCGTTGCCCAAGTTGGGATTGGCCGGCGCTCGGGGCTTTTTAGCGGGGATGTGCGACGGCTCTGTTCGTATGATCTCACACAAGATAACACAGAAAACTCTGCGAAACGCAATCACGCGCAATGATGGCGAAGCGCTGGGACCGGATTTCTGAGACCAGTTCTTCGGTTAGCCGCGACGCGGAGCGGAGCACCTCGCGCTCCGCTAAGCGTCTCGGCTAACCGAAAGGAGAGTTCCACTATGCGTCCAATTCTCGTTGTTCTATTTGTCCTCATGATTGCTCTGACCTTCACCCCGGCTGCCGAAGAGCCGGCGGCTCTGCGTCCCGTCCCCGGCGATGCACAGGATCTTGTGCTGTTCCTGGATTCGCGCCCCTATCTGATCCGTCTGCATCTGCAAGTCAACGGCCAGTCGTTTCGCGGTAACTGGGACGAGAGCATTGCTCATCTGTTCCGCTATCTGGATGCGGACGGCGACGGCGTGCTCAGCAAGAAGGAAGCGTGTCTAGCTCCGAGCAAAACGCAATGGGTGCAGTTGATGACCGGGGTCGTCGTCGAGCCGGACGCCGCTCCGGAGCTTGCCGAACTGGCCGGCGACGCGAAGGCGAGGAATGTAGATCTGGCCCATTTTTCTCGCTATTATCGCCATTCCGGCGGCGGCGCTCTGCAGATTGAATGGGGTTGGCGCCAGGCGAATCAAGACGCGCTGTCCGATAATCTGTTTCAACATCTCGATAAGGACAAGAATGGCCGACTCTCGCGCGCTGAGCTGTCAGCGGCTGAGCCTGCGCTGCATCCCCTTGACGTCAACGGCGATGACATCATTTCGGCGAGTGAACTGGCGCCGGCAGGCCCTTACTGGCCTCTTCAGTTCCGCGCGGCCACGGAGTACAAGCCAGTGCCCGATGGTTTTCCCTTCTCCGTCCATGAGGCGGACGCATCCACCGCTAAGTTAGCGTCAGCCATTCTGATCCGCTACGACCGCGATAAGAACAATACGTTAAATCGCAAAGAGATCGCGCTGGAAAAACAAGTGTTCGATAGCCTTGATAGCAACCACGACGGCCGGCTGAACGCGGGGGAATTAGCGAGTTGGTGCAAGCTTTCGCCCGATCTCGAACTGATCGCACGACTGGAGAAGGGTTCCCGCAAAGACATTCTTATCTTGCCGGAAGCCGACGGAAAGCCGAATCGTCTCACCGCCCTGCTGCCGCCTACTCGAGACGGCGCCTTGCGTATTCCCCTCTCGGGCAATCAGCTGGAAGTGGTGCGCGATGCGCTCGATGCCAAACACAACAAACAGCTTCTGAAACAGCTCGAGAAAGCCGTCGGCAAGGACGGTGCTCTCGACGAGAGGCAAATCTATCAGCCTCCCTTTACGTACGTGGCCTTGCTGCGTCTGGCGGATCGGAATGCTGACAATCGCTTGTCATACAAAGAAGTAGCGGAGTATCTGGACGTGCAGGAGAAGTTTCTCTTTCGTACCACCTATTTGACCGTGGTGGACCGTGGCTCATCACTGTTTGAATTCGTCGATGCGGACCACGATGGCCGACTCAGCCCGCGCGAACTGCGTACGGCCTGGGACCGGCTGTCTCCCTGGGACCGCAACAACAGCGGCTCCTTGGAGCGCGGGCAGGTGCCGCGTCAGTTTCAGTTCATCCTCAATTACGGTCAATCCCGCGCTGCGCTCCCCGAACAGCAACAAGTCTACGCGGAGCTGCCGCTGTTTCGCGATCGTTCGCTCGGACCTGTGTGGTTCCGCAAGATGGACCGCAACAGCGACGGCGACGTGTCGCACACCGAGTTTCTGGGGACACGGGAGCAGTTCCGTCGAATCGACAGCGACGGCGACGGCCTGATCGATGTCTGCGAGGCAGAGCGCGCGGACAAGGAATCTCGCAAGAAGCGATGAGGCTCATCGTTTCGCGGTCAAACGATACTGTAACTCCAGCTCACGGGGCGTCCGTCGCGATAAGGCATGACGCCGTGGAATTGCCGTTCTGTACGGTCGAAAACAAGCGGCAAAAAATGACGATCGCCCTCCCACAAGGGCAATTCCAGCACGCGCTCCAGCTCCACCCATTCGAGATCGCCTTCGGCGTTGCCTGCGAACGGCACGCCGTGAAAGCGATCAACACGAAAAACGAAGCCAAACCAATCCTCGCCGTGCTTACCGAAGCCAGGCCAGCTCACGGTGCCGCGCATCAGAAGGACATCGCACTCCAACCCGCTCTCTTCACGTATTTCGCGGCGAATGCAGGCGACGACATCCTCGCCCGGATCGAGCTTGCCCCCCAGTCCGTTGTATTTTCCGTAGTGCGGGTCGCTGGGTCGGCGATTGCGGTGTATCAGCAAGACACGCCGACCGTCCGGGGAAAGGACATAGCCCAGGGTGGCAAGGATCGGAGTGAAAGACATAGCACACTAACTCGTTGTTGGCGAACGGCCGGCGTAAGCCGGCTGGTGAAAGCAGCACCTGCCCGCCTACGCCGACTGTTCGCCCGACTGCTGGAAATGCAGAGTATTCAGATATACTTCTTGCTCAAATTCGGCTGGCGGTCGCAAGACGTCGCGAACCTGTGCGGCCGCCGAGAGGGCCGTGTCGGCATCGGGGAAGGTCAAAGGTTGGTACGGCTGCCCCGGGCGTCGGCCACATGCCACAAGGGCGAAGGGCCCAACGCGCACGCGCATCCGGAAGCCGCCATCCGGACAACTGACCTCCTCGACGTGGCCCGATGCTCCCTCGGACCAGCGGTGCAATGCTTCCAGTATTTCGTGAGCCAGGCGATTGGCCTCCGTATGCGCCACCTCGCGGAATGCTTCTTCGGAATCCGGCCGTAACAGCAGTAGGTCCCAACATAGCGCGCGCGGTCGAAGAATCAAGAACGTCCGCCGTCCGGGTGGAACCAAAATGCCAAGCGCCGACGGACCTGCCCGATGGTCCTCGACGCGGCGCAGCGGACACATGCTCGCTTCCTCCTCTTCATCCCAGGAATCGAAAGCATTTTAGCAGATCGTCCGCAACAATCCCAAGAGAGTTGGGCCTCGGTAGTGGGTCATTTTGGTGGGGCAGACAGGAAGGTGTGCGCCGCCAAGGAAGCAAACTCCCCACTCTCCTACTTTGTCTGAGTAGCAGTCTCGAATTGATGAAAGGGAGTGGGTATCTCGCGGCGGTCCAGACCATTTTGCAGGTTGTAGTGGATCGCCTTGTTGGTCCAGTAGCGCCACTTGGGGTCATTACGGATCAAGTTTTCCAACCATTTCGGTTGCTTGGGGCGCGTTTCCAACTGGCTCTTCATGAAGCGTCTGTTGGATTCGCGCGGCTCACTTTGCATGGCGAGCACGATGCCTTCTCCTAGATGCCCCAGCACTCGGAAGGCGGGCACTGCATGCTTCTCGAGTCGGAGAAAAAGGGCGCGGGCATCATCGAGTCGATCTTGCTCCAGATAGAAAATCCCCAAATCCATGGCTTGTTCGAGTCCCCGCTGCACTTCGTGGGCACTACCGGGTTTGGTGTCGAGATAGGGCTCGAGGAGAGTGCGCAAGGCTTGTTCTTTCGTTTCGCGCTTGTTCGCCTCCGCTTCTTCCGTTGCCGGCACCACAGCGGCATGCGCCGGGAATGCCAGGCGATGCTGAAACCAGGCGACCGCAGTTCCCACGACGCCGGCCAAGAGGATCGAACCTGCGAGTACAGCCCCCAACCATCCCCAATGCAGCGAAGTCCATTTCGGCATGCGAGCCGTTTCCGGCGCGACCTTTGTGGACGAAGCGTTCGGCGTGGCCTCTGCCGAGGCAGCCCCGACCAGTTGTACTGACGATTGTGCAACCACGGCGGTTTGGCCGCTCAGGCTCTCGCGCAGCCGGGCAATGTCCTTGAGCAATTCCCGGCCGGTCTGATAGCGGGCGGCGGGATTCTTGGCCATCATCTTGAGGACGATGGCGCACAACGCCGCCGGCAGATCGGGGCGAATCTCGGCCAACGACTTCGGCTCGTTGCGGACGTGTTGCAGGGCGACCTCGAACGGCGAATCGCCCTGGAACGGCGGATGCCCCGCCAGCATCTGATAGCAGGTGACGCCGAACGAATAGATGTCAGTGCGGCAATCCACGGGTTTGCCTTCAACCTGTTCCGGACTCATGTACAACGGCGTGCCCATGGTCACGCCGCTCTGGGTCAGATTCAGCGCCGGCCGATCGCCCTCCAGGCAGCGCGAGAGACCGAAGTCGGCCACCTTGACCTCGCCTTTGCGCGTCAGGAGGATGTTCTCCGGTTTGATATCGCGGTGGATGATGCCCAACTCGGCCGCGCGCTGGAGGGCCGACGCCACTTGACGCATGATGCTCAACGCCAATAGCAGGTCGGGCGGACCCTTTTTCTGAAGGTATTCGCGGAGATTGCGACCCTCGACGTATTCCAGGGCCATGTAGGAGATGCCGCCAGCTTCACCGATGGCGTAGACCTGGACGATGTTGGCGTGTGTGGCCTGAGCGACAGCCGTGGCTTCGGCCTTGAAGCGCTGGAGCGAGGCTGGGTCGGTGGCCGTCTCCGGACGAAGGATTTTTAGCGCGACCTTGCGCTTGAGGGAAATCTGCTCGGCGAGATAAACCTGACCCATGCCGCCCTGGCCGAGATGGCGAAGAATGTGGAAGTCACCGACGGTTCGGCCGGTCAAGTCCAGTTCGCCGGTCGGAGGGCGGCCCGACTGGGGAGTGGTCTTCGTCACAGGTTCCATGATGCGTCCGCCCTTACTCCTGTTGGGAACGGAGAGGGTTGGTATGTTGCTGTTGCACCCCTTGTCTATCTTACGGCGCAGT
This sequence comes from Gemmataceae bacterium, assembly GCA_036557565.1. GTDB lineage: Bacteria > Planctomycetota > Planctomycetia > Gemmatales > Gemmataceae > JAJPHU01. Next base: position 105,421 of record DATBHJ010000169.1, read on the forward strand.
GCGACGCGAAGGCAAAGACAAAGCCCAACAGTGAGACGTGTTTACGCTCCCGTTAGTTCCACCGGAGTGTTAACAAGCTCCCCTCGCCAGAATCTGCCGCACGTCAATTTGATAACA
>DATBHJ010000170.1:0-3912 GCA_036557565.1 Gemmataceae bacterium
CTGGGGTCGCCCTGCTCGATGGCGGAAAGAATGCGCGTAACTTCACTCATGAGTGTCACCGCTTGTCTCGAAAACTCAGGGCGGAATAACGCCGCCCAACTTCGTGAGCGGCATGGGCAATCCTTGATCTGTGTGCGCGTCGAACCTGAGGAGATGTCAGGTCTTTTTGCTTCCAACCAGGGCTGACCATGAGCATAGCAGCCGCCTTGCAGCACTGCCTAGCCTTCTTCGGCACCCCGCTGGAGATCGAGCCGTCGCAGGGACAACTCTCCGGCGATGCCGGACTGCTTCCCATCCGCCCGTTCGATCCGGACTCGGCTGGGACCGACCCCGACGACTTGCGGCTGTTTTCCCGTTGAGCACACGGCACCGAGGCTCTGGGCCAAAGATATGCCGGCCTGGATGGAGGCTAGTCCCAGGCCAACCGCTTGCGAAGCGAGAGACTGAATGGCTTGGACCAATGCGGGGATCGTCGTCGGTACCGTATATCGCTGTCGGCAGCCGTGGGGGTGCGGGCAGGAAGGATGGGGCAGGTTCCCGGACCGGCGACGACCTGCAGGACGTAGGTCACCAACTTGTTCGAGTACTGTCCCTTCCGACGCCCGGCGGTCGCTGGCAGGTATAGAGGGCACGCGACAAGATAAGGAAGCAGGAAGCCGCGAGCGTTTCACGGATCTTTTGCTTCTTCTCTTGCTCTTCAAAATGGAGCGGTTGAACTTTCAAGGGCCAACCTATCCGCAGCTTGAGGAGATTGAATCATGGCTCGAAATCGTATCGACGATCGAAGGACCTTCCGCCCGACCTTGGAGTCACTGGAGAACCGCGAGGTGATGAACGCTGGCCTCGCCGGCGCGGCGATGTACCCGATGTTGCTTGCGGCATCGCTGCGAGTCCTGCCGAGGCAGCACAGGGCGGGGCCGTCGCCACGCCAGGTCGGTTTGGTGCAGTCAGCGAGGCACCGTCTCGCGGCTGACGGCCAGGTTTCGGCCGTGAACGCCTACGGTCACGTCGATCCTACTTTCGCCGACAATGTGGCTATTGCCTTGCAGAACAATCCCGGCAGCGCCACGTTGGGCGGCATCCTGACTGCAACCGCCATCAACGGCGCGGCTGCCTTCTCCAACTTGACGATTGCTCCACAATACACCTACAGCAACTATACGAAAGCGACTGCTGCTTCCTTGACAGCGGTAACGACTGGCTCCTTCACCGCGGGGGTGGAGACCCTTTTTGTGGGAGAAACACTGCCGCCCAGCACGGTAAGCGGCAATCAACCCTTCACTCCATCCGTTGCCGCCGCGGGCGGAGCGGGTACAGTCGATCCTGCATTTAACGGCACGGTGACGGTCGCCCTGGTCAACTACCCCGCTGATGCTACGTTGGGTGGCACGCTTACCGTCAATACCGTCAATGGTGTCGCCACTTTCTCTGGTTTGACACTCAACAAGCCCGGCGTCGGCTATAGTCTGCATATGAGCAGGAGCGACCGGACCGGGACTCCAGCCGCCACGGTCACGGTGGTCGTGCCTCTGCCGTCTCCACTACCCGACCCATCGTCTCTGCCTCCCGCGCCGCCATCCTTGAACGTGCCTCCGTTGCTTGCATACCTCAACCGATTGTTGGGAGTGGTCGAGACAGTGAATGCCAACAGCACCGAGACGATCACGGGCAGATTGTCTAGCATCCCGATCCTGGTGTCCACGTTTGACCCCTTCGGAAACCTCATGAGTGTCACCATGTTCGGGGCCAACGTCACTTTCTCGTTTGGTGTAAGGAATCGGTCAAGAGTAACTTCAGCCCGTGCCGTAGGAGTTGGCATCGGGAGCAACTGATAAAACGCCGCGAGGCCAAGTCAAACATTTTTTTCTGTCCCCTCCGACGCCCGGCGGTCGCTGGCTAGGACAGAGGGCAAGCGACGGACCAGGGAAGCAGGAAACCGTGAGCGTCTCACGGATCTTTTGCTTCTTTTCTTGCTCTTCAAAATGAAGCGATTGAACTTTCCAGGGCCAACCTATCCGCAGCTTGAGGAGATTGAATCATGCCTCGAAATCGTATCGACGATCGAAGGACCTTCCGCCCGACCTTGGAGTCACTGGAGAACCGCGAGGTGATGAACGCTGGCCTCGCTGGCGCGGCGATGTACCCGATGTTGCCGAATCTCGCCCAGGGCGCTCAGGTCCATTTACCGGCACAAGAAACGCTGGCGGTGCTAAACCAGAACAATCCCCTGTTGCAATCGCTGACCCAGCCAGGCCAGCCGTTCGGGGCGCCTCCCCCGCAGTTGCCCACGAACTTGCAGGTGGTGGATCGCATCTTCGTCGCCTGGTCGCACAATGTCGATCAGGTGATGCAGAACGTGCAATCCCTCCAGCATGTGGCGAACCAGATACTAAACCAGCAGATCACCATAGGCGCAGGGTACATACAGGATGGCTTGGGTATCGTCTCCGTTGCGCAACCGAATATCACGGCAAACCTCCAGTCCACATTGACGAACAGTGGCGTCTTTGCAGGAATTGGAGTTATGCCACCCGCCCCTGCACCTCTAATAGGGGGTGGCTTAGGATTCGGAGCACTAGGAAGACTCGGAGCATTAGGGGGAATATGAGAGTCCGTAGGATTTGGCTTTGGCGTCTGGACATTGAGCGAAGGGTATTGGATTATCTTCCATCGGTAGTCTTCCTTCATTTCCCTCTGTCCCGGTGAAAATTAACGTCTTTTTACCGGACCTGAACGCTTCGCCCATGGTGGACTGTGGTCAATGAAGGGTATGCTTGCCATCTCGAAAAGTGAAGTCCACCTTCGGAGAACCTCGTGAGGGCACTGCTATGGACATCTCTGAGAACGGGTGCATCACCGCTGGTAGAATACTGATAATCATGCCTACCTTCGGGTGCCCGGCTTCGTGTTCCAACTGCGGAACCCTGAGCGGACCGCGGGTACAGACAACCCTCGCCCTTGACAAGATCCTGAGGGCGATCCAAGAGGCGAAGGAACTCGGCTTTGAAGGCGTCGTCTTTAGCGGTGGAGAAGCGACCTTGCGCTGGCCCGACTTGCTGGTTGGCATCGCCAAGGCAACGCAACTGGGCATGCCGACGCGCCTCGTCACAAATGCCCATTGGGCTACCTCGCTGACGCGAGCCCGGGAGCATCTTCGGGAGCTTATCGCTGTCGGTTTGAAGGAAATCAATTACAGCACCGGCGATGAGCACCTTCGCTTCATCCCCTTGGAAAACGTGGTTCAAGCGATCGTGGCAGCCGTCGAAATGGATCTGCCTGTTGGCGTTCTCATCGAGCTTCGCAAGGAGCGGTCCATTAATAAAGGGAGTGTTCTGGACCATCCGGCAATTGCAAGCCTGGCCCCTGACCGGCAGAAGCTTTTAACGGTTGTGGATAGGCCGTGGATGCCGTTGCATCTAAACGGGATTGAAGAGTATCCCGAGGGCATGACGGTAAACAGCTCGAATGTGGCGTCCCGGCCAGGCTGCGATGAGGTACTGCGACTGTACACAGTCCAGGCCAATGGCCGGATCGGCTGTTGTTGTGGCATCGGGCTGCGGCTTATACCCGCGCTCAATGTGGGAGTCGCGGATGGAAACGATAGTCTGCGGCGTGCCGTCGCGGAAGCAGAAAACGACCTGCTCAAACGCTGGATTCACTTCAAGGGGCCGGAGAAGATTCTGGCCTGGGCCGCCACGAAAGACCCTTCTATTCAGTGGGAAAACATGTATGCCCATCAGTGCCAAGCATGCCTGCGGATTTACAAGGATCCTGTCCTTTCCGTAACTTTCCTTTAGTCAGGCGGCCAGATCGAGCAAGCGTTCGGCGAAATCTTGAAACTGCTGACACTGAGGCCGCCCCCCTACAGCTGCTTGGATTTCTTGTTTGAGGATTTCTCGTTGCAAAGCCCGA
>DATBHJ010000171.1:0-18917 GCA_036557565.1 Gemmataceae bacterium
GCCAAGCTTGAAACTGGCTCCGCCCCCGCGCCAAATCCTTGGGCAACTGGTCCGATTGACTTGTACTCATCGTGATCCTCCAAAACGAGGATCGCCACTCTAGCAAATCAGCCGAGCCGATTCATGCAGGCGTGCCGGAAGTACACGCTGTTCCGCCGGATGGCAGCGGCCAGCTCGCACTAACAACTAACACGGCGACCGGGGCTAGCGGAACGCCTAGATGAATCCGAGTAGATGACCTTCACTACTCGGATTCATCGTCATTTTTTGTCCTGGTCAACAGATTTCCCAAGAAAGATGTGTAGGGTGATTCTACACACTTCCTTCAATCGGTAAGATAGGGGTCTGAATAGTTTTTCATACAGGGCCATACCATCCCAGCGAGAGATGTTGTCGCAGCCGCCCTTAGTTTCTTCCATTTCGCTCCGCAGTACAGGTTTTCCTAACTTATTCTCGGCCATGTTGTCTCCCTCTTGACTCATTGTCGCAAGAACCAAGTGGCATCCCCAAAATGCCAAAAGGCAATTCTATCGGCTTAATGCCTGATGGCAGTTCCACTGAACGGATTGCTTTATGCCCATCATCGACGGCGCGACCGCCAAGCTACAGCTCAGGATAGTGATGGCGGGCGGCGAAGTTCATCAACAAGAACATGCCATCCGATTGTTCGCCAGTTAGCGATTTTTTCGCGCTCCGGTGGCGTCAATGAGCGATACCTATTCAAAATAACCATCCACGGCTGAACCAGTCTTGCACGAAATCCTTCGCGGTATCGACCCCCGTTTGAAGCATCCGCCTGGGGCACTATTAAGAGGGACGTTACCTGAGATGCCCCCGGCTGGCCGCCGCTAGGATGGTTCCGGCAATCATTCGGCTCGAATGGTTCGCAGCCAAGTGCTATCGGATTATCTCGCTGGCAGACCAGAGCGTAGTGAGAGGTTTTCTTCGAGCCACCACGACTGGTCACAAGCACATGGTTTGGGAGCGGCTCCGAGCGACGAAGCTGGTCGGACCAGTAATGCGTCCAAAGATACACTTCCCCAGGATTGGTGTCTTTAACGTGCGGCCTCCCTAGCATTTGGGAAAACAAGATGGGAAGTGTCCCAAATTGCTGTCCGGCGCTGGTTATCGTGCCCACCACATTTGACCCAACGCCCCACCAAAACGCACCATTGCCGGCAAGTCTTTCCGCTTCTTTACGGGCTAGGATGGCGGTTAGTGGTTCTCCCCCTTCGCCCTGAATCTTGCTCCAAACAAGCAACTGGTTCCCCGGAGTCATGGCCTAGTTACCTCCCTCAGATGATGTGATTCAAAGGTGGCTGCATTGCCCTTGCAGACGATAGCGGATATCATCCGCCGATTTTGGCAAATTGGCAAGTGACACATCTAACGCCGAGGCGTCGCGCCATCGGGCCGAGGGTCAGGGGACAACGATTCTGCGACATTCGGCCCCTTGGGATGCTCGGCCAGCCAGTTCTCGGCAGCATTGCACGCTTCGGTCCCAGTCTGGCACGGTCGCAATATCAGAGCATCATCAGCCCTGCCAACCACGAAGCCGTACCAGCGGGTTAGACACTTGTGTCCGCTGCCTAAGTAGTAGTCGGCTCCGAACTCCACGGCGTCTCCGACTCCGAGGTTGACAATGATGTAGTAGCATCGTCCCTTAGTTTTTTCATGGAAGTGTCGTCGCTTCAAGCCATCCGGCTCGTTTGGGTCAACTGTGATGGTTGCCATCCATTGCTTGCCGCGCTGGTGGGGCTCCCAGCAGTCCGAAGGCAGTGAGGCCAGCGCCTCGGCCTCGACATCCAGGAGCAGGTCGGTCTCCTCGCCTCCCAACTCGACCTTGCGGCGGTTGATGGCAGCCTCGCGCTCCTGGGCCTGCCGTTCCTGCTCGGCGTCTTTGGCCAGCTGGGCTTGCCGCTTGGCCTCCAGGCGTTCCAGAGCGGCTTGCTTCGCAGCGGCATTGGCAGTTTCCAACTCTGCAACCCATGCCTGGGCCTCCCTGTCCTGGATAACACTCTGGTCGGCGCAGAAGGGTCTGTAGGGCCAGTGAGGATACTGCTCCAAATAAACCTCCTGGAAGCAGCCCCCGTACGCTTGAATTCGTCCTTCCCTGTTCATGTGGAGAGCAACCATCTGGGACCTGGTGCGCCGATTTGCCAGCACGTTGATAGTCCTCTTTGCTGCCTCACTAGCGAACCAGTCGAGGATGGATTCCACGGTTTGCGGAGCATCGAAATACTCTAGGTTCCAGGACAAGTCTAACGATACCGAGTTATCATGGTGGGTCCAGCCCCGCTCGACAATCTCGGCAAAGCGGGGATGGTCCCGCTCTACCTTGAGCCTCTGTTGAATATCGCCGTCGCCCCCGCTCAGGAGGCTGGCCTTCCGGCCCTTGGTATTCAGATAGTAGGTAATCGTAGCGAACATGGCAGTCCTCGCGTTTCTCTCGTCGTGCATCACAAAGGGTGCCCTCGCCGGTGCTGTCATCGAGCGACGATAACAACCGGCTTCGGCCCATGCTGGCATTGTGGAACGCGGAGCCGCCGGCGCAACCAGCTTGGTATCATCGGCTCTATCGACTTACCGGGTTTTCGTCGAACCAACTTCCGAGCCGTCGCGCTCTCGTGCGAGACATTGCCAGCTTTGCCCGATTCTGGGACCGAAATATCCTGCATCAGGGCTTCGTGGATGCGGCGAAGAACCGGCACCGAAACCATTCGATGAGATAGAACGGCCCGGCGACCTACGCGAAACGGACTTCGGGCCGTTACTCTTACTTGTTTCCCTGTTCGTATTGGCGTGACGTTCTCATTCTGCGAATTGTAAATGAACCGCCACACGAACATCGCCCCACTGTCAGCAATGGCGACCTTTACTCTTGAGATAGGCGTCAATAACTGCCAGCGTGTAAGAAGGGTTCAAAGTTACGGGTCGATACGTGCTAGAGTGATAGGAATTCGTGTCGGAGAACCGTTCGCAGACGGCCTCCAAGTAGGCTGGTCTGTGTCTCCGTTGTTTTCCCGTCGAAGCGGGCGTATAGAGGATGTAATCGCCATCCACCTCTACGGTGAATTCCTTGCCCTGTGCGAGCGTATGAAGGGGCTTTCCTCCAAGGCTCTTAGCAAAACTCCGTATCTCGTCGGCGGTGACACGTTCCATAATGCGCTCCAGTGTTGATGGAATTGGACGTGGGTCTCTACTCGATGACGACGACCTATCGGCTTATTCATCGTTGTTGGCCGGACGCCTACGCATTTGCGCAATTATTGGGTTAGAGATTGTTACCCTCTCGTTTATCCATCCACTTCCGAGTGGCTTCTCGACTTCCGGCGGGCATGCTTATTCTCAACTCTCTGAGGCGCTCTAGCGCTCCTTTATTCTCAACAGCGATATGAATGTCGTCCTTGCCAGGTGAGCCAGTGGGCCGTCCAGGGGCAGGCCCAAGAATGAGACTCGAATTCGGATACAATTCGGAAATGATGTATCTTAGCCAAGCTGCACCTGGGCCGCCGTGAACAAACGTGCTTTTGGTTTTGTGATAAGACTTCACCATAAGGACAAGATTTGCTAGATTAGTGAATCTTTCCGCATTTACCTTCGCATCTCTTCGCGTAAGACAGCGTAAGTCATAGATATGGTGGACTTCCCAAGTTTTTTTTATATTACAGCCATCCTTGCATTGCACCACCCGTGTGGGATTCTTTTCCAAGTCTCCCAATTCAAGGCCCAGTGCAAGGTCCCAAGGATATCGCGACGGCCTCATACCCCAAAGCGAGTACCATATCCCATCGACCGGGACGGGATATCCACTTTTCTGGACTTTCCTCTCGCCTTTCCCTGATATACGAACCGCCTCCGGGAAAGCGGACAAGGTTCCCCGGAATGTCGGAGGGAACGCAATGGCGTGAAAGCTAGCGTCCCAGAAGCCTTCAACGGTCTCGGGCGCGATGAAGATGGTACAGTCCATCAGCTCTGCCCAGTCGCTATCGTTCATGTTGTCACCTCAAGTTGAAGAAGCCAGCCAACATATCGTCAGTTACTTCGTGGGCTTCGCTAGAGTGTTCTGTTATTCGACTTCGCGCCGCCGAGCGGTAAACTCAGCAGTCGGCTCCTAAAGACGGTGCCGTCGAAGCTCCACGTAGTCTGCGTCGCTTGGTCGGGCCAAGAAGAAGGGGCGACCTTGCGATGTCCGGCTTTAGCCTGGGATGGCCACCGAAGCTCATCTTCTGGTGACGCTACAAGGACAACACGGAGCTGTCAAGGAGAGATGCTGCTGCCACTCTGAAAAGCCGAGAATTCGCTGCTCAGCCCTGCCCGTTTTGCCACTACTTTGATGGCGGTGGGGCCGCCGATAAGCCACAGCTCAGTGCTACTTCTCCGACGTAATCACCCGACGAGCGTTCTCATTTTTTCTCACTACGGTGCTGGACGCGACCCCCTCTTTCGGACATAATGCGTTCAGACTTTATTTCGCTCGTGGTGGCCCGCAGCCATCTAGCCCGGAGTGTTTGTCCATGAGCGCCTCACCGAGACGAGGCTTCTCCATCCGTATATTCCTGCCGGACGGTACTCCTGATGGCTTACGCACCGTCGAAAAGTCGAACTGGATTGGGCGCGGCATCATCTGTCCGCGCTCGCAGTTCCGCGAAGCCAAGTCCCGCCCTGAATTCAAAAAAACAGGTGTCTATGTCTTACGCGGGCCGTCGGAATCCAGCGACCTGCCCTCTGTTTACATCGGCGAGGGCGACCCAGCTCTACCTCGGCTGGAACAGCATTTCGCCAAGAAAGACTTCTGGACATCGCTGATTCTGTTTACCAGCAAAGACGACAACCTGAACAAGGCTCACGTCCAGTACCTTGAGTCCCGTCTCATCGTACTAGGCAAGGATGCCAAGCGTTGCGTCTTGGATAATGCCAACACACCTGAGTTGCCCTCTCTATCCGAGCCGGACATGGCAGAGATGGAGGGCTTCCTCGAAGAGATGTTGCTCATCTACCCTGTATTGGGCGTGACCGCCTTCGAGCAGCCGAAGACTGACCAGACGTCGAAACGAATCCTCTACTTGCGCGGCAGGGGGATTGAGGCCAAAGGATATGACGCTGCCGACGGTTTCGTCGTCCTGGTTGGCTCAAGCGCGTCGAAGGATACCGTCCCATCCATTCCGAACTACTTACTAGAATTGCGCAATAGCTTGATAGAGCGAGGCATTCTCGTTGCCAGCACTGACGGACTGAAGTTGAGTCAGGACTACACCTTTGACTCACCATCGACGGCAGCCGGCATCTTGCTTGGCGGAAGTTACAACGGTCGGGATGTGTGGAAGGATGAGATGGGCCGGTCGCTGAAGCAGATTCAGGTATCTGACATCGGGGAGATGGCATCCTAAGCGAAAGGTTTTGACTGGCCATGACGCCCGAACTGAAGGCACGGCAACAGATTGACCAACAGCTGACGCAGTGCGGCTGGCTCGTGCAAGACTACGACGACATGGACATCACCGCGAGCCGTGGTGTCGCCGTGCGCGAATTCCCTCTGAAGACCGGCGTCGCCGACTACATGCTCTACGTCGAGGGCCGGGCTGCTGGCATCGTCGAGGCGAAGCCGGAGGACTTCACGCTGACCGGCGTCGAGACACAGTCGGGCAAATATGCCGAGGGCCTCCCTTCCAATCTCCCCGCGTACAAGCTACCGCTGCCGTTCGCTTACGAATCTACCGGCGTCGTCACACAGTTCACGAACGGTCTCGAATTGGACGCCCGCAGCCGTGAGGTCTTCGCTTTCCATCGGCCCGAAGAACTGCTTCGGCTGGTCGGACTGGATGGCCAGGTGCGAAACCGATTACGGCAGATGCCACCGCTGGACGAGACGCGGCTCTGGCGCGTGCAGGCCGAGGCTATCCGCAACCTGGAACGGTCTCTCGCCGAGAACCGTCCCCGCGCCCTCATCCAGATGGCGACCGGCGCAGGCAAGACGTTCACCGCCGTCTCCTTTTCGTATCGCCTCATCAAATTCGCCGAGGCTAAGCGTATCTTGTTCCTGGTCGACCGCAACAACCTGGGCCGGCAAACGCTGACCGAGTTCCAGCAGTACGCCAGTCCGTACACGGGCATGAAGTTCACCGACGAGTACACGGTGTTTCATCTCAAGAAGAACACCATCCCGACGGCGGCTAAGGTCGTTATCACTACCATCCAGCGACTATTCTCGATGCTCAAGGGAGAAGAAGACTTTGAGGAAGAGGGTGAGGACAGCTCGATGTTCGAGGTCGAGGGAGCTTTACCTCGGAAGCCCGTCGAGGTCGAGTACAACACGAGATTCCCCATCGAGACCTTCGACTTCATCGTTGTCGATGAGTGCCACCGCAGTATCTACAACCTGTGGCGGCAGGTGCTGGACTACTTCGATGCCTTTATCATCGGGCTGACGGCAACTCCGACCGAACACACGCTCGGTTTCTTCAAACAGAACCTCGTGCAGGATTACTCGCACGAAAAGGCCGTCGCCGATGGCGTCAACGTCGGCTACGATGTCTACCGAATCGAGACGCAAATCACCGCCAAGGGAGTGAAGCTGGCCCGGAAGCCAGGCATGTTTGTGCCACACCGCGACCGCAGGACGAAGGTTAAGCGTTACAAGGAACTAGACGAGGACAAGACCTTCACTGCGACCCAGCTCGACCGCGACGTGGTCGCTCCCGACCAGATTCGACTGGTCATCCGCACGTTCAAGGAAAAACTGCCCGAAATCTTCCCCGGACGTACGGAAGTGCCGAAGACACTCATCTTTGCCAAGACGGACCTTCACGCCGAGGACATCGTCAAGATTGCCCGCGAGGAGTTCGGCAAGGGCAACGAGTTCTGCCAGAAAATCACGAGCAAGACAACAGGGCGAAAGCCCGAAGACCTACTGGCCGACTTTCGCAACAGCTACTTTCCGCGTATCGCCGTCACCGTGGACATGATTGCCACGGGCACCGACGTGAAACCACTGGAATGCCTGTTGTTCATGAGGAACATCAAGTCCTTGGCGTACTTCGAGCAGATGAAAGGCCGAGGCTGCCGCATCATCGACCCCGACTCGCTGCGCTCGGTAACACCGGACGCCAAGGCCAAGACACACTTCGTTATCGTGGATGCAATCGGCGTGTGCGAAGACGAGAAGCAAGTCACCAGACCGCTGGACCGTAAGCCGTATATCCCGTTGGACAGGGTTCTGGACGCGGTAAAGACCGGCGTAGCCGATGCCGACCTCGTCTCGACGCTGGCAGCTCGGCTCACTCGGTTGGAGCGTCAACTTAACGATAAGCAGGAGGCGGCCATCGCGAAAGCGGCTGGCGGCTCGCCCATCTCCGAACTTGCAGCTTCGCTTCTGAAGAGCATCGACGCCGACGAGATAGCCCGGCAGGCGGCGCAGAAATACGGTAAAGAGCCGACCGAGAAGCAGTTGCAGAAGGTCGAACTGGAGCGGATGCAGACGGCATTGAAACCGTTCCACAAGGCGGTGCTGCGCACCGCCATTTTGAATGTCCAGGCCGAGACCGAGCAGGTTATCGCCGAGGCCGAGAAGGACACCGTCCTACGAGCGGGGTTCGATGCTGGCGCTCTGGAGAAAGCGAAGGGGTTGGTCACGAGTTTCCGGCAGTTCCTGGATGACCACCGGCAAGAAATCGAGGCGCTCCAGATTCTTTACAGCCGACCCTATCGGGCTGGGCTACGATACTCTCAAGTGCGAGAGTTGGCAGAGGCGCTGAAGCGGCCACCACATCGCATAGAGCCGGAGCGACTCTGGCAGGCGTTCGCGGCCGTTGAGCCGAGGAAGGTCAAGGGCCAGGGCGGCAAGCAGCTAGTGGATATCGTCGCACTGGTCCGGCACGCACTCGACCCGGCCACGGACCTAGTCCCGGTCGAGAGGACGGTCGAAGACCGTTACCAGGCGTGGCTCGATGAACGAGCGAGGGCGGGAGTGACGTTTACGCCGGAGCAGCTCAAGTGGCTCGACGCCATCAAGGACCACGTCGCAGCGAGTCTGAGCATCGAGCAGGACGATTTGTCAGACATGCCATTTAATCGGATGGGCGGGCTGGGTCGGGCATACGAATTGTTCGGCGACGGACTGAACGACCTGCTGGAGGATTTGAACATGAGGTTGGCTGCATGACAAAACGGAGGGCGGCAGTAAATCCGGATGTCAAGACCACGCAGGTCGAGCGCAGCGAACTACCTCCTGGATGGTGCTGGGTGAGTTTGGGTGAGTTGGCAGCGCCGGAACCCAACGCCATAACTGATGGCCCGTTTGGTTCCAACCTGAAAACTGAACATTACACCGACTGCGGACCGCGCGTTGTTCGGCTCCAGAACATCGGAGATGGTATCTTCCGCGACATCTCAGCGTACATCTCGGAAAGGTATTTTGAGAAACTCCGGAAGCATCAGGTCGATGCAGGCGACCTGGTGATAGCGGCACTCGGAGAATCGCTCCCTCGTGCGTGTCTGATTCCTGCTTGGCTCGGACCCGCCATTGTGAAAGCCGACTGCATCCGCTTCAAGCCGGACGAACGGCTTGTGGCATCCGCGTACCTGAACTACGCGCTGAACAACGAGGATGCGAGACGGCGCACTTCGGCTATTATTCACGGCGTCGGTCGACCTCGACTCAATCTCACCGAGATACGGAGCATACTTGTTCCGCTTGCACCACCTCCAGAACAGGGTCGGTTGGTTGAGAAGATTGAGGAGCTGCTCTCCGACCTTGATGCCGGAGTGGCTTCACTGAGACAAGCGCAAGCGACTCTCAAGAAGTATCGGGCGGCGGTACTTAGGGCAGCCGTGACCGGCGAACTGACAACCGAGTGGCGCGCTGTCCATCCAAACGTGGAACCAGCGACGAAGCTGCTCGACCGCATCCTGGCCGAGCGGCGGCGAAAGTGGGAGGAAGAGCAGGAAGCCAAGTTCGCTGCGAGCGGAAGGACGCCACCGAAGGGTTGGCAGTCGAAGTACCCTATGCTGCCTCCGTTGGACTCCAGCAACCTCGCCGAACTTCCGCCGAACTGGTGCTGGGCAAGTGTCAATCAGGTTGGCGAAGTTCGGTTGGGAAGACAACGTAGCCCCGCACACCATGACGGCCTCTACATGCGTCCGTACTTGCGAGTGGCGAACGTCTTTGAGAATCGAATCGATACGAACGACGTACTCCAGATGAATTTCACCCCTGCCGAGTATGAAGTCTACCGACTGGAGTTCGGGGACATCCTGCTCAACGAAGGGCAGAGCCTGCATCTGGTCGGTCGTCCGGCGATGTACCGGGATGAAGTGCCGGGAGCATGTTTCCAGAACACTCTTGTTCGGTTCCGTGCGGACCCCGGAGTGCTACCTGAGTACTCTCTCTACCTCTTTTTGGCCTACTTGCACAATAGGCGTTTCCAGAAGGTTGCTCGGTGGACAGTGAATATCGCTCACCTCGGCGCAGACCGATTCAGCAGTATCGAGTTCCCACTTCCCCCGGTTGATGAGCAGCGAGCAATTGTAGCCAAGGTCGAACAACAACTATCGGACATCGAGGCGACTGATAACTACATCACCGCCAGCTTGAAGCGAGCAGCCCGTCTGCGCCAGAGCATCTTGAAGGAAGCGTTCGCGGGCCGACTCGTCCCACAAGACCCGAACGACGAGCCTGCGTCCGTGCTGCTCGAACGCATCCGGCAGACAGGGCCGAAGGCCGAGTCGCTGAACGGCAGGTCGAAGGCCCGAACCCGGAACCCGCGTCAGCGCGAGTTTTTTGAGTAATGCACCGTCATGAGCAACGAAAGCAAACGCATCGTCGATAAAGCCTGGAACTTCGCCACCGTCCTGTGGCACGACGGCGTGTCATTCCTGGCCTACACGGAAGAGATTACTTTCCTCTTGTTCCTCAAAATGGCGGACGAACTAACGAAACCACCGAACAACAAGCCTCCCATCGTCCCGCCTGACCTCGGCTGGCCCAGTCTACTTAGCAAAGAGGGCGACGCCCTCAAACGCCACTACAACAAGATTCTTCAGGAACTGGGCCGAAGCCCCGGAATGTTGGGCGGCATCTTCAAACGCGCAAAGTCGGCCATCGAGAAACCCGAAACGCTGCGTCGCCTCATCGTGGACCTCATCGACCCAGAGCGGTGGATGTCGATGTACACGGACGTGAAGGGCGACATCTACGAGGGGTTACTCGCCCGAAGCATGTCCGACGGCGGCCAGGGGGCGGGCCAATACTTCACCCCTCGTGAACTCATCAAAGGCATCGTGGACTGCGTCCGGCCTATCGCTGACGATACCGTCTTTGACCCGGCCTGCGGCACCGGCGGCTTTCTGCTCGGCGCTTACCACTACGTCGCCCGTCACCAGGACAAAGGACTGGACAAGGACCAGAAGAAACACCTTCGGACCAAGTTCGTTCGCGGTTGGGAATTGGTGCCGAATACCGCCCGTCTCTGCATCATGAACCTTTATCTGCATGGCATCGACGACCCCGGAGCTGTTCATTCTGGCGTGGATTCCCTGGCCGCCGACCCCCGCGAGCGATTTAGTCTGGTGCTGACTAATCCCCCGTTCGGCAAGAAGAGTACCATCGCCATCGTCAACGAGGCGGGCCAGCTTGAAAAAGAGGATGCCAGCTACGAACGACAAGATTTCTGGACGACGACCAAGAATAAGCAGCTCAACTTTCTCCAACACGTCAAGACGCTCCTGAAAGTAAACGGTCGCTGCGCAATCGTTGTGCCGGACAATGTCCTGTTCGAGGGTGGTGCGGGCGAGACTGTCCGGCGCAATCTGCTGCGACAGTTTGATGTCCACACGTTGTTGCGGTTGCCGACGGGCATCTTCTACGCACAAGGCGTAAAGGCAAACGTGCTTTTCTTCGATGCAAAGCCAGCACGCGAGCAGCCCTGGACCACGAAGCTCTGGGTCTACGACCTACGGACCAACATGCACTTCACGTTGAAGACTAACCCGCTCAAGCGAGCGGACCTCGACGAGTTCGTGGAGTGTTACAATCCGGCGAATCGGCATCGACGCAAAGCGACGTGGAGCGATGATAACTTGGCAGGGCGCTGGCGAGCGTTCGAGTACGATGAGCTACTGAAACGTGACAAGGTGAACCTTGACCTGTTCTGGCTCAAAGACGAGAGCTTGGAGGACGCCGAGGAGCTGCCGAAGCCGGATGTGCTGGCCCAAGAGATAGCAGACGACCTGGAGGCAGCGTTGGAGCAATTCTCGGCCATAGCGGGAAAACTCAAGGCATAGGAGATTGTTCCGTGTCAAAACATTACTGGTGTCTCAATTTCGACGCTGGTGCCGGTCCGATGGGAGGTCAGCCACGCGAATACGTGTTGAGTTATGGCTTGAAGAAGAAGATGTGGATGATGCAGTATCAATATGCCCACAGAAGCCATGATTTTCAGCAAGAGCAGCTCGCTCCTTTAACGAATAGTTGGAGGGAAGCTAGTCAGGTTTCCGTTGGAGATTGGTGTGTTGCCTACCTGCGACATCGTAGATTCTACGCGATTGGCCAAGTAATAACGCCAAGAAAGCGGTGCATTCATCAAGACGAGGTGCAGAGGACTCTTAATCAGCGGTGCCACATTTATCTTGAAGGTATTGTCGAGTACACTGATTCCGCAGGCGCCTTTTACGAAGACTTCACGGATGATTGGAACTTGCCTTTGAACAACCCTCATTGCAGCAATTGTCAGAACCGTCCTCGTCAACGAAAGGAACTCTGGCGTTATAGTCAAAGGATTGATGTCAAGAAGTGGCAGTACCAAGTTCTTGAAGGTGTCTGCATGCCAGGATTAAGTAAAGCTTCGCCACACAGTTATCGGGCTGCGGCCTTTCCAATAACGGAGCAGTTTTTCTCCATCGTAAGAAAGGCTCTCGAACAACATGGCGGCAAGGAATGACCGTTCAAGGTTAGACTAACGAGACTGTAAGGGCGACATTGCGCGTGATGGTCATGTGGGTCTTGCGTAAGTACGGCTATCCACCGGACAAGCAGGAGAAGGCGACCCAGACGGTGCTGGAGTAGGCCTAGCTGTTGTGCAAGAATTGGGCGGCCTGACAAGATTCCGACACAAAAGAGAGGAGCGAAGACTTGTGGCCTCAAAACCGACAAAGCCATTTCGCATGACTCTTTCAAAAGCACGGTGGACAATCTTCACTGTGTGGGGAATTGCTATTGTCTTGTACACACTAATGTTTCACCTAGCCCCAAGCATTCGGGGTGGCGTCATTTCTGATTCTCAGGCAAATACGGGGATGTGGAAAATACTAGCCCTCGTATCCCCGGTACTTGGAGCCTATGTAGGATTCTACTTTTCCCCGGAGAAGAAGAAGCTGCGCACAGGGACTATCGCCAAGGACCGTTGGAGGGCCGCATTCTGGATAACAATCGCTTACCACGGCTTATTGATGGTTTTCCTCGTTAACGTCTTATTCTTCCACGATTACCGAGGAAGCGAAAACGGAGTAGGACACCAGGAAAGTTCATTTGAAGACTTGATTGCGAATACTTTGCAGTGGGGAGTTTACTTCTCGGTGTTCGCTACAGGCCCTGTCGCGTATTTAGTCGGCAACACCAAAATAGAACTGCCACAAGGGGATTCTTCCGAAACAGTCGAGGGAAGCGATGAATAAGACGTTCGCGCGTGTTGTGATTGTAGTATACTTGGTTCTTATTGGACGTGCCTGTGTTGCGCGTCCAGTAGCGACTGAGCAACATGGTTGGGGAACCATATACAACGATACAAATCAAAACATTACTATCCATGTTATTTGTGGGACTAGCGGCCCCAGGAGGACCTTTACGCTTTTACCCCAAGAAGAACTATCCCTTCGAGTCTATTCACAGTACGAGGTGGTATTTCCTGGTTCCAGAAACAGTTATGTTGTCGATGCAGTACCGCCATCTATTCCAGAAGGTTCTGCCGAGGAGCTTACAAAGTGGCAGATTCGTTACTACCACATAGCATGGGATGAAGACGGCACATTGGCAGTGTATCGCGGAGTACCAAGGAGCCGTGTGAAGCAGTTTGAGCGAAGGTTCAGAAGCACGCTTACTTCATCTGGCATAGCTGGCAAATTAGGTCCATCAGACCCTGTGATTTGGAAGATAATCCAAGAACAGTTAATTGACCAATCATTCCACGAGTGTCTTGATGATTGCATTGGGAGTCATTTCCCGCTCAGGTTTGAATTGATTTCTGATGAAAACGAGAAAGCGGAACAATACATCTTAGCTATGAAATCACGAGGCGTTCCTTTATCTCGCGAAATTGAATCTTTTGTCGCCCGTTGTATTGAACAGGCTTACAATGTTAAAGTGAAACGAGTCATACACCCTCCATCGATAGAGCAGTTCATTTTATTGGCGTCTCAACTTCCTCCTGAATTCTGCGACCAAGGAAAACGAATCCTGACGCAGAATATACTCAAGCTCGTACAGGAGCAGCTTCAAGAATGGAAACTACATGCGGCAATTAATACTGAAGAGAACGGATTCAAGGCGAACACCGATTGGCTAAGAGCGACCGAAGTACCAAAGGCTTTGCAAGGAGCTGATATACGCTGGAGCATTAGCGTTAAGGTTGCTCGGATATATTCTGAGGAGTACAAGCAAGATTACCTTGATTATAATTGTGACGTAGAAGTGAGAAGCAAACCACGTTCAGCAAGCCCGAACAAATATCGACGAATCACTGTTCCTGCCGGGCTTACATACAGATTAGAGATGCACGGGGTCAAGGGCAACACTGCATTGGAAACAATCCCTGGCGACTTTGAGCATCGGGTCTACGAGATACTTACTAAGGGCAGGAAAGAGAAGAGAGATACCAAAAAGCAGTAATTTCGCCGTACAAGCGGTGAGCGCGAATAAGCCGCTCACATGACGCCGTTAACTTTGAGAGCCGCTTGTTAACTTCCTCATGGTTGAGGCAATCGCCACAAGCAAAGACCATCCAACTCCGTACCGACCAAAAGATGTTGCTTCCCGGTCAAATCAAACCAGCAGAGGCTTTGCCCTGTACTTGGCAATTCAGCAGAGCAATACAGCTGCTCCCCGCTGTTCTGGTCCCAAATGCGGACGGTGCGGCCACCAACGGATAAGATTCGTCCAAACTGCCAGAACGCGACCCCGAACACTACGTCCTGATGCCCCTCGAAACGCCGAATTTCCGTACCTGTCTCCAAATCCCACAAACGGACTGTGCAGTCATCGGCCCCAGAGACCCCGAATCGTCCGTCC
Organism: Gemmataceae bacterium; assembly: GCA_036557565.1. Lineage (GTDB taxonomy): Bacteria > Planctomycetota > Planctomycetia > Gemmatales > Gemmataceae > JAJPHU01. Next base: position 14,279 of record DATBHJ010000171.1, read on the forward strand.
TGTGAGAACGCGACACACCGTACTCGCCCTGTATGACCCTCGAATTGTTTCAGCTGCCTTCCCGTTTCCAAATCCCAGAGCCGAATGGTTCCGTCCCAGCTCGCTGAAAGCGCCCGGCGACCCATTGAGCCGAAAGCGACACTCGACACGATGCTCTGATGCCCACGGCAGCAGCGCAACTCTTCCCCGGTCAGCCGGTCCCAGAGCCGGACGGTTCGGTCACAGGCTCCTGACAATAATTGCTTGCCATCGGGAGAAAACACGACGCTGCTGACACTCTGTTCGTGCCCCTTGAACTCTCGTATTTCCTCGCCGGAGCGCAAATCCCAGAGTATGATGCGTCCGTCATCACCACCCGATAGCGCGTGAGGTACTGAAAAGGGAGCCAAAGCAGCGCCGGGACCGCCAACGGCCTCGAATTGACGGATAATCGTGCCGGAGTCAACGTCCCACAAAGTCGGACCATCTGTGCCGTTGGAGAACGCAACCGTCTCACCGATGCTTCCGGCAACCGCCCAGCGGACATTACTCGGCATTTTGGGATGGTTGAACCTGCGGACAAAAACCAATTCTGGTGGGGGACTTCTACGAAGTCGCAGGAATGGCAGCACTCCCAGCCCAACAGCGACAGCAGCAGCCCCAGCCGCAAGCCATGCTCGGCGCGAATGTCGTCGCGGACTACCACTCGCCACGACATCGATGAATTCCTGACACGTCGGCCATCTCTGCTTGGAAGACTTTGATAAAGCTCGTTCGACCGCCGGACGCTCCGAGTCCGACAACATGCTCAGGTCAGGAGAGCGGTGAAGGTGCCCGGCAACCATCTGTGCAGCAGTCCCCTCGAACGGGAGTCGCCCGCCACGCAATAGACAGTAAGTGACGGCCAGGCTGTATTGGTCCGACTGGCGTGTCGTGACGCCCTCGAAGAATTCCGGCGCGGCGTAGCCGATTGACAGCGAGCCGGTGTGTCCTGTAACGCTATGAGATAGAACGCGCGCTAGGCCGAAGTCGGCTACCTTGAGTTTATCGCCGACCAAAAGGAGATTCTGTGGTTTGACATCCCGGTGCTGAATGTCCTGTTCGTGAAGGTAATCCAATCCTTCTGCGGCCTGTCGAAAGTAAGTGAGCAACTCTTCACGAGGAATGTCATCCCGAACGCAGTCCAACAAGGTCCGGTCGGCCAGCTCCATCGCTATGATGAGGAACTCGTCGGTCTCGAAGGAGCCGAATACGGCCAGAAGGTGGGGGTGCCGGATGTTCTTGATGGCATCAAGGGCGCGACACTCAATGGAAGCCTCCCTGCCTGTCTTGGCGACGAATTTGAGGGCGACGGGGCAGCCAGCGGCATCAACGGCCTTCCAAACTTCGCCGAAGCCGCCTTTGCCGATTCGTTGCACCAGTCTATAGCCGGGAACAGGCTCGGCTCCGGGAACGAGGTCGAAGCTGGTTTTGCAAACCAGCCAATCCATCTCGCGCAAGGCATCGATACGCCTTTGCAACTCTTCGACCAGTTCGGGGCAGTCGCGGCAAAGTTCCTGAGCCGAGACAGGGTGCCCGGCCTCGGCCAGTTCTTCCCAGCGTAGCAATAACTCTTCTAGCTGTTCCATCGTCGTTCAATCCAGGGATGGCCAAGCGCCTCGAAGCAGCAGACGGGCTTTCTGCCAGCGGCGTTTGACCGAGCGCACGGAGATGCCCAGCAGAGCGGCGGCGTCGGGCTGAGAAACGTCCTGATAGAACAATAGGTCGAAAACCTCTCGCTCTTCATCGGGCAGTGCGTCAATTCTTTCGTGGAACTCGGTCCACTCCATAAGGCCACTCGGCTCGCCGCCCTTGTATTCAGGCTCTTCTTCTGTGTGGCTGACACGCTTGGCTGGGGCGTGCTTTCGAGCCAGGTCGCAAAGCACCCAGCGGATTTGACGAGCAGCCAGGCCGAAGAACGCCAGAACGGTGGGAGGACGAATCTTAGCGATGGTTCGATACAGACGGACCATCGCGTGTTGGAGAACATCGTCAGTTTCGTCGAGAGCGTGTAAGTCCCGATGGCGGCGGAACATCCGGTGGGCCAGGGCGCGACAGCGGTTCATGCTGTGATGAAGCAGTGGTTCCAGAGCCGAGTCGTGGCCGTCGCGGAAGGAGTCGAGTAGGGATTGCAAGTGCGTTGTAGAGCCGAGGGTGTTCATCGTCGCTCCTGGGCGAGTCCGTTGGTGAACAGAAGAATCGTAACCGAGAAGGAAAAAAGTTTCAACTTTTTTGGCCCCTATACGCCAAAGGTGACGCTCACCTCTTTGGAGGCATTTGCTGCCCAGAGGCGGGGAGAGACAACGAGAGAGTTTCAACGACCCAGGAGCAATCAACGATGGACGAGAAACAAGCAGCGATGCCTTTTATCATGTCGTGCCCTGGCTGTGGCCGAAAAGGCGAAATCCCCGGAGACCTTCACGGCGAAAAGGTAGAGTGTCCGGAGTGCGGAATGACCTTCGTCGCAAAAGCCGAAAGTACAACATCTCGCCCAGACGTGAATTGGACATGCCAAGAGCTAGGCGAAGAGAAAGGGGCGATTGAAAATTACGAGTCGTGGTGTTACAGGCGAAGAGGGTCCAACAAGGAATGGGCGACACTCAGTAATATAGAAATACCAAATCATGCTCATCCTCAGCTCTTCGCACTCATCACCCTTGCGGCTTTGACCGTCACCGTGGCCTACCTTGCTTCCTGTCTGGCGAGGACTCTTATCCCATGAGGAATATCGAATTACTATTCATTCGGCTAAAATTCTTTCATGCTCGGTTGCAACAGGAAAGCCGAAGTCTAGTCGAGTGGTCAACAATCGGAAATGTTGGTTGCATAGGAATCGGCGGATGCGTAGCGTTCGGTTTGTCGGCAGTTGCAATAATTCTGCAGAGTCACAGTCGGTTGGACACTGCGTTATTAGCCGGGGTCATTGGATTATTATTCGAGACCGTGGTTCTTATAGAGCTTTTTTTTGCTGAGGGATGTGATGAGAAATTGAAGCAATATAGAAAACAGCTAATCATAATCAAGAGGGACATGCTTGCGAGAAAAGAAGCCATTTATGCCAAGAGAGTGAACTTTTTGCAACCTGGGCGAATAGGACACTCGGTGAAAGGGGATGAAGCACCCTCTGTAATCCAGAACGGTTTAGAGGGAATTGGACAAGCCATAGTTGTACTATTAGCCGGAATAGGATATATCGCGTATGTGGCCTTTTTCGTGTTGTTGCTCATGGGCTTAGCTAACTCGACACGAGACCAACAAGCGGAGTTCATGCAGAATGCGCAGGATATGAGAAAGAACAAGAGTGCAACTAATTCAAATCAAGAACTTGGATTCGATACAGCGGCAGTGGTTGGAGGGATTGTCCTATTTTTGGTGTTACTCGGAAGTTTGCTAATTGCGTTTAATAATAACTAGCTTTCTGCGGCTGGAACAGCCGAACTAGGGGATTTGTTACGCACCGAGCAGGAAAGGAACCAGCGACCGCCACGAAGGCGGAAGGCTTGATAGGCGGCTTTCACAAAATCCGTTCAGTACGGTGGAAGAACGAGGATAACTTCGACGCCGAAGAGGATTCAAACATGACCTTAGTAGCTTGCCCACACTGCCGGGCGATGGTCCGCTCAGACCGCCTCGACAAGCATGTCAGGCGACTCCACACGCCATCCAGTCTGCTGCAAGTCTCTCAACCGACGAGCAGACGCAGAAAAAGACATAGGGGCGGATTGCCTAGAGGCAAATATACGCTCCCGAATCTCCCATCCAGCTATTTTGAAGAAGGTGCTATGAGAGACTGGGATTTCGAATGACGCCAACGCCGCACAGGTTTTTCTTTCACCAACTTGAGCCGAGAGGAGGGCACGCCCACAGTGCAGTAACACAAACGTGTGCAGCGTTGCCCAGACTCTCTTCCCGGCACAATGCAAGCCTGGAACTGTGTTCTTGCAGCGCGAAGAGAACAAGCCGCCAATCGATGACGACCAAGCCGCGAGCGAAGAGCAGGTTAACAACCATCTTTACCCGGAGAGGCAGAGCAAACAGGTTTACCGTGTTTGTGGAAGGGTTCTCGGCTCAAACGGAGGTGCTTGGCGTCCATTATCCCACCGCAAGCAGTACATCGGGGCGAGCCGGCCCGGCAGAGCGCCGACGATGCCGCTTCTTCTTTGCGACCGCAATCTCGACAGATGGAAAAACGAGTTCTCTTTGGTTTGTGTAACATGGTTGGAACGGAGAACCAAGATAGTTTTTTACGATGGCAAGCGTGATAGTTCGATGGAATAGAGCCTGGATAGCTCTAGGCATTCGAGACGGTCACGGTCGGTTCCGGTTCAGATAGGACTCGTTGAACAGCTTCCCTGACCAACTCGCTCCAGCTCACGCGGCGACCGCGAAGAAGGGATAGGACCAGCGCCCGCCGCTCCAACCGCTCAATCATCTCGTCCGACATCTTTATGCCACGAAAGGTCATTTGCTTTCCTTAAAGCTGTCCTTTCCGTAACTTTCCTTTAGTCAGGCGGCCAGATCGAGCAAGCGTTCGGCGAAATCTTGAAACTGCTGACACTGAGGCCGCCCCCCTACAGCTGCTTGGATTTCTTGTTTGAGGATTTCTCGTTGCAAAGCCCGA
>DATBHJ010000172.1:0-57550 GCA_036557565.1 Gemmataceae bacterium
TGAGGACGAAAAGCAGCGCCGCGGCAAGGAGGTGCGCTTGGCCGAAGAGCGGCTCCGGGAAGTTGCCGTCATCTCGCAGGATGCACAACGAGAAGAGAAGCGATGGCGCGCGCAAGAGGACGCGGTCCAAAAGACTTATCAGGAGACGCGCGAAGAATATCGTGAGGTGCAAAGCCAGGCCCAGCAAGGTCGCAGTGACGTAACCCGACTGCACAGCGAATGTGCCCGCGCCTACGACGAACTGCCGGAGGTGTATCGTCGGCGCATCAATCCGGCGCCCGACTGGGTGAAAACGGACTATCCCAGTCTGCAAGATATGGATCAATTGCGCGCGGATGCAGCCGGACACGCGGCAGCGCGGCAGCGCTGGCAGACAGCGGAAGACGTTTTGAAGCAATGGAATAAACTCAAGACTCAAGAAAGTGAAAAGCTCGTTACCTTGGAGCGCTTGCAAGGTAGCCTGCCCGCCAATCGCGAAGGAGTGCGGCGGACATACAGCGATCTTAGCTTGCAGCTGGACGCGCTCGACAAAGAGTTGAAGACCAAACGTAGTCAGATCAAGGATGCCGACAAAGACATTGACCGCCTGAGTCGCGAGCGAGATCAAGCGAAGGATCATGTCAAAAACATCGACTTACAGTTAAAAGACAAAGGCCGGGATCGGCACTATGCAGAACAGGCGATCGCCGTCAATCAGAAGGCATTGCCGGCTTCATGGCAAACGGCCGCCGAGACCGCCGGCTCCGCGGACTACAATCAGTGGGACAAGGAACGTGCCGACCTGGAAGGGAGTGGCATCGAACAGCGCGAGGAGGAACTTCAAACGGTCCGCGTCAATCGCGATGCTCTTCGCCGGAGTGTGGAAGAACACGAAGTGAGGCAAAAGGAATTCCCCGTCGAGGCTCGCCGCAATCCTGCTGAGATCAAGGCAGAACTGGAACGAGCCAGGGAGGCGGAGAATCTGCGTAAGCAGGACCTGAGCCGCACCGAGCGACAGCTTGGACTACTCAAGGGCTATCAGGAACAGCGCGAGCAAATTGGCGCCGATTTCATCCGCTGGGAAGGCGAGCTGTCGCTGTACAAGACCCTGGCCGAGCTGCTGGGAAAGAACCGTTTACAGCTGTATCTGGTGCGGCAGGCCGAAAAAGAAGTAGTCGAATACGCCAATGCCGTCCTCGATCGCCTCTCTGGTGGCCAACTCTACTTGAAACTGAAAGGCGAGGCGGACGGCGAGGTCGGCTCCGATCGCGCGCTCGACTTGGAGGCGTACAACCGGATCACAGGCGAAAGGCCGATCAACGTTGCATTCCTCAGCGGCAGTCAGAAATTCCGTGTCGCCGTCAGTCTCGCCCTGGGCATCGGCCAGTACGCCAGCCGTCAACACCGACCCATCGAGTCGGTCATTATCGACGAGGGTTTCGGCTGTCTCGACAGCGAGGGCCGGCAGGTCATGATCCAGGAATTGCAAAATCTCCGCAGTCAGATGCGTTGTATCCTTTTGGTATCCCATCAGGAGGATTTCGCCGAAGCGTTTTCGGACGGATACCACTTTGTGCTGGAAGCCGGGGCAACCAAGGTTTCGCGCTTTCAGCGCTAAACGCCGGCGCGTTCTCAGCGCCGTAACCATTCATCCTGTCGCTTGAGCACGGCGAGCAGGTCCTCATCCAGCGGCGCAGGGCAACACACCGTCGCCGCGATTTCGTCGGTCAAGAGGACGGAGCTGTCCGGCTCAAAGTGGACAACCCACACCCCGCCCGACTCGCGACCGCAACCGGCCAGGCGAGCGCCAAACAACCAACGAATTGGCGGCTCGCGCGGCAGATCTCGAAACAGGGTCAATTCCTCCAGAGCAAGCCGCACTTCGATGTCACCGACTCTCACGACATACGACCCCAACACCGGCCTGTCTTGCCCATCGCGCCGCAACACGTCATCGAACACGACGGTTCGACCGCGATAATACTCGAATTTCGCACGCCACTCGTCGTCATTGCGGTGCTGCCTGGCCTGGTTGACGATGTCTTCCAACGGCTGGTCAAGCAGCCGTGCCAGCAGGTCGGTCTGTCGCCATAGCTGCTCCAACCGAAAGTGATCCTCGCGGCTGAGCGCGCTCGACGCGCGGCCGCGTTGCTCAAGGGCCGCGTCCAGCTCCTTGAGGGCCAGAAAGACGTTGCCCTGGCGCAGCCAACTCTCTCCTTGCGTGAGATGAGCCTGTATATCCGCCGGCGCTCCGGGGCGCCGCAAGTAGGGACGGACAAGCATGAAAATCAGAGTCATAGCCACGGCGCCGCCCAGAGCGATGACAACCAGAAGGCGATTCAGACTGAAGCGTGCCACCTGTCTCGCCGGCGCGGCGACGTTGGCCGATTCCCAGGGGCTATTTGGAAGAACAAAACGTTTGCGCCCACAACTGGGGCAGGGGATGATCTGTCGCGTTTTCTGTCGTTGGCCGCGCAGGGTGTGACCGCACACGCACGAGACTTCGTAAGCGACCCCAGTTTCCGCCGGTGGGCGGGGCATGGAACACCTCAAATCGCTGTCCGCGATTGCAACGCTTCTTTGCGAGGCGCGCTCGCCGTGCAGCCGAGTAAGAGGCCGTCGGTGCAACCGCTTACTCCGCTGCGCTGGGTGCGCGGCCCGGAAAACATTGCACCACAGCAAGGAATGCTGTGCAATCCGGTTTCTGCCAAAAGAGAAAATCGCCAACATTTGACAGCGGCGCATTCATGTCCCATCTTTCGGCAGAGGAGAAATACACTCGTTGCAGTCCCGTCCCCTTGATCCGCGCTCGAGTGTCCTGCAACCCGCTTGGACTTCGCCCCCCTTGGGATGAACAGAATGGGCGTACCCTTCACGCCGATTTCCCTTTTGCCACAGAGGATACCGCAGCCATGTTGACAACGGATCTTGGGGCCTGCGAATGGTTCGTCTGGGACCTGCGTCGCAGCAATCTCATCGATCGCGGACAGCTCGATCAAGTCGTCGGCGAATTCCTCAGCCAGCATCCCGGAGCAGAACCACCTGCACTGGCCCAGTATTTGATTAGCCAGGGCATCTTGACCCAGTTCCAGGCTGACCGTCTGCTCCAGGGCAAGACGCAAGGCTTCGTGCTCGGCCCATTCACTCTCATGGACGCGCTGGGCACCGGCAGCATGGGTACAGTCTACAAGGCGCAGTCGAAGACTGACAATGGTTGGTACGCCGTCAAAGTGCTGCCGCGGCGCAGCATGTGGAACGTTCGCATTGCTCGCCGTAAGGTGCGCGCCTTCGATCAGTGCCAGCATCGCTCGGTGGTGCCGTTCGTCGATGTCGGCACCTCCGGCGGCATGCACTATCTGGCCTGGCCTCTCGTCGAAGGCGAGACTCTCGATAAAGCCGTCGCGCGCGAGGGCCATCTTCGTCCGGAGCAGGTTGCCGCCCACGCTCAGCAAATCGCCGAGGGTTTGCAACTTTGTCACAAACAGAGCCTCTTCCACGGTCTGCTCAAACCCTCAAATCTGATGATCGGCACCGATGGCCAGGTGCGCATTCTCGATTTCGGCATCGGTTGCTTGTTGGCTGAAACCGAAGGCGAATCCCTCGTGGATACCATGTCCACGGCCAATGCGGTCAATAGCGGTCTGGATTGTGCCAGTCCCGAAAGCATCATGGACCCGACCAACTTGACGCCGCTTGGCGATCAATACAGCCTGGGTTGCGTGCTGTATTACTGCCTAACGGGCCGTTATCCGTTCCCGGACGGCACAGCGGTCGAAAAGATGATGAGCCATCAACACAAACAACCGACGTCGATTCAGGAGTTGAATCCGGAAGTGCCCGACGGCCTGGTTGCAATCGTGGCTCGGCTAATGAAGAAAGCGCCTACGGAGCGTTACGTGGACTGTGGAGAATTGCTGGAAGCCCTGCGTCCGCTCGCCGGCTCCAGTGCGCCATCCATGCGGCGGGCGACCATGGGGATACCGCGTGTCCGCCTGGCGCCTCCTGAGGTTTCGCGCCCTGCGGCGGCGGCTCCTCCGATTCTACCGTCAACGCTACGTCCACGTCCCGCGCAGCCAGTGCCGCCGCGTCTGGCCCCGTTGGTGGGTAAGCTGCTGCGCCCCGAGCCGAGCCAAAGGCATGCGCCTGCCGCACCACCGCCAGCGCACGAAACACTGCCGCCTCCTACTGCAAGCATCGTGGAAACGCCCGTCCCGACTCCCATTCCTCAGCAGGCGCCAGCGGAGCAACGGGTCGGCAGCATGGGCGTCGTTTTGCTGGCGGTCCTCGCCGGTATCGCAGCGTACTTCGTCAGCGCTCTGGCCAACATCAAGCTCTGAGATGTGTCAGGAGCCGGCCAGACTAAAGCGCCAGCAAGGGGTATCCCATGCTGGCGCTTTATTGTCTTGCCGGCTTAGAACGTGGGTGCGACTGTCTCCTGCACGATCGGCGTCGTCGAATCGACGTGGGTATTGACGGTATGAAGGTTCATATTGACTATGCTCTGCACATTCGGATCGTTGAGAATGTTGTTGGCCTGAGTTACAAGGTCCGTCAACGACTTGGTGGGAGTAAAACCGATAAGAGGACCGACCAACAGAATGAGAAGATCCGTGTTATCGCCCTCCGTAAACTCGGCGGTAGCAGCAGCTTGTATGAAGGCCACCTCATTGGCGACGATTGCCTTGATGGCCGCCGCATCATTCAAGATTCGCTGGAAGTCGGAAACCATCTTGTCGGCGATCACTTCCGCGCCGGGGAAAGTATTGGCCGGCGGTGTATTAGCCACAAGAAGCGCAAACTGTGCTTGCAGGTCGGTTTGGGCGGTTTTCATATCGCTGATCATGTTGTTTAGCGGTGTCGTCAATTGCTGAACGGCGCCGGCGAGCAGGAATGAAGGCTGAATACGGTCCTCCAGTTGTTCCAGGATTGGCTTGACGGAACGACCTTTCGTGAAGCGATTCATGGGAAATTCTCCCTCTCGGATGGTGGTTAAGCAGATATGCGTGAGACCGCATGTCTCCGCGCGCTGACTCAAGAAACGCTCGCTCAACGCAAGCGGCGTTCGATTGCATCCACGTATGAAAAGACAGAGATGGCGATAGAGAAGCGGAACCGGCTACCACTGTCTCGAAGAAGACGAGTCGGGGGCAGCTGGGCGTCTGCGGTGAGGTTGAGCGTCCTCTATTGCCTCCACATTAGTAGGCACTTCTCTGATTCGAAAGCGGACACGATTTTGAGAAAATGGGCAAAATACACTTGCTCGCGCAGAAATCCTCTCTTAGTATCAGACGGTACAGAATCTCATATTCACCATACTTTCAGAATGCCTGTAGTCCAAGTGCGACGGATTGGCATTTAACAAGGGACAGTAAGGGTATGTCGCAAGGACGACTCATCGTCCGATTCTTCCGTGCCTGAATAAGGAGGGAGGGCGTGCTGAGGCAACCTGAGACTGCGGATCAAGCTGCCGGTGTCGGCGAGTGGATTGCCGAGGCTCGGCGGGGGAACCGAGCCGCGCTGGAATCCTTGTTCGGAGCCTGCCTGCCTTTCTTGCGAACGGCGGCGCATCAGCATCTCGGTGCCGCGCTGCGGTCTCGACTGGATGCCGCCGACGTGGTGCAGGATACCTTGATCGAGGCGTGCCGAGATTTCCCGTTTTTTCGCGGCAAAACGGAGAAATCGCTGTTTGCCTGGTTGCGACAGATCCTGCACAACAATTTGACTAACGAACGAAGGCGACATATCGCCGCGGCAATGCGCAGCACCCGGTCAGAAGTTCCCTTGAACCGAGTTGCCATGAATCAGCTGGAGAATATCGCCCAAAACGAGTGGGAATCTCCCATCCGACAGGCGCAGATACAGGAGCGAAACGCCGCGCTGGAATGGGCCCTGCGGCAGTTGCCGGAGCATTATCGGCAGGTTCTCCTGTTTCACACTTGGGAGGAACTGACTTTCGCAGAGATCGGCGAACGACTGCACTGTTCGGCGGAGGCAGCCCGCAAGCTCTGGGGACGAGCCACCAAGGAATTCGCGGTTGTCTTCGCCGACGCACTCGACACTTCCTGGAAGGGATAAGTGAGGTAGACGCAGCTTGATGACACCTCATCGGGAGCGTACATTGCTTGCATGACAAACCTCCCTGTCCTGGCAGCGACGGTCATTGGCAGCTGGTCTTTCCCCGGCTGGTATGCCAAATTCTGCGACGACGCAACGCATCACCCGGAATTATTCGGCCCTGACGATCGCGAGGAAGCGTTGCGCGACGCCGTGCGCCTGGCGGTAGACGACCAACTCCGTGCCGGGGCCGATCTCATCACCGACGGCGAGATGCAGCGCGTCGATTTCAATCTCGGTTTCTACGATTATCTCAGTGGCATCGAGCCGTTGTCGCCGGCGCGGCGTTGGGGTCCGCCGGCCCACGATCAGCGCAGCCGTTATCGATGCACTGCTCCGCTCGACGCACCGAACGGACTCGGTCTGGCCGAAGAATATCGGCGTCTTCGGATCATCACCTCTGCGCCCGTGAAAGTACCGGTGCCGGGGCCATTCACCCTGGCGGGCTGCCTCCAAGGCGGGGAAGTATACAGGGACCGCCGCGAAATCACCGAGGCGCTGATTCCGATTGTCAACCGAGAGATGCGTACGCTGGTCGATCTCGGCGTGGATTTCATCCAGCTCGACGAACCGAGCTTTGCCTGTCACCCCGATCACCCCGACGAATTTCTCGCTATGATTGAGCGCACCGTCTCCGGCATACAGGCGACGATCAGCATGCATATGTGTTTCGGCAATTACCGGGGTCGCGCCGTCGGCCATCGCAGCTATCGTCCGCTATTTCCCCATTTGGCGAGAGCAAAAGTGCATCAACTCGCCCTGGAGTTCGCCAGCCGTGAGATGGCCGAGATCGATCTCGCCCACGAGATCAAGGCGCCGATGGGCCTCGCCGTCGGTCTGGTCGATGTGAAAAACACTTGGGTCGAACCGCCGGAGCTCGTCGCCGAGCGCCTTCGCCTGGTGCTGCGATACATCGAACCGGAGCGGGTCCACGTCACTCCGGATTGCGGTTTCTCGCAAACTGCTCGATTCATCACCACACGGAAACTGGCGAGTATGGTGCAGGGGGTTCGCTTGGTCAGCCCAAGGAATTCTTAGCTGATCGTGAACGACCTATTTTGCAGAACTTGAATTGCAGTGAGCTGGTAGTTGATTATCCCCGTAAATGTCTCTCTAATTGGGCAATTTTTTGTCGAACAGAATTCACCGATTTCTGTTGAGAACAGTGAAACTCATCCTGCCTGTGAAATCCGTGAAATTCCGTAACCCTTTCAAAAATAAGGAAATAGAGAAATGGTTAGAATTGGAATTGTCGGCGTGGGTTTCATGGGCATGATTCATTACCTGGCAGCAGCCAAGCTGCGGGGAGCGCGTGTCACGGCGATCTGCACGCGCGATGCGAAAAAACGCGCCGGCGATTGGCGCGGCATTCGTGGCAACTTCGGGCCGGCCGGCACCTGGATGGATCTGGGAAATGTCAGACGCTACGCCGACTTCGATGAGATGTGCGCCGATGCAGACCTGGATCTGATCGATATCTGTACGCCGACCCACCTACATCCAGATATGGCAAAGACTGCCCTGCGCGCGGGCAAACATGTCCTGGTCGAGAAGGCCATCGCCCTGACGCGCAAGGATGCCGACGCCATGCTGCAATCTGCGGCCAAGGCCGGCAAACTGCTCATGGTCGCCCATGTGCTGCCATTCATCCCGGAGTTCGCCTTCGCCGCGGACACGATTCGTTCCGGTGTCTATGGCCGATTGCTCGCCGGACACCTCAAACGCATCATCGCTCAGCCGGACTGGTCCGCTGATATCGCCGACGCCGGCAAAACCGGTGGTCCCGCAGTCGATCTGCACATCCATGATACGCACTTCATCGGTCTGATTGCGGGTGTGCCGCGCAAAGTTTTCTCCACCGGCCTGGCGCCCGACGGTAGCACCGTCACGTATCTGACGACGCAGTATCTGTACGGCTCCGGGGCCCACGCTCTGGCTCTCTCGTGTTGCAGTGGGGCGTTGGCGAAGAAGGGCCGGGAATTTGTGCATGGATACGAGCTTTATTTGGAGAAAGCGACGCTGCTTTACGAATCCGGGACGCAGCCGTTGACCGTGTTGACCAGTGACGGCAAAGCCAAACAGCCGAAGCTGAAGGGATCGACAGAGGCGACGGCGGCGTTCACCGCGGAGATTCAAACGGCGGTTGAGGGTGTCAAGAGTGGTCGGGAACCCGATCTTCTCAGCGCGAAGCTGGCACGGGATGCTCTTGTGCTGTGCCACAAAGAATGTCAGTCGGTGCTATCTGGAAATGCCGTTAGCATTTAACGATGATTTCACTGCTGAGTGGCACAGGCAGGAATATGCCTGTGCCACCTAGTTCTTTTTTCCCAGCAACTTCGCTAGGCTGATGCGAACTTCTTTGGTATCGCCGGCCTTGACGATGGCGGCGTTGGCCTTGGCGAGCAGGTCGCGCTCCATTGATGGACGCCACTGTTTGATCGTGCCGTGCGCCGCGTCGCCGAGCAGCTTCGCCGCCTCGCCTCCCACGCCGGCAATGTGTTCAACCACGAAATTGTCATAGCCCGACTCGGCTTGCAGTACACGCAAGCGAAACACCGCGTCCGGCAATAAACCGCCGTTGCCGTCGAGCTGTGCCGTCGCCTCACAGCGCAGGGTCAGTTTGATGCGCAGACGTGCGCGGATGCTGCCCGAATAGGTGCGATGCCCTACGTGCCAAACCTGTCTATCAAATTCGATGTTAGTGTCGAACGAGACGAAGGTCGTGAACGTCATACGGCCGCTTTCAATGATCTGGGCGTCGCGCAAGTCGAGGACGAGGGTATCGGCTAAGCGGTCGGCGGTCACGCACACCTTCCACCAGCGGCCATCGTTCTTCATCACTTCGATCTTTTCCGGATGGACGTGAATACCCTTGCCGCGCCACTTGACTTCGGACACCGACTTTTGCAGGCCCCAGTGCCGTGTATCCTCGTAGAGGGGCGAGGGCAGGGCTTTGACCAGAAAGCCGCGTAGCGCGCCTGCCAGAGCGTCTACCGAGCCGCCGCCCAGGGTCGCCAGGATGTTCCCGGCATCGAGCGGCTTTCCGGGCGCCGGCGGTGGAGGAGAAGAACTCACCACAGAGTCACAAAGAACACAGAGAAAAAGAACAAGAACGGGAGAAACAGCGGAAAAGTGAAAGGGTTTTTTCCACGCTTTTCTTTTCTTACCTCTTTTCTTCTCTGTGTTCTCTGTGACTCTGTGGTGAGTTCCTGTTTTTTGGCACCGCTTGAACATTTTTTCTTCTCTTTCTTCGTGTCCTTTGTGTCATCCCTGGTGAATTCGGTCGTGTCGGAGTGATGCTTATTCGCGGAATCCCCAGCAGTGTCCAGGTCAGATTGGCGTCGTTGGGCGCGCTTTGCGTGCAGGCAAGATAAGAAAGAACCCGAAAAGAAAGGAGAATCCGCAGGATAGTCAACCGGCACAGAAGCGGAAGGAACCGAACAGCCGGTCAAAGGCGGTTACGTAGTCGTCGCCAGCGTCGCGTGTGGAACAACAGGGAAGGGCGCACGGACATGATGCAACAGGGATGTTGTCAGCGTCGGCTCGGTGTGATTGGGCTGGTCGTTTTGTGTTTGGCCAGTGGGCAAGGCTGCCTTTGCTTTGTGCATTCACTGGATGTGCCGCCCAAGGAGCATGTTGCTGTCGCCGAGCAGATTCCCGCTCCCTGCCGCAATCAGGTCCACATTTTTCTCATGCAGGGGCTCGATCCGCTCGATCTGGCAAACATCACTGGCTTGACCGAGTACCTCAACCAGCTGGGCTACATCAAAACGCATTACGGGCAATTCTTCCACCAGTGGTCGTTCCGAAAAGAGATGCGCGCCATCCACAAAGCAGATCCGGACGCGAGATTTGTGGTGATCGGCTTTAGTCTCGGTTCCTTGATGGCCTGTCAACTTGCGAACGCCGTCAAGAAGGATGGCCTGCCCGTCGATGCGCTGATTTACCTGGGTGGGTTTGTGCTGGACTACGCTCACGATATACAGCCCGACAATGCAGCCTACATAGCCAATATCTTGTCGGCCGGGTACCTCATCAAAGGCCCCAAGATGGATCGCGCGGAGAACATTCGTTGCACGAACGTCTGGCACTTCGGTTTGCCGACCCATCCGCAAACACGCGAACTTCTGGCCCGAGAGCTGGCGGCGGTGGCGGCGCGGGTGCACTATGTCGAGAAAGCTCCGCCGATGCGGCCCGAGATCGAGAATGAAATACCCCTGCCGCGTCGCCTGACGCCGGGTCAACTTCAGAAGATGTCACAGCAAGTGCCGTCTGAGTGGAGTTTCCTCAACTCGCGCAGCGCAATTGGCGAATCGCCGGCTCCAAAGGAGGCTCAACCGCCCGAAAAGCCCAGCGGCAAGCGCGTCCCGTTCGCGATCATTCCTTGATGGGCTTCACTCCTGCACGACGGGATTGCGCAAGACGCCGAGTTTTTCGATCTCGACCTCAACCACGTCTCCGTTTTTCAGGAAGACCGGCGGCTTGCGCGTGAAGCCGACGCCCGACGGCGTGCCGGTAAAGATGAGATCGCCCGGTTCCAGCGTCACCACTTGCGAGATGTAGGCGAGCAGATCGGCCGCGCGGAAGATCAGCAGTCGCGTGTTGCTTTCCTGCATGGTCTGCCCATTCAGGCGCAGACGAATTGCAAGATTATGTGGATCTCCCAATTCGTCCATTGTCATCAGGACGGGACCGATCGGCGCGAAGGTGTCGAAGGTCTTGCCAGCCATCCATTGTCTTCCGTCTTTCTTGAGCTGCCAGTCGCGGGCCGAGACGTCGTGTCCGATCGTACAGCCGGCAAGATGATCCAGGGCCGAGGCCGCGTTGAGATGGCGTCCCTTCTTTCCCACGACCAGTACCAACTCGGCTTCATAATCGACCTCCCGGCTGACGGCCGGCAAGCGGATTGCTTCTCCGGGACCGATTATGGCGGTGGCGAACTTGCTGAAAAGGACGGGCTCTCGAGGAATGGGCGCGCCGCTCTCCTCGGCATGATCGCGGTAGTTGAGTCCGATACAAATGACCTTCGGCGGATCGAGAATTGGAGCTAATAACTTCACAGAAGAAGCGGGATGACGGACCGCATCGGGCCGCGCCGCTGCTTCGGCTGCGCTCTTGAGCATGCCGGCGCCGGCGGCCAACAGTTCGCTTACGCTGATGGGCAAATCGGGCCGCGTGGCGTGCAGGTCGATGTAATTGTTACCCTCTAGCACAGCCGCTCGCGGGCCGGACGAAGTTTGGATGGTCGCCAGTCGCATGATGTCCTCGGAGAGCGATAGGGGAAGCGGGTCGTGTCAACGCCGCAGTGAATCTTGACCGGGGCGTTGACACGACCCGCTGGCCAGCGTCATTTGCTGGTCATTTTGCAAAGGCGGGTCATGTGTCGCAGCATGTCGCGTACTGAGATGACACCGAGGGGTTGTCCCTCCTTGTGCACCGGTAGATGGCGATAGCCGCCGACATCCATCTGATGCAACACGAAGGCAAGCGTATCTGTCGGGCGCACCATTGTCGGCTTGGGCGTCATGAAATCCTTCACGGGTCGCATCGAGTGGTCCACGGTTGGATTGGCCACCTTCGTCAACAGATCGCGTTCGCTGAACATCCCCACCAACTTGCCGGTCTCATCGACGATCAACAGCGCGCCAATGTCGTGGCGCATCATGACGTCGATGGCCTGCTTCACCGTCGCGGAGGGAAGGAGGGTGATCGCCTGGCGCGGCTGCAGCTGACTAACCTGGTCTTCCATCAAGCTGCGCTCGACGCGGTCCTGCGCCACTGGCTGATCCAGCTGCGTCAGGTCAGCCTGGCAGTTTTCGCAGTGCTCGCTGCCGGGCAGATTATCGTAGGCGCAGTGAGGACAAATCATAATCAAATCCGAAATCCGAAATCCGAAATCCGAAGGAAAATCCAAAGAGAAAATGCAAAATCTGAATTAGAACACCGTGAGCTTTTGAATTTCAGGATTCAGATTTCATTTTTCTTTCGGATTTCGGATTTCGAGTTTCGGATTTACTCCACGACCCAGGTTTCGTCACTGGCAAACAGGTCTTCGAGTTTGCCGGCGCCGCGTGTGGCGATCATGTCGTTCATCTGTTTGTTCAGAACGTCCTCATAGGTCGGTCGCTCGACACAGCGGAAGACGCCAACGCACTCGGGGAAATTCGGATATACCATGCGGCTGAGCAGATACGCCAGGCTCGGTTCCTCGGCCTTCTCATCGTGGACAAGCAGATCATCAAGGGCGATGCCATTGCCCAGCTCGACCACTTCCGGATCGAGACCGTGCAGGCGAATGCCCTTGTTGCGGTCCTTGCCGAAGAGGAGCGGCCGGCCGTGCTGGAGGTGCAGCACATTATCGGCCTTGACGCTTTTGTCCGTGGCGTACTCGAAAACGCCGTCGTTGAAGATCTTGCAGTTTTGATACACCTCGACAAAAGCGGTGCCCTTGTGGGCGGCGGCTCGCTTAAGTGTCTCGGTGAGATGGTTGATGTCCACGTCCAGCGTGCGGGCCACAAAGGTGGCGTCGGCGCCCAGGGCCAGCGACAGGGGGCGCAACGGCGTATCGATGGAACCGAGCGGACTTGACTTGGTGCGCGTGCCGATGCGCGAAGTCGGTGAGTATTGTCCCTTTGTCAGACCGTAGATCTCGTTATTGAAAAGGATGATTTTCAGGTCCATGTTGCGGCGGATAGCGTGGATCAGATGATTGCCGCCGATGGACAGGCCGTCGCCGTCGCCGGTTATGACCCACACACTCAGGTCTGGACGGGCCAGCTTCAATCCCGTGGCGATAGCGGGAGCGCGGCCGTGGATGGTATGGAAGCCATAGGTGTTCATGTAATAAGGAAAGCGGCTGGAGCAGCCGATGCCCGAAATGAACACGAATTTCTCGCGTGCAATACCCAGACCGGCCAGTGCCTTCTTCATCTGGGCCAATATCGAATAATCGCCGCACCCCGGACACCAGCGCACTTCTTGATCGCTGGCCAAATCCTTGGGAGCGAGCGTGTTCAGGGCCGTCATCGTGGACATGGAAGCAACCTCGTGGTAGGCACATAGCCCCCGGTTCGCCGAGGACTATCGAGAAGAAAAAAACATTATGAACGCAACAGCTCTTCGATTTTCGCCTCGATTTCGCTGACCAGGAAGGGTTTGCCCTGGACCTTGTTCAGACCCACGGCATCGACCAGGTAGGTTGAGCGAATAAGCATACGTAGCTGGCCACCGTTCAGCTCAGGGATGAGGACTTTGCGATAGCGCTTGAGGACCTCGCCGGTGTTCCGTGGCATCGGATTGAGGTAGCGCAAGTGCGCCTGTGCGACTTTCCAGCCTTTACGCTGAGCGCGCTGGCAGGCGGTGACGATCGAGCCGTAAGTGCCGCCCCAGCCGAGCACAAGTACATCGCCCTCGGACGGACCCATTACGGACAACTCCGGAATCTCGTTGGCGATGTTGGCGATCTTCTGGGCACGGGTATGCACCATGTGCTCGTGATTGGCGGGATCGTAGCTAACGTTGCCGGTGATGTCTTCTTTTTCCAGCCCTCCAATGCGGTGCTCCAGGCCGGGCGTGCCCGGCACGGCCCACGGGCGAACCAGGCGCGAATCGCGCTCATAGGGGTGGAAGACAGAAGAACCGTTACTTGTGCCGTTGTCGCCGGTATGCGGTTGCGCGTACCGCACAGGAATTTTCGGCAGTTTGGCTGCGTCGGGTAACAGCCACGGTTCCGCACCGTTGGCGAGATACCCGTCCGACAAGAGCAACACCGGCGTCATGAAGCCGACGGCCAGGCGGACGGCCTCGAAAGCCATGTGGAAGCAATCCGCCGGCGAGCAAGGAGCCAGGATGCAAGCGGGGCACTCGCCATTGCGGCCAAACATCGCTTGCAGCAGGTCAGCTTGTTCGGTTTTGGTCGGCAATCCGGTGCTCGGTCCGCCGCGCTGCACGTCGATGATGACGACCGGTAGTTCGGTCATGACGGCCAGGCCGATCGCCTCGGACTTGAGACAGATGCCAGGTCCACTCGTCCCGGTAACGCCAAGCGCACCAGCGAAGGATGCGCCGATCGCGGCGCCGATCGCGGCGATTTCGTCCTCGGCTTGCAAAGTGCGTACGCCGTATCGTTTCAGTTCGGATAACTGGTGCAGAATGTCGGAAGCCGGAGTGATGGGATAGCTGGCATAGACCAGCGGCAAGCTCGCCTGTTTGCTCGCCGCCGTCAGACCAATGGCTAGCGCTTCGTTGCCCGTGATCTTACGATAGCGGCCCGGCGGGATCTTCGCCCGGGACACGCGGTAGTGCACAGGCATCGCCTCGGTCGTCTCGCCGTAGTTGTATCCTGCTTTCAAGGCGCGGGTGTTCGCTTCCATAACGCCGGGGTTCTTGCCGAATTTGCTCTGAATCCAACGCAAGGTCGGGTCCAGTGAGCGCTCATACAGCCAGTACACCAGACCCAGGGCGAAGAAGTTCTTGCAGCGATCGGCCTCGCGTGTGCTGAGTTTCAGCTCGGCCACGGCCTCGCGGTTGAGCTTGGTGATTGACACGGCGATGAGGCGGTAGTTCTTGAGCGAGCCATCTTCGAGCGGACTGTTGGCGTAACCAGCCTTGTGCAAATCGCCGGAGCCGAAGGCGTCGGAATTGACGACGAGGATGCCGCCTGGTTCCAGATCCTTCAAATTGGTTTTCAGGGCTGCGGGGTTCATGGCGACCAGAGTGTTGAGCTGGTCGCCAGGTGTATGGATGTCGTTGCTGCTGAAATGGATCTGGAATCCGGAGACCCCAGCGAGGGTGCCGGCGGGAGCGCGAATCTCGGCGGGAAAGTCGGGCAGAGTGCTGATGTCGTTGCCCAACAGGGCCGAGGTGTGGGTGAACTGCGTGCCGGCCAACTGCATGCCGTCTCCGGAGTCGCCGGCCAATCGAATCGTCGCTTCGCCTATTTCCTCGACGGGGATCGGGTTGTGAGTGCGTGTGGTGCTAGGATTCAGAACCGTCATGAGAAACAAAAACCTCCGGGCGAGGGTAGCCTCTCGTCTCAGGCCCCTTCTGGTTTGAGGGGCACGACGTTGGGATCGGGAGGCTGATTATATATTGTAGAGGGAAAATGCTCCGCCAGGTAGTGGACGATACGTTTCACGGACAACACGCCCAGAGGCCGACCGGATGCATCGACCACGGGCAGGTGCCGATAGCCTCCCTCCTCCATGCGGCGCACAGCAGTGCCGATGGGATCCTTGGGATGAACAACGGCGGGGTCGGGCGTCATGCACAGATTTACTGGCACGCTTAATGGCAGACCAGCGGCCAGCACACGCCGTAGCAAGTCGCGCTCGGTGAACAGACCGACCAGTTGATCGTCGTCGCGGCAAACCAAAACGCAGCCAACATGCTGTTGCCGCATCAGGGCGACGGCCTCCGCTACCGTCTGTTCGGGGCGAACCTTCCACGGCGGCGTCGGATGCAAGCGAGAGACGCTTTCGCTTTTGAGATTTCGCGCCAGTTCCGCCATGAGAGGATTGCCTCTGTCGCCGATTCTTCCCGAGCCGCAATTCCCTCCTGGCGCCAACGAGACGCCAAGACGGAAAAAGCAACCCAGATACCCCCTTTTAATCTAGGATAGCACTTGTGCTTGCGGAGGACAGCTGTGTTCTTGGGGTCCGCAGCCTGTGGATCGAGATTCGTTCCGATAAACGGGGTTGTACTATCCAGCAGGGGGTTGACACGCGCCTCTGTCCAGAGTTGATTGTCGGTAAACGAGGCACCACCGGCAAGGGAGGCCCAGGCAGAACAAGGGAACGGGATGGAAAGCAAATTATCCAATCGCGTCGTCTTGGTGACAGGCGCGTCCGGTGGCATCGGCGGCGAGCTGGTGCGGGCGCTCGTGGTCGAGGGTGCGCGTGTGGTCGCGCATTTCAACGAACACGGCGATCCGGTCCGCGAACTGGCCCACGAGTTGGGTGAAGCGTGCGTTCCCTTCGGCGCCGATTTAACGCTGGAGGCCGAAGTCGAGCGGCTGTTCGCCGAGATCGAAGCTGGCCTTGGCCCTGTGGAAGTCCTCGTCGCCAACGCCGGTTTTTGGCCAAGCGACGACGTGCCATTGCAGGACATGACGCTCAAGCAGTGGGATAGCACGCTGTCGGTGAATCTCACTTCCGTCTTTCTGTGCATGCGTGAATTCTTCCGTGGCATCGTCCGCCATCACATTGCGGACCCCGCAGGTGTGTTAATCGGTTCGACGGCGGGCATCTTCGGCGAGGCCGGCCATGCCGACTATGCCGCCGCCAAGGCCGGTTTGATCTACGGCCTGGCGCGCAGTTTGAAAAACGAGATCTGTCGCCTCGCCCCGCGCGGCCGAATCAACGTGGTTTGTCCCGGCTGGACACTGACGTCGCTGATACAGCGCGTGGCCGTCGATCCCGTGATGCTTCAGCGTGTAGCGCAGACCATTCCTCTTCGCAAAATTGGCCGTCCTCATGATGTGGCGATGGCAGTCGTGTATCTGGCGTCGAGTCATCTTTCGGGGCATGTTAGCGGGCAAATCTTGACGGTTTCAGGCGGCATGGAGGGCCGGGTGCTGTATCGACCGGACGAGATCGATCCCTCCACGAGTTAAGGTCGGTCGCAGGGACGTTTGCATTTTTTCTTTGAACTTTTCCCTCCTTGCGCGCACCTTTTCTTGTGGAGTCGCCAACCGTGATTCCCTGAGAACTCATCGATGACCGGCCCGGCGGATTGGCTCGACGACCGACGCATTACCGAGGCATCGTCAACTTAAAGTCCTTTAGCCGCACCTCCATCGGCCCGCCAGCGTGGATCTGCAAAGCGAAGATGCCGCGGCGCGACAGCGCAGCGTCGTTCAGGTCCACGCACAACTTGCCGTTGATGTAGGTTCGCACGCGGCTGCCCTCGGCCACGATCTCGTATTCGTTCCACTCGTCGGCCTTGACGTGCGCCTCGCCGGATTTGTCCCATAGCAGACCGCGGCCGTTCTCCTCGTAGAGCTTGCCCCACCAGCCGGCGCCAGCATCGGCCTGCGGGCCGCGCATCTCGCCGTCCGGAAGGGCCATGCTGTGGAACTGAATACCGCTGTTCTCCTTGTTCGGCGTCAGTTTCACTTTCAGCGTCAAGCGAAAATCGGCGGCCTGCATCTGGCTTTTGAGAAATTCGTTGCGCTTCAAACCCGGACTCTTGCCGACGATCTCACCGTTCTCGACGGACCATAATTTAGCATCGCCGTCCCAGCCGGTCAGATCTTTGCCGTTGAAGAAGTCCTTGGCATTGTCCGGTGTGGCCAGCATCGGCACCTGGGACGGATGACGCAGGTAAGCGATGAGCGAGCGCACTTCGTCGTCGCTTAGCGGCTTGAGGAGATCATCCGGCATCATTGACGTGGGACTGGAGGAACGCTCCTCGATCTCGTTGATGGGAACGGTCAGCGTCTCGTTGGCGGTGGCGACCGTGAGGGCGGCAGGGGTCTCGCCGCGGACGATACCGGTGACGACCCGGCCGTTTTGCAGCGTCAGCACCGTCGCCTTGTAGTCATTGGGAATCACTGCACTGGGATCGAGGATGTTCTCCAGCAGGTAATCGAGGTTCGGTCGGTTCGAGCCCGTGATGTCGGGGCCGACCTTGCCGCCGCTGCCGTACAGCGTGTGGCACTGTTGGCAGGCCTTGGCGAAGACGGCCCGTCCCAGTGATAAATCCGGGGCCGAATCGGTCTTCATGACCTTGTGCTTCCAGTCGGCGATAAGCCGAAGGCGATCCGCCGCTGTGGTGCGGACAATGCCCCAGACCTCGGCGATGCGTTCATCCAGCGTTTTGTCGTGAAGATTGCGGAGTTGGCGCACGATTTCGGCTGGCACGTCCGAGGCCGGTACTTTCTTGGCGGCGACGGCATCCATCAGTGCTTTGCCGTAAGCGGCCCGCGAAGCCAGCGTACTCAAGCAGTCGCGTTTCTCTTCAGGAGTGTACGAACTAAAATCCTGCAGGATGACTTGCGGCGTCCTCGGATCGTTGTAAATTGCCAGGCCACGCAGGGCGGCGCTGCGAAGTGGCTTGTCTCCGACGAGTCGCTGCAAAACCGGGGCGAGCTCCTTGTCCCGTGCACTCAGAAGCGCGGTGAGGGCGTCCTGTCGCGCTCGCGCGTCGGCGCTTGGATCGCTCAAGATTTGGCGCATCTGGGCGAAAGCCGTTGTGTCGCCAAAAATCAGGGCGAGAGCCGTGGCTTGCCGACGTACCTCGGGGTTCGTGCTCTGCGCGAGCTTAGCGTACACGGTGGGCCACACATTTGGTGTGTCCACACGACGCCGGCCTCTGAGCGCTTCGTGGATGCCGCGCAGAATTGCTTGCTGTCGTCCTGCTTCCTCCTCAGCAGACAAGGTCTTGACCACCAGTGCCAATGCTTCCGGTGTAGCCGATGAGGTTATACGCCGCACTGTGAACGGCAACAACGACGGCGACGCTTTCGCATTGCACGCAAGCTGTAACGCTCGTTCCGGCGATGCTCCGGTCAACGGCTCCAGTGCGTACCAGTACATGAGCGGCAGGTTATGATCGCCTGCATCAGCGGAATGCGTCAGCAGGCCGCGCAGCACCTCCCAGCGCTGCGACAAGGGCAAGCGCTGCATGCCACTGGCGAGATAGAGTCGCACGACCGGCGAGGAATCTTGAACCGCCATCTCTGCCAGTTTCTTCAAGAGCGTGTCGGAAGCCTTGCCGTCCTCCAAAGCCAGCTGAACCGCCCATCCACGAACGTGCGCCGCCTTGTCGTCCAGCGCTTTGCAAATGAGTTCTTCTGTCAAACCGCCGGTGACGTGTAGTGCCCAAAGCCCGCGAAGCCGCCGTGTCTCTTCCGGGTGTTCAAACGCAATCTTGGACACTGCATCACTTACGCCCGGCAGCTCATGCTGCCAGTTCGCCCGCTCTTGTAACAGCCGTTGCGCGTGGCTGACATACCAGATGTTCTTGTGCAGCAACAGTTCGACGAGTTCCTGATCGCTTTGTTTGCTCAGATCCACGCTGGTCACCGGCTTGGTGCCGCGATAGCTGATCTTGTAAATGCGGCCGTTGCCGCGGTCCCAAATGTTGGGATCGCCGTGATGGCACGCTTGTTTGTCGTACCAGTCGAGCAGATAGGCGTTGCCGTCAGGGCCGGACTTCACGTTGATAAAGCGTGCCCAGGCATCGTTGGCCAACACGAAATCGGGTCCGTGCGAGGCAACAAAGCCGGAGCCTTTGGGTGTGAGCACATCCATGTTGAGGCGATGGCCGTGGATGTTGCCCATGAACATCTTGCCGCGATACTCTTCGGGCCACGCGCCGCCCTGGTAGATCATCAGACCGCAATGCGCGTGGCCGCCGCCGCGACTGTTGGATGTGGAAATGGCCTTCCACGGATCGGCGCCCTGCCAGTGCAGGTGATCGGCGATGGTCTGGATGTCGGAGTAGGTGTGCGGGTTAAAGTGCAGTCCCGCTTGTCGGTGATAGCGGCCGCCCTGGATCATGTGGAAGGCGTGGGGAATTACGCAGGCTTCGATGAATGCCTGACCGTGCGCATCGAAGTCGAGTCCCCAGGGATTGCTTGTGCCTTGCGCGAATACCTCGAAGACGTGCTTGGTCGGATGATAGCGCCAGATAGCAGCGTTGAGCGGAATGCGGTCCTTGTCTGGCGTGCCGGGCTTGCCGACACGCGAATGCGTGAAGACGCCGTGGCAGCCGTACAGCCAACCGTCCGGACCCCAACAGAACGCATTCAGAGTTTCGTGAGTGTCCTCATAGTGCCAGCCGTCCAGCAGGATTTGCGGCTTTCCCGCCGGCTTGTCTTCGCCGGGTTTGACCGGGACGAACATGAAGTACGGGGCAGCCCCGATCCACACGCCGCCGAAGCCGACCTCCAACCCGCTGACAAGATTCAGTCCTTCCATAAAGACGGTGCGCTTGTCGAACCTGCCGTCACAGTCCGTGTCCTCGAAGATGAGGATGCGGTCCTTCGCGTCCTTATCGGATCGTCGAATAGGGTAACTATATGCCTCGGCCACCCACAGCCGCCCACGATCGTCCAGGCACAGAGCGATGGGCTGTTGTACGTCCGGCTCACCGGCAAACAGCTTGACCTCGAAGCCTTCCGGCACGCTCATGACGGCGGCGCTCTTCTCTGGCGGAAGTCCGGCAAACTTGTAAGCGTCCGTCGGCAAAGGCTCCGCACGCACCGGGAAGTTCGGCTTTTCGACGTGGAACCGGAAGTCGTCGAAATTGATGTGGCCCCATCCGCCGGATTGCTTATCGACCAGCCGAATGAAAATCTCCTTGCCCAGATGCGGCCGGAGATCCACGGCCACCCGGCGGAGGTTCTCTTCATCCGTGCCGGAGGTGCTCGAGATGACCTTCTTGGTGTCCGCGCGGACCATCTCGACGCGGGTTTCCGGTCCCGCCCCGCCGCCAACAAGGAAGGACGCCCAAGGGTGCGTTACCTTGAACGCCACGGACGTGAGCGCGCCCTGCGGCCGATCGCCTTGCCGTTCATAGCTGCCAATCCAGTAATTGCCTTGATGTTGGCTTTTCATATCACCGCGTCGCCGGGCCACCGTGTCGCCTTTGATCGGCTGACTACGAAATGCCTCACCCTCGACCGTCCAGTCCTTGAGCGTGCCCGTCTCAAAATCGAAGTTGAGCGGCTTGCCGTCTGTTCCAACTGGCCGCACTCCTTCCGAGGGGGTCGCGGGAGTCGTCTCATCCGCGACGAGCACCGGCGCGAAGAACATGGCAACAATAACGAGCGAATAGACACGACGCATGATACACTCCCGCTTCAGTTGGCTGACTCCTGGCACGGTAGTTGCTATTCTAAATAAACAGTGACGGGGTGGCAGCCGTGCGATCCGGGCGCTTCCGCGTCACGGCAAGGAAAGGAAGAACAATGAGGTAAGAGTCATGTCGAACCATCTGGGACCCCTGCAAGTCGAATGCGATGCCCCTCCCTATCCGATCGTTCGTGCTTGCCGCCGATTGGGAATGAACGAACCAGAAGACGTCCGCTGGTGCCATAAGAACCGTCGTTCGCAACGGTCGCAAGGCTGGATTCAGTTCTTTAGCCCCCTTTGGGGACACTTAATGGGCCGCGAACCGGCGGGAAGCACGTTGTGCGTGTGTGGCTGTCCGTTGCCCATGTTGGAGAGTTTCTCCTTCACCTTCTTATCCGGTGAACAGGTCGAATACGAGATGGGCCAGTGCCCGCGCTGCAAGACGATCCACTGGGGAAAACTGTAAACCGCTTTCAGCGCATGACTGTTTCGATCACGTGACCGCTCGTTTCTGTCAAGCGCTCGTCGCGGCCGTCGTGGAAGAAAGTCAACTGTTTGTGATCCAGTCCGAGCAGAGCCAGGATGGTCGCATGGATGTCGTGGACATGGACCGGCTTGTCCACGGCGTACAGTCCGATGTCATCGGTCGTGCCGTGGGTGATTCCACCCTTGATTCCACCGCCGGCCATCCACATGGTAAAACCGTAAGGATTGTGATCCCGTCCATTACCACTCTCACTCATCGGCGTCCGGCCGAATTCGCCGCCCCAGACCACCAACGTTGAATCGAACAGTCCGCGCCGCTTCAGATCTTTGAGCAAAGCGGCGAGGGGTTTATCGCTCTCCAGGCACGCTTGAGCATGATTCTTGTCCAGATCGCTGTGGGCATCCCATCGGCTTCCCGAACCCATGTATATTTGCACGAAACGCACGCCACGTTCGACCAGGCGGCGTGCCAGCAGGCAATTGCGTCCATTGGTCGCTGTCTCCTTGCGATCGAGTCCGTACAGCCTTTGCGTCTCCGCGGTCTCGCGCGACAGATCGACGGCGTCCGGGGCACTCGACTGCATGCGATAGGCCAGTTCATAAGCGGAGATGCGTGCCTCGATGGACTCGACCTCGGAGGGGACCGGCAATTCGCCGACCCGGGACCGGCGAGCTGCCGGACCGACGAACCGCGCTTCATAGTGCTTATTCAATTCGTTGATGTAATCGACCTTGGCCCGTTGACGAGCACTCGTGATTCCCGCTGGGGAGTCGGTGTAGAGGATCGGAGTCTTGCCGGGGGCGAAATGTGTGCCCTGGTAAGTCGCCGGCATGAAGCCGGTGCCCCAGTTGTGCTCTCCGCCGGGAGGTTCAACATCGGAGTCGGTCAACACAACGAACCCCGGCAGATTATCGCACACCGTGCCCAGGCCGTACAGCGACCAGGCACCTAGCGATGGCCGGCCCGGACGCAGATTGCCGGTATTCATCTGACACACGCTGGCCACATGCGTTTGTCCGTCCGCGCGGCAGCTGCGGACCACGGCGAGGTCGTCCACGCAGCGGGCGATTTCCGGATACCAGTCGCTGACCCACAAGCCGGATCGTCCGTGCTGCTTGAACGTGCGCGTGGATGCCAGCAATGGCGTGTACGCCGTGCTGCCCATCGCCGTCATTGGTCGCGGAAAACTCGGCGGCAGCGGTTTGCCTGCCAATTTCTTCAACAGTGGTTTCGGATCAAAGAGATCGATGTGGCTGGGTCCGCCATCCATGAAACAAAAGATCACGCTCCGCGCGCGGGCCGGAAAGTGCGGAGCATGCGGGGCCAGCGGATTGTCTGTTGGACATTGCCCGCCGGCAGCGTCGCGGGCCAGGAGCGCAGCCAGGGCCAGTCCGCCGAAGCCGGCCCCGGCGTGGCGCAGAAACTCTCGCCGCGACGTCGGTCGGGCAATCTGTTGAGAGGCAGAAAAGGGGGAGAGCATCATAGTTGTCATCAATCAGTGTTCAGTGTTCAGTATTCAGTATCCGGACTGAACACTGAACACTGTTTCATTCCACATTGAGAAACTCTGCGGAGTTCAAGAGCGCATGGCAAAAATCGATCACTGCGTCGAGGGCAAGCGGCTCGGACGAACCGACCAACCGCGCTTCCCGTAGCAAAAACTTTTGGGCCGAGGCGATCTCCTGGTCATCTGGTTCGCGGCTGAAAACACGCAGGTAAGCGGCACGAATTAGCGAGGCAGCGGCCCGGCCGTGGTCCTTTACAAGCAGGCCGGCGAGAGTACGAGCTTGTGCAAGAGTGAACTCGCCATTGAGCATGGCCAGCGCTTGCGGCGCCGTAATCGTGACCGGACGAACCGGGCAACTGTTGATCCGATCGGGCTGGTCGAACGCGTCGAACAGCGGATATGCGAAGTTGCGCTTGGCCAGTATGTAGATGGATCGGCGGTTGCGATCCGTGGGCCTTTGATCCGGCTCCCAGGCGTACTTGCTTTCCATGACGGCGGCGGGCAAGAGCGGACAATTGCTGGGGCCACCCATGCGCAAGTTGAGCTGACCTGACGCTTGCAGAACGGCATCGCGGATCGCCTCCGCCTCGCGCCGCTTGACGCGCGCATGCCACAGAAGTTTATTGTCGGGATCGACAGAAACAGCCTTGTCCAGCTTGGCATTGTAGCTGGGCGACGATGCCTGCCGATACGTCGCCGAAGTTACGATCAGCCGGTGAATCGCCTTGAGACTCCAGCCCTGACGAACCAGTTCGGTGGCCAGATAGTCGAGCAGTTCCGGTTGTGAGGGCTTTTCGCCCATCGCGCCGAAGTCGTTGGGCGTGGCCACGATGCCGGAACTCAGATGATGCTGCCAGAGACGATTGACAATGACACGGCTGGTCAGCGGATGATCGGGCCGGCACAGCCAACGCGCGAGGTCGGAGCGGGTGTTCTGGGGCGGCGCGTTGGCAACGTGCCGATTTGTCGGTTCTTTGCTTTCGCCGGCACGTTGAAAACGTGCCGCCACAACCTTTCCGGACAGAGAGTCAAGACATTCCGGGTAGTCCGGCTGCACGCGCTCGCGAGGTCGGAGATAGCTGCCGGTCGCCAGACGATATGTCGGCGGTGCTTCGCCGTCGATGTTGGCCACCCCCATCGCTACCGGCAGCGGCTTCGGTTTGCCTTCGTCGATCTTCTTCTGCAACTCGTCGTAGAGCGCACGCTGTTCTTTCGACAGCCGGCGATAGGCGCGACTCGCGCGCCGCTCAATCTGCTTGTTCGCCAATGCCGCCAGTTGACGCTGCAACGGCGTCCTTTTGTTTGCGGGCGTCTGCAGGGCCTTCTGGGTTTCCTCGTCAAACGTGGATACCACTTCCTCAAAGATGGCCTTCCGCGGTTGAGCGAGCAGGGCATCGCACTGGGCGCGCCATTCCTTGGAGGTTTTCTGCCACTGGGCCAGCTGGCGCTGATACGAGGCCTTTTCCTCCGTAGATGCCACGGGCAGATCGTCGCGCTGCATCAGCGGCGTGAAGAACGCCTGCAAACGGAAGTAATCCTTCTGCGTCAGTGGATCGAACTTGTGATTGTGGCAGCGAGCACAGCCAAAAGTTAGACCGAGAAAGGTGGTGCCGAAGACGTCGGTGATGTCGTCGAGCATGTCCTGACGGATCATGCGATAGTTCGAGCCGTTGATCTCTTCCGGCGGCAACCGATAGAAGCCGGTGGCGATGAGGGCATCGGGATTGTTCGGCTCCAGCTCGTCGCCGGCGATTTGCTGCATCACGAAGCGATCGTACGGCAGGTCGTTATTGAAAGAGCGAATGATGTAATCGCGGTAGCGCCAGGCTTCGGGCCGCAAGCGATCGACCTTGAAGCCGTCGGTCTCGGCAAAGCGCACAATGTCGAGCCAGTGCTGCGCCCAGCGTTCGCCGAACTGGGGCGAGTGAAGCAATCGATCGACGAGGCGCTCGTAAGCATCGGGGCCGTGATCTGCCAGAAAGGCAACGCGCTGGGCTTGCGTCGGCAACAATCCGGTCAGGTCGAAGGTGACGCGGCGCAGAAGCGTGAGCCTGTCGGCGGCTGGATTGGGTTGCAGTCCCGCCTTTTCCAGCCCGGCCAGCACGAAAGCATCGATGGGATTACGAATCCACTGGCGACCGCGGACCTCGGGAACGGCCGGACGTTTTGGTCCAACGAAAGGCCATTCGGCCTGTTCCGGTTGGGCCGCCAATCCCGCCCGCAGCGCGAGCACGGGAAGCACGATAAAAGCGAGTAGACAGAGGGTCGGGTAATTGTAGGAGTGAACACGAGATCGGCAGATCATGGTCGCAACTCATGCTCTCGCAGTGACAGTCTTCGATGACAAGTCGGATCGGAAGTATCGTTTAAGGGAGGACGCCCTTTTGGGCTGGTAATTATCAGTTTAATGAAGAGACCGGGTGATGACAATGGGGTCAATGCCGAGAATGAGCAATTCGTGCCTACGGATTGAGCAGACTCGACCGGATCTGCGGATCGCGTAAGATACGAAGCATCTGACGCGGCATCGGAGGTATGTCGGTCCCACCGGCAAGGGAGGGTACAACCATGAAGACGATCCTGGGTATCAATGGCGCCGCCGGCCGAATGGGGCAGCGCCTGGTGCATCTTATCGGAGAGGACACGGATTTGGCGCTCGGGGCCGCCCTGGAGGCGGCCAATCATCCGCGGTTGGGACAGGACATCGGCGAGCTGTCTGGCCTCGGCAAACTGGGTGTGCCGCTCCGCGCCGAGCTGCCGCAGGAGCAGCGCCTGGATGCCCTCATCGATTTTTCGATGCCACAAGGCACGATGACGGTACTGCCCCTGTGTGTCCAGCGCCGCATTCCGCTGGTAGTAGCGACGACGGGCCACACGCCGGAGCAACGTCGCGAGATTGAGGCGGCGGCCCATCACACCGCTCTGTTGATGGCTCCGAATATGAGTTTGTCGGTCAATGTGCTCTTTCAGCTGGTGCGCCAGGCGGGGAGCTTGCTCAAGGGCAAGGGCTTCGATGTCGAGATCGTGGAACGGCATCATCGTTTCAAGAAAGACGCACCCAGCGGCACGGCATTGCACTTCGCGCGCATCGTGCAAGAAGTGATGGGGCAAACCGAGTTGTGCCACGGCCGCGAAGGACTGGTGGGCGAACGTCCGCCCCACGAGATTGGCATTCACGCGCTGAGAACCGGGGATAACGTCGGTGAGCACACGATTATTTTCAGCGCTCTGGGCGAATCGCTGGAGTTAGTCCACAAGGGCCACAGTCGCGACAGCTATGCCCGCGGGGCACTTCTCGCAGCGAAATTCCTGGCCGCCAAACCCCCCGGACGTTACACGATGAACGATGTGCTGGGGTTGTGAGAAGGCAATCGGAGTCGCGCGAGCCGCCCATGTGCCTTTGGATTCTCGATACCATAACCTCGATCCTCGCGACTTTTCAGGGGCACGATAAATCGCGAAGAGAATGCGGACGATGGACAACGATCGAGCAGCGGTGGTCTTGTTGAGCGGCGGACTCGATTCGGCGACGGCGCTGGCAGTCGCCCGTCGTGATGGCTTTCGCTGTCATGCTCTGACCATCGCCTATGGACAGCGCCATGCGGCGGAGCTGGACGCTGCTCGCCGCGTCGCCGCTGCGCTCGGCGCGATAGAGCAGCGCGTCATTGAACTGGATTTACGTGTGTTCGGCGGCTCGGCGCTGACGGCGGACATAGCCGTACCGCGCGATCGCTCCCTCGAAACAATGAGTGCCGACATTCCCATAACTTACGTTCCCGCTCGGAACACTGTGTTTTTGTCGCTGGCACTGGCGTGGGCCGAGGTGCTGGGTAGCTTCGACATCTACATGGGAGTCAATGCCATCGATTACTCCGGCTATCCCGATTGTCGTCCGGAATTCATCGCGGCGTTCGAGCAGCTGGCGAGCGTGGCCACGAAAGCCGGCGTCGAGAAGAAGGGGCGATTTCGCATTCATACACCGTTGATTCAGCTGTCGAAAGCGGACATCATCCGTCTGGGTGTGTCGCTGGGAGTCGATTTCGGACTGACACACAGTTGTTACGATCCCGCGCCCGACGGCGCCGCTTGTGGCCGATGTGATTCGTGTGTGCTGCGCCGCGCCGGCTTCGAAGTGGCAGGACTCTCCGATCCGACTCGATACGTCGCGCTATCCCAGCCTGAAGGATAAGCTAGCAGCCGCTTCGGCGTATCCATTCACGGGCCGGGAGAAACAAGGGCACGGCGAACGGAAGAGAGAATCCGAAAGGATTGCCGCGGCCAAAGCGAGAAAATGGACAGCCCCGGACTGGTCCAATACATTCGGATGATATTGACTACTCGCGTTGGCGTCCCCTTCAAAGCTCCACACTGCATTCAAGATTCGCGCTTCTGCTCTCGTTCTTTTGTCTGTCTTTGTTGACTGGGCAGTCGCAAGGCTTGTCGTAGCACTGTAGCGATCCACTCCAGCTCGGCTTTCTCGCGGTAGGAGAGCAAACGGTACATGCCTCCCTGCCTCGATTGAACAGTTAGCGAAATGGTCCAGCGTGTGTTGCCCTTGCTGTTTTGCCACGAGTCGCTTCTTACGCCGACGCCCAGCAAGTCGGTTTCAGACCAGTGGCGCCGACGTGTCCCCAACAGGCCGCTTTCCACTATCTGCAACGAATCCCCAGCTACGGCGATCACCGTTCGACGCCAAGCCCGGTGCAACAGGGCGAAAAGCGATCCTATGCCGACGACCAGAAATGGAGCCATGAACAGGCACGCGGCCAGCACGCTCATTTTCTCGTTACTTCGCTGCCATTTTGCCTCGCCCTGTATCGCAAGGCAGAGAAACAAGATTGCGAACGGGAAAGCGGCGCTGTTCCAGCCCAAACACCAGAGGACAAAGAACCAGCCGCTGCCGCCCACCAGTCCGGCCGGGGGGATGGTGATTGTGAGGCCGTCGGGCTGAGATTCCAGGATCGCGGTACTGTTGGTCGGCTGACAGGGCCGGTCCTGGACCCGCGATGGGTCTGTGCAAATCTCGACCACGCGGATCGACTCCCCGGAGGCGGTTCGGCTGGAAGGTACGACTTGCTGGCAACGTCGAGCCAAGTCCTCGGCCAAGGGAAGCAGCCACTCGTGGGGATAGCCTTGGCAAACAGTCAGCGATTTGCCGTCGATTAGGTCGGCCTTGAGGCTGGCTCTTAGTCCCAGATCGCCTTGTGTCCGGCCGCTGTAGAGAAAAGCCGGGCTGCCATGCTCGACGCGAAAGCCGCGAAGATTAGCCACGGGCGGGCGACGCGTCCAGCGGAACCAGCCACACCTATCGATGAGGTATAATCGGTCCGCACGAAGGGAGATCTCCGTGTGGCCGGTCACTATAAGTAGGCCCTTGAATACGATGAATCCGCCGAGCGGGAAACAAACCGGTCCAAACATCAGAAGTGGCCCGAGCACCGCAAACCAGAAAAGACCTCCTGCCGGCGCCGGCACCGCGGTCAAGAAAAACACAATCCCGAGGATGGGCCAGCTGACAATGAACAGGCCGATGGCCATTGGCAGCAGTCCCACATAACGAAGTCGGCCAATCGGCCTTTGGGGAAGGCGGTAACGAACTTCGCCGTCGAAAGAATCCGATACGTCGATCGCAGAAGGCAAAGTAGGCATGCTGACAACACTCTCTCTATCTACGCCGCCCTGACCTATCATCGTGTGTCACGCACCAGTCTACCCTCATTTCATTCGATCCCCAAGCACTTATCTTTAACCAATCGTTCCTGGGGTGGGCAGCTGAAAAGTTGGTGGGAGATGGGCATTGATCGGCGACGATGGGACGGAGGCGAAAATTACTCTCTCTTTAGAGGTCAGTCAGGTCTCGTCAACCGCAATACTCTGTCGAGCAAGAAGCCGAAGCCCAGCGTATTTTCCAGATTCTCAACCGCCGCGCGGAGGTAAAGCTAAATCGTCGCCGGGCGTGGCGCCTGGTTCGTAAGATAACAGTTAACGATGATGTGGTGGTGCGTCGCTAACCGTAACGAGGCTGGATGGAGTGGACATGACCGCGCCGCGCACCTGTCGTCTCGTCACACTGGGTTGCAAGGTCAACCAGTATGAGACACAGTACGTCAAGGAAACACTGGAAGCCAACGGCTACATTGAGGCAGCCCAGGGACAGCCGGCCAATCTGTGCCTTGTCAACACCTGCACCGTCACTGCGGAGGGAGATGCGAAGAGCCGGCAGACCGTGCGCCGGCTGCATCAGGCGCAGCCACACGCTGGTATCGTTGTCATGGGTTGCTACGCCACGCGCGATCCCGATGCCGTCGCCCGACTGCCGGGCGTCGTCAAAGTTATCACCGACAAGACGCGAATCGTCGAGGAATTAGAGCCGTTCGGCGTCGTCCAGGCCATTCCGGGCATCGCGCGCTTCGACGAGCATCAACGCGCGTTCGTCAAGGTGCAAGACGGCTGCTTGCTCAATTGCAGCTACTGCATCATCCCGCACGTCCGCCCGGCATTGCGGAGCCGAACGCCCGAAGCGATCGTCGCCGAGGTCGAACGGTTGGTGGAAAATGGATATCGTGAAATCGTCCTGACGGGCATCCACTTGGGGCATTACGGTATCGACCTCAGTCGCGGTCAGCCGAAATCTCAATGGTGTCGCTTGTGGCACTTGCTCGAACGGTTGGCCGAATTGCCCGGCGATTTTCGCATTCGCCTCAGCAGCCTCGAAGCGGCCGAGGCGCGCGACGATCTGATTCGAGTATTGGCCCAGCATCCACGCATCTGTCCGCATTTGCATCTGTGTTTGCAGAGCGGTTCGGATCGCATTCTCGCGCGAATGAAGCGGCGTTATCGCAGCGCCGGCTTTCTCGAACGTTGTCGTCGCATTCGTGCGGTCCTCGATCGACCGGCGTTTACTACAGATGTGATCATCGGCTTTCCGGGCGAGACCGACTCCGATTTCGAAGCGACTTGCCGTGTCATCCGGGAGGTTGGTTTTGCGCGCATCCATATTTTTTCTTACAGTCCGCGCGCCGGGACGGAGGCGGCGACTTGGGCCGAGAGCGTTCCCCCCACCGTCGTCGCCGAGCGCCGCGCACGTATTCTGGAGATAGAACGCGACTTGACGGAGGCATATTGTCGCAGTTTGCTCGGCCGGCGTCTGGATGTATTAGTAGAGGGCGCTGATCCGCGGCGATCGGGATTCGTACGCGGCACTGCCTGCCGAGCCGTGCACGTCATCTGTCGTGGACATGCGCCGGCGCTGATCCGTCGCCGCGTTCCAGTACGTGCCGTGACTGTGGACAACGGCGTTATCCACGGCGAACCCGAAGCGGAAAGTGCGGGTTATGAAGCGCCTCGCTCTTCTAGGCCCACGCTAGGTCGGCTCCCATTGCCCCTGACAGAGGAATTCCCGACCCTAGACTCTTGACATCGACAGAGGAGCGATTAGTTTGAAGTCTTACTGCTCGAAGGAAGCAGGCGAGGAAGCAAGTGGGGCAAAAAGCCCCCTTTTCAGGAGGGCCGAACGATGACTCGTCCCTACCACTACATCGA
Organism: Gemmataceae bacterium; assembly: GCA_036557565.1. Classification (GTDB taxonomy): domain Bacteria; phylum Planctomycetota; class Planctomycetia; order Gemmatales; family Gemmataceae; genus JAJPHU01. Next base: position 30,428 of record DATBHJ010000172.1, read on the forward strand.
CGTTGAGCGGCGGGGAGATGTCTTTTGTACGCGACTTCGCCATCCACAGTTGGATGAACCGCAAATCCACGAACTGGCCGGCGAGCTTCGCCAGCTGGTCACGGATGAGTCTTGCCGCAAGTTGGCACTGAGCCTGGGACCCGACTCTCCCCAGTTTCTGTACAGTGTCTTCTTAGCCAAGCTCATCACTCTGCAGCGCCTCCTGCATGAGCATCAGGGCGAGTTGGTGTTGTGCCACGTCTCGCCGTCGGTACACAGTATCTTCGAGACGTGTTGTCTGGACCAGTTGTTTCGTTTCGTGCCTGATTTCGATGCCGCCGTCGCCTATTGGGGGAAGAGTGAACAGCCGGCGTAGTCCTGTTGGTGCCCCCCACCCGGCCAGCTTACCCGGACTGTCCCCCAAAGCCGAAGGAGCGCCGCAAGACCTCGCGCTCGATTCGGCCGAAAACATGGCTCTTACCTGTGCGCAGATTCTGCAACACGATGACCGCGGGTGAAAAAAGCAACGGATCGATGCGGTAGAAGTCGTGTTCGTAACGTTCGAAGATCTCGGCAAACGGAGCGCCATGATCCGGTGAGGCAGAGGACGGTACTTTGGGGCCGATCTCTGCAAGTTGTGCGTCATCGCCCTTGACCCAGAGCACGACTCGACCACCGTAGAGAATGGCGTCATTCGTGCGACCGATCGCGCCAAGGAAATCCGAGGCGACGGGCGGCAACGGTGCTGTGCCGTAACCGGATACAATTTGTCCCAGATCAAACTTCAATTCATAGAGCTTGTGCAGGGCAGTCTCCAGCGAACGCGCCACGACTTGCACGTTTCCTGCCTGGCTCGACGCCGGCGCAGCCAACAGCGTCAGCTTGTCGGACGGTAGGTTAAGGCGCTCGGAGAGATACGCAGCCACGTCGTCACCTGGAATCTTGGAAGTCTCCAGGACGCCGACAGCGACGCTGGCTTGCTCGCGACCAGGGATGTGTTCGAACAGCTCCTCCTTGCCGTAGGCGGCCCGCATCGGTCCAGAGCCCATGGCGAAGAACTTGCCGACGGAGACTTGCCAGCCGGCGTACTGCGAGGCCATGCACGCCAGGACCGGATGATCGCTACAAACCTGTACCAGCGGTACCGGCAGCTCGTCGATCTGGCCGGGCGCAAGCGTTACCTCGGCATGTCCCGCCAGACAGACGCGCGCCATCGCCAAGCCGGCCTGCAAGCCACCCTCGACGGTGACACCGCAATCGATCAATCGGGCGCCCTTGGGAGTCGTCTGGACGGCGATGCGCAAGGCGGCGGCCGTAGAGGTCATGTGGTCGGCCAGACGCAAAGCTCGTTCGTTCAGCAACATAGCGACATTTTATTATTCAAATAGCCAGCGGTCGAGGTCGTCAGCGATTTGCCGCAAGGCCTCCTCACAGGAGGCCGGAGAATCGGCCGCTGCGAAGAACGTCAGGATCGGCTTGCCGGCCTCGATGCGTTCGCCGGCAGCAGGAATATCGGCAAAACCCGGAAGTTCTTGCGCCGGTCTGGGCGAACCCAGATCGGCCATCCACGGACCATCGGCGGGGAAATGTAGCTCGTCACGCGCAAAGAGGATCGCTTTGCCGAACGTGCGAGTGCCCCGGACGATACTCGGCGAGAATTCCGGAAATCGGCGATGCGTGAAGAAATGAGCGTGCCATCCCAATATCGGCGATCCGGTCGCATGTTCCAGCACTTCGACTGAGGCCGTGTAACGAGGATTGATTTCCACCGGCCAAAAGGTTCCTTCACGCAGAATGCCATCGATGCCGAACAGACCCTCCAGGAAACACTCCGACACCAGCAACTGTCCAAGTTCGTTCAGAGATGGACACTGCACCAAGCAGGGATCCAGAGGACCAATACTGCCGCAATAGTGGAATGGCTCCGCGTGCAGCCAGGGCTCGCCGACAAGCTGGCGCGTCACACCCAAGAGTTGAGCCGTCCGCCCATCGCCAAGGAAAAGCAGACTAATCGATGACCCTGAGATAAATTCTTGACAATAGACATCGTTTTTATCCCAGAAGTCATCTTCCGGCATCCGGTGACGAACACCATTTCCCGCCGCGCTCTTGCGTGGTTTGAGCAGCCAGCGCTGCGGCGCTGGGGATTTGTCGAGGACGTCGATCACCGCCGGCGCGGGCATCCCTACCGAGTGCAAAAGCGTGGCGATGTACTTGGGATCGCGGCAGCGTGACAAGGCTCTTTCCGTATTGCCCCACAAGGGCCGCCGTTGGGCCATCTTCTGCACAAATCGCGGTCGATTTTCCAATCCGCCGGTGTACATCCACGGGCCTGGAAGGTCGCTTCCGAGGAAAGTTTGAAATCCCTCCGGATAGCGGTCCGTCAGCTGTGTGACGGAACATCGCTGTCGCAAATCGCGATCCGCAAACAGATCGACGCACCAAGGACGCAGCCCCGCTCGTAGGGCAGAGAAGGCAGCCGCGCGAGCGCTGGCACCGACAAGGAGTAAATTCGATGATGCCATGCTCATTTGATAGAACATCGTTCTTGCTTGGACAAAGGATAATCGGCGCGCATCGCTCGACGGATCAAGCCGTAGCGATTAGACTGAACTCCGCGAATTCTTCCACGAATTACAGGACTGAGATGATGGGCGCACGAAAGACACTGGCATGGCTTGGCTCGATGCTGGGCTTGACGCTATTCGTCATTCTGAACATCGACGCAGCTGAACCGAGACCAGGGGAAACGTCGAAAGGGCCGCTGTCGCCGCGCGAGGAACAAGCGACTTTTCGTTTGCCCAAAGGCTTCGAAATCGACCTCGTTGCCGCGGAGCCTGATGTGATCGATCCCGTGGCGATGGCCTTCGACGAAGCGGGCCGAATCTATGTTGCCGAGATGCGCGGCTATCCCAACGGGGGCGTGGCGACGGGACACATCACTTCCGGGCGCATCAAGTTGCTGGAAGACCGGGATGGCGATGGCGTGTATGAAACGAGCCACGTCTATGCCGAGGGATTGCGGTTTCCTACTGGCGTGTTGCCGTGGCAGGGCGGATTGCTGGTGGCGAATGCGCCGGACATCTTGTATTTCGAGGATACCAACGGCGACGGCAAAGCAGATCGGCAGCGGGTGCTATACACCGGCTTCAATCTCGCCAACATCCAGCAGATCGTCAACAGTCTCCAGTGGGGTCTCGACAACTGGGTTTACGGCGTGGCCGGCAGCGATGGCGGCACGATTCGTTCGCCGGAAAAGCCGGACATGCCGCCCTTGACGCTACGGGCGCGCGGCATCCGTTTTCATCCAGAGACGCCGGGCAGCCTGGAAGCGACGTCCGGCGGCGGACAGTATGGACTTGCCCCCGACGAATGGCAACACTGGTTCACGGCGACCAACAGTCAACATCTGCGGCATATCGTGCTGCCCGATCATTATCTGCGCCGCAATCCGGCCCTGGCGGTCAGCGCCGTCACGCTGGATATTCCCGATCACGGTGCTGCCTGCCAGGTGCACCGTATCAGCCCGTTCGAGGCGTGGCGCGTTGAACGGACCTCGCGTCGTAAAGAGGGCAGGGGTGGGTTCGATCCGCGCAGATTCGCCGCCACGGAATTGGTGCCGGGCGGATACATCACTTCTGCATGCAGTCCGATCGTCTACTCCGCCGATGCGTTTCCCGAAGCGTATCGTGGCAACGTCTTCGTTTGCGATCCGGCCAACAATCTGATCCATCGAGATGTCCTCGTTGACAACGGGGCCACGTTCATTGCCAAGCGCGCCGGCGACGAGCAAGAGTGCGAGTTTCTTGCCTCGACGGACAATTGGTTTCGACCAGTGCATTTGACGCTGGGACCGGACGGCGCGCTGTATGTGCTGGATTTCTATCGGGAGGTGATTGAGACACCACTGTCGCTGCCGGAGGACATGAAGCAGAAGTTGAATCTGGAGAGCCGCGGTCGCGGTCGCCTCTGGCGCATCCGCCTGTCCGATCAGTCGAGCCGCCGGCCGTCGCTGCGCCAGGCGACCACTCAAGCTCTTGTCGAGCATGTCAACGACGGAAATTTATGGTGGCGGCTTACCGCACAACGCTTGCTCATCGAACGCCAGGACAAGAGCGCTGTGCGGTGGACGCGCGACTACGCTACCACAAGCAAGTCGGCCCCCGGTCGGGCACATGCCCTGTGGACGTTGCGCGGCCTGAAGGCGCTGACCGAGGAGGACATCGAACAGGCCATGAAAGATCCGGAACCGGGCGTCCGCGAACAGGCGTTGCGGCTGGCCGAGGAACGGTTACCGCACTCCGCGAAGCTGCGGAATGACGTGACCGCGCTGGCAGATGATCCCTCGCCGCGCGTGCGTTTTCAGCTGGCGTTCACGCTGGGGGCGAGCGACAGTCCCGAAACCGTGACGGCACTGGCTCGCGTCGCACGTCAGGATGCGGGTGATCGCTGGACGCAGACCGCGGTGCTCAGCTCCGTTCACGGCTCGGGCGTTGCTCTCCTGGAAGTGCTGGTCCGTGACCACGACTTTCTCGAACGCGCCCCGGTTGCGCGTCTGCAATTGCTATCGCGTCTGGCCGCTATTGTTGGCGCGAAGGCGGACGATGGAGATCTAGCAAGAGCCTTACGTCAGCTTGCCTCGAAAGCCCAGGAGTCCAGTCCCTGGCAGGTCGCGGTCCTCGATGGCCTGGGCCAGGGATTGCAGAACAGCGCACGGCCGCTGACGCAGTTGTGGGGCAATCCCCCTAGGTCCTTGAAAGAAGCGGTGGAAGGCATTCGGCCTCTTTTCGAGAAAGTTGCAAGCACGAGTCGTGACGCCAAGCGCTCGCCGGCTGAGCGCATTGCCGCCCTTCGATTGCTGGGCCGCGGTCCTGACTCTCTGGTAGTTTCGGTCGCAGAAGATCTCCTCAATCCGCAAACTCCACCCGACGTGCAGTCAGCGTTGGTCCGTTCGCTGTCCCTGCATCCGCGACCGGAAGTCGCCGACTTGCTTCTCGCCAACTGGAACAGCTACAGTCCGACGGTTCGTCGCGAAGTCGTCGAGGCGCTATTTGCACGTGCCGATCGTCTGCCACGCCTTCTCGATGCGATCGAGCACAAGAAAGTTCTCAGCAATCAGCTCGAACCGTTGCGTCTGGAGCAGCTGCGGAGACACGCCAATAGCGACATTCGCAGACGCGCTCGCAGCCTTCTGGGGCAACAGGCGACTCCGGAACGACAGAAGATCGTTGCCGCCTATCGCGCTTCTCTGGAACTGAACGCAGACACAACACGCGGCAAGGTCGTGTTCATGAAGAATTGCACGATTTGTCATCGTTTGGAAAACGAAGGGTTCGAGGTCGGCCCGGATCTGTTGTCCGCGCTGCGAAACAAGTCTCCCGAGCAACTGCTCAATGACATTCTCGATCCCAGTCGAGAGTTGGACCCGCGCTATCTGAATTATCAGATCACCACCAAGAAGGGGCAGGTGTTCAGCGGTCTGATCGCCGCCGATACGGCCTCCAGTGTGACGCTGCGCCGAGGCGAAAAGGCCGAGGACACGATCTTGCGCGATCAAATCGAGGAGATCCAGGCGACGGGCAAGTCGCTCATGCCCGAAGGACTGGAAACGCAGCTGAGCAAGCAGGATATAGCGGACCTGATCGCCTACCTTCAGGCAGCGGCCGTACCGAGGAAAAGCGAACCTAATAAATGACCCGAGAGAGTGATCGCAATATGGCGGCGAGATCTTCGCGGCGAATCGTGTTGACGGGCGTGACGCGCGGTCTGGGTCGAGCGCTGACCGAGCGTTTCATCGAATTGGGGCACACAGTTCTGGGCTGCGGTCGTTCCGCCGCCGAGTTGGAACAGCTGCGACAGCGCTTCGGTTCACCGCACGACTTCGCCGCTGTGGATGTGGCTCAGTTTGAGCAGGTACAGGCTTGGGCCGACCGCCTATTGGCCAAATCCGAAGCACCGGATTTGCTTCTAAACAATGCCGCGATCATCAATCCCAACGCACCGTTGTGGCAAGTGCCGGCCGAGGACTTCGACCGCCTCATCGACATCAACATCAAGGGCGTGGCGAATGTGTTGCGGAGCTTTCTGCCGGCCATGATCACACGGGGCCGCGGCGTCATCATTAATTACAGTTCAGGTTGGGGTCGCTCGACTTCGCCGGAGGTTGCGCCTTATTGCGCCAGCAAGTATGCCATCGAGGGCCTCACGCTGGCACTGGCCCAAGAGCTACCGGAGGGCATGGCCGCCATTCCGCTCAATCCTGGCATCATCGATACCCAGATGCTTCGCAGCTGCTTCGGCGACGAGGCGAGACAGTATCCTTCGGCGGTGCAATGGGCCAAACGAGCGGCGCAATTAATCCTCAAGCTCGGACCTAGCGACAGTGGCCAATCGCTGAGCGTGCCTTGAGCGAAAGGGAGCGAGAAATTGATGCGTGGATGTGAGCAGGTCATCCGCCGCGAGTTCGAGCAGCGTTACCAGACGCCGCCGGCATTGGTGGTCCGCGCTCCCGGTCGCGTCAACCTGATTGGCGAACACACCGATTACAACGACGGTTTCGTCCTGCCCTTGGCCATCGACCGTGCCGTGTGGATCGCGCTGCGGCCGCGAACGGATGGGCAAGTGTTAGCTCATTCGCTCGATTTCTCCGGCTCAACCACTTTTTCACTCGACAATCTAGCTCGGGCAAATGACGGCTGGGCCGAGTACATCAAGAGTGTGGCGTGGGCCTTGCAGGAGGCAGGACACAGACTGCGCGGCTGGGAAGGCGTGATCGCGGGAGATGTGCCAGTCGGCGCAGGATTGTCCTCCTCGGCGGCATTGGAGTTGGCCGTGGCGCGAGCGTTCGCCGTCGTGTCCGAGCTGCCGTGGGATGCAGCAACGATGGCGCGGCTCGGTCAGCGTGCCGAGAACGAATGGGTTGGCGTGCGCTGCGGCATCATGGATCAGATGATCTCCGCCGCCGGTCGCGCCGGACATGCACTGCTCATTGATTGCCGTTCGCTGCACACCGAAGCGGTGCCGTTCCCGCCGCGAACTTCAGTCGTTGTACTGGACACGGCGACGCGACGCGGCCTGGTCGATTCGGCGTACAACGAACGCCGCCACCAATGTGAATCTGCGGCTCGCGCATTCGGCGTCTCTGCTCTGCGTGACGTATCTTCGGCGCGCTTCGAGGCGGAGTGCGGTCGGCTCGATGAAATGACGCGCCGCCGAGCGAGACACGTCGTCACCGAGAACGAGCGCACCCTGCAAGCTGCGGATGCGATGCGTCGTGGAGACGCCGTCGCTGTCGGACAGCTGATGAACGCCAGCCACGAAAGTTTGCGCGACGATTTCGAGGTCTCAAGCCGCGAGCTGGATGTCATGGTCGATTGCGGCAAGTCACATCCCGCGTGCCTGGGCATTCGCATGACCGGCGCCGGCTTCGGCGGCTGTGCCGTCGCTCTAATTCAGAGCGATCAGGCTGAGGCGTTCACCTCCACAGTGGCCGCGCAGTATCAGGCGATAACCGGCATCAGGTCTGTACTTTATGTATGTGCGGCGACGGATGGAGCGGCCGTAGATTGGGAAGCCTGACCTGGTGTCCTGCCAATGAGCGCTATTACCGCCGCTATGGAGCCGTTGTCATAGGCGGTTTGACGAAGAACTCTGAAGCAATGTGCGGACGGATCCAGTAGTACGCTGCCTTAGCAATTCCGTCTTCATCTCCGCCAGCGACTCTGCGTTGCAGCCGGACAATGCTTTCCGGGCGGCGGCGAGCTGGTTGACGGGCACGCTCAGCGTATCGATGCCAAGTGCAGCGAGGGCCAGGGAGCCGAGAGGATCGGCGGCGATTTCGCCGCAGACAGAGACCGGACGGCCGACCGCGTGAGCCTCGGTGGCGACGCCGTGAAGCAAGCGAAGCAATCCAGGGTGCAGCGAGTCGGCCTGCCGGGCCAAGATCGGATCGTCGCGGTCCAGTCCAAGAGCGGATGCGGCGAGATCATTGGTGCCGATGGCGAAGAAGGAAACCTGCTCGGCCCATGCGGAGACCAGCGAAACCGCTGCTGCCGTTTCGATCATCGCGCCCAACGGCACGTCAGGGGCGAAGGGCAGCCCTTCCGCCGTCAGGCTGTCGCGCGCTCTCGACACGGTTTCTACCACGAAATCCAGTAGCTCACTGCTCGTGACCAGGGGTACGAGGATGCGTACAGGACCGACAGGGGAAGCGCGAAGGATGGCGCGGATCTGGTCCTGGAAAAGCTGCTGTAACGGTGGCGAGTCCAGGACCAAACGCCAGTCAAACGGCCGGCCCGAGGTCGAGCCGAAGTGCGAATAGGCCGCCAGCTTGTCCGGACGCAGATCGAAAGTCCGAATGGTGACCGGACGGCCGGACATAGTGTGCAGCAGCTTCCGATAAATCTCGACTTGCTCTTCCTCGGTTGGCAAGGTTCGACGGGCCAGGAAGAGAAATTCGCTGCGATAAAGGCCGACGCCGCTGGCTCCCAGGTTGAAGGCGGAACGCGCTTCGTACAGCAAGTTGATGTTCACTTCAACCTTTGGCAGACCCGGTGCGGGCGGCGGTGGAGCGATGGCCTCCCTGGTGGTCGCGAGTCCGACGTTGCTGGGCGGCACCACGCACAAGGGCGCGGGATCGAGCACGACGGTGCCCGCCGAACCATCGATTAGCAGAAGCCTGCCGGACTGCGCTGAGGCCGCGAAATCGGCGAGCTGTCCCACCATCGGAATGCCGAGACTGCGCGCCAGGATCGCGGCGTGACTCTGCGGCCCGCCGTGCTCGACGACGACCCCGGCCAGGCGATCGAGATCGACGGCGAATAGCTCCATCACCGAAGCTTCGCGCGCTACCAGGACGAGGCGATCGCCTGTCGGATCGGCCGATTGCCGTGGCCGTAACTGCCATAGAATGCGATGAAAAACGTCCTTGATGTCGTAAATGCGTTCGTGGAAGAACGGCGTCGCCACTTTTTGCAGAGCGGCGACGTATTTATCGAGCGTGGACAAGAGAGCGCCCTCGGCCGAGGCTCCGGCTTCCAGGCAAGCATCCAGATCGCGCTCGATGGTGCGATCTTGCATAATCATCAATTGCGCCTGCAGGATGGCGCCGTGATCCTCGCCGACCAACTCGGAAATATGCTGGCTCAGGCGTGTGATCTCTTCACGCGCGCGCTGCATGGACTCGATGAGACGGCGGCGTTCCTCGACAACACTGCGGCCCTTGGTCGGCACGTCGCGCCGCCATTCTTCGACCGTATCGACAACATACGCTCGACCCAGACCAGTCCCGGGACTCAGCGGTGTTCCCCTTAGCTGATTCACCCTTCCCGGCTCCATCGGAGGAGGCGCGGCCGAGGGATGGACGACGGCGGACACTTGATCGAGCAAGAGGGCGTCGCCGACGAGCGTGGCCAGCTGCGCGGCCACGGTAACTAACGTGCGAACTTCACTGGGCGAGAAGTGGCGCGGTTCGCGCGTCTGCACGACCAGCACGCCTTGCAGTGTGCCGCCCTCGACGAGTGGTACGCCGAGGAACGAGTGATAGGGATCTTCGCCGGCATCGGGGAAATACTTGAAACGTGGATGAGCGAATGCATCGGCCACCGCCACGGGCGCCATCTGTTGAGCCACCAGCCCCGTCAGGCCTTCTTCCAGCCGCATGCGCACTTGGCCGATCGCTTCGGATTTAAGACCGACGGTAGCCCCAAGAACCAACTCGCCCCCGGAATCGCCTCCCGAAGCAGCAAGAGATAAAGGCGGGGGCACATAGAAGTACACGGAACAGACCGCGGTGTGGAAACGGCCCTGGATGAGACGGACGATGTTCGTCAGCGTCTCGCTCGAATGATGGCTGTGGGCAACCAGCTGACTGATCTCTTCGAGCGTCAGCAACAGTGAGCCTTCGTAGGTTGTGCCGGACTCATTCATGTCCGTCGTGCCCTTCATCAAAGCGTGAACGCTGTTGCCCGATTATCCGTCTCGGTGTGCTGGAAGGGAAGAGGGAAACGCGCAGATTCTCCTTCCCACGCTCTTCCTAGGAACTAGGAGTCGAGGGACTAGTTTTTGCGTTCGATGCCGAATTTCTTCATCTTGGAGATAAGCGTATCGCGATGGATGCCGAGCAGGCGAGAGGCTTGCGTGTTGTTGCCGCCCGTTTGCGCGAGCGCCTGGCGGATGGCCCGCGCTTCCAGCTCATCCAGGTTCAACGTCGGCAGTTGGTCGGGAGCGCCGCTGGGCATTTCGTCCAGCAGCAGACGATCGAGACTGCGCAGCGAAATGACGGCACCATCCGCCGTTGCCACCGCCGTTTCCAGCACGGAGCGGAGCTGACGAACATTGCCGGGCCAGTTGTAGGTTTGAAGCCATTCCATGGCCGACGAAGACAGTGACACGCGGCGACGATACTCCATACCGAGGCGCGTGAGGAAATGTTCCACCAGGGCCGGGATGTCTTCCGGGTGTTCTCGCAAGGGCGGCACATAGATCATGGTGCCCAGACGGAAGAAGAGATCCTTGCGGAATCGGCCTTCCTGAATCTCCCGCTTGAGATCGCGATTTGTGGCGGCCAGAATGCGCACGTCCACCTTGACTTCCTCGTCGCTGCCGACGTGGCGGAGGCTCTTGGTCTCCAGGACGCGCAGCAGTTTGACCTGCTCCAGTAGCGGCATATCGCCGATTTCGTCGAGAAACAGCGTTCCCTGATCGGCGCGAAGGAAGGCACCGGGCCGATCTCCTTCCGCTCCGGTGAATGCGCCCTTCTTGTGGCCAAACAACTCTGCCTCCACGAGGGAAGCGGGGATGGCTCCGCAATTGAGCGTGACCATCGGTCCTTCGCGGCGCGGACTCTGCTGGTGCAGGCTCAGGGCAACCAACTCCTTGCCGACGCCGCTCTCGCCGGTGATGAGGACCGTGCAGGGCAGCCGGGCGAACTGAGCGATTTGTTGGCGAATCAGCTTCATCGCGGTGCTGTCGCCGATGAGGATATCGCTGGCGCCGGCGGCGTGATCGCGGAGGCGTGTATTGTCGGCTTCCAGCGCCCGACGCGCCCTCAGAACGTGAAGAGTGCCGGCCAAAAAGCCGGCCAGCACTTCGCAGAAACGCACCTCGCGTTCTGTGAAGAGACGGTTGCTCTTGTAGACGTGCAAGGCACCGAGCGGTTCCGGTGAAACAGACGTGTCTCCCATCAGGGCCTGATCGGCCGCGGGATTTACGTGCAGCGGGATGCCGACCGCATCGCGAAAGCCAACCAGGCTATCGCTGTCCATTTCACGCCCCCGACCTGCTCCCAGCCACACAGCACGCTTCCCCTGCTGAACGCGCTGCGTCAGCTTCCGGCTCAAGTGCGTATCCACCTCTGCCTGTGCCGGCAGCACCAGACGGAAATCTGGCTCCTCGGCGTCGAGGCTGAGAAAGCCGGCCATATTGGCCACCGTCTGCTTCAATACAGTCGTCAAGGCCAGGGCGACCAATCCGTGCGGCGTCGTCTCCAATAACGACGCGGTCATGAACTGAAGCAGTGCCGTCAATTCATCGGCGTGGAGGATCGTTTGGCTGAGATCGCCGCCGGGCGCTGCTGCCGATGTCTCTGTAACATCCGGGTCTGCTTTTTTCTGCCTTCCGCGCTCCGTTTTTCTTTCACCCCCTCGTTCTTCGGACTTGCCCGTCACGGCGGCGAGCGGTAGTTCGGCCGTGCCCACCGAAGACGAGTCGAGGGTAAAGCGCAAGCGGGCATCGCCGACACTGATGACGTGATTGTTGTCCAGGACCGTTGGCTCGTGGATCTTGACGCCGTTGACCTTGGTGCCGTTGGTGGTATCGCGATCGCGAACGTACCACCTCTGGCCGTCGCTGTACACTTCGGCGTGCCAGCGCGAAGCGTGCGGATCGTCCAGAACGATATCGTTCTTGCTGTTGCGGCCCAGTCGAATCGTATCCTTGGGCGAAAGGTCCGACAACTGAGGAGAGGCCGCGCCTGTTTCAACAATCAATCGTGCGCGCATGCCCGTGCTCGTATTCCGTTTGCTTCGGCGATACCCTACGTTACCTGATAGTGAACCGATCCGCTAGGGGTTTTTTTGGGACCAAACATGCCACGTCCACACTTGCTGTTTGTGACCGGCAAACTGGCCGAGCCGTCCCTCCGACACATGCTGCAAGAGCTGGCCCCGCGCGCCGGCTTCGACTACAGCGTTTCTGTGCTTCCCATCACGGTCATCGCCCTGGCAACGACGCCGTGGATCGCCCGACATTTGAACGTCCCAGCCGGCGTGGATCGCGTCATCCTGCCCGGCTTGTGCCCAGGCGAACTCGAAGCGCTGCACTCAATCGCTGCCGCAGTCGAGCGCGGTCCCACTGATCTCCGCGATTTGCCCGAATTCTTCAGTATGTCCAGTTCGTCTCGCGCTGGGTATGGCTCCTATGACATTACAATTCTCGCCGAAATCAATCATGCTCCGCGCCTGGACCATGCAGAGATATTGAAACAAGCCCAGACGCTAAACGCCGAGGGGGCCGACGTGATCGATCTGGGCTGCGATCCGGGTTCGACGTGGAGCGGCGTCGGCGACACGGTGAAGGCCCTGCGTGACATCGGGCTGCGCGTGTCGATCGATAGTTTCGATCCGCAGGAAGTTGAGGCAGCCGTATCCGCCGGTGCGGAGTTGGTGCTGAGCGTCAACAGCAGCAACGTCTCGGCCGCACGCTCGTGGGGTTGCGAGGTCGTCGCGCTTCCGGATGTTCTGGCCACGCTGGAGGGACTGGATCAAACCATCGACAGGCTTGAGGCGTGGGGAGTGAGGTACCGTATCGATCCGGTGATTGAGCCGATTGGACTGGGATTCGCGGCGTCCTTGGGTCGCTATCTTGAAGTGCGCCGCCGTTATCCCCAGGCCGAGATGCTGATGGGCGTGGGCAACCTGACCGAACTGACCGACGCAGATTCGGCTGGCCTCAACGTGCTGCTGCTGGGTTTCTGTCAAGAGGTTGGCATCCGCAGCGTTCTAACCACGCAGGTCATCAACTGGTGCCAAAGTTGTGTCCGCGAGTTGGATCTCGCTCGCCGTCTCGTGTTTCACGCGTGTTCGCATCGCGTGCTGCCCAAGCACATCGAACCGAACTTGGTGATGTTGCGTGATCCTAAACTGCGCATCCATGGCGAATCGATGCTCAGCGATTTGGCGGCGCGCATCACGGATCGCAATTTTCGTGTGTTTGCCGAGCGCGGTCAGCTGCACGTTCTCAACAATCAAATGTTCCTGCGCGGGACCGATCCATTCGCGCTGTTTGCTCAGATGTGCGAATGCGAGAACATCGCTCCGTCGCACGCTTTTTACCTGGGATATGAGATGGCCAAGGCGGTGACGGCTTTGACCTTGGGCAAGAACTATGTGCAGGATCAGGCACTGCAATGGGGATTCCTGACGGCGAAGGAGCGTTCGTCTCACGGCGAATCGAATTGACAAACCGTATGCTTGTAAGGTGGCGGAGTGGCGGAGTGGCGGAGTGGCGGAGAGGCGGAGTGACCGTATCCGGCGGCGGATCGCCGCGATAAAATAAGAAAATGACGAAGCAAGCGGTGAACACGGCGAGACGCGGAGGGGGAGGTGCCGTACAGCCGGCCAAACCGCGCGGTTCCGCGATTCCACTCGTCGAGGAGCTGACGCCCTGGGTCGATCCCTGGGACGTATGCCGTCGCTTGACTGCTCTGCCGCATCTCCTTTTTCTGGATAGCGCCGACGGTCATCCAACACTGGGGCGCTACTCTTTCATTACGGCCGATCCTTTTCACTGGCTGCGAGTGCATCGTGGACGAAAAGCGGGGGATGGCGAAGAGCCTCGCTCCGTCGATCCCTTCACTGTCCTCAGCGAGCGCTGGAAACAATGGCACAGCGATAGTATTGCGGGATTGCCGCCGTTTCAAGGCGGGGCGGCCGGCCTGTTCGGCTACGATTTGTGCCATCACATCGAGCGACTGCCGCGGCCGAGCCGTGATGAATTCCAGACTCCTGACCTGGCGGTTGGTTTCTATGACTGGGTGCTTGCCTTCGATCACAGCCAGAGCCGAGCGTGGATCATCTCGACCGGACTGCCGGAAACCGAACCCGTGCGACGGGAGCATCGTGCCTTGCGACGGCTACGAGCCGCACAGCGTTGGCTGGGCGGAACTGACGGAGCCGCGACCGTAAGAGAGCGGTCAAGCGAAAACCGCTCCCTTATGGTCGCAGCTCTGAATGGCCATTATCCGCTGCCGAATTTTCCTGGTGTGTTCAGTAATTTCGATCGGGCCGGATACCTCGCGGCAGTGCGCCGGGCCATCGAGTACATCCACGCTGGAGATTGCTTCCAGGTCAACCTATCGCAGCGGCTGCTCCATTGCGCACCCTTTGCGCCTTTGGAGCTATACCAGCGCTTGCGAACCTGCAATCCTGCTCCGTTTGCTGGGTATTTCGACCTCGGCGAATTCGCCATTGCCAGTGCCTCGCCGGAGCGCTTCCTGCGCGTCACGGATGGTCGAGTGGAGACTCGCCCGATCAAGGGCACACGTCCTCGTGGTTCGACTCCGGAGGAAGATGCGCGCCAGCGCGACGAATTGCTGCGCTCCGCCAAAGACCGGGCCGAAAACGTCATGATTATCGATTTGTTGCGCAACGATCTCGGCCGAGTCTGTGCCTATGGCAGCGTGCAAGTGGCGGCGATGTGCCGACCGGAGAGCTATCGCACTGTGCATCACCTCGTCTCGGAAGTGATCGGCCGTCTGCGTCCGGATCGGGGAGCGATCGACTTACTGCGGGCGGCATTCCCTGGCGGCTCGGTGACGGGAGCGCCGAAGGTGCGGGCAATGGAGATCATCGCGGAGTTGGAGCCGACGGCCCGCGGGCCATACTGTGGCAGTCTCGGCTACGTCGGCTTCGACGGCAGCATGGATACCAACATCCTGATCCGCACTTTTACGCTTGGCCGCGGCTGGATGCAGTTTCCCGTGGGCGGAGGCATCGTTGCTGACTCCACACCGGAGGCGGAATATGAGGAGACACTGCACAAGGCGGCCGGTTTACTCCGCGCTCTGCGGTGATCTCATTTATCGGGAACCGGAATCGGCGGCGGCAACTCTTCGCCGGCGGGACCGGCCTGAGTGCGGGGCGCTTCGCCCTCGGGAGCAAACGGGACAGCCTTGCAGTCGGCGAAGGACAGGTCGGCCACGGCGGCGGCAAGGTCGGTTTGCGCCTGGCTCAACTCAAAAAGGGCATCAAGATAGGCGTCGCGCGCGCGCAGCAAACGACGGCGGATGTCGATGATCTGCGCCAGGGCCACACCCGGCTGCTGCGCTTCGTACAACTTGTCGAATTCTTCGCGCGTTTGTCGGAGCTTGGGCAAGTTCTCGACGTTGAAGGTCTTCACCACTTCTTCGGCTTGAGCCAATCGAGCGAGGGCCGTGAACACGTCCTGTTGCATTTGGATCTCGCCCTGCGTCAGAGCTTGCTTCGCGCGGGCCAGTTCCGCCTGGCGCTGGCGGATCTCGCCTCGACGTGTGTTGATGACAGGTAATTGCCAAAGCAACCACATGCCGACAAACGTGACACTTGTTTCGTTTTCTTCAAAGGCGGGACCCAGCGAGGGATTGCCCCAGCGGTTGGCCACCTCCAATTTGAATCGTTGCTCCGCCTCGTGCACGGCGAACGTCAGCGCGTGCAAGTCCGGCCGTCGTTCCAGTCCTGTCTGAACCAAAATGTTCGGCGGCGGTGGAGCGAACCCCTTCTCCAGCGTGCCTTCCGGCTGGAAGGACTCGCCGATGATGCCCAAAGCGCGGCGCAGGTCATTCTCGGCCACGACGGCGAGACTACGGCCCGGCCCAAGCACGGTCCGGGCATCCATCACGTCGGCGTTGGCCAACAGTAAGTCCGAGCTGCGCAACGTTCCTTGATCGACGAGTTGCTTCGTGAGGTGCGCGACCTGTTCCGTGAGCTGAGCACCCTCTTCCAACAATCGATATTTGCCTTGCCGGTAGATCAGGGTGTTGAAGGCGCGTGTCACCTGGATCGCAACGAGCAGTTCCTGGGCAGCGATCTCCCATTCGGTTCGTGTCAGGGCGTTCTGGGCCATGGCGCGACGATAGCGTCCTTGACGTCGCAGCTCCAGGTCCAGACGGGCGGTGTGCTCGTTGAAGACGTGATTGGTGACGCCGGCAGAGGAGGGGCCGTTGCCACCCCAGGTAAAGTTCTGAATGATGGGGTTGAACGGATACTGGCGGGCAATCTGCACAGCGGCCTCGGCGATGCCGCGATTGCGACGGAAGGTGGCCAACGCGGGATTGTGTTCCAAGGCCCACTTCACCGCCGCATTAAGCGTCAGCATCACCTGCGGCTGTGACGCCGCCTGCGGCTGCGGCAAATTCTCTTCCGGCTCGGCTCTCACCGAAAAGACACACAGGGCCAGGCAAAGCAAGCCGGCGAGGGCAAATACGGAGGCGGCGACAGATTGGCTTCGTGGATGCGGCTTCATAACACCCATTCCGTCAGTGTGGGCGAACAGGCGGACGGCGTAAAACAGCGAAGTAAAGAAGCAAATCAGCGCGGAATCGTTGTCGGTAAGCTCGGAGGTGTCATTTTTTCTATCGGATGGGCAGATGGGAGATGTCCCGTATTAGTCGTGGGAATTTATCAAGCGGGTGTTTAGAGAAACTCGGCAACCGTGGTAACCCGATGCTCGTGGGCCGCCGTGTAGACCGCCTGGCACAGAGCGATCGTTTCCAGATTATCTCGCCCGCTAATCTCCGGCTCGCTTCCGTCTTCGAGCGCGCACAGAAGTTGTGCCATCGTGCCGACAAAGGCGTCAGGGAACCACACCTCCGACCAACGCGGCTGTAGCCAGACATTCGGTTGTCGGCGCGTCGTAAAATCGATCGTGCTGGGTGTGCGCTCTGGATAGCTCGGCCAGCCGATCGTTCCCCGTGCCAGTCCTTCGGTGCCCTCGACGCGCCAGCGAATGGCAATGTCGGCGGCACAGCCCTCGCGCGCCGGTCCCGCCCACACGTCGTCCCAGGCACTGGCGCGACAGCCATTCTTATATTCGAGTATGTACAGGTTAATGCCGTCGCTGTGCGTGAATCGCGTCCGCGGATCGGGCCGCGTGCTGGCCAACACTCGGTCCGGCGTGCCGAACCAATAGCGGAACGTATCGAGATGGTGAATGCTCATGATGAACGTGGACAGCGACGGCAATCCTTCGCTCCACGGCATCCAGTGCGGTATGGCGCGCATATCGATGGTGCCGAGCACGGGTTCGCCAAGCCAGCCGCGCTGAAGCAGATCTTTCATGGCCCGCACCGATTGATCGAAGCGCATGTTCTGGTTGACAGCAAGCATGATGCCGGCCGATTCACATGCTTCGACGCATCGACGTGCTTCGGCTACGGAAAGGGCCAACGGTTTCTGAGCCAGGATGCCGCGAAGGTGATCGTTGTGGCGGCAGGCCGCGTGTAGAAGGGCCGGCTGCGCATCCGGCGGTACGGCGATGTCGAGAACTTCGACTTCGGGATCGTCGAGCAATTGTTCGATTGTGTCGTGACAACGAGGAATGCCATGCTGCTGCGCCACGGCCTTCGCTTTGGCCGTCGTGCGGGAAGCGATGGCCACAGGATTGAACCCCGCCTGACGATAAGCGACGAGATGGCAATCGCGCATGATGAAACCGGCGCCGATACAGCCGATGCGATAATCTTTGCGGCGCGGCAAACGCGGCAGGTAGTTTAACGGAGCATCCATGAGGCACACTCTATTGTTTCGTCGAGCCGTACTCCTGCTCGAAGCGTTCGACGTTGCAAAACAGAGCAACCCAAATCGGTTTAATCAGTGATCCGAAAATCAGAAATATAACCGCGAAAATCATCGGCAAAGTCATCAATCCCCCCAACACAAGTGCAAAGATGTCGAGGAAGAAATCATCCTCTCTTTGCCAACGAAGAATGGATAAATGGCGGAGGATAACGAAGAGAGCTATAAGAATCGGCAAGAGAACCAATGCTATACAGAAGCCTGTTCTTGCCCCCCGTCCCATCCATCGCTCAGCGACATTGACATTCCCGCGCAGTATCACGCCTCGTACTTTCCGGTCGATCATACTCAATGCTTCATCAATTGGTCGGCCGCACTCCGGGCAGATTGTCCCATGTGGAACGGCGACTCCACAATGCGCACATCGCCACATGACAAGATCTCCTCAAGCTAACTAACGCTTAATCGCTTTGGGCACCGGATCGGTGGCGAACGGCCAATCGGTTGGTTGATACTTGATCTCCAAATGTGGTGTCTCGATGCGTCGTTGCTTCTCGGCCCTACTCGTCATTAGCGCATCGAGAACGCCGGTCGTCAACAGTGTTCGCTCGACGGGATACGGAGCGTGGCCGGTCTGCATCATCGAATCGATGGCCTTGACGAGATATGCAAAGTGGGCGAAGGGATCGGGCTGCTGCAAATAGAAGTGTGTCGAAATCGGTTTATCTGCGCCCTGCAACAGGCCGGCGAACGTGAATGCGCCGCCGTCGCCTTCGTGAATCCAGCCGTTTGGCATGGCCACGGCCGCCCGGAAACCGTCGTGGTACTCGATCAGAAAGACCGCGGCATCCCTGGCCTTGGCCGTGGCCGTGCGGATGTCCTCCTGGGCATGGGCCGGCACACGCGCCAGCGCGGCGTCCAACAGAGGCTTCGACCAACGGCCCTTGTCGAGTGCTTCCCACATGTCCGGACCTTGCAGGCATTGCACTGCCTTGACGCCGGTTTCGCCGCCCTTGCGACGTTCGGCCATGCACTGCAAACCCTCCAGGGCGTGAAAGCCATAACCTTCGAGTGAACCATATCCGACCTGCACCGCCTCGACCAAAGGAGAGCCTCTGGCCAGCCGTAACTCGGGCCGGCGCCAGGTCAGCGGAATGGAGGAACCGGCCAAGAACGGCACGAACAATTCGCGCGCCTTGTCGTACATCCACCTGGCATCGGTCCAGGTCGCTGACAAGTGTTTGTCACTAAAGACAGGGACCGATTTCTTCGATTTCTCGAATACTTTGCAGACTTCCTCAAAAAATCGACGGCGCGGATAGAGAACTTGGCCCTTGGCGTTTTTCGGATAGTTGCCGTGCTCGCCGATACACAGGACGCCCTCGACGGACAGCCTGTCGCCGCCCAGTGTCAGTGCGTCGGCGATGGTGCGATAGATGGTGAAGCCGTGCTTCTTCGCCAGGTCGCGGCTCATGTCTTTATCCGGCTTTTGATCGACGTACATCGACACGAGCTGCAAGTTCGGTCCTGCGCCGCCGTCATAGTTGAAGCCTTGCAGGATCTTGCCGACGATCACGTCTGCGTGCGACCAGTGCGTGTACACGGTGACGATGGCGGCGACTTTTTTGGGTTGAGGCATGGATGCCCTCATTTCTCGATCGGGTGCAATTTCGGGAAATCTCTCGATAAGATCGTCTCGAATTCATCGCCTTTCTTCGTGACCATGCGAGCCTGTGCATCCTGGTCGGATTCGATAATCTTCATTCCCTTCTCTGGCCCAAGCACGGCGACAACCTTCGTCAGACTATCGGCATCGATACCACGGCGTGCTACGACTGTTGCGCTCATGCGCCCAAGTAAACCAATTCCTGTTCGGGGATCGACGATGTGCGAATAGCGTTTGCCGTCAATCTCGACGAATTGCTCGGCATCGCCGGAGGTCGAGACGGCAGCATCATGCAGGATCAACCGGCCCGGATCGTTCTCGCCGGGCATCTGGGCAATGGCGATTTTCCAGCCGTCGGCATCAGGCGGCGGACCGCTGACGGCGATGTCGCCGCCGGCCGCTACCAGGGCGCGCTCGATGCCGCGTTTTTTCAGCACCGCCAGCGCCTCATCAGCGGCGTAGCCCTTGGCGATGCCTCCCAAGTCTAGCTGCATACCGGGTTTAAGTAGCTGCACCGCGCGCTTGTATCTGTCGAGTTGGATGTTGCGCCAGTCTACCAGTGCCCGCGCCGCGGCCAATTTTTCCTCATCGGGCAGCTTGCGGCGTTTGCGGGCCGTGCGCCACAATTTGACCACGGGACCGACCGTGACATCGAAGGCGCCACCGGATTGTCGAGACACTTCTTGCGCTTTGGATAAAACAAAGAACAACTCGCCGCTGACCGGTACGGGGGGACCGCCTGCCTGGGCGCACAGCCGCATCAATTCGCTGGCTTGATCGTAGTCGCTCATGATAGCATTAAGGGATGCGATGCGTGCGAAAGCTTCCTTGGCTGCTTTGTTGGCCGTGTATTCATCCGGCGCATAGAGCTTGATCTGGAACAGCGTGCCCATGTGCGGCTGAGTGAACGTGTAGCGTGTCAGGGCCTTACCACTCCCTCCCCCCTTGTGGGGGAGGGTTGGGGTGGGGGGTGGGCTTTCCCCCCCACCCCGACCCTCCCCCACAAGGGGGGAGGGAGGAAGAGTTCCCGCCAAGAGCACGGCCAAGAGACCGAAGAAGCGCCAACGCATGATGTAAACCTCCGGAGCGATCGTTTTCCGCACTTTGTGGAGCTTATCACAGATGAAGCAGTTGATACAGTTTTCCGTGCTCTGCAGTTTCGGCTTGCTATTCTTGAGCTTGTACTGGGGCGGCGATACGTGTGAGGCGGGGAAGGTCCACGCGGAAGCGCCAGCCCCGGCTCACAAGTCCTATACGGAGACCATCCCCGGCACGCAGGTCAAGTTCGACATGGTCGCTCTCCCCGGCGGCGATTTCAAAATGGGCAGCCCGCCCTCCGAGCCAGGACGTAAGGACGATGAAGGACCACAGCATCCCGTCCACATAGGCGCCTTGTGGATGGGCAAGTGCGAAGTGACGTGGGATGAATTCGATCTATTCTGGCGCGCCAGGCCAGGACAGAAGGAAGACAAGGAGCCGGAAGAACCCAAGGAGGCCGACGCCGTCACCCGACCGACGCCGCCCTACGCCGATGAGACGTTCAAAAAGGGCCGCGAAGGCCATCCGGTGCTCGGCATCACATGGCATGCCGCCATGCAGTATTGCCGCTGGCTGTCGCTCAAGACTGGCAAACTCTACCGGTTGCCGACCGAGGCCGAATGGGAGTACGCGTGCCGGGCCGGCACCAAGACGCCCTATTTCTTCGGCGACGATCCCAAACAAGTCGGCGACTACGCCTGGTTCGCGGATAATGCGGATGAAAAGACGTACAAAGTCGGCACGAAGAAGCCCAATTCCTGGGGTCTGTACGATATGTACGGCAACGTCGGCGAGTGGTGCCTCGATCGCTACAAGAAGGACACCTACGCCGGTTTTCCACATGACAAGGTGTCGCTCTCGCCGGTGGTGCTGCCGGATACCAAGCGTTATCCGCATGTAGTGCGTGGCGGCTCGTGGGGCGATGAAGCCAAGGACTGCCGCAGCGCCGCGCGGCTGGCCTCTGAGCGCGATTGGCTGCGCCAGGACCCGCAACGGCCGCAAAGCATCTGGTGGATGACTGATGGCGATTTTGTCGGTTTTCGACTTGTACGGGTCGTCGCGGAACAGGACAATTTGAAGAAATTCCACTCGCCTATCACTCTACAGAGTGCGGACGAGTAGTGTAACACCCGGCTGGCCGGTGATCCTACCCATTGTCTCTCTCCCGGAGAACCCTGGCATGAATGACTCGAGTCATCGTTCCAAGAGCGCCACGCGGCGCCATTTTCTGAAAACCTCGGCAGTAGCGGCGAGCGCCGCCGTCGCCACGCAATTGAGCCTTCCTGCTGTACATGCGGCCGGCAGCGATCAGATCAAGGTTGGGCTGGTTGGTTGCGGCAACCGCGGCCGGGGAGCAGCGGAAAATGTGCTGTCCGCTGCATCCGGTGTGCATATCGTCGCCCTGGGTGATACTTTCGCCGAGCCTCTCAAGAACGCCTGTGAACTGCTGACAAAATCGGTCCAGAAGCCAGAAATCAAGAAGCACGGCAACTCGGTCGATCTGCCGGAGTCGCGTTGTTTTGTAGGACTGGATGCCTATGAGAAGGTGATTCGCTGTCCGGAAGTCAACTATGTCATCCTGGCCACGCCTCCGGGTTTCCGGCCGATCCATCTGCAAGAAGCCGTCGCCGCCGGAAAGAATACTTTCGCCGAGAAGCCGGTTGCAGTGGATGGGCCTGGCATCCGCAAAGTGCTGGCCGCGTATGCGGAGGCCAAGGCCAAGGGTCTGGCAATGGGTGCTGGTACGCAGCGACGCCATCAACTGGCCTACATCGAAGTCCTCAAGCGCATCCGCGACGGCGCCATCGGCGAGTTGGTCGGCGGCCGCTGCTACTGGAACCAGGGTACGAACTGGAAGCGATTGGCCAAGCCGGGCGAGACCGATGTCGCTTATCAGATTCGCAACTGGTACGGCTACCCGTGGCTGAGCGGCGATCACATCGTTGAACAGCACGTCCATAATCTCGACGTGCTCAACTGGGCCTTCGGTGCCCATCCGCTGGCGTCCGTGGGCATGGGCTATCGTGTGCCTCGCGATCCAGGCTTCGGTCCCATCTTCAACTTCTTTGCCATCGATCTGGAATACCCCAAGGGGATCCATGCCTTGAGCATGTGCCGTCAAATCGACAATTGCGAGAAGGAAGTGGCCGAGTACCTGGTCGGCAGCAAGGGGACAAGCCACACCTCCGACGGCCCAAAGATCTTCGACATCAACGGCAAGAGGCTCTATACTCCACAACAAGCCCGCAAGCACGCCAATCCCTACGTGCAAGAGCACACGGACCTTATCGAGAGCATTCGATCCGGCAAGCCGTACAATGAACTCAAGAGTGTAGCCGAGTGTACGATGACGGCCATCATGGGCCGTATGTCGGCGTACACGGGAAAGCGTGTGACGTGGGAGCAGGCGCTGAATTCAAAGGAAGAGCTAGTACCGCAGAACCTGGCATGGAACACGCCTGTGCCGGTGCCTCCGGCAGCTACGCCCGGCAAAACGCCCCTTGTGTAAACACGGATTCTCGATAAGCGTCGCTTCGCGGAATCGTCGTTAAACGTGCTGATGAACCTCCGGTCACCACGTGCCTGTCAGGGTGCAGGCGTGGAACCAATCAACCCTCCCAGGAGACCTTCCCTATGAGCAATGACCAATCGAACGCAGGCGCCTCGCGGCGCGATTTCATCAAGACAGCCTCGGTGGCGGCGGGCGCCGCTGTGGTCACACAGTTGACTCTTCCAGCCGTACATGCGGCCGGCAGCGATCAGATCAAAGTCGGCGTCATCGGTTGCGGCGGACGCGGCACACAAGCCGCCGAAAACGTCCTCAGTGCTGCGCCGAACGTAAAAGTGGTCGCAATTGGCGATGTCTTTGAGGGCCAGGTCAAGAATTGCCGGGAACGACTCGTCAAGATCGCCGGTAGCGACAAGATCAAGCAACTCGGCAATTCCGTTGAGTTGAGCGACGGCGCCTGTCATCAAGGGCTGGACGCTTACAAGGGTGTGCTGGCAAGCGAGGCCAATTACGTCATCCTCGCGACGCCGCCCGGATTCCGACCCATTCATCTGGAGGCGGCTGTCGCCGCCGGCAAAACTATCTTCACAGAAAAGCCGGTCGGCGTGGACGGACCCGGCATCCGTAAAGTGCTGAAAGCGTACGAGGAGTCACTTAGTAAGAATCTGGCCATCGTCGCCGGCACCCAGCGCCGCCATCAACGCGCCTACGTCGAAACCTTGAAGCAAATCCATGACGGAGCCATCGGCGACGTGGTCGGCGGCCGCGGCTACTGGAACCAAAACACCTTGTGGAAACGCGATCGCAAACCTGGCATGAGCGACGCTGTCTACCAGATCTACAATTGGTACGCTTATGTGTGGCTGTGCGGCGACCACATCGTCGAGCAACATGTCCATAACCTCGACGTGCTCAATTGGGCGTTCCGTTCCCATCCGGAGAAGGCGGTCGGCATGGGCTACCGCGTTCCGCGCGACAGGGGCTATGGCGCCATCTTCAATTGTTTCGCTATCGATTACGAATACCCCAAAGGCGTACACGCCCTGAGCATGTGCCGGCAGATCAGCGGCTGCGCCAACGAAGTGGCCGAGTATGTGGTCGGTAGCAAGGGAACATGCCGCACGGACGACGGCTCTAAGATCTTTGAGATCAATGGTAAGCGGATCTATACCGCTCAAGAAGCCCGCAAACACACCAATCCCTACGTGCAGGAGCACACGGACTTGATCGAAAGTCTTCGTTCCGGCAAGCCGCTCAACGAACTCAAGCAGGTGGCCGAAAGCACGTTGACGGCCATCATGGGCCGCATGTCCGCCTACACCGGCAATGCGATCACCTGGGACATGGCGCTCAACTCGAAGGAAAGCACCTATCCGGAAGGACTGACGCTGGACATGAGCTTGCCGGAGCCGGAAATCCCCACTCCGGGCAAGACAAAGTTTGTTTGAGGCGCCGCAGCCTGGACAACAACGAACGAGCCGGAAGCGTACGCGACGGCTGCTTTGTCGTCGCTAATGCTTCCGGCTCGTCATGATCGAGGACGACGATGTACTTGCTGAAAATGGCCAAGCGTCTGCTGTTGGAAACCGACAAGCGCCTCTTGTGGAAGCTGGCCTGGAACATGGGTTTTAAAGGCGCGTTGTCGGTCGAAAAGCACAAGCGCCGTCTTCAGCGCGGCGAAGTCTTTCCGCCTTTTCTGTACGTATCGATCATCAATAGCTGCAATCTGCGCTGCCAGGGTTGCTGGGTCGATGTCGCGGCCAAACAGCAGATCATCGAGCCGGAAGCGATGCACAAATTGATCCGCGAAGCCAAGACGATGGGCAACGTCTTCTTCGGCATCGTCGGCGGTGAACCGTTCATGCATCCGAACCTGCTCGACATGCTCGCCGAGCATCCCGATTGCTATTTCCAGGTTTTCACCAACGGGCAATTCATCAGCGATGAGCGCGCCAGGCGAATGCGGCAGCTCGGCAACGTGACGCCGCTCATCAGCGTTGAGGGCAACGAGATCGTCAGCGATCAGCGCCGCGGCCGAACCGGCGTTTTCAGCAAGACCATGCAGGGTCTAGAGAATTGCCTCAAACACAAGGTCTTCACCGGCGTTTGCACCAGCTTGTGTCAAACGAACATCGACGATCTGTTGACGGAACAATGGCTCGATCGCCTCATCGACATGGGGGTGATGTACTCCTGGTATCACGTGTACCGTCCAATGGGACCGGACGCCAATCCGCACTTGTGTCTGACTCCCGAACAACAGCTCCGTGCGCGCCGTTTCGTGGTTGAGATGCGGGCGAAGAAGCCGATCATCCTCATTGACGCCTATTACGACGGCGAGGGCAAGGCTCTGTGTCCGGCCGCGACCGGCATCAGTCATCACATCAATCCCTGGGGCGGCATCGAACCGTGTCCCATTGTGCAGTTCACCAAGGAATCGATCCACGCCAGCGAGGCCGACTCGCGTTCCCTGCGCGACAAGTTTCTGCAGTCGGCGTTTCTGAGTGATTTTCGAGAGTTGGCCCAATCGACCACGCGCGGCTGTATTGTGCTGGAACGCCCCGATTTGCTGAAACAACTGGTCGAGAAGCACGGTGCCAGGGACGCCACCGTGCGCGGCACGGCGTTGGCCGAACTGGAGGTGATGCAGCTGCGACCGTCGCAGTTCAATCCAGGACAACAAATCCCGGAGAAAAACTGGTTGTACCGCCTGGCCAAACGCTACTGGTTCAACGATTTCGGAGTTTACCGAGGACACGATCACAAGCCGTTTTCCGGCGCCGCTCTTTCCGTTCCCCAGCCTATTCGTTCCACGGAAGCGGCGTCCTCACAAAGCCGTTGACGCGGCTGTCCGGCATCGTACAATCAACTCGAACTCTACGTTTGACGATTCGAACAGAGGAGTCCGTTTCTGCTGGTTCATGAGGTAGGAGACTCACGATGAAGATCCTGCAACGGCGCAGGAAGAGCAACTGTCAAATGTTGTGGATGACAGGTGGTTCAGGCGGCGTTGGTTTGCTCCACCCCATCGACAAACCGCACCCCGGCGATCACCTTGCTTAACAGCGACGAGCCGTTTAACAGCCGCCATTTCTTCGACGCTGATTCCATCAACTTGAACACCATCGTTAAGCAGGCCGACCGGCTACCGCTGCCTTTGGTCTTGGTCGTCCGCAACCGCACCGTGGCGAACGTCGATTCAATCGGGTTGGTCGTCCGTAGGTGAACCCAGTGCTGAGCCGGGAAATCATACAAGGCCAACAACTCCTCTCGGTCCTTGACCAGGCAGCCCACGGCCTTGGCATACTTCGCCTCGTAGGTCGCTACGAACAGGTCAAAGGCCTTCTCCGCCGCTGCCTTGGTGTCGGCTTGCCAGATGTCGTGCAGCATCACCTTGGCCTTGGGCTGCTGGGCCTTGGGCAGTTTATCCAATACGTTGGCTGTCTTGTGAACCCAGCAGCGTTGCTCCCTCGTCGTCGGGAACACTTGCCGCAACGCCTTCCAAAAGCCCAAGGCTCCATCACCGATGGTCAGGCTCGGTGCCAAGCTCATGCCACGGGCTTGGCAGTCCAACAGCAACGCCTTCCACGACTGTTCCGATTCCCGGAAGCCATCGCTCAGGGCGATCAGCTCCTTGTGGCCATCGGCCGTCGCTCCCATCAAGACGAGGATGCACTGCCGGTCCTCCTCCAGGCGGATATTGAAATGCACACCGTCGGCCCAAACATAGACGTAGTGCTTGCCAGCCAAGGACCGCTTGCTCCAGCCATCGTACTCTTCCTGCCAGACCGCTTTGAGCCGAGTGACGGTGGTCGCTGAGAGGCCCTTGGCCTGCGGCCCGAGGATGGCTGCCAGGGCTTCGGAGAAGTCGCCGCTGCTGATGCCCTTGAGGTATAACCAAGGAATCAACTCCTCGATGCTTTTGGTCTTCCGCAAGTATGGCGGCAGGATCGCCGAGCTGAACTTCTCCCGCTGGTCAGCTGGTCGGCGATCGTGTACCCGAGGCTGTTTGACCTCGATCGGGCCGACGCCGCTGAGGATGGTCCGCTGGGGCAGGTAGCCGTTGCGGACGACCTGCTGCCGTCCCGCCTCATCTCGCCTGTCCGAGCGGGCGTCGAGGTAGGCGGCGACCTCGGCCTGGATGGCTTGGGCGAGCAGTTGCG
>DATBHJ010000173.1:0-63751 GCA_036557565.1 Gemmataceae bacterium
GCTTACTCCGCTGCGCTGCGTGCGCGGCTCGGTTGCTGTGGCCATGTTCGCACTGACCTACGATTTTGATGTCGTTGTCGTCGGAGCCGGTCACGCCGGCACCGAGGCGGCGCTAGCCGCTGCCCGGCTCGGACTGCGCACGGCGCTGCTGACGATGAGCGCCGACACGGTGGCGCAAATGAGCTGCAACCCTGCGATCGGCGGGGTCGCCAAGGGGCAAATCGTCCGCGAGATCGACGCGCTCGGCGGCGAGATGGCAAAAGTGACGGACGCCAGCTCCATCCAGTTTCGCATGCTCAACCGCACCAAAGGACCCGCCATGCACTCGCCGCGAGCGCAGGCGGACAAGAAGCTGTACCAGTTCACGATGAAACACCGTATCGAGTCGCAGCCGAACTTGACGCTGCGCCAAGAGATGGTGGAAGGACTGTTGCTGGAAGACCGTCGTGCCACAGGCGTTGTCGCGCGCGGCGACACGCTGTATCGGGCCAAGGCTGTCGTGTTGACGACCGGCACATTCCTCAAGGCCATTATGCACACCGGCGAGTCCAAGACACGCGGTGGACGCGCCGGCGACGGCACTTCCGAATCGCTCAGCGACAGTCTTGCCGGGTGCGGCTTTCAGCTGGCTCGCTTCAAAACCGGCACGCCCTGCCGGCTCAATGGCCGCACCATCGATTTCTCGAAAACAGATCGCCAACCCGGCGACGATGATCCTCGGCCCTTCAGCTTCGCCACCGAGCGCATCACTCAGCCGCAGATGGTCTGCCACATCACCTACACCACCCAGGCGGTCCACGATCTCATCCGTGCCAATCTGCACCGAGCGCCGATGTACTCAGGCCAGATCCAGAGTCGCGGACCGCGCTATTGTCCGTCAGTCGAAGACAAGGTCGTACGCTTCGCCGAGAAGGATCGTCACCAGATCTTTCTCGAACCCGAAGGCCGCAATACCTGGGAGTATTACTGCAACGGCATTTCCACCAGTCTGCCCAAAGACGTGCAGCAGGGCATGCTCCGCCTCATCCCCGGCCTGGAGAAAGCCGAGGTGCTCCGTTGGGGCTACGCCGTCGAATACGATTATGCACCGCCGACACAACTGCATCCGACGTTGGAGACGAAGCACATTGAGGGACTGTACTTCGCCGGACAGATCAACGGCACCACCGGCTACGAAGAGGCCGCTGCTCAGGGACTGATGGCCGGCATCAACGCCGCACTCAGAATCAAGGGCGAAACCCCTCTAATTCTCGATCGCAGCCAGGCGTATATCGGCGTTCTCATCGACGATCTGGTGACCAAAGGTGTCGATGAGCCGTACCGCATGTTCACGAGCCGGGCCGAGTATCGACTGCTCCTCCGTCACGACAACGCCGATCGCCGCCTGACCCCGATTGGACGGCGCATCGGACTGGTCGGAGACGAGGCATGGGACCGCTTGCAGAGAAAGGAATTCGCTATCGCGGCACTGTGGGAATATCTGCACAATCACCGCCACGGCAGCGCGACGCTGGCCCAATGGTTGCGCCGCACCGAGGTCGCATGGGAGCAAATTGTCTCCATGAATCCAGGAGTACAGGCACTGCGGACGCCGCCTGACGCGCTGGAGCAAGTGAACCTGGAGGCGAAGTATTCCGGATACATCCATCGACAGGCAGAACAAGTGGAACGCTTTCAGCGTTTGGAGTCGCGGCCAATTCCAGCTCACTTCGATTACGCCGCCGTGCCGCAGCTCCGTGCCGAAGCCCGCGAGAAGCTGAGTCGAGTCCGTCCTCTGAATCTCGGGCAGGCAAGTCGAATCAGCGGTATCAGCCCGGCGGACCTGGCGATCCTGCTGGTTTATCTGGATTGACGGATACGTCAGAGGATAGCGAGATAACAACCCAGGGATTCGGCAATCTGGCGAGATGACGCAATGAGCGGGGATGCGGCGCTCCGATAAGAACAGCGAAGAAAAGCCAGAGTTGGCGAACAGCAAGTCTGGGAAAGAAGTCCCAGATGGAGACGCAACGGGGAACGGAAAAAATTCACGATTGCGTATGATTTTTGCATAGCTTGAAGGAAGTCTGGGAGAATTAAGGAGTTAGAGCAAGGAGTGCGGGACGATTCACGTTGACACGCTCCGGAACTTGGTTATAATCGCGGTTGTTGGAAAGATTGGCAATCCCCTCCGAACTTGATCGGCACCAATCGCACGCGGGATGGAATCACTGTCGCAGCTTTCACCATTGCGGTATCAGGGCTGATTTTTCCACGGCTAGGCATCGTGGCTGCTCTGACAAGGATGGATGTAAGGAAGCGGGTCGGCTAGGCGGAAAAGATCCGGAATGCTGCCGCTTCTTCACAGCTTGCAGGCTGTGACCGTATGGATGGAACGTGGGCAAGAGGCAGATCAGGGATGATCCCGGTCTCGGACGGCTGATGGGAAGCTATTCGAGGCTACACTCGTGCGACTGGCCTTGTGCCAGTAAGGAATGAAGGACGCATGAAAACTGTTTTCACGACCGGCGAAGCCGCCAAAATTTGCAAGGTCAGCCAACAAACCATCATCCGTTGCTTCGACAACGGCCAGTTGAAGGGGTTCCGCGTGCCCGGATCACGCTTCCGGCGCATCCCGCGCGAAGCCCTGTACAAATTCATGAGGGATAACGGCATCCCCACCGACGCGCTGGAAAGCGGCAAGCGCAAGGTGCTGCTGGTAGACGACGATGCCGAGTTGGTCGAGTTGATGAACAAGTTCCTCGACGAGGACGGCCGTTTCGAGGTGCGCATCGCCTCCAACGGCTTCGACGCGGGACTCATGGTCAAGGAATATCGTCCCGACATTATCGTTCTGGATGTCATGCTGCCCGACATCAACGGCAAGGAAGTTTGCCATCGCATTCGCGCCGACGCGACCCTGGAAGACGTGCGCATTTTGTGCATCTCCGGCATGATCGAAGAGGATAAGGTTCAGGAGCTGCGCCTGGCCGGCGCCGACAAGTTCCTGCACAAACCCTTCGACGTCGAGGAGCTGATCGACGAGATGTGCGCGCTGCTGGAGATCGAGCCGGCGTCAACCCCCGCCTAAGTAATAGTAAGGAGTGAGGAGTAAGGAGTGAGGAGACGCTTTTCTCCTCACTCCTTACTCCTCACTCCTCAGTTTCCCCTCCAGGCTTTACTCGGAGGAGTTGTGAGCGACCCGGGCAAGCGGGCAGAGTCCGTGCTGCGCCTGTGCTGGCTTTCGCCAAGTGCCGCCTCGTTGGCCGTCCTGGGCCGACCGGCGACCGCCGCCACTTGGTCGGCCATTCGCCGCGATCCAGGGGCCGTATTGCTCGTGGTTCGGCACAGCGATGTGCCGTGGCCGGCACGAAGTTCGACCGTCCCTCCACCCTCCTTTCATGCTACGGCTCTCGAACACTCCTCGCTGATCGAGGATGCTCTGCATTTGCTCGATCAACCCGATGGCTTTGTGGATTGGGACCGCTCCTCCGCACAGCCCATTTATGAGGCTTGTTTGACGATTGCTCAACTGGCGCATCGCTTGGCCGAGCGAACCGGTCGGTGCGATCCAGAGGCGGCGTGGACGTGCGGTCTTCTGGCCCCCCTGGGTTGGCTGGCCATGTGTGCCGTTGATCCAGTGGCAGTGTCGGCCTGCCTGGCCGATCCTGCGCTGCGGTCGGATGCCGCGGAAGCGCAGCGCCGCCATTGGGGCATCGACCAAGCCGCCATCGCACGCCGCTTGGCTCGGCGTTGGCGCTTGCCCGCCTGGGTTACCGCCGCCGCCGAACACTTGCACTTGCCCAGTGAATTGGCTCAGACCTTCCGCGCCGATCCAATCCTCTTCCCTCTCACACGTCTGGCCATCGACGAAGCGCGGCGCCAAGGCGTGGATGTCGGATTGAGTAACGGCGCGTTTGGTGCAGCCGATCGCGCTGCCTTGCTGGTCTCACCGGACGAAGAGATCCCGTTCAGCAACGACCCGAAGACGAGATTCATCGTTTCGCGCAACGATAAATCCCAATGGCAGGATCCGCACGAGGTCCCGCTTCTGCGCGATCTGTTGGAATCCGCAGCGGAGAATCGCCGACTTCGTGAGCAACCGTTGCACGATCATCTCGAGGAAGAGATCGACGCCTTGCAACGCGCTCTGGAAGAACAAGTACACGGCGAGGCCCGTCGTCTACAAACTGGCAAGCTCACCGCGTTGGCTGAATTCGCCGCCGGTGCCGGCCACGAGATCAATAACCCTCTCGCCGTCATCTCCGGCCAGGCTCAGTACCTACTCAGCCACGAACGCAACTGGTTCCGCGAAGAATCGGGAAGCGCCCCACGCCAGGCCCTGGAAGCGATCGTGGCGCAGACGCGCCGCATTCACGGCATCCTGCGCGAACTGATGCAGTTCGCCAAGCCGGCGCCGCCATGCCCTGGCTGGCTGGATTTGCCGACGCTTCTTGGCGAGGTGGCCGGCAGTCTGGACGAATTCGGAAGGCAACGCCGCGTACGCATCGAAGTGGCCTTGCAGCCGGAGCGATTGCCAGTCTATGCCGACGCCGGTCAGCTCCGCAACGCCCTGTCCTGCTTGTTGCGCAATGCTATCGAGGCGGCGCCGACGGATGGCTGGGCGCGGTTGGTGCTACGCCGGCCCATCGACGGCCAGACGATCGAGGTGATGATCGAAGATAGCGGCCCCGGCCCCGATGCGTCGCTGCGGCCTCACCTGTTCGATCCGTTTTTTTCCGGCCGGACGGCCGGACGCGGTCGAGGACTTGGTTTACCCATTGCCTGGCGCTTATCTCAGCTGCAGGGCGGGGATGTGCGTCTCGAACCGGCACGCCGCCATGAGCCCACGCGCTTCGTGCTGACCTTGCCGAGTTTGACCATGCCCAACAGCGAAACAGCGGATGCCCCTCTGTTACAACTATCCTGCGCCAACGGCCGACAAGCATCGTGATCCGAAGTACTTCCTTGGTACGTCTTGATCGCACGGCGCTGGCGATGGTATAGCGTCCTCCGGTGTGGAGTCACGGAACACAGGAGTGCACGTTCATGCAAGCGAACGATGTCGTTGTGATGGGCCGTGGAAGTCCGGCCGAGCGGCTGGAACGGGGCGAAGTCCTGTTTTATCCAACGGCGCCGTTCGCACTGCCGCAAGGCGAGGATCTCGATTTTCTTCTCCAGCAAGAGCTGGGCAGTTTGAATCACAAGAACATCAGCTACAACCCGAACAACGGCAAGGTCAACGGTTTTGTCCGCGACAACGCCGAACAAGTCGAGCGGCTGCGCGGCATCTTCGACCGCTTCTCGAAGGCTACAACCGATTGGCTTACCGAGCTGCTGCCCAACTACAGTCAGGGCTGGCAGCTCGATCGCGCCAGTTTTCGACCACAGGAAGAGGCGACACGGCGTCTGCGAGCCAAGGCGCGCAATGATCTCCTGCACGTTGATGCGTTCCCTGGTCGTCCGTCGCGCGGCAACCGCATTCTTCGTGTCTTCGCAAACATCAATCCACGCGAGCCGCGCATCTGGGTGACGAGCGATCCGTTCGCCAAACTGCTCAAGCGTTACGGCGAGGCAGCCGGATTGCCCGGTCGAAACCATACGCGCTGGCTGGAGAATCTTGGCCAGAGCATCTTGAGCCTGTTCCGTCCTCATGTCGGCAGGCGATCCGAGTACGACCTGTTCATGTTGCGCTTCCACGATTACTTGAAGCTGCACGAGGAATTCCAAGAAAAAGGTCCGAAATATCTGCATACCTTCCCACCGGGCTGCGTCTGGGTGGCGATGACGGATACGTGCAGTCATGCAGTGCTGCGTGGACGTTTTGCGCTGGAGCACTCGTATTTTGTTTCTCCGGCGGTGCTGGCGCTTCCCGAAGAATCGCCGCCTGTGCTGCTGCAAAAGGCGTGTACGGCGACTTCCTATCGACGGGCGGCGTGATCTCGTGACGAGATGTCAACGAGCCGGACGCGTAGGCGACGGGCACATTTTCCGCCGCCTACGCTTCCGGCTCGTTGGCATCGCTAATCGATGGTTTTCGTGGATGAATCCGCGCCTTTCCTGGGCCGTTCTCGGCATCGTCTTTGCGCTTCTCGCCGGTGCGAGTCTGCGCCTGATTTGGCCGGCCGACATTGAGTACAAGGCCGATGAAGCCTGGACCTTCCAGCACAGCCAGGACGAGGAGCTACCCTGGCTGGGGATGCCTTCCAGCGTGGATATTCCCAATCCGGGCATGAGCTTGTGGGTATTCATGGCGTTGCAGCGTCTAAGCGGCGCCGCGGACCCGCCAGCCCTCGCTCGTGCCACCCAGTTCCTCAACGTCATCGCTCTTGTCTTGCTCGTTGGTTTTGCACTTAGTTGCGTGCCGCGCGGCGAGCGCGAAGCCTGGTTATGGGCGGCCGCTCTGGTCGCTGTCAATCCTCTGGCGGTACTGTTTCATCGTAAAATCTGGCCGCCATGTGTGCTGCCAATGCTTACCTTGGCGATGCTCTACGGCTGGTGGAATCGGCAGCGGCGCGTTCCTGCATTTCTGTGGGGACTGCTCGGAGTATGCCTCGGACAGATTCACATGGCCGGCTTTTTCTTTGCGGGCGGTTTCGTCTTGTGGGCGCTGCTGTTCGATCGCACCCCCCACCCCAACCCGCCCCCACAAGGGGGGAGGGAGCAAATAGGCTCCCTCCCCCCTTGTGGGGGCGGGTTGGGGTTACGGGAATGCAAGTGTGTGGCCTGGAGGAGTTGGCTCTTGGGCAGCCTGCTGGGCGCACTGCCGATGCTACCCTGGCTGATCCATCTGGTTAGCCATCCGAGCGAACGCCCCATCAACCCGCATCGTTGGGTCCATGCTTTCGAGTTGAAGTTCTGGGTGCGCTGGTGTACCGAATCGTTCGGATTGGGAATTAACTACACGTTTGGTCCGTATTTTCGCGAGTTCCTTGGCCATCCCGTGGTGGGAGGATGCCCCACTTATCTGGTTGCTGTGTTACATGTTTTTGTGGTTAGCGCCGCGATCCTGCTGATGCTCCGCGCCGCCGCACGGCTGTGGCGTCAGCGCCCGCGATGGCGCGAATTGTGGATTGGACGTGATTCTGCCAGCGCCTTCACGCAGAACGCCGCTCTTTGGGGGTTCGGATTGTTACTTACCTTGTCGTGCTTCTCTATCCACCGCCATTACATGATCGTACTCTTCCCTCTGGAATTTCTCTGGGTCGCCCGTCTTGCCCTGGCCACGGACACAGGTCCTCGCTCGATTCGACTCGGCCGCGCTCTTCTCTTGTCCCTGTGCTGTGCCCAATTCCTCCTTTCCGCGAACATGCTCACCTTCATCCACAGCCGCCAAAACTTCACCGGCACCGAGTACGGTGTCCCCTACGGCGCTCAGCGCGCCGAGCGACCTTTCCGAAAAAGTTGAGTTTGCGGGCGAAGAAGCCAACACTTCTGTAACGAAAATGCCGATGATAACGGTTGGAGGGGCCGCAGTACAAGGAGCGGTCTGGAACGGAGAGCACGGAATGCTCCCCGGGCCGTTTCGTGGCTCACACGGAAAGGATGTCGAAAATGAGGAAATCCAGCCGTTTCTGGTGGCTGCACGGCGCCATTCTGCTGTCGGCGGCGATCGGCTGCAACAAGAATTGCACAAACGGCGGCGGCAGCTGCGCACCGGGTGGAATGGGCGGTCCGCCATCGACGTACGGCGGACCGGTCTCCACGAGTGGCCCAATCGGCGGAGCTGGCGCCACAATGTATTCGGGATCCACGTCGTATCCCAGCATGGGAGCCATGCCGAGCGGTTCGTCCAGCGGCGGTTATGTCCCGAACATGGCCTCGCAGATGCCGCAGGGACTTGGCCAAACTCGTTAAACCGAACAGATCAGCCCTCTAACGAGCCGGAAGCGTAAGCGACGGATGCTTTGCCGTCGCTTACGCTTCCGGCTCGTTGCGTTCGTTGAGGAAAAGGAGGTAAGCTTAGGCGGATCGAACCGTCCCGCCGCATTTTCCTGCCACAGCACCAACCGGCAAGAATTTACTGGTATTTTTTGCCATGTAACCCTACCCCCGTTTTGGCGAGCGGGATAAAATGGTTAATTGAAGGGTCGAGAGAGGACTATCCACCCAAACGACTGGCAGACCAATCCCGCCCATCTGCCCGTTCGCGACTGCCCGCTCAGTGTCGAGCCAGAAGGTGCGAACGTGTGGACGGGGGGTTCCCTGAGGATACTCACGTGGCCCTGACTCATTTGGACCGCGACCTGCTCAAGCGGTGCCTTGCTCATCAACCCGGCGCCTGGAACGATTTTGTCGATCGTTTCCTCGGCCTGGTTTATCATGTGATTCATCACACTGCTCATCTGCGCAGCATGCCGTTGCGTCCCGAAGATGTAGAGGACCTGGCCGCCGAAGTGCTGTTGCAGATTGTATCTGGGGATTACGCCGTCCTTCGCCAGTTCCGCGGCAACAGCAGCTTGGCCACCTATTTGACTGTCGTCGCTCGCCGCATCTCCGTTCACGAATTGTCGCGGCGCTCGGCCACACGCGAAGTGCAACCTGCGGCCCAGCACGCCAACCTCGACGAGGTTGAGGATGAAGTGCCACGCACTCCCGGTCTCGAAAGCCTGGAAGAGGTGGAGAAGCTGTTGAGCAAGCTGCCGGGACGCGAACGCGAAGTCGTTCGCCTGCACTATATCGAAGGCCGGTCTTACGAAGAAATCAGCGCCGAGTTGAAAGTTCCCGTCAACAGCATTGGCCCGATTCTCTCTCGGGCGCGCAAAAAGCTGCGTAAGGGCGTCCAGAGCAAAAGCGCTAACGTTCAACCGGCGGCACCACGCCCCGCCGAGCCCAAACCCCGCAATCCCGAAGAGAAACCATAAAAGCCGTTTCCACCACGAATAACACGAATAACACGAATAAGAGACCAAAAGACTCTAATTATTGGTCTCTTATTCGTGTTATTCGTGTTATTCGTGGTGATTTAATTCATCAATAAGCGACACGTTCGGGTGTGCGCTTCGTCTCGAAGACTTTGCGGCGAATCTCTTCGATTGCTTCCGTCCGCGAATTCAGCGGACGCATGATTCCAATTCGCTTAGCGACGGCCACAGCCTCGTCGCCGTCCATCTGGTGCTCCACGGAGCGTAACTCGGTTTCGATTTCGTCGATAGGAGCGTCCGGCCCCTCTGTCTTTGCTTTGAGAGCCCCAAGGATCTCCGTTAGACGCGCGACTTTGTCTCCATCCGCTGTCGATCGCTCGCTCGACGGAGCCGCGAGAGCGCCGAGGATCTTCTCTCCCCAGCCCTCTTTTGTCGTCCGAGCCGTTCCGCTCGCCCCCAGCGACTCCGCCAAGGCACGAAGGTCTGGCCCTTTGAGCTGCTGGAGTAACTCGTTCACCCGTTGCTGCCGTCCTCCACTGCCTGTGAGATTTCGTAATTCCGCGGCATAGCGCTGGAGGGTTGCAGAATCGAGTTCCACTGCCGTCCTTCGGGGCGCGCGAGCCTTCTTGGCTCTCAAGCTCTGTCCTGTCAGCTTGAACACGATTCTCTCGATACCTTGCTTCTTCCCGCGGAAACTCTCTTCGACTTCTAGCTCCCGGGCCATCTCCTTGAGCTGGGCCGGTTTCAAGCGCTTCACCAGGCGATACAGCTCGGAGCGAACCTCGTCGGAGACAGGATTGTCTGCAGCAACTTCGCGTTCCAGATATGTCCGCAGCCTGCTCGCGTATATCGAGCTATTCGGTTCATCGACAACACGACCGCTGATGGTCGGCTGGACGGTCGGCCATTTGCCTTCGCGTTCGTAGGCGGCGGCGCGCGTCAGGAACTCGGCGAAATCGGCGACTTCTTTGTCCTTGAACGGCTCCAGCCCCTGGCAGGCGCGTTGCAGCCCCGCGAGGGTGGGTCCGGGAACCGCCCCGGCTTCCAAGGGGGCAATCAGATTGCGAAGAAACTGTTGCAAGACGCTGACTTTCATGTTCGCTCCTCTTTCGTACGGCCTGAACAACATCCGGAAAGATGGGCCTGGGGTGCTCATCGTGAACAGCGAGCGTGCAGGTCTGATTTGTGCTATAGTGCTTTACAGCTGCCTCGGCCACTCCTGCCCGCCTCGGTCAAGGATTCGCCGACGCTCCACTTCTTATTCTTTTTTCTGGACAAGGCCGATCAGCCGTCTTACGATGCAGGAACGTATGTTTCTGACTTCTCGTGTTGTCTCTGCTCCAGGAATCGGTGGTCCCATGTGTGCTCTCTTCCGCTTGTGGTTGCTAGTTGGGCTTGGGTCGTACGGCGTTCTCGCCGCTGCTTCATTGAGTGCTGCCCAGGAGTCAGAAGGCGATCTGAGGCCGGCGCTACCCACAGCGCGCACGATCGTCGATACGAACAACCCCTGGCATTTTCGGAATAATGTAAACAGCGGCTCGCAGTCGCTCTCCGCCGACGGCAGATGGCTGCTAATGGGCGGTCAGGGCCTGATGCTCTGGGATCTCAGCGAACGCACAGCAGGCCAGCCGCGCACACTCCCGGTTGGACAGGTTAACGTATACAACGCTGCCGTCGCACTGTCGCCCGACGGCAAGACCGCCGCCTTTGTGCCCATGTACCACGGCACAGACATGGCCGTTCGTTTCTTCGACACAACGAGCAGCAAACAGATACGTGAGATCGACAACGACCAGCAGATCCTCGGTCTGGCCTTCGCTCCGGACGGCCGGCACCTTGCCGTCGCCGCACAGCAGCGCCTTGAGTTGTGGAATGCCGAGGATGGTGAAGAAATTCGCGTCTTTTCGGCAGCGCCAAACTCCAATTTTCGGCGGTTGACCTTTAGCCCCGATGGCAAAATGCTCGCCGCACTGGGCAATGATCCGGACACGGTCAACATATGGGAGACCACCAGCGGCAAGGAACGGGCCTCCGTTCATTTCGGTCCCCAGGCGACGCCCCTGGCTGGTGGTCGCAAACCGAGAGTTCGCGCTGTTGTTCCCGTCAATAACGCAAACAACAACGCTACTCTGGCACTGGCCTTCTCGGCGGACTGCCGATTATTGGCCGTGAGCAAGCAAGACCTGGCCATCCATCTGTGGGACTTGCAGGCCAATCGCGAGTTGCCGCCGTTGACGGGGTATCGCGGCCAGGTCATTGCCCTGGCATTCTCACCGGACGGCAAGGAGCTGATTGGCGTTGATTCGGAGGGTACGCGCCTTTCGTGGCGGATGGCCACGCTGCGGCGCAACTGCAACATCCGCCTTACCCCCCTGGACGATGCCGATTTCGCCGACTTGTGGAACGAGCTGGCCGACACGGACCTTTTTCGGGCCTATCGCGCCCGCCGCCATCTCGCGGCTGATGCAAAGCGCGCCCTGCCTCTCTTGAGCCGGCATCTCGAGCCGGTCCCAGCCGGCGACACGGCCCGTATCCAACAGCTTGTAAACGATCTGTCCAGTGCCAACGCCGGCACGCGCCGCAAGGCCATGACCGAACTGCGCGCCAAGCATGGCGAGGCCGCGCTAGGGGCACTCTTGCAGCTGGGCGGCGGCAATGTGGCGATGGGCGCCGTGAATGGGCCGCCAGGCATGATCATGATGAAGGGTGGCGTCAACAGTCAGGCTGCCATGTTGCTTTTGCAGAAGCTTCAGATGCAGTACGACACGCCGGAACGCCAGCGCGATGTGATGGCCGTTCACGTTCTGGAAGAGATCGGAACCCCGGAGGCCAGACAGATATTGATGAAATTGTCCAAGGGAGCAGCCGGCGTCCCTCTGACGACCGAAGCGAAAGCCGCCCTGGACCGCCTGGCCACCGCCAAGGGAGGCAAGCCCCGCCAGGCTAAGCCCGAACAGCTCTGGACGGATCTGGGCAGCGACGATGCCGTCGTGGCGTTCAAAGCCATGTGCAGCCTGGCCGCAGCGCCCGAACAGGCGGCAGCGCTCATGGGCAAGGAACTCAAGCCCGTTTCTGTCATCCAAGACAAGGAGATCGCGGTCCTACTGGACGATCTCAATTCCGACGACTTCAAGATCCGCGAGCGGGCCACGGAAGCACTGGCCAAAATCAGCGAACAAGCTCTGCCGGCCATGAAGAAGGCGCTAGGGGGTCCCATCCCTCTGGAGGCGCGCAAACGGCTTGAGCGACTGCTGGAGCAGATCACCGGCAAAACGTCCGCCCCGCTGATGCGCGGTCTGCGTGCCGTCGAGGTCCTCGAACACAGCGGCACGTCCGAGTCCAAACAGATCCTTGTTGCATTGGCCGGAGGCGCTCCGCAGGCTCAGCTCACCCTTGAGGCCAAGGCGTCGTTGCAGCGTCTCGCTCGGCAGTGACATCGGGTTCATATTCCCATCGCGCGGAGTTGTCGCTACCCTGGAAAGAGACGAACTTTCTGGGGCAACGGCTTGTCTTCTCTGGAGGGACGTCCGGAGGGCGAAAAGGCCGGCGAACGCGGTCCGATTGTAGGGCAAACAGGACTTGCAACGCTTATACCGCCTTCCTATACTTACTCTTTCCGCACGGCGGGTCCCGCTAGCGTAGCTCAATGGCAGAGCACCGGTTTTGTAAACCGGTGGTTGTGAGTTCGACTCTCACCGCTAGCTTCCAAGCCGGAATAGCTGGTGTTGGAGGATGGACATCGGGCAGATGGCCGAGCGGCCAATGGCACCAGACTGTAAATCTGGCGGACTCCGTCCTACGCAGGTTCGAATCCTGCTCTGCCCATATGTAATAACATGGATGATTGTCCAATAAGGCCAAAAAAGATTTTTATACTGCGGGTGTAGCTCAATTGGCAGAGCATCAGCCTTCCAAGCTGAACGTTGTGGGTTCGAGCCCCATCGCCCGCTTTACCAGGGAGGGAGAGCTGATTTGCTGCCGTAGCGTAGTGGTAGCGCGGCGCCTTGGTAAGGCGCAGGTCGTGGGTTCAATCCCCACCGGCAGCTCTTGGTTTTGGAGATGTTATCACCCTGAATCCCAGAGCGACATCTGGGTTCCCTAGCGTTGAAAACTACGGAGGAAGAATGGCTAAGGAAGTCTTTGCGCGTACCAAGCCGCACGTCAACGTCGGCACCATCGGCCACATTGACCACGGCAAGACTACGCTCACCGCCGCGCTGACATTGCGCTCGGCGCACAATAACAAGATCACCACTTTCAAGGGCAAGAAAATCGACGACCCGGCCGCCGACGTGTACAAGGCCATCGCCAAGGGTGGTACAGAGCGCGACAGTCTCAAGACCGTGACCATCGCCGTGGCTCACGTCGAGTATGAGACACCCAATCGCCACTACGCCCATATCGACTGCCCCGGCCACGCCGATTACATCAAGAACATGATCACCGGGGCGGCTCAGATGGACGGCGCTATCCTCGTCGTCGCCGCCAACGATGGCCCCATGCCGCAGACCCGCGAGCACATTCTGCTGGCTCGCCAGGTCGGCGTGCCCCGCATTGTGGTGGCGCTGAACAAGGTGGACACCGTCGATGATCCGGAGTTGCTCGAACTTGTCGAAATGGAAGTCCGCGAACTCTTGAGCAAGTACGAGTTCCCTGGCGATGAGGTTCCGATTGTCCGTTGTAACGCCCTGGCGGCAATGCAGTCGGGCGGCAAGGACGACGCCGCCTGCAAGTGCATCGACGACCTGTTCGCCGCACTGGACAGCTACATCCCGACGCCGCAGCGCGCCGAGGACAAGCCGTTCTTGATGTCGATTGAGGACGTGTTCTCGATCAAGGGCCGCGGCACGGTCGGCACGGGCCGTATCGAGCGCGGCAAGTGCAAGGTCGGCGACGAGGTCGAGATCATCGGTTTGATGAAGGCGCCGAAGAAGACAGTTGTGACC
Source organism: Gemmataceae bacterium (assembly GCA_036557565.1). Taxonomy (GTDB): domain Bacteria; phylum Planctomycetota; class Planctomycetia; order Gemmatales; family Gemmataceae; genus JAJPHU01. Next base: position 13,790 of record DATBHJ010000173.1, read on the forward strand.
GGCGTGGAAATGTTCAACAAGACGCTGGAGTTCGGTGTGGCCGGTGACAATGTCGGCGTACTGCTGCGTGGTATAGAGCGCACCGATCTGGAGCGCGGCCAGGTGTTGGCCAAACCCGGGTCGATCACGCCGCACACCAAGTTCGAGGCGCAGGTGTACGTACTGAGCAAGGATGAAGGCGGCCGGCATACGCCGTTCTTCAACGGCTACCGCCCGCAGTTCTATTTCCGTACCACCGACGTGACCGGTAGTTGCACGCTGCCGCAAGGCGTCGAGATGTGCATGCCCGGCGACAACATCCAAATGACGGTGGAACTGATTCAGGATTCGCCGATCGCCATGGAAGAGAACTTGCGTTTCGCCATCCGCGAGGGCGGCCGTACCGTCGGTTCCGGCGTCGTCATCAAGATTTTGGCGTAAACAATTGGCGAGCGGGGCGTGTCAACGTCCCGGTGGCTTACCGGGGGTTGACACGCCCCGCTCGCCCCGATGGAGACGAGGATGCGCGAATACGTTTGGTTGGAATGCACGGTCTGCGGCGCTCGGAACTATCGCACCCAGAAGGAGACGCGCGGGGCCAATCGCCTGGAGTTGAAAAAGTTCTGCCGCAAAGAACGCAAACACACCCCGCACAAGGAATCGCGGAAGAAATGAGGTCAGAAGTCAGAGATCAGATGTCGGAAGTCAGAAAAACCGAAGCGAAAAAGGGCTTGTCCACCGTCCCTGTTTTTCTGACCTCTGACTTCTGATCTCCGGAGTAGGGGTGTAGCTCAATTGGTAGAGCACTGGTCTCCAAAACCAGCGGTTGAGCGTTCGAGTCGCTCCGCCCCTGTTTCGCAGCGGAGTCCAGCGGCGCTGCGGAGACGAGGCCCGGCAAGGTAGCCGGCAGCCTGCGTCTCCTATCTTTCTGAGGACAGGAACCGTCATGGCCGTGGCCGTCAAGAACACACCGGAAGCCGAGTCCGCCAGTCTGCTCGATCGCATGGCGATCGCCAGTCTCGCCGGAACGGCTTACGTGGTAGGCACGCTCGGTATCGTCTTTGCCCTGATTCCCTCCCTGTGGCAAGGCCTGGGTTGGGGGGGCGGCACTGCGCTTCTGGTACGCGGCCTGATCCAGCTGACAGTGCTGATCGGGTTGCTCGTCTTTGGCACACGCCTGTTGGGACCCAAGGCGGTGCCTGGCGTGCGTGCCGGGATTTGTGTCGGGCTCTTCTGTTTCCTGCTGATTCTGCTGTTAACCCGATGGGCCAGTTTGTGGATCGAGCACTGGAGTTACGACACCGGCTTACTTAGCCCGGCCATCGGCGCGACGGCCACCGCGCTCCTCGCCGCCGCAATGCTCTTTTTTGGCGTTCGGATGTTCTTGCGGCCGGGCACCGAGCGGTTTCTGGTGAACCTGGAGGAGCAGGGCTGGTTCAGCTTCCGGCCCTACAAGACACTGCAGGGCGTGCGCGTTCGCCGCGGAACTATCTTCGGCATCCTTCTGCTGATCGGTGCCGGCATCTGGACCATGCTGTCCCACGGCACGCTGCGTCGAGGTCCGCTTGATTGGCAGCTCAACGTGCCGTTCACCGGCCGCGTCGTCCTGGAATCGCGGGGAGATGTGAACCCCGACGAACTTGCCAAGGTCTCTCCGGATTGGGAGTCGCGCCTCGCCGAACACACGTTGGTGCTCGATCGCTCCACGTTCCAGGAGATCAATAAAACCGTTGACTCCACTCGCAAGGTGAAGATCATCGAGCCGGGTTCTTCGGATTTCCGTGTCGATCAACTCGTGGAGCGAAGCGAGTATAATGATGAAGTGAGGAAGCAGAAGCAAAGCGGAGGAACAGAACCGCAAGGAGGCCCCCCGGAGCCCGCTTCGGGAGCCTTGACCTATCGCAGTTTGACCCTGTTGCCTCAGATCCAGTTCACGGTGCCGCTATTGATGTTGCTGGGAGGGATTTGGCTGGCCTGGCGAATCGTCAACGTGCCCGTCTTCGCGGATTTCCTCATCGCCACCGAAGCGGAAATGAACAAGGTGTCGTGGACCACGCAGCGACGACTGGTCCAGGACACGATCGTCGTGTTAGTGACCGTTGTACTGATGGCGTTCTACTTATTCGGCATGGATGTGATGTGGAAGTCTGTGCTGAGTTGGCCGCCCATTGGTGTATTGAAGTTTTCTTCCGAAGATCAGAAGGAAGCGGCCCAACCACCCGAGGACCGGCCGTGGTGAACGGACGCCCCGTCGCTCGCCTTTCAGAGAGTTTGCGTCATGACAGATAATGTTACAACCCATGAACCCACTTCCGCGGTGACACCGCCCGCCCCGCCGGAGACGGCCCAGGAAGAACATACACATACTGCGGAGCAAGCACCCGCGGACACTCCTTCCGAAGCAGCGTCGTCGCCGGATGAGAATAGCTCCGATGTACCGGCCGAAGCCGCCGCTCCTGCCGAAGCACCGCCGCCGGCGGACACCAAGCCAAGCAACAAACGCTGGTACGTCGTCAAGGTGCAGAGTGGACGCGAAGAATCGATCAAAGAAGCGATCGAAAAACGCGTCAAAATCGAAGGGCTGGAAGAGTATTACGGCCAGATTGTCATCCCGGTGGAGCGCGTCACGGAGATGCGGAATGGCCGCCGTGTTCAGAAAGAGCGCAAGCTCTATCCAGGATATTTGATGGTCGAGGTGGAATACAACGACCGGATTCTCTATCTATTTCGTGAGACCTCCGGTGTCGGCGATTTCGTGGGGGGTTCGGTGCATCGTCCACCTCCGCCGATGTCGGATCGCGAAATTGAGCGCATGCTGCACGGTCAGATCAAGGGCGCCGAAGCCAAGGCCGAGGAAGGCAAGGTTGTCTACACGAAGCCGCGCTTCGGTCCGGGTGATCGCGTCAAGGTCACCGACGGCACCTTCGCCGGCATGGAGGGCGACGTCAAGGAGCTTCATGAGGCCAAGGGCAGCGTGTCGGTCGAACTGACAATCTTCGGGCGACCCGTGCAGGTCGAATTTGAATACTGGCAAGTGGAACAAGCGTAGCTTAGTTTTCGTTTGAAAGGCATCCGCATGGCGCGTACGGTTTCAGCGCAGATCAAGTTGCAGGTTCCGGGAGGACAGGCCACGCCTGCGCCGCCGGTTGGTCCCGCGCTGGGTCAGCATGGCGTTAATATCGGTCAGTTTGTCTCGCAGTTCAACGAGCGCTCCAAAGAGCTGCGCGGCGTCACTGTGCCAGTGGTCATCACGGTCTACAACGACCGTACCTTCGAGTTCATCATCAAGAGTCCGCCGGCGGCCGTGCTGCTCAAGCAAGCGGCCGGCATTCCCTTGGAGAAAAAGAAGGGCGGCGAAGTAATCAACCCCGAGGAAAAGGCCAAGGCCAGTGGCAAGTACAAGGGGTTCAAGGTGTCGTCGGCGCAGGTCCGCGACATTGCCCAGAAGAAGTTGCAAGACCTCAACGCGCGCGACGTCGATCATGCCATGCGCATCATCGAGGGCACGGCCCGCAGTTTGGGACTGGCCGTCGAAGGCTGAACGACATAAATTAGTGATTTCCGTTAACCGCGAGCCGTAGGCGAGCGTGACAACGCTTGCCTACGGCTCGCATTGGAACGGAGTAGTATTCCGCAGCGAGAAGCATCACAATCATGGCCAAGAAACAATCAGAGAAACCGGACGAAGCCAAGGAAAAGCCGGCTGCGGCAGCGGGCGAACAACCCGCCGGCACAGAAGCCAAGAAACCCCGCGCCCCAAAGGCCAAAGCCCCCAAGGCCGACGCGTCGCCGTCTCCCGCAGCGGAACCTGCCGCACCCGTGGCGCCTTCAGCAGTTGCGGCACCGGCCGCGCCGACAGGAGCGGCACCGACGGGCTCAACCAAGAAGAAGGGGCGGCAGCCCGGTCATCCCCCGCGCCGCGGTAAAAAGCTGCTCAACAAGATCAAGAATGATCAGCAGAAGATCGGCAAGACTGGCTCCGCGCCGCTCAAACAGGCCATCGCCCTGCTCAAGCAACTCAAGCGGGCCAAATTCGACGAGACGGTCGAAGTTCACATGTCGTTGGGCATCGACACGACGCAAAGCGATCAGATGATCCGCGGCAGCGTGCCCTTGCCGCACGGCCTGGGCAAGGTCAAGCGAGTCGTTGTCTTTTGTCAGGGCGACAACGTCGCCAAGGCCAAGGATGCCGGCGCCGACTTCGCCGGGGGCGACGAGCTGGTCGAGAAAGTCCAAAAAGAAGGTTGGCTCGATTTCGACGTGGCGTTGGCCACGCAGGACATGATGGGCAAGGTCAGCCGCCTCGGTAAGGTGCTCGGCCCGCGCGGCCTGATGCCCACGCCGAAGGCTGGCACTGTGATCACGGCCGGCCAGGATGTAGCCCAGGCAGTGCGCGAGCAGAAAGCCGGCAAGGTCGAGTATCGTGCCGACAAGGGCGGCAACGTCCACGCCGGTATCGGTAAGATCAGCTTCGACGACGAGAAGTTGGCCGCCAACATCACCGCTTTCGTCGAACAGGTCCGCGCCGCCAAGCCGTCCGGCGTCAAGGGCCATTATGTGAAGTCGATCACGATCGCAGCCACCATGACCCCGGGCATCCCGGTAACTATGTAAGTGGGTTAGCCTCGACGCGGAGCAGAGCGCGACTCGCTCCGCTCCGCGTCGAGGCTAACCGAATTCGCCCACGAGAATTGCGACTATGAGCAAAGTCATCAAGCAGATGGAAATGGATGCGTTGCGGAGCACCTTCCAGGAAGTCCGCGATGCAGTCGTTCTGAGCGTGGCAGGTCTGAATTGCCAGCTTGAAGGCGCGCTGCGAGCAACGCTGCGCAAGAAGAACATCCGCCTCAAGATGGTCAAAAACAGCCTGACGCGCCGCGTCTTCGACGACCTGGGCATCCGCATCGGTGCCGACTCGCCTATGTGGATCGGACCGACCGCATTCGCCTGGGGCGCTGGCAGCGTCTCCGAGCTGAGCCGGGCGATCGACGACGAGTTGAAAAAATCAAAGAGCGCCGCGGCGTACAAGGACAAGGTCAACGTCAAGGGCGCCCTCGCTGACGGGCAGGTCATTTCGTTCGAGCAAGCCTTGAAGATGCCGACCAAGGCCGAGGCCGTCGGTCGCATCGTCAATCTGGCCCTGTCGCCGGGAAGCCGCCTGGTCGGTCAGTTCCGCGGCCCTGCGTCGCGCCTGGCCAGCCAGCTCAAGACGCTGAGCGAGAAACAGCCCGACGAAGGTGCTCCTGCACCGGCAGAAGCAGCGCCGGCGACATAATATACAAACCGAAACTATTACGCACGTGCTGCCTTGCTTCAGCAGCGCTTTGACCAACAGAAAGGATAACCAATCATGGCCGAAGGTAACGGGCAGACGTTCGCGCCCGAAATCGAAGAACTGGGCAAAAAGATCATGGGCCTAACCCTCGCCAAGGCGGTTGAGCTGGGCGATTATCTGGAGAAAGTCCACGGCATCAAGCCGGCCGCCGGCGGCGTCGTTGTGGCTGCTGGTCCCGCGGGCGGCGGTGGGGGTGGCGGAGCGGAAAAACCGCCCGAGCAGACCGAGTTCACAGTGGTTCTCGACGGTCTGGCCGACCCAGCCAAGAAGATCAACGTCATCAAAGTGGTCCGCGAGATCACCAATCTCGGACTCAAGGAAGCCAAGGAACTCGTCGAAGGCGCACCCAAGCCCGTTAAGGAGAACGTCGCCAAGGACGAGGCCAACGCCATCAAGAAGAAACTAGAAGATGGCGGCGCGAAGGCTTCGCTCAAGTAAGGGAACTTTGGTCGACTGACTTCACTAGCCCGGAGCGCTAGCGACGGGCCGGAGCACCCGTCGCTAGCGCTCCGGGCTAGTGGGAAAAAAAGTCCTTGCACTTTGCGTGCCTTTGTGGTGAAATATCATAGAATGTTTTCGTATCTCGGAGTTGAGGCGCGGCGAAGTTCGCTTGACGGTAATTCGGACGTGCCGCCGAGCGTAGGTTGAACCAAACGCGGAACGCAGCGTGCAACCAAAAAGCCTTTCTCCTCGCCCCCGGGTGAAAAGAAGCCAGGCTCCTGGCCTGGCTGTGCCTGCGCGCCACTCGGGTAATTACCTGGGTATTTTTTGGAACAGACCCGTTGGAGACCCCGTAGCGATAACGCGCCGAACAGGGCCGTTCGGCGACTTCCCTGATGGGGCGCCTCCACCAGCGACTCCTGCACCCTTGAACGATTATCTAGAGACCAGCCGACGGCCCTACTGACATGAGCCGGCCCGGTGTATTCGATGCGGCCCAGAGCGTTCGCACCGTGCCTGTCAGGCTCGCGCCGACCCGTACCTGTTTGTCCTTTTGGGAGGAGCAAACCCACCATGCCCGTCCCCGCTGTTCGCACCCTTGTGCCGGATGAAACTCGCAACTTTGGACGCTTCGGCGACACCGCCAAGGTGCCCGCCTTGACCGCCATCCAGACGCGTTCCTACGAGCGCTTTCTGCAACTGGATGTGCCGCCGGAGAAACGCACGCCGACCGGACTGGAAGGCGTGTTGCGCGAGATCTTCCCCATCAAAAGCTACGACAACACTCTCTCCCTGGAGTACCTGCGCTACGAGTTGGGCAAGCCGCGTTACGGTCCCGATGAGTGCCGGCAACTGCGCCTGACCTATGGCCGCCCCTTCCGCGTTTGGCTGCGCCTGGTCAAGGATCAGCCAGTCGAAGAAGAAGTTTATCTCGGCGACATGCCCATCATGATCGGCGGTGGTGAATTCATCATCAATGGCGCCGAGCGCGTGGTCGTCAGCCAGTTGCACCGTTCGCCCGGCGTCGATTTCGTCGTCGAGACGGAGGCCAGCGACAAAAAGCTGCACTCCTGCCGCATCATTCCTGAGCGCGGAAGCTGGATCGAAATCAACGTCACCAAGAAGGACACGCTCGGCGTTCGCATCGATCAGTCCGGCAAGTTCTCCGCCATGACGCTCTTGCGCGCCATGGACTCCGCCTATTCCACCGACGCGGACATCATCCGCGCCTTCTATCCCACGGAGACGATCAAGACCAACAGCAAGGATGCCCGCACGAAGGTCAAGGGCGCCATTGCCGTCGGCGACGTGATCGATCCCGAAACGGGCGAGGTTTACCTCGACAGCGGCGAAACGCTCACCGATGAGAAACTCGACGTCATCTTCGCCAGCCCTGTGGCTGAGATAACCATTCTCACAAAGGTCAAGGACCCGCTCATCCTCGCCTCGCTCAACGAAGATCCGACCAACACCCACGAGGAAGCGCTGCTGAAAATCTACCAGCGGCTGCGGCCGGGCAATCCGCCGCAGTTGGAGAAGGCCAAGGAGCTGTTCAAAGAGAAGTTCCAGGATCCCAACCGTTATCGCCTGGGCAAAGTCGGCCGTTTCCGCATCAACCGGAAGTTCGATCAGGACATCGAAGAGTCGGAAATGACGTTGCGGTCGCTGGATTATCTGAACGCGATCCGCTACCTCATGAAGCTGCGTTCGGGCGACGGCCACATCGACGACATCGATCACCTGGGTAATCGTCGTGTCCGAACGATCGATGAATTGGCCGCCGACGAGCTGCGCAAGGGCTTCCTCAAGCTGCGCCGCACGGTGCAAGAGCGTATGTCGATCCGCGATCAGCAGGACATGACGCCGCGCTCGCTCATCAATCCCAAGTCGATCTCCGCCGCCATCGAGTACTTCTTTGGCCGCGGCGAGCTGAGCCAGGTCGTCGATCAGACCAACCCGCTATCGCAGTTGACGCACGAACGGCGTCTGTCTGCGCTGGGACCTGGCGGTCTCAATCGCAAACGGGCCGGCTTTGATGTGCGCGACGTTCACAACTCGCACTATGGCCGTATCTGCCCCATCGAAACGCCAGAAGGCACGAACATCGGCTTGATATCGCACTTGTGCATCTATGCGGGTGTGGATGAGTACGGTTTCCTCATCACGCCGTATCGCACGGTCAAGCACCGCAAGTTGACCGATGAAGTCAAGCAGCTGCAGGCCCATGTTGAAGCGCTGGCTCACGTGGCCCCGGCCGACGCCCCGACCGACGGACAGAAGATCACCCAGGACCGCATCATCGCCCGCTTCGGCGGCGACTTCGCCTCGGTTCCCGCCGATCAGGTGCAGTACATCGACGTCAGCCCCAAACAGATGGTCGGCGTCTCGGCGGGCCTGATTCCGTTCCTGGAACACGACGACGCCAACCGGGCGCTCATGGGTTCTAACATGCAGCGCCAGGCCGTTCCCCTACTCGTCACCGAACCTCCGGTCGTGGCCACGGGTCTGGAAAAGGATGTCGCCTACAACAGCGGCATGGTGATAAAGGCCGAGAAGAACGGCACCGTCACTTACGTCGATGCCCAGCGTATCCGTATCGATGAACGCGAGTATCCGCTGCGTAAGTTTATCGGCCTAAACGAGCATACCTGCCTCAACCAGAAGCCGGTCGTGCGCATTGGCCAAAAGGTCAAAGAAGGCGATGTCATCGCCGACGGAGCGGCCACCAGCCACGGCGAGCTGGCCCTGGGACGCAACGTGCTCGTCGCCTTCATGTCGTGGGATGGCTACAACTTTGAGGACGCCATCATCATTAGCGAAAAGCTCGTGGAGAACGACACGTACACCTCGATCCACATTGAGGAGTTCGAGATCGAGATCCGCGAGACCAAGCTGGGCAAGGAAGAGTTCACCCGCGACATCCCCAACGTCTCGCCCAAGGCGCTGGCCAATCTCGATGAGTACGGCATCGTTCGCATCGGCACCTTTGTCCAGCCCGGAGACATTCTGGTTGGCAAGGTATCGCCAAAGTCCAAGAGCGAGCTGACGCCCGAAGAGAAACTGCTACACGCCATCTTCGGCCGGGCCGGCGAGGACGTCAAGAACGACAGCCTCGATGTGCCGTCCGGCGTCGAGGGCATTGTCATCGACACGCAGCGCTTCAGTCGGCGCGCGTCCATGTCGGAGGATGAGAAGAAAGCCTTCGACAAAGAACTCAAGGAGATGGAGAACAAATTCAACAAACAGATCGCCGAGCAGTTCCGTGGCATGATTAAGGAATTGTCCGAAGTGCTGGAGAAAAAGGATCTCAAGGACAACGTCACGAATAAGACGCTCGGCCAGGAGAAAGACGACAAGGGTAACGTCGAGCAGGCGCACACGTTCCGGCTGGACCATCTGGACATCCGCAGTCCGGACCGCAAGAAGCAGTGCACTGAGATCTACCATCGCCACAAGGAACGGCTGGATTTCCTGTTCGACGAAAAGGAACGCAAGCTCAACTCGATGAAGCGCGGCGATGAGTTGCCCAGCGGCGTGCAGCAGATGGTCAAGGTGTACGTGGCAACCAAGCGACAGATTTCGGTCGGCGACAAGATGGCCGGACGCCACGGCAACAAGGGCGTGATCTCCAAGATCCTGCCGGTCGAGGACATGCCGTACATGGCGGACGGCACGCCGGTAGACATCCTGCTCAATCCACTGGGCGTGCCCAGTCGTATGAACGTGGGCCAGATTCTGGAAACGCACCTGGGCTGGGCGGCCAAGAAGTTGAACTTCAAGGCGGTCACCCCGGTCTTCGACGGCGCCACCGAGGAGGAGATTCGCAAGTGCCTCAAGGAGGCCGGCATCTCCGAGACCGGCAAGACGTATCTGTATGACGGCCGAACCGGCGAACGCTTCGAGCAGCCGGTAACGGTCGGCTACATCTACATGCTCAAGCTGCATCACCTGGTCGATGACAAGGTGCATGCCCGCGCGACCGGCCCTTACTCGCTCATCACCCAGCAACCGTTGGGCGGCAAGGCACGGTTCGGCGGACAGCGATTCGGCGAGATGGAAGTGTGGGCCCTGGAGGCTTACGGCGCTGCCTTCATCTTGCAGGAATTGTTGACCGTCAAATCGGATGACGTGGAGGGTCGCACTAAGATCTACGAATCGATGGTCAAGGGCGAGAACACGTTGGAAGCCGGCACACCCGCCAGCTTCGACGTGCTCACCAACGAAATCCGCGGCCTGGCTCTGAACATGCAGTTGGAAAAGAAGAGGATCTAAACCACCGGTGGTGCGCCGGTTAGCGATACTTCGCCGAAGCGTCAAAAAGTTGCGACGCTTCGCCGAAGCGTCGCTAGCCGGCGGGGCATTCGTGGTTGCAATTTTGGGAGGGTGGACCATGAGTAACGGCGGCGACATCAATTACGATCGTATTAACGATTACGGGGCGGTGCGCATTAGCCTGGCCAGCCCGCACGACATTCGGTCCTGGTCGTTCGGCGAGGTGAAGAAGCCCGAGACGATCAACTATCGCACCTACCGCCCTGAAAAGGACGGTCTGTTCTGCGAGCGTATTTTTGGGCCGGAGAAGGACTGGGAGTGCGCCTGCGGCAAGTATCGCGGCATGAAATACAAGGGCATGATCTGCGATCGTTGCGGCGTCAAGGTTACGCACAGCCGTGTGCGCCGCAAACGCATGGGCCACATCGAGTTGGCCGCCCCGGTCGTCCATATCTGGTTCTTCAAGGCCATGCCCTCGCGCCTGGGCACGCTCCTGGACATGAAGACGACCAGCCTGGAGAAGATCATCTACTTCCAGGATTACGTCGTCGTCGATACGGGCGACACGCCTTTGAAGAAGAATCAGTTGTTGACGGAAGAGGACTTCCGCAAGGCCCGCGAGAGTTACGGGGACGCCTTCGAGGCCGACATGGGCGCCGAGGCCGTCAAGAAAATGCTCGAAGGTCTCAACCTGGTCGATTTGGCCATTGAGCTACGGCAGAAGCTCGATGAAGAGAACCGTAAGGACAAGCCGTCCAAGCAAAAGCAGCGCGACTTAGTTAAGCGCTTGAAGGTAGTCGAATCGCTCCGCGATTCGGGTTTGGGCGGTCCACAGAACAAGCCGGAATGGATGGTGCTTGAGTGCATTCCGGTCATCCCACCGGATTTGCGTCCGCTGGTGCTTCTGGACAGCGGCAACTTCGCCACCAGCGATTTGAACGACCTGTATCGTCGCATTATCAACCGCAACAATCGCCTCAAGAAACTGGTGGATCTCAATGCGCCCGAAGTCATTATCCGCAACGAGAAGCGGATGCTTCAGCAATCGGTTGATGCCTTGTTCGACAACAATCGCTGCAAGCGACCGGTGCTGGGTTCGAGCAATCGACCGCTCAAGTCACTGACCGACATGATTAAGGGCAAGCAGGGCCGCTTCCGCGAGAACCTGCTTGGCAAGCGCGTCGATTACTCGGCTCGCTCTGTCATCGTCGTCGGTCCCGAGTTGAAGCTGCATCAGTGCGGTCTGCCGAAAAAGATTGCCCTGGAGTTGTTCCAGCCCTTCATCATCCGCCGCTTGAAAGAGCTGGGTCACGCTGACACGATCAAGTCGGCCAAGAAAATGCTCGAACGCAAGGAAGAGCAAGTCTGGGACATCCTCGAAGAAGTCATCAAGAACCATGCGGTTCTTCTGAATCGAGCTCCGACCTTGCACCGCATGGGTATCCAGGCCTTCGAGCCGGTGTTGATTGAAGGTAACGCGATCCGCATCCATCCGCTGGTGTGCAAGGGCTTCAACGCCGACTTCGACGGCGATCAAATGGCCGTACATCTGCCGCTCTCCATCGAGGCGCAGGTCGAAGCGACCATCCTGATGATGTCCACGAATAACATCTTCAGCCCGGCCAACGGCCAGCCCATCATCAGCCCGTCGCAAGACATCGTCATGGGCTGCTACTACTTGACGGCGACGCGCGGCGAATTGGGCGAGTCCGGCGAGGCTGGCGAAGGCATGAACTTCTCCAGCGTCAAGGAAGTCTTCTCTGCCTACTCCCAGAAGAAGCTCGGCGTCCATGCCCGCATTAACGTCCGCCTGCCCATTGAGAAGAAGGTCATCGGCGAAATCAAGGTTGAGAAGGGCAAGACGCGCGTCGATGAGATTCCACGCAAGTCGAGTGGCCTAGTGGGCACCACAGTTGGCCGGGTCTTGTTCAACGACATTCTCAATCCGAAAATGGACTATTATGATCTGGCCCTGTCGAGCAAGCATCTAGCCCGTATCATTGCCGACTGCTATCAGAAGCTGGGCCGCCGCGAGACCATTGATCTACTCGACCGGATGAAGGAAATTGGCTTCCGCGAATCGACGCGCTCCGGACTCTCGTTTGCCACCGACGATCTGCGCACGCCAGCCAACAAGGAAAAGGTGCTGAACGATACCGAGAAAAAGGTCGATTACTTCCGCAAACAGTACGATCGAGGCAACATCACCGAGGTCGAGCGCTACAACAACGTCATCGACCTGTGGACACATGCCCGCGACCAGATCACCGACCAGATGATGGAAGACCTGCGCAACGACCGCCGCAAGGACGAGACCGGCCATGTTCGGCCGTACCTGAACCCGATTTTCCTGATGGCCAACTCCGGTGCTCGCGGCGGTACCGAGCAAATTCGCCAACTGGCGGGCATGCGCGGCCTCATGGCCAAGCCCAACGGCACCATCATCGAGACGCCCATCAAAGCCAACTTCCGCGAGGGCCTCAGCGTGCTGGAGTATTTCAGCTCGACGCACGGTGCTCGCAAGGGTTTGGCCGACACCGCCCTCAAGACCGCCGACTCCGGCTACCTGACGCGCAAGCTGGCCGACGTGGCTCAGAACGTCGTGGTCACCATGCACGATTGCGGCACGACGCAGGGAGTCAGCAAGGGAGTGGTCTACAAGGGCGAGCAGATCGAACGACCGTTGTCCGAAACGATTCGTGGCCGCGTCAGCCGCAACCCGATCAAGGATCCCGTGTCGGGTCAGGTGATCGTCGATGAGAATGAGATGATCTCCTGGGAGGCGGCGCGCAAGATCGAGTCGATGGGCATTGACAAGATCCTCGTGCGTTCGCCGATGACGTGCCAGGCGCCGTTGGGCGTGTGCCGATCGTGCTACGGCATGGATCTGGCCACCGGAGCGCTGGTCGAGGAAGGAATGGCGGTGGGCATCATCGCCGCCCAGTCCATCGGCGAACCAGGCACGCAGTTGACCATGCGTACCTTCCACATCGGCGGGGTGGTCAAGCGCGAAATGGGCGAGTCGGAGGTCAAGGCCAAGAAGGCCGGCATCGTCCGCTACGAGCGCATCACGGATGTCCTTAATGACAAGGGTGAGCGCATCGCCCTGGCTCGTAATGGCGAGATCAAGATTGTCTCGCCCAAGGCAGCCGGTGCCAAGGACGAGAAGGAACTGGAAAGCTACGCCGTGCCCAACGGTGCTGTACTACTGGTCGAGAATGGCCAGACGGTGCAAGAGCGGCAAGTGCTGTGCAAGTGGGACCCGCACATCACGCCCATCGTTGCCGAGTTCTCCGGGCGCATCCGCTTCGATGAAATAGTCGAGGACCAGACGCTGAAAAAGGAACGCGACGAGGCCACCGGCGCCGAGCGCTGGGTGATCCTCGAACACAAGGGCGACCTGCATCCGCAGATCATCATCGAGGATGATCGCGGCCAGATTCTCGCCACCTACTACATGCCGGAGAAAGCGTACCTGGAAGTGCGTGAAGGCATGAAGGTTTCGGCAGGCACGCTTCTGGCAAAAACGCCGCGCGAAGTGTCCGGCACCCAGGATATCACCGGCGGTCTGCCGCGCGTCACGGAAATCTTCGAGGCGCGGACGCCGCGCGATCCGGCCAAGATGGCCGAAGTGGCTGGCATCGTTCGGCTGGGTGAGAAGAAGCGCGGCAAGCGTCTCATCTATGTGCAGCCGGTCGATGACAACAACAAGCCTGTTGGCGAGGAGCGCGAACATCAGGTGCCGCCAGGCAAGCACCTGGCCGTCCACACCGGCGACCGCGTCAAGGAAGGTCAGCGCCTCGTGTTCGGCCCACTCGTGCCGCACGAGATTCTCAAAATCTCCGGCATCGAGGAAGTGCAGCGCTACCTGGTGACGGAAGTGCAGTCGGTCTACCGCAGCCAGCGCGTGGACATCGACGACAAGCACATCGAGATCATCGTGGCCCAGATGCTGCGCAAGGTCAAAGTCGAAACGATGGGCGACACCGGCTTGCTGCCCGGAAGCGTCATCGATAAGTTTGCTTTCCGTGCCGTCAACGATCGCCTCAAGGAATGCGCGAGGATCAAGGATCCCGGCGACTCCAAATTCGTGGCCGGCAAGATCGTCACCAAGGATGCGTTCGAGGAAGAGCGGGCCAGCCTGGAGGCGGACGACAAGGAGCTGCCGACGTATACGACGCCGTTGCCGGCAACGTGCAGCACACAGTTGTTGGGCATCACCAAGGCGGCGGTGCAGTCGGATAGCTTCATCTCGGCAGCGTCGTTCCAGGAGACGACGAAGGTGCTGACCGAGGCGGCGTTGGCCGGCAAGGTCGATTACCTGGTCGGCTTGAAGGAGAACGTCATCCTCGGCCATCTTGTTCCGGCCGGCACTGGCTTCCGCACACATCAGGAGGCGGAAGTTCGCCTGAATGCGCCGGCTTTGCGACCGGGTGTTGAGGAGGAAGCCGACGAGGAGGCCGCCGATCAGCACGAGACCGTCGGCGCCACCGAGTAAGGACCAAGTACGAAGTACCAAGTACCAAGTGCGGAAGAAATCCTTCTTTTGAACTTGGTAGTTGGTACTTCGTACTTTCACCTTGACCATTGCCCTCCGGGGCACTACCGTAATCTTCCTGAGACTCGTTCCACCAAGAAGAGACCGAGAAGAGATCGAAATGCCGACTATCAATCAATTAGTTCGTAAGCCGCGCGTAACGCAATATCGCCGGCCCAAGCATCCGGCGCTGCACGGCTGCCCTCAGAAGAAGGGCGTGTGCTTGCAAGTCAAGATCATGACTCCCAAGAAGCCCAACTCGGCGCTGCGCAAAGTAGCGCGCGTGCGTCTGTCCAACGGAGTGGAGGTGACAGCGTACATTCCGGGCGAGGGCCACAACCTTCAAGAGCATTCCATCGTGTTGGTACGCGGCGGCCGTGTCCGCGACCTGCCCGGCGTCCGCTATCACATCATCCGCGGCGTTCTCGACGCCCAGGGCGTGGCCGACCGCAAACAGGCCCGCTCGAAGTACGGTGCCAAACGTGAAGGCAAGTGATGTGGACGGCTAGCGACGCTTGCCCGAAGCGTCGTTGCCCGTGACGCTTCTCGGAAGCGTTGCGAACCTCTCCTACTCAATGAGGAGTGGCTGAACGTGATGATGGAATTGAAACTGACGCTCGGTTTCGTGTGTTGTGGATGTGAAGAATGTGTCACGGTCACTGTGCAGTGCCGGGGAGAAATGTTGAGGGACCATGACTTGCCTGCCGTGAAGGTGCCGTGTCCGACCTGCGGCACCATCAATCAACTTTCGTTCGAGACCAACGGCACGGTTCGGTCCGTGCGGCCCTGTGTGTGCTATCGGCCGCTGCCGCAACCGTCACTGAACTAGAATACCATCCCGAAGCGTAAGCGAGGGCCGCCCTCGCTTACGCTTCGGGATGGTCAGCAAATGTTAGAGAACCACCTATGGGAAAGCGAACAGCCAGTAAAGAGACACTTGAGCAGAATGCTCGCCTGAGTGCCCAGCCGGAGTTGGCCGTCAAGTTCATCAACTGCATCATGTGGCAGGGGAAGAAAGCTACCGCCATGCGCATCTTCGATGGCGCGTTGCAGCAGATCAAAAAGCGAATGCCCGATACCGATCCGATGGACGTGTTCACGCAGGCGGTCGAGCACGTCAAGCCGACGGTCGAAGTACGTTCCAAGCGCGTCGGCGGTGCCACGTATCAGGTGCCGATGCAGGTGAACAAGAAACGACAACAGAGTTTGGCCATCCGCTGGATCATCGATGCGGCCCGGAATAAAGCCGGCCGTCCGATGTTCCTTCGATTGGCCGACGAGCTGATGGCCGCCTATCGCCGTGAAGGCGAGGCCATGACCAAGCGTGAGAACACCATCAAGATGGCCGAATCGAACAAGGCCTTCGCTCACTTCGCGTGGTAGCGGTAGAATAGAACGCGGATGACGCGGATGCGGCGGATTTGCGCGGATCAGACAAGTATTCAATCCGTGTGAATCCGCCCTATCCGCGTCATCCGCGTTCTATTTTTTGGGAGTTGTCATGGCCGCTGCCAAGATAGACCTGAGCAAGTTCCGCAACCTCGGCATCATTGCGCACATTGATGCGGGCAAGACCACGACCACCGAGCACCTGCTCTACTACAGCGGAGCTACGCACCGCCTCGGCGCTGTGGACGCAGGCAACACGACCACCGATTATGACCAGGAAGAGCAAGAACGCGGCATCACAATCTACAGCGCTTGCATTCCCTTCCAGTGGCGCGACTGCACCATCAACCTCATCGACACGCCGGGCCACGTCGATTTCACAGCCGAAGTCGAACGCAGCCTGCGCGTGCTCGACGGTGCGGTCGTTGTTTTCGACGCTCAGAAAGGAGTCGAGGCGCAGTCGGAGACGGTATGGAGGCAAGCCGATAAGTACGAAGTGCCGCGATTGGCGCTCATCAACAAGATGGATGTCGTTGGCGCGAACTTCGAGAATGTCCTGTCAGCCATCCGCCGACGCCTGGCCGGCAATCCCGTCGCCGTCAACATCCCGATCGGCTCCGGCTCCATCAAAGATAGCGCCACGCCGTTTTCGGGAATCATCGATCTGATCGAAATGCAGGCTCTGTACTTCGAGCCAGCGGATCAGGGCAAGACGTTTCGCACCGAGCCGATCCCCGACAAACTCCGTGCTGGAGCACAACAATGGCGCGAGAAGCTGTTCGACCAACTGACGCAGCACGACGAGCGCGATCAGTTGACCAGCGCCTACCTTGAGGGCAAGGATATCGCCGCCGATGCGATTCGGGCCGTGCTGCGCGAACAGACGCTCAAGGGAATCATTCAGCCTGTGCTTTGTGGATCGGGGCGCGAGCATATCGGTATTCAACCCCTCCTGGATGCCGTGACCTGGTATCTACCCAGTCCGCTCGATCGCCCGCCGGTCCGCGGCGTCAATCCAAAAAAGAAAGACAAAGAGGAGAAGCGCAGTCCCGATCCCAAAGAGCCATTCTGCGGCCTGGTCTTCAAGATCGTCTCCGATGTCAAAGGCGAGCTGTACTTTCTGCGCGTCTACTCCGGCACACTCAAAGCCAACAGCCGGCCGTTTAATCCGGGCCGCGAGTGCAAGGAAATGGTCAGCAAACTCTATCACACCGAGGCCGACCCGCGCCAGCGCTCCGAAGTCCACGAGGTAGTGGCCGGCGACATTGTGGCCATCATCGGCATGAAAGAGTCGATCACCGGCGATACCTTGTGCGACATTCAGCATCCGATTCTGCTGGAACGCATTCAATTCGCCGAGGCCGTCGTCAGCCGATCCATCGAACCCGAATCGTCGGCCGACAAGGACAAGATCATCACAGTCCTCAACATTCTGCGAAAGGAAGATCCGACGTTCACCTGGAACACGGACAAGGATACCGGACAAACGCTGATGAACGGCATGGGTATGCTGCACCTGGAGATCAAGCAGCATCGCATGGAGCGCGATTTCCGTCTCAAAGTGCGGGTCGGCCAGCCGCGCGTCAGCTACCGCGAAACGATCCGCAGTGCCAGCACGGTGACGGGCGAATGCATCAAGCACGCCGGCCAGGGCGGCTTGTTCGCCAAGCTGCGTGTGTCCTTCGAGCCGTACAGGGGCGAGGAATCAATTCTCGTGGAATCGCGCCTGCCCTCGGACAAGTTGCCGCCGTTGTTCGTGGCCGCCGCTGAGCAAGGCGTCCGCGGTGCTTTTGATTCGGGCGAGTTGGGCTTCCCCGTCATGAACGTCAAGGCGACAATTCTCGACGGCGAGATGGACGAACAATTATCCAGCGATACGGCATTCACGGCCGCCGGCGCCGACGCCGTTCACAAGGTCATGCGCGATAACATCGTCCTGCTCGAGCCGTGGATGAAACTGGAAGTGACAGTGCCCGAAGAGTTCCTCGGTGCCGTGACCTCGGACCTCAATGCCCGTCGAGCGGAGATCAACAAGCTGGAGAACCGCGACGGGCTTTGCACGTTGGAGACGATCGTTCCGCTCTCGAAGATGTTTGACTACGCCGACAAGGTACGGAGTCTCAGCCAGGGTCGGGCCTCGTCGTCAATGGAGCCATATCGCTATCGCCCGGCACCGGAGGAGGTGCTGCGATCGCTGCTGCATCCGGATGAGAATTACTGAGCTACGCCGGCATTTCGTGCTGACAAAATCGCCCGGTCATGGTATTTTGCGGCGGCGCGAACATTTATGTCAGGAGGCCGCCTTATGGACGCCATGGAATGGCTGTTGATCGCCACGGGATTCATGGGAGCATGGACGCTGCTCTATCTGCTCCGCACCGCTCACCACACCTGGTTCACGCCGCCCTCGGTGGAGTCGCATTTTTCACCCAAGGGCGGTTGCACGGAGGCCATCGTGCGCGAGATCCAGCACGCTCGCCATGAGATCCTCGTGTTGGCCTATTCGTTCACGTCGAAACCCATTGCCCAGGCGCTGGTCGATGCCAAGCTGCGTGGCGTCCACGTCGATATCGTGCTAGACCACAGTAACGAACATGAAGTTTACACCGATATGCACTTCTTCCTGGAGCAAGGTTTGACGCCGATGATTGATCCGCACCACGCCATCGCCCATAACAAAGTCATGGTTATCGACAATCGTACGCTACTGACCGGCAGTTTCAATTTCACATCGCACGCCGAGAACGACAACGCCGAGAACCTGCTCGTCATCAAGGGCCATCCGGAACTGGTGCGAACTTACAAAGAAAACTTCCACACGCACCGATCTCACGCCCGCGCTCCTGAAATCAAGAAAGCGGAGAACAAAGCCACAACTCGGCACGCTGCGTGAGATTCTGAAAAGATACGAGCCGGTAGCGCACGCGACGGAAGAGCATCCGTCGCTTGCGCTACCGGCTCGTCCCTCTTGCGGTTAATTCTTTTCGACTTGCGTCTGTGTGAAGATCAGCAGTCCCATGCCTTCGGGTCGCATCGATTCCTCCGGCACTTCAGCGGGAAGCGACCACGCCTGCACTCCGCGACCGGGCAGTACGCGCACCACGTTGCAGGCCCATGCTCGACCCGCCGTGATGCCGTCGCTCGTCAGTGCTACTAACGGAATCGCAGCTTCGACGGACCAGCACGTCGGCTCGCTATGCACGGCTACGAACCAACGCGGATCCCACGTCTTATCGCCCCAGCAGTCTTCACACACGCAGCCTCGTTGATCGATTTGCAGGTGATAGCAGGTGCAATAATCACGATCGAGATCGAGCAAAATGCTGACGCGATCATGGCCGCGCAGGTCGGCATCGCGCGTGCGCGGTTTGACCGGCGGTACGTAGTAATTTGCCGGATGGCTACATTTGAGAGAGATATAGAGGAATTCATGATCGTAGGTGAAATGGACTTCCGTGGGACACTCCTTCACAGTTTCGCTGGCGGCGTTTTGCAGTTTGCCGGGCTTGCTCTGCCAGCAGGCGTCAGTGAGGTTGCCGTCGAGCAACGGTCGGCTGTCCGCGAAGCGGCAGGTCAAGACCGGCTTGGGCGGCGCGCCCGTGTGATTGATCAGCCACAATTCGGACAACGCTGCGGAACGCCACGGTCCGTCCGGTTGGCGGCTGACGAATTGCGTGTACCACTTCTGAGGAGTCTCGAAATCGCCGAGGTTCCGTCGCGCCGCCTGCAAGCAGAACTGCATCGAAGGGTCGCCGGTTAGCTGCGGTCCAAACCCGGCCAGGCGCGGCTCCAGGACAAGACTGCTCTGATACCACTGGCGAATCTGATCTCTCGTCGCAAATAAAAATGTCTGCTTGTCGCGTTCGGTAGTCAGCAGATTTGGCGTTTCCAGCGGTTTGTTCATGCCCGGTTTCCAGGCTGGCATTTTGATTCCCGGTACGTTCGCGTCCGGCTCACCGGCCTTGCCAAGTGTCGATCCCTTGTTGATCGGTACGCCGTGCTGCTCGGACTCGACGACAAGGAATTGACCAAGCTCATGGCGATGCCGTGCCTCGGAGCTGCTGTTATGACGAATCAGCCAGCGATAGCTGTCCATTGCCAGCGGATGGACGGGATAATGCTCGATCAGAAGCTGAAAGACTTCACGGGCCAGGCTCCATTGTCCCATACGAACGTAGCGATTGGCCACGGCGAAAGCTGTGGACGCCGCCATGTCATCCGGCATGTCCGCGAGCATCGGATCGATACGCGAGAGCAGACGATTGGGATCGTTCAGGGCGCCGGCCGGCGTTTCGGAAAGCGTTCGCAGCATGGTGCATTGGCGGATCGCCTTGACCAAGTCCTCGGGCGTTTCTCCGGCGTCACTGAGGGCTCGTCGTGCCAGTCCGCCAGCAGGGAGGTCGATGCCTTCCATCAACTCGTGATGACTCGCGGCATCCTTGACATGAGCGCCAAGCAAACGGAAATCGCGGTGATCGGGTAGAGTTACGGGGCCACCGGCCAACATCGAGGATGGGGCGGCAGCGAATTCGCGCGGCGTGGCTTGCAAGCGCGAAGCGATCGAAGTCAGATCGAGAGACACCTGTCCCTGTTGACGGCGGGCACTCGTCTCGCTGACGCCATAAACCTTCGCCGCTTGCCACGGACTCAATCCCAGACCACCGATCTGTTCGGGAAATGCCTTGGCATCGCCGGCTTTCTCGAACGCTGCCGTCACAGCCTCGGCCAGTAAAGAATCGCAACCGAAGCCGTTGGTTTTCTCTTCACCATTGTCCGTGATGATGACGGCGGGTTGCCACATGCGTATCGTCATCACGAGTTGATGCAGCAGTTGATCGGCCGCCTGATCTTCCTGCATCGCGTTCCAGGCGCGGAGTAATTCCAGACGTGGAACACGGAGCAGATGCGAAGAAACCGGAAAGGCCCAAAACATCTCGCCCGCCGCGCCGCCGGCCTGGCGCACGGCTGTTGCGAATCGCGCCGCCTCGCTGGATCGGTCCAGTGCCGCCGTCGTCAGATCCGATGCCGTCACGCGCAGAGCGGCGCACAGATAGCCCTCCTGTCCGCCCAGCTGAGCGACGGTATCCATTGGAATGCCGCCCGGTCGTGCGTGCAAGAAAAGCACGGCCGCCCTCTGCCCACCGCGATGTTGCACCTGCCACGTCTTGCCGCCGTCGCTCGTCGCCGTAATGGTGCCCAGTTCGCCAACTGCCCAGCCATGCTGCTCATCGGTGAAGAAGATACCGTTGAGCGGCAACTGCTGTCCGGTGCGTACCACTTGCCAGTTTTGCCCACGATTGTCGCTGTGCAGCGCAACCGAGCCAGGCCGACCCACGACCCAGTAGTGATTGCCGATGCCGTGCACCGCGTGAAAGTCCCAGGCTCGGCGGACGTTCTCGTCTAAATCCAGTCCGACGTATTTCCACGTCGAGCCGCGGGTGCGCTCACTGCGGAGAATCAGTCCCCCCTGCCCCACCGCCAAACCATCCTCGCCGCGCAACTGTACGCCGCGCAGACTGCGGCCGCCCAGCGTATCCATGTTCACCTGAAAGACGCGATCCTTGCGCACTGTCGCCAGCCGATTCCAGGCGCCGACCAGGGCGCCTTCGCCGTTATCGGAGAAGGCCGCCGCCAGCCAGGACGACGACCGCGTCCCCGGCACCGGCTGCCAGTTACGTCCACCATCCGTCGTCACGAACACGCCCGAGGGATGAGCGTCACTGCCGTCTCCAACGAGATAGCCGACCTTGTACCCGGCTCGCTCATCCACGAAACGAACGCAATTCAGACCTGGCAGCATGTTGAGCATAAGCCGCTTCCACTTCAATCCGCCGTCCTTGGTGAAGAGCACGACACCGGTGCTGCCACCGCCTCCGGGAAGCTCCTCGCGGCCAACCACCCAGCCGGTGTAGGGATCGAGGAAGTGCAATGATCGCAGAGAAGCACGGACGCCGCTGGGTTGTCGTTCCCAGTGTTTGCCGCCGTCGATCGTGTGCCAGATCACGCCCTCGTCGCCGACCGCCCAGCCCTCGCGGTTGTCCCAGAACTGGACCGCATGCAGGCCCGCATCTTCGAAGTTGCGCAAGTCGGCAGCATGCACCGACGGACACAAGGCCGCCGCCAGAACGATCAATGAGAGCGCTACAGTGCGAAGGAATCGCATGAATAGTCCTCGCTTCTTGCCTTGCCACCCTCAATTCCGGCAAGGGATGCCGGCAGGTTGGGCCGGCAATCCTTAGCCAGTTTTTCCTGGGGGGTCAAGACATTCCCTTTGCTGGAAGGTAACGCGGACGACGGCTGCAATCGACTTGCAGAATCGCGCTGTTAGATAGGAAAAGTTCTTGCCTCATTCATCTTGTGAACATTTTTTCAGAGATCGTCCAGAAAAATCCTGCCTCAACTTGAGAAAAAACCAAAAATCATGTCCACTTTCGCCCTCGAATTTCGATTAGTTACCTGAGAGAACCACACCGTTGCTTCGCTATGACAATTCGAGGAGCTCGCTCGCAGTTATGAGAGCCGCACTGCGTTGCTCAGGAGAAGAATGGTGAAGTGAGAAAAGGTGGGACTTCTCGACTCAACGTGGTATATTAGTTTTCAGGAACAGCGTCGTTCCTGGATGCAACACCATTATCAATGGCGAGCGAACATGCCTGCGCAGCTTGTAGCTTTGGATAGCGGTCCCAGCATCCTGCTGGACAAACCGATTTTGTTGCTCGGCCGGCATCCTGAATGCGATATTCAAATCGACTCGCGAAAGATCTCGCGTCGTCATTGCTGCATCGCTCAGGTTAGCGATTATCTTGTTGTTCGCGATCTCGGCAGCACCAACGGCATCCGCATCAACGGAATGCGAACCCTGGAAGGACAGCTGAATGCCGGCGATGAACTGACTATCGGCAATTATCGCTACCGGGTGTCATGGGATGCAGACATGCCGGTATCCGCGCCCCAATCAGTCGCTCAGCCGCAAAAGAGTGCTAAAGGTGAAAGTAAGCTGCGAAGACCGACCGGTCGCGGGCCATCGCCTGTGAAGGGTGTCGAGGACGAGATGCTCGAATCGTGCGATGACCCGGTCGCACTGGACGAACCCGAGGCCAATGAGGCACACGACGCGCCGCCTCCCGAGTCGCCCAATCCCGAGTCCGAACGACCCATCAAGGATCAAGGCCTGGACCGGTCCGACAAATTGGGGCTTAGACCCAATAGTGACGTCTTTCGCAAGGATTCTCACCTGGCATCGCCGTCTGGCAGCCATCATCCGCATTGAGACAATTCTTCACCAGTCGATCATTTTGCCGACACGTTCCGCCTGGGCGCGAGCGTAAACCCGGCCGGCGACGGCGACATCCTCAATGGCGATTCCCAACGATTTGAACAGCGTTACGTCCTGCGCATGCTTGCGGCCCGGATAGCGTCCAACAATGATCTGTCCCAGCTCGCGCACGTCCGCCCAGCGCAGTGAGCCGTCCTCCAGCGGCTGCTGAAAATCACCCGCTTCCAGACGGGCCTGATCCTTGCTGTCCACGGCGACTACGGCGCTGCGTCGCACGGTGACACCGTCCAGCTCGGCTTTTCCGAGAAAATTCGAGCCGATGGCGTTGATGTGTGTGCCTTCTGCAATCCACTGTCCGGTCAGCACCGGCTCACGGCTGCTTGTGGCCGTGATGATGATGTCCTTCTTCTCGGCCGCCATTTCCGGTCGAGCCACGGGAACCATTTCCGTCTGACATATCTCGCTCATCTCGGCCGCAAAGGCACGGCGGTGCTCCTCATTGGGACTGTAGACGTGAATTTGCCGGATGCGCCTCACCCGACAGATCGCCTGCACCTGGGTCCGCGCTTGTGTGCCGCTGCCAAACAGGCCGACCTCGGTAGCATCGGGACGAGCCATGTACTGTGTGGCGATGCCGCTGGCGGCACCTGTGCGCACCTGTCCCAGGTAGTCCGCCTGCATCAAGCACACCAGAGCGCCCGTTTTGCCATCGAACAGCGGTAGGATGAAACGTGATCCACACTTGCGGCTCGTTGAGTACAGCTTCGCGCCCATCACGCCCAGAGTCTTGGCCGACGCTGACATGATGTGCAGCATGGAATGGTCCGTCTGGACACGCGCCCGCGGCGTGTTCATTGCCTCATCGAGGGCCAGCTTCCGCAGTCCTGCTTCCACGGCTTCGAGGGCCATGTCCACGGTCAAGAGACGGCGCACATCCTCTTCGGTCAACAGCAGCACGCCCTGCGACCCGTTCGCTGGATGAGGAGAGGAGGTCATGAGTTCACCCCGTATTGGTCTGAGCCGTTACCGTGAGGGAGCGGTACGTCCCACCACTCCCTTTCGGTCGCGGCTCCGATTACAGACTAGCGCAGAAACTGTTGCAGTTGATCCAATCCCGCTTGCAATTGTTCTCTGCTGGCGGCATAGGAAAGCCGAACGTAGCCTTCGGCGCCAAATGCGGCACCCGCGACTACGTTGATGTGAGCACACTCCAGTGCTGCCTGGCAGAAACTGATGGAGTCCTTTACCGGACGACCACTCAGCGTCCGACCGAAATGCGCGGACACATCGAAGAAAGCGTAGAATGCCCCCTGTGGAACGAAACTCTTGACGCCCGGCAGTTTCTTCAGGCGGGAGCAAACCAGATCGCGCCGCGCCTCAAATTCGCGGCGCATGCGCTCGACGCACTCCTGATCCCCCTCGATAGCCGCCAGTGCGGCGTATTGGCTGACGCTGCATGGACAACCCGTCTGCTGGCTCTGGATGTTGCTCATCGCCTTGATGACCGGCACCGGGCCCAAGGCCCATCCCATTCGCCAGCCCGTCATGGCGTAAGTCTTACTCGCACCGCTAATGGTAATTGTGCGCTCCGCCAAGCCCGGACGCAGCGTGGCAAGACACGTCGCATGGGCGTCGCCGAACACCAGTCGTTCGTAAATCTCGTCGCTGATAACGGCCAGGTTTTTCTCCAGCACGACGTCGGCCAGCGCTTCCAGCTCTTTGCGCGTGTAGACGGAGCCTGTTGGATTGCTCGGCGAGTTGAGCATCACCAGGCGGCTCCGCGGCGTCACCGCGGCGCGGAGTTGATCGGGCGTCATCTTGAAGCCGGATTCCAGTGTCGTCGGCACCAGTACATAGGTGGCCCCGGTCATCTGCACGAGGTCGCTGTAGCTTACCCAGTATGGCGTTGGAATGATGACTTCGTCGCCAGGGCCGACCGTGGCAGCCAGAGCGTTGTGCAACGAATGCTTGGCCCCATTGGAGACCACTACCTGTTCCGGCGCATAAGAGATGCCGTAGGTCTTTTGATATACACGCGTGATCGCGGTGCGCAATTCGGGAATGCCGGCGGCCGGCGTGTAGCGCGTGTGTCCCTTTTGCATGGCCTTGGCAGCAGCAGCGCAGATGTGCTCCGGTGTATTGAAGTCGGGTTCACCGAGACTAAAATCGTAGACGGTGATCCCCTCGGCCTTCATCTGCTTGGCCTTGGCGCCGGCGGCCAACGTGGCCGACGGCTGTACGGCGGCAGCCATTTTCGAGATGCCTATCATATCTGTGTTTCCCGTTTCCTGTATCCCCGCTCACCGGGAGGGCGCCAGCGCCGCGAAGCGGGTGTCCTAGGGTTTGTTAGTTTGTAGCATTGTATCGGATGGTCTGGTATGGTGGCAGCGCGGAAAGGAGACGGAATGCGAGTGGCCCATTTCGTGCAGCGCTATCCGCCGGCACTGGGTGGCTCGGAGGACTACTTCGCCCGCCTGGGCCGTTATCTCGCAGCTGCCGGAGACCATGTTACGGTCTTCACGACGACTGCCGTGGACCTGCCCGCTTTTTGGTCCACATCCGGCCGCTGCCTGCGTGCGGGCCGGCGCATCGAGGACAACGTAGAAATTCGTCGTTATTATCTCTGGCATATCCCTTATCAAACACGCGTCCTCAAAGCACTGTCGCTCGTGCCCTATCGACCCTGGCAATGCCTGACCGTTTCCTGTAATCCGATTGCCTGGCGGATGTGGACCGAATCGGGGCAAGCTCGCGAACACTTCGATCTGGTACATGCTACTGCTTTTCCCTATGGATGGCCTCTGACCTGCGCCCGGCGACTGGCTCGGCGTCTCGGCGTGCCATTCCTATTGACACCGTTTCTGCATCTGGGCGACCCCGACGACCCCCGCGACCGCACACGCCGCGCCTACACCAGTCCTGCCCTCCTCTCCCTGGCGCAATCCGCCGATCGCCTCTTCGTTCAGACAGAAGGCGAGCGTCAAGCTTTTCTCGATCGCGGCATTCCAGCTGAACGCCTGATTCTGCAAGGCATGGGACTGGACCGTGACTCTTGCACCGGAGGCGATCGCCGACGCGGGCGGGCAGAATGGGGCATCGCCGAGGACGATGTGGTGATTGGCCATCTCGCAAACAACAGCCGTGAAAAAGGGAGCGTCGATCTTCTCCGCGCCGCCGAACGCGCCTGGCGTCAGGGCGGCCGATTCGTCCTGGTTCTCGCTGGTCCAGAGATGCCAAATTTTCAGAGTTTTTGGCGTGGTCATCGCCCAAGTGGCCGCGTCCTCCGACTCGGGGTTCTCGATGCCCGCCAGAAGCGCGACTTTTTTGCCGCCATCGACGTGTTCGCCCTGCCGAGTCGTTCTGATTCCTTCGGGTTGGTGCTACTGGAAGCATGGGCCAACGGTGTACCGAACATCGGCTATCGTGCGGGCGGCATCGGCTGGGTCATCCATGATGAGAAAGACGGTCTGCTCGTGCGCTGCGGCGACATCCAGGTCCTGGCCGCGGCGATATTGCGACTGTCGGTGGATGCAGAGTTGCGGCATCGTTTGGGAGAGGCCGGTTTGCAACGGACACGGCACGAATTCGAGTGGACAGACAAATTTGAGATTGTCCAACGAGTTTATCGGGAAATAACTTGTGAGCGCAGACAAGCAGCCTTAGAATCTGCGTAGAAAATCTTGAGGAATGAAGGGCGAATAAACAACAGAGAGGCAGGAGAAGAAACCAAAGAGAGAAACATCCTCATCCTGAAAAAGAAGGTGGAACGACAATGGAACCTTGGCTCATCATCACTCTGATCGTCGTGGGCGTACTTGCGCTTGCGGGGATCGCCATCTACAACGGCCTGGTCAACAAAAAAGTGGAGACGGAGAACGCCTGGTCGCAGATCGACGTGCAACTCAAGAGACGGCACGATCTCATTCCGAACCTGGTCGAGACCGTCAAAGGCTATGCCACGCATGAAAAAGACACGCTGGAGAAGGTGATTCAAGCCCGGAATGCGGCCGTCAATGCGCGCGGTGTCGCCGAGCAGGCCCAGGCTGAGAATGCGCTGACGGGCACCTTGAAGACGCTGTTCGCTGTGTCCGAGGCGTATCCCGATCTCAAGGCCAATCAAAGCTTTCTCGGTTTACAAGAGGAATTGACAGCGACCGAGAACCGCATCGGCTTTGCGCGACAGCATTACAACGATGTCGTCGGCCAGTATAACGCGGCATTGATGCGTTTTCCCGCGAGCGTGATCGCTGGTGTATTCGGCTTCCGTCAGGTGGAGTTCTTCCAGCTGGATCCCGCCGAGGCGGCGGCGGTTCGCCAGGCACCGCAGGTAAAGTTCTGATTGCTGCGCGAGGGAGCTGCACACGATGGGTGCCATGTCGCCAACCTTCCGCGATCTGATCGCCGAGAACAAACGCAACAGCGTCCTCCTGGTGCTGGTCTTTTGTTTGTTCGCGGCCGCGGTCGCCATGATCCTGGCTCTGGGTATCATCGCCTTCAGCGATCCAGACGCCATCGCCCAGCTGCATTGGGGTGAAGGCCTTATTGCCGGCGGCGTTGCTGCTGCCCTCTCCCTGCTCTTTTCCTTGATCGGCTACTACAGCGGCGATCAATTCGTCCTGGCTGCCAGCGGCGCTCGGCATATCCACCACAAGGACGACCCGGAACTATTCAACGTCGTCGAGGAGATGTCCATCGCGGCAGGCATTCCCATGCCGCGTGTTTACCTGATGGACGATCACGCGTTGAACGCCTTTGCCACCGGCCGCGATCCCAAACACGCGGCAGTGGCCATCACCACCGGGTTACGGCACCACTTGACGCGCGATGAATTGCAAGGCGTGATTGCACATGAGATATCGCACATTCGCAATTTCGATATTCGCTTGATGCTGCTCATGGCCGTGCTTGTCGGCACCGTTGTGATGCTGTCCGATTTTTTCTGGCAAATCCTACGAACCAGTCGGGGTGGCAGTAGGAGCAACAGCAAGAACGAGGGTAGTGGCGGCGGCGGTTGGATCGTTCTGATTATCTTGATCCTGGCTGTCGTGCTGGCGATGATCGCCCCGATCCTGGCCCAGATCATTCAGTTCGCCGTAAGCCGTCAACGGGAATACCTGGCCGATGCCACAGCCGTGGAACTGACTCGCTACCCGCAAGGGCTGGCCAACGCTCTGCGCAAGCTGCAAGGCGATGCCGCGGTGCTGAAATCGGCCAACCGCGGCACAGCGCATCTGTTCATCGCCAATCCGATCAAGAAATTCCAGGAGAAAGCAGACAGCCCCTTCGCCAGCCATCCGCCGTTGAAGGATCGTATCGCCCGGCTGGATGCGCTGGTTCATTCGAAGTGAAAGTCCGGCTGTAAATCCTTGTTGCTATTCTGGCGCGATCTGCCAGCGCCTCGCTGTCCGAGCCGCTCACGCAGCGCAGCGGAGTAAGCGACAGCGCGGGACGAACCGCTTACTCCGCTGCGCTGCGTGAGCGGCTCGGAGTATTGAGTTAGTTCCGCTCGACCCTGAAATCCGGCCCCGCTGGCGTGCTCTAAGATCCATCGGGTCGGTGACAGGGGCACCGTCTCCCAGAACCCCCCTTTGGCTTTCCGTTTCTCACCATCGCAGGGGCTTCTGCCACGCTTCCTTGAGTTGGCGTAACTCTAACCAGATGATCCACTCGCCGTCCGCACCTGCAATGCGCAGACGCGGTTCCTTGCAAGTTCGTCCCAGTTGTGTCAAAGTGATGTCACTGCCCAGACATGCCTGAAACGCCGCAGCCCTGTCCGGCCGCACTTCAACGACAAAGCGCGTTGTCGATTCGGAGAACAGCTGAACCGCATCGGTCAGATTATCTCCTCCCAGGCGAGTCACATCGGCACCTACTTCGCCGGCAAAAGCCATTTCCGCCACGGCCACCGCCAAGCCGCCTTCGCTGACATCGTGACACGATCGTACCAGGCCGGCCAGAATCGCTTCGTGCAGTTTACGGAAGAGGTTTGGCGCATGCTCGAAATCGGGCCGTGGAACCGATCCGCCGTCCGACCCACACACCAGATGGTAGTGGGAGCCGCCCATCTCTTCCCTGGTCGCGCCGAGAAGAAAGAGCAGATTGCCCGGCTCTTTCAGGTCCATCGTCACACAGCGGCGCACGTCGGGGACGCGACCAAGGGCGCTGATGAGCAGCGTCGGTGGAATGACGATATTGCGGGCGCCGGCGTGGAATTCGTTGTTGAGACTATCCTTGCCGCTGATAAACGGCATGTTGAAGGCCAGTGCGACATCACGGCACGCCTCGGCGGCGCGCACCAAGGAACCCAGGATTTCCGGACGATCGGTGTTGCCCCAGCAGAAATTATCGAGTAAAGCGATCCGTGAAGGATCTGCGCCGACAGCGACCACGTTGCGCACCGCCTCGTCAATGGCGGCGGCGGCCATCGCATAAGGGTCGAGATCGCCATAATGTGGATTGATGCCGCAGCCAATGGCCAATCCGGTCCATTCACCGAGCACCGGCATAAGCACGGCTGCATCGCCGGGTCCATCTTCCTGCAAGCCGACGAGCGGCTTGATGACGCTACCACCTTGGACCTCATGATCGTACTGGCGGATGATCCATTCTTTGCTGCACACATTGGGCGAGGCGAGGATTTTCAGGAGTACGTCGTTGAGGCCATTCGGGCGAGTGCATCCGTTGTCCCTCCCTCCTTTTGGGGGAGGGTTGGGGTGGGGCGTAAGGTTGGCCCCCCCACCCCAACCCTCCCCCACAAGGAGGGAGGGCGTGGCGACTCGCCAACTAGCTTGGCGCACCACTTGGGGACGGCCGTGATGTAAGAAAAGCATATCGAGGTCGGCCACCTGCTGATCCTGATACGAGAGTCGCAATCGGCCAGTTGACTCGAACCGGCCCAGCACCGTCGCCTCGACGTCCTCTCCGCCGAACAGTTTTTGCAGGCGCGACCACTTGTCCGGTGGTACTGCCAGTATCATGCGCTCCTGAGCCTCAGAAATCCAAATCTCCGTGTATGAGAGGCCGGCGTACTTTAGCGGAGCTTTGTCGAGTTGCACGCTGGCGCCCAATCCTTCGGCCATTTCGCCTATCGCTGAGCTGAAGCCGCCGGCGCCGCAATCGGTAACGGCCTGATACAAACCCTGATCGCGCGCCTGGATCAGCACGTCCAGCAGTTTTTTTTCGGCGATGGCATTGCCAATCTGCACGGCCCCGCCGCTAACGTGTTCCGATTCGGAAGTTAACTGCAACGACGAGAACGTGGCACCGTGGATGCCGTCGCGTCCGGTGCGGCCACCGATGACGACGATCCAATCGCCGTCACGCGGCTGTTTGTGGCAGCGATCGACCGGTATGAGACCGACTGTGCCGCAATACACCAGCGGATTGCCCAGGTAGCGTTCGTCGAAGCAAACAGCGCCGTTGACCGTGGGAATGCCCATGCGATTACCGTAGTCCCTCACGCCGGCGACGACGCCCTTTAACACCTTGAGGGGATGCAGAACACCTGGCGGCAGTGACTCCGGCGGCGTGTCCGGTGGAGCGAAACAGAACACGTCGGTGTTGCAGATCGGTTTCGCACCCAGGCCGGTGCCGAGCGGATCGCGGATGACACCGCCCAGCCCGGTGTTCGCGCCGCCATACGGCTCGATCGCCGACGGGTGATTGTGTGTCTCCACCTTGAAACAGACGTGATACTCGTTCGTGAAGCGCACGACTCCGGCGTTGTCGGCGAAGACGCTCACGCACCAGTCGGCCGAGCCGAGGCGTTGCCGGATTTCTTGCGTCGCGGCGAAAATCGTCTCTTTGAGGAGGTTGTCATAACGGCGTACGCTGCCGTCTGTGTCAGTGAATTCAATGCATCCTTTGAGAGTCTTGTGCGAGCAATGTTCGGACCACGTTTGCGCCAGTGTCTCTAACTCCACATCGGTGGGATCGCGGCCTAATTCGCGGAAATGAGCCTGGATGGCGCGCATTTCCGCGAGGCTCAGGGACAACTGGCTACTCCGACTGAGTTTTTCCAGGGCCGCATCATCGAGATCGCGAAGGGGCACAGTGATGAGCTGGAATTGATAGGGCGAACCAATGCTCAGATGTTCGAGCGTCAGAGGACCGGCAACAACTTGTTCGATGGCCTCATTGGCGAGAACTTTGCGGAAGAGGACGGCCTCGGACTGCGGCGGCAAGGGCGGGCCGAAGTAGCGGCGGAAGGTGCGCACCTGTTCGACCTGGATGCCCAGATCGCGCGCTGCCCCAACGACACTCAGTGCTGCTGGGTCCATTACGCCGGGCTTGAGAAGGACGGTGGCGCGGTGATCCGGACGGCTATGTTCGTTGAGCGTGCCGATGCGGCCGGTTTCGATCAGGGAATCGACGAGCAACTCCTCCGCCAGACGCTTGGTTTCCGAACGGGAGATCTCTGCTTCGATCAAGTAGCCGCGCGACGTGCCGGTAATCAGCTCCCCGCCATGATGGGAATGGGTGAGCAGGTCGAACTCCTCGGAGACGCGCCGACGCTCCCTATCCTCGCCTTTCGGTTGTATCTCTATCTCCCAAAGCATTAGTCAATCTCCTCACGGACACAAACAGGAAGAGGCAAGGCCTATTACATGATCCACACTTCCAGGATGTAGTACCCCAGAAAGACTCCCAGGAACAAACCGCCAATCAAAAGAGCGCTGGTCGCCAGAATCATTTGTTGACCGCGCGTTCGCAAGGCCGCGACGGCATTTCCCGTTCCGATAACCGCCAACAGCATCGCGGAAACAAACATCAGCAAGACAAGCAAGACCAACACGAACAAATCGGGGTTGTTACTGATCGCCAATATCAGCAAGATCCCCAGGAAGAAGACAACCCAGGAACCGAGGCTCATCAGCAGACCAAGCACTGCCTGGCGAAAGTGGGCACGGGCCTGTTCTGGCGTCGCTTCGCGGGAGGCGAGAGCGCGCTCAACGCAGGAGATGCAGAGAACCTGATCGCGCCAGCGTGTGTGGCAGATTTCACAGAAGTAATTTCCGCAGCGACCACAAGTGCCGACCGCCTCGCGTCCGGCGTGCAAGGCGCACGCGCCTTCGCTTGCGCGCACGAGGTGTCTCACTCTGACAGGCGGTTCATACAATGGATCGCGACAATTCGGACAGCGCGCGCCCAGTCGCTTACGGTCGTGCGGAAGTGGATAATCGCAGGAGGGACAATGATTCATGGTTCAGCCTTGCACCTGACGGACCACGATGAATACGGTGAGCGCGACCGCCCAAACGACTCCCGTCAAACCTGCTACCGCACCGGACATGGCCAGGCCGCGACCGCCCAGTGCCGGCTGACGATCCATCTCGCGCAGCGCCATCGCCGACACGATCAACTCGCCACCTGCGAAAAAAAGGGCGATGGCGCAACAGAAGACCGAGCCGACAAGACCCGATTCCATCCGTATCGCCAAGCCGATGGCCAGCAAACAAAGGAACAGGCAAACGAGCGTGCCTATCAGCGCGAGCACGAAGGCGACAACGGCGAGGGGCGACAGGCGTACTGGCCGGCTCAAACCCCCGAGGCGAAAATTCTTGCAAGGCCCGCACAACGTCTGCCCCCGGAGCGTGACGACGCAAGTGGAGCAGAACGAACAGTGACAGGCATCGCAAATCGCTTCCTTGGGTATCTCCTCATGGTTGAGGCAGTAAGCCGGATTGGGTCGGCGTCTCTCGCGTGAACGCCGCGGGCGAAGAGGCTCTGGTTCGGCACGTCTTTCCTCCTGCGGAGGTCGAGGGACGAGTGGCCGCGGAGGAGGCGCCGGCAACGCTTCTTCGGCTTCTGGCTCGGCTACGGTGCTTGTCCACGGGACGCGATTGCCCTGTCCACACTCGCAAAAAACGAGCGTTCCGGCCAGGTGTTCGCCTCGCCCATGACATTTGCCGCATTGTTTGCAAGCGAACCAAATCACCTGTCGATCTCCCGTCCTCCGGGTCTCTCGCCCAGCACAGCGGCCATCTGCAGGACGAATTTCTCGGCGCTTTCGTGCTTATCCGGAACGAGTTTTAGCCGTTGCTCGAAGAATTGCGCAGCTGCCTGAAAGAGACGAGCACGTTCCTGCACGCGCAGCTGATCCCGCCGCAAACACAAGTCAAGCAACGTCTGCTTTTGTTCGCGGTCGAGCTGGCTCAGGCGCTGGCGGAGAAGTGCCAGACGCTGACGATCCGCTTCGCCTGTAGCATCGACCAAAGCCAGCACCGGACGCGTCTTCCGCTCGACATGTACCACCAGTGTGTCGGCAGCCAAGTCGCCGAGGCGGCGATGTTCGCGGTTGCAAGCGGCGACGACGAAACCGAATAAACCCGGTCCCAACGGCAACGGCACCGGCAAGCTATCCACGATGCGCAACAGATTACGGATCGCCGACTGGTAGAAATTCATCGCCGTGCCGCGCCACTGAATAACACGAATGCCCAACAGTGCTTTTCCGGGCGTCTGGCCGTGCCACAACCACTCAAAGAACAGGAAATACCCCCACATCAGCACGAATTGCCAGACGGTCATCACGGCCATGCCCAGACCCGGACGGCCGGCGATAAGCACGGAGGCGACCATCGCCCCCATCAAGTCCAGTCCCATCAGGATGAACAGATCGACGAGCCAGGCCAGAAAGCGCGACCCGAGTCCGGCGACACGATAACTGAACGGCACCTTTTCGGTTGTCAGAACCTGATGTCGAATCACGCGGCGCTCTCCCGCATTCGTCTCTGGCCAAGAATCATGCTTCAACAATTCCATCGACCGTCGTTCGTTATAGGTGATCTTATTCTATAGGAGGCACCAAGAGGCTGGAGAGAAGGATGCAAGCGAGCCCGAGGGAACGGAGTCGGTGCCGTTCGGAAGTGGCGGAGTGGCGGAGTGGCGGAGTGGCGGAGTGAAGGTGCCCTCTTCCGTCGGCAGCGACACGACGTTACAATCTTCGGTGGGTACGCTCTCCATCGTCGGAGTTCATCGCGGCAAAGGTACAGGGCATGGCTGTGGGCACAGGCAAACTGGTCGGCATCGACCTGGGTACCACCTTTTCGGCAATCGCTAGTCTGGACGATCACGGTCAACCCATTACGTTGCCCAACCGCGATGGCGAAATGCTTACGCCCAGCGCCGTATTGTTGCTCGATGACGACACCGCAGTTGTCGGCCAGGCCGCCCTTGACGTGGCCCTGGAGCAGCCCGACCGCGTGGCCACCCTCATCAAGCGGCGCATGGGTCATGCTTCTTATGGTCACCCCGTCGCCGGCCGCGATTTCCGCCCGGAAACTTTGTCGGCCATCATTCTTCGCAAACTCGTTCAGGATGCCGAGCTACGAATCGGTCCCGTAAGCCGGGCTGTCATCACTGTTCCCGCTTACTTCGACGATACGCGTCGCAAGGCGACCAAGGACGCCGGCCGCATTGCCGGCCTGGAGGTTCTCGATATTCTCGACGAACCGACTGCGGCTGCCCTGGCCTACTCACTGCAACATCCGGTCGGACCGGCAGCTTTACCGCAGGGGGAGCGCACCGTCCTCGTCTACGATCTGGGCGGTGGCACCTTTGATGTTACCCTGGTACGCCTGGCGCACCAGTCGTTTCAAACCATCGCCATTGAGGGCGACGTTCGCCTGGGAGGTAAGGACTGGGACGATCGCATCGTTGAGCGCGTCGCTATGATGTTCAAGGGCCAGACCGGAATCGATCCGCGCATCGACCCCCTGGCGCTCGTTAACCTCAGCAGCGCCGCTGAACGCGCCAAACGCACTCTTAGCAAGCTCCCGCAAACCACGGTCACGTGCATGCATGCCGGCCAGGTCCTGACGGTGCCGATCACGCGCGCAGACTTCGAGTCCATGACACGGGATCTGCTGGTACGCACTCGCCTGACCTCACAACAGCTGTTGCGTCAGGCGAAGCTCAATTGGGACCAGGTCGATCGCATTTTGCTGGTCGGCGGTTCAACGCACATGCCGATGACCCGGCAGATGCTCGAAGAATTGACAGGCAAGATGCCGGACCACTCCCTGGCGGTCAGTGAAGTTGTGGCTCGCGGCGCTGCCCTGCACGCCGGCATCGTCGCCGCACAGGATTTTGGCGAAGATCTGCTCATGGAGGATGCCGCGCGCGACATCTTGTCCCAGGTTGTTGAGATCAACGTCAACGCACACAGTCTCGGCATTGAGGTCAAACAAGGGCAAGAGCGCAACAACGATATCCTCATTCCCAAGAACACACAGCTGCCGACGGCGGCCAGCAGGGTTTACTGCACTGTCGTCGAGAATCAACAGCGTGTCCGGGTCAAGGTGCTGCAAGGCGAGGCTACACAGGCTGATGCCTGTATCACGATCGGCGAATGCTGGATCGAGGGTTTGCCGCCGAGCTTACCGAAGTCCTCGCCGGTACAGGTGCGCTGTGGTGTCGGCAGCAACGGCCTGATCGACGTGATGGCCCTGGACATGACCAGCGGCAAAATGGCACGCACGGAGATTCACCGCTCCAGCGGCCTTAGTGAAGAAGAGATTGCGCGCGAGGCCGAATGGGTCCGCCGTCTTCGCATTCAGTAACGACTGGACGCACGACGAGGCGGGAGCGTAAGCGACGGCAAATCATTCGTCGCTTACGCTTCCGCCTCGTTGGCATACCTACGTCTCAACGACGCTTGAAGCTCAGCGTGAAGTCATCCAGGTGAATAGCCTTTTGACCGTTGCCGGCGTCGGCGAAGAACTGTTCGAATAGATCGCGCACGTGTGCCGAGGCCAGGTGATAGTAATTGTGTTTTCCATCGCGGCGGAAGCCGACCAAACCGACCATGCGCATCAGCGTCAAATGATGGCTGACGGCCGGCTGCGATTGGCCGAGCATGTCGCACAGCGCGGAGACGTGCAACTCGCCATCCTGCGCCAGAGCGAGGACGATCTTGAGGCGCGACGGATCGGCCAAGAGTTTGAAAACAGCGGTCATGCGTCCGAGGGTCTCGTCGGAGATGCTAATTGGCGACGTGACCGGCGACACGACCTTGGGCGAGCGAGTTCGGACGGCGGTGGCATGATTGTTCAAGGCAGATTCCTCCACGTCCCGCGCAATGGCCAATGACGCCTGTCAGGCCCTGTCCATCTACCCCGACGGAGCAAGAGCGCCTCGGCGAGCGCGCGCGGACCCTCTGTAGTAGTGATAACCAGCAAACTCCCACACGAGTCACCCAAGAAAGTATCCCTACCTTATTGGAATGACCGAGAGACCAAATGCAAAAGCAGTTCAGGGGAGTGCCAATCGGGACCCAGCGCTCTGTTCGACAGGTGCGGTCAACTGATCGGCAGCGAATCAACCGACTTTCGACTTCCCTATCTGCTTTTGCGAGTCAGACTGTAGCATATCAACGAATTTATGGGTGTCAATGAAATTCATAAAGATTTTTTCAGACTTCCATACCATCATTACCCCACTTGACCCGTGCGCCCCCAGGGTACAACAATGAAACAGGGGATGTCCGGCGGGGCAATGGGTGCTTGCCGTCCGGGCAGCTGACAATGTGGGGGTCGGTTCATGTCCGGATTGGAGAGACCGCGATTGCGCTGTCATCTCGCCCTGGAAGCGGACAGTGGAGGAGGTTACGTCATCTGGGACCAGCTGCGACTGGCCGTCCCTCGTCTTCGCCTGAACAATGTGGAAGTGAGTTGGCTACACCTGTTCGACGGCAAACGCACGCTTGGCGATATCCAGGCCGAAGCCCTGCGGAACGCCGACAGTTCGCCAGGTCCGGCAGAATCCTTTCATCGGCTGATACGCAAACTCGATGACGCCTTGTTTTTCGAGGGACCGCGTTTTCGCTCGCGTCTCCGCGAACACGCCGACAGTCAAATCCGCCCTCCCTCGTGCACTCCTAGTTACGGCGACAATCCCGTCCAGCTGCGGAACTGGCTCGACCGTCTGTTCAACGCCGCCGATGGACCCGGCCGGCCCGGTTGGCGACAACCCGATCCACATTTTCGCGCCGCGCTTCTTCCCCACATCGACTACGGCCGCGGCGGACGCACATATGCCTGGGCGTATAAGGAAGTCTTTGAACGCACGCCGGCTACGCTGTTCGTCATCATCGGCACCTCACACTACAGCTTGCACCGCTTCACGCTCACGCGCAAGCATTTTCAAACTCCCTTGGGCATTGCCCCCACCGATTCGAGTTACATCGACCGACTCGTCGCCCACTACGGCGAGGGTCTGTTCGACGATGAACTGCTTGCCCACCTGCCGGAGCATTCGATCGAGCTGGAAGTGGTGTTCTTGCAGTATCTCTTTGGCAATACGCCGTTCCGTATCGTGCCCTTGTTGGTCGGCCCGTTCCAGGATTGCATCTCTGGCGGACGCGAACCGATTGAGGCTGACGACATCGGGCGGATGATCGCGGCCCTGCGTGCTGTCGAGCGCGAGATCGAGGAACAGATTTGCTACATCATCAGTGGTGATCTCGCACACATCGGTCCGAAGTTCGGCGATACAGACCCCGTTCGTGTTCCCCTCCTGGAACACAGTCGCCGTCAGGATCTCGCTCTGCTGCATGCGCTGGGCGGAAGTGCAAAGGCTCGCCGAGCTGGTCCACCAGATGTTGCCACATACTCGCGCATCATAACGGCAGAGAGGGACGCCCGCCGTATCTGCGGATTCCCGCCCACTTACATAGTCCTGGAAGCGCTGCACCCCAGTCGCGGCGAAGTGCTGGATTACGATCAGTACGTCCATCCCAACGGTTATGAGAGCGTCAGTTTCGCAAGCGCGGTATTCTATAAGTGATGAACGACAAACTTCCCCTGGAACGTGATACTCCTTCCGACGTTCGTGCATCCGGGCGATCGAGCTGCCCTGCCGGCGATGCGCAGGACTGCCCGCTCGCCTGCGCCGACACGTGTGCTTTGCATCCGGGTGAACAGTTTGCTTTGATCGATTTCGCCGAGGCGAAGGCGCGTTTCGAGCGCGAGGCGATCCACGGCTCCTGCGATACGGGCCGCTATCGGATGCCCTACTATACGTGGGGTTCCGGCCCGCCGCTTCTCTTCGTCCACGGACTCGGCGATAGCTACCTTTCGTTCCTTCAGCCAATCTCGCGCCTGTCCGCGCATTTCCGTTGCATCGCCTACGACCAACCCTGCGGTTATCGTGACCGCGCTCGTCTGCGCCGCTATGCACACGATCATCTCGTGGACGATATTCGGGCGCTGCTTGACCACCTGGGCCTGCGGCAAAGTTACATCCTTGGCTCGTCGTTCGGCTCGACGATCGCGTTGAAGGCGATGCACAACTGCCCTGAGCGCTTACCGCGCGGCATCCTGCAGGGAGGCTTGGCCCATCGGCCGCTGCGCCGCGCCGAACGTATCGTGTCGTACTGGGGACGCTTTCTGCCCGGACGCATGGCCGGCGTTCCGCTGCGCGAAAAGTTACTGATAAAGAGCGTCGGTCCGACTTTCGATCCATCGTTCCCCGAGATTTGGGCGTACTTCGTGGAATGCTCGGGTCGGGCGCGTCTGTCGGCGGTTGCCCATCAGGCGTGCATGTTGCACCAACTCGATTTGCGGCCCATCCTGCCGTCCATTCGCCAGCCGGTGCTGCTTGTGTGCGGCGCTCGTGACCTGATCGTGCCGGGTTACTATGAGAAGGTGTTGCTGGAAGGTCTGCCCAACGCCGGCCGCGTCGTCATCGAAGGCTGCGGACACATGCCCAGCTACACGCATCCCGAGATAATGGCCGAAGTGGTTCGACAGTTTCTGACTCCGCCATCCGGCGGTTGACGATCCGATTCACCGGCCTGTATTGACATTTTGATAGTCTCTCCGATACATTCCATCCGCTCTGTCGGGTCAGAGCGTCGCTCCGTACCTGCGGAAAGGATTCCGCTATGACCAAGTCTTCTCTCCGTCTGCCATTCGCGCTGGCTGTGAGTATGCTCTTCGTAGGCGCTGCGCGAGCAGATTACATGGATTGGTCGTATCACTGGAGCATCAGCCCCTCGCCCGTGCTGGCCAGTGGCACCGGCACGGTGGCGCAAGCACTGGGCCAATCCGGCCATGGAGCGCATCGGATTCTCGCCGCCGCTGTGACAACCAGCAGCAGCGCTACGCTACGAACGCCCGATCATTTCAATAGCAACTTCAATCTGACCTTACACTTGACCGATTTGGCCACTCACCAATCGGGCAATTTGACGTTTTCCGGCAATATCAAAGGCACGCTGACCTACAACAGCGCACACTTGATCGAGTCGTTCCGTTCGCCGATCGAACATCTTCGGCTGGGTAATCACATCTACTGGGTAGAGTTGCCGAACCATCTGAGTCTGACGTCGCCCGGCTCGCTTGTAGTGCCGACTTTCTATGCGATGGTCTGGGTTGAGAACTTGCCCCCTCCGCCCATTTTCCCTCCGGGCATCAGGACGTCCTCCATCACGACGGCCTCGATCGTTACGGGTCCGGCGGCGTCCTCCACGCCGGAGCCGTCCAGCCTTGCTCTCGGAGGCATGGGCGTAGTGCTGATGGGTTGCGCTTTCATCCGACGTATCTGGGGTTGACCGTCTTCGGTCGTCGAGTACACTCCCCGCCGCGTCGGGCAAGCTGCCGAAACGCTGATAAGGCATCCAGACCCGGCACTGACGATCCGAGGGCCGGTTGACATGCAATTCTGTTCGCAAAAGTTCTTCCTCTTTTTCCTGCTCATCTTCGCTCTCTACTGGATGCTGCCCTGGCGGCGTCTCCGCGTCGTGTTGCTCCTGGCGGCCAGCTTCTATTTCTACGCCAGCTGGAACAAGTGGCTCGCTCTGCTGATTTGCGTCTCTACCCTTCTCGATTACCTATTGGCGCTCGGCATTGAGCGTTCGACTGCGAATGCGCTTCGCAAGTCCCTCTTGTGCGTCAGCCTGCTCGCCAACCTGGGTTTGTTGTGCTATTTCAAGTACGCCAATTTCTTCCTGTTGTCGCTCAATGACGCCCTGAAAGTCGCCGGCATGTCCGCCTGGTTCCGTCCGCTGAACGTATTGCTGCCGGTCGGAATTTCCTTCTACACGTTTGAAGCAATCAACTACATGGTTGATGTCTATCGACGCCGCATGCGGGCCGAACGCAACCTGGGCGATTTCATGTTGTTCATCCTGTTCTTTCCGCACCTCATCGCCGGCCCCATCGTGCGGGCGCGCGATTTCCTGCCGCAGATCAAACGGCCGAAGCGCTGGAGCTGGGCGCGAATGTACCTGGGCACTGGCTACTTCCTGATGGGCCTCGTCAAAAAGCTGGCCATCGCCGACCGCATGGCCGAGTACGTCGATCCCGTCTTTGCCGATCCCTCGACTTATCGCGGCTCGGCGATCGTCTTCGCCGCCATCGCCTACTCCATACAGATTTATTGCGATTTCTCCGGCTATACTGACATGGCCCTCGGCACAGCTCACATGCTCGGCTACAAACTGGCTCGCAATTTCAACATGCCTTACCTGGCTGTCAACATCTCCGACTTCTGGCATCGCTGGCACATTTCGCTATCGAGCTGGCTGCGCGATTACCTGTTTATTCCGCTGGGCGGCAGCCGGGGCAAGGTCTGGCAGACTGCGCGCAATCTGCTCATCACCATGACTCTGGGCGGACTGTGGCACGGTGCCAGTTGGACGTTCGTGTTTTGGGGCGTACTGCACGGATCGTTATTGGTCGTCCATCGCGCTTTCCGCGATTTTACCAAGAGCCGCCCTCGCCTGGAGCGTGGCTTGCAGAGTGTACCCGGAACCTTGTCACGGATGCTGTTGACGTTCACTTGCGTGGCGGTTGGCTGGGTGTTCTTCCGGGCCACCACGTTCGGAACAGCGTTCACGCTGCTGCATCGCGTTCTGGTATGGCACTCCGGACAGGGCACGCCGATTCCTCTGCTGAATCTCCGGTGGACTCTGCTCTTCCTCTGGACGTGCCACGCCATTGCTTATTGGGTGCCGTGGCGCAAGCTGTGGCGCATGCCGGCCCCGATTCAGGGTTTCGTCTACGCCGCAGCTCTCGTACTGGCACAGGTGCTTGCGCCCGATACCGGCAAGGTGTTCATTTATTTCCAGTTCTGAAAGGCTCTGATTCCGGTCGGCGGCGCTTCTGCGAAGCGTCGCTAATGGAACAGAGGACGAACGCATCATGCCTGAACGCGAAACGACACACCGCAAACGAAAAAAGCAGCGCCTGGCTGCCCATACACGCTCCTGCCTGTTGTGGGGCCTGACCTTCTTTGCCGCGGCCCACTTCGGCATGTTGATCGCCACGCAGAGTTTCTGGCCGCATTTGCGCGATCCGGAATATGGTTACAAACTAAGTTCGCTGCGCCGTCAACTCCACGAGGGACCGGACCGTCCCTTGCTCGTTCTCCTGGGTTCTTCGCGGACAGGACAGGGCGTGCGGCCCGGCGTCATGCCCGATCTACCGACACCGGACGGACGAATTCCCCTCGTGTTCAATTTCAGTCAGGTCGGCTCCGGACCGTTGGCCGAGTTCGTCATTCTTCATCGCCTGCTCGACGCCGGCATTCGTCCGAACTGGCTCGCGGTCGAAATCCTGCCCGCCCTGCTTGGTCGGACGGTCGATGCCTTTGGCGACTGCGGAATCAGCATTAGCCGTATGTCGTGTAGAGATGTGCTGCTTCTCAACGATTACGTTCATGATCCAGAGCAAATGAGACACCGCTGGTTCAAGGACCAGGCCTGGCCGTGGTATGCCCAGCGTTTTACGGTGATGAATCATTACGCCAGCAATTGCGTTCCCTGGCGTCTGCGTCTGGATCATTGGAAACAACTGGACCAGTGGGGCTGGTCGGACATTGGCGAGGACAACCAGCCGCTTGTCCTGAATCCCACCGCCCTGGAAGTGACTCGCCAGACGTATCTCGCGGACCTCAAGCATTTACGCATTTCCTCGATGCAGGACCATGCGCTGCGCGATTTGATTGCATTGTGCAAGCAGCACGACATCGCGCTAATGTTTTACATCATGCCCGAAGGTACGATCTTCCGCGGCTGGTACGCCCCGGAAGTCAGCGAACGCATTAACACATACCTGACTCGCCTAAGCCGGGAGACCGGCGTGCCCATCGTCGATCTGCGCGCCTGGATGCAAGACAAATACTTTGGAGACAGCCATCATCTCTATCGTCGAGGGGCCACGATGTTCTCGCAACGATTTGCCCCGGAAGTGCTCGGATATTTGGTGCAGGGCAAACCCGAATCGCTTCCTTGTCTGATGACACCTCTTTCCAGTCCCGGCTCGGAACCGGAGGCTGTGCCGGGACCGCTCACGGTCTTACCCAAATCTCCATCGCAGACGAAAGCAGCCACACTCTCCATCAATGGAGGACCGCCGCCTACAATAAGAGGGGCTAGGGACTAGGGGCCAGGGATGAGAAAAGAACCGCCCGTTCTCTCGCCCCTGGCCCCTAGTCCCTAGCACCTAGCTTGGAGGATGCACAACATGGCAGGCAGCTACGACGCCATCGTTATCGGGGCCGGCCACAATGGTTTAGTGACGGCGTGTTACCTGGCGCGAGCGGGTTGGAAAGTGTTGGTGCTGGAGCGCCGCCACGTCGTCGGCGGCGCGTGTGTGACGGAGGAAGTTTTCTCCGGATTCAAAGTCTCGACAGCAGCCTACGTCAACAGCCTTTTCCGCAAAGAAATCATCCGCGAGCTGCGCCTGGCCGAGCACGGCTTCGAAGTACTGGAGCGCAATCCAGCATCCTTTTCCCCCTTTGCCGATGGACGCTATCTTTTTCTCGGCGGCGACGGCGCCTTCAATCGCAGCGAGATAGCCAAGTTCAGTGTGCGCGACGCCGAGAACTATCCCAAGTATGAGGCGATGCTGGAGCGTGTCGCCGACGTAATCGAGCCGACCCTGCAGATGCGTCCCCCGAATTTGATCCGTCCCGGTTGGCGCGACCTGTGGCACATGTTCAAACTTGGCCGCGCCTTCCAGAAGATGGGTGCGGGCATGAGCGAGGCCGTCGAGGTTCTCGCGGGTCCGGCCCGTGCCATTCTCGATCGCTGGTTCGAATCGGAACAACTCAAGGCGACTTTGGCGACCGATGCCATCATTGGTGCATTCGCTGCGCCGAGCATGCCGGGCACTGCCTATGTGCTGTTTCATCACGTCATGGGCGAGACCAATGGCAAGCGCGGAGTATGGGCCTACGTCCGTGGCGGCATGGGGGGGTTGACGCAAGCACTCGCTCGAGCAGGCAAGTCGCTGGGAGTCGAAATCCGAACGGAAGTCGAGGTTGGCCGCATTCTCGTTCAGAACGGTGCCACTTACGGAGTCGCCCTGGCCGATGGCACGGAAATCCGCGCTCGCGTCGTCGCCAGCAACGCCGACGCCAATGTCACGTTCAATCGCCTGCTCGACAACCGGCTCCTGCCACCGGCTTTCGCAGACGCGATTAATCGCATCAGCTACGACAGCGCTTCGATGAAAATCAACGTCGCCCTGTCCGAGCTGCCCGACTTCAGCGTCTGTCGCGGGACACAGCCCGGACCTCAGCACCGCGGCACCATCCACCTCTGCCCCGATCAGGATTACATCGAACGCGCCTACGACGACGCCAAGTATGGTCGGCCCTCGCAGAACCCCGTACTCGAATGTACCCTTCCGTCCGCCGTCGATGACACCGTCGCGCCTCGGGGACAACATCTGATGTCAATGTTCGTGCAGTATGCACCGTACAAGCTGCGCGAAGGCAACTGGGATGAGCGGAAAGATAGCTTCGCCGATCGCTGCTTCGACATCGTTAACGAGTACGCCCCAAATTTCAAGCGTTCGGTGATCGCCCGACAGGTGTTGTCGCCGTTGGACCTGGAGCGAACCTTTGCACTGACAGGCGGCAACATTTTCCAGGGCGCGATGTCGTTGAATCAGTTGTTTTTCCTGCGCCCGGTGCCCGGTTTCTCTGGTTATCAGACGCCGAT
Organism: Gemmataceae bacterium; assembly: GCA_036557565.1. Classification (GTDB taxonomy): domain Bacteria; phylum Planctomycetota; class Planctomycetia; order Gemmatales; family Gemmataceae; genus JAJPHU01. The sequence goes on from DATBHJ010000173.1 coordinate 57,972, forward strand.
TAGGGGTCTATTCCTGTGTGGGGCGGCGGCGCATCCGGGTGGCGGTGTCATCGGCGCCGCGGGCTGGAATGCAGCGAGGACCATTCTCGGAAAGGCGTAGAGCATGTTCTGGCAAGCGGGGCGTGTCAACGCCCCGGTGTGAGTTCACCGGGGTGTTGACACGCCCCGCTCGCCGTCGATTCTCACAGTCCCAGCTCGCGTAGCTGCTTCGCGTCAACTGGCGCCGGCGCTCCCGTCATCAGATCGCGTGCCTTCTGGTTTTTCGGGAAGGCGATGACATCGCGGATGTTTGTCGTGCCCGACAAAATCATGGACAATCGGTCCAGCCCCAGAGCGATGCCGCCGTGCGGCGGAGCGCCATACTTGAGGGCATCGAGCAGAAAGCCGAAACGCTGGCGCGCTTGCTCCGGCGACATGCCCAGGACCGCGAACATGCGCGACTGCACTTCCGGATTGTGGATACGAACGCTGCCGCCGCCCGCCTCATAGCCGTTGATGACCAGGTCGTACGCCTTGGCTCGCACCTTGGCCGGGTCACTTTCCAGCAAGGGCAAATCTTCATCGCGCGGCGCAGTAAACGGATGGTGATTGGCCGCCCAGCGCTTCTCCTCTTCGTCCCATATGAACGACGGAAAATCGATGACCCAGGCAGCCTTGAAGTCACGGCGCGACGGATCGATCATTCCCAGTGTCGTCGCCAGGTGCGTACGCAGTGAGCCAAGACTCTGACAAACCACGTCTTCCTTGTCAGCGACGATCAGCAGCAGGTCGCCGGTGTTCGCCTTCAACCGCTGCCGCATCGCTGTCTGCACATCCGCAGGCAGAAACTTTTCGATTGGCGACGTGAACTTGTCTGACTCGACTTTAATCCAGGCCAATCCCTTCGCCCCTGCACGGCTTGCGAATTCCGTCAGTTGATCGAGTCCCTTTCGCGAAAACTTCTCCGCGCCGCCGCTGACGTTCAGACCGCGAACCCTGCCGCCGGTCGAAACAGCCTCTTGAAAGACCTTGAATGTCGTCTGCGGTGCTAAATCGCTCAGCTCAGCGATCTCCAGACCGAATCGCAAATCTGGTTTGTCACTGCCGTACTTGAGCATGACTTCTTCATAGCCCAGCCGTGGCAATGGCAGCGGTATCGTCGTGCCGACACAGCGTTGGAAAACCTCAGCGATCAATCCCTCAATGAGGCTCAGCACGTCGTTCAGCTCGACGAACGACATCTCCACGTCGAGCTGCGTGAACTCGGGTTGCCGGTCGGCGCGCAAGTCCTCGTCGCGCAGACAGCGGGCTATCTGAAAATACTTGTCATAGCCCGCCACCATGAGGAGCTGCTTGTACAGCTGTGGCGACTGCGGCAGAGCATACCAGTGTGGCCGGCCCGTTTTCTCGTCGCGCCAGATACGGCTGGGCACGAGATAATCACGTGCACCTTCCGGCGTGCTGCGGCCCAAGAGTGGCGTCTCCAACTCCAGGAACCCCTGATTGTCGAGATAATCGCGGATGACCTTGTTGAGTCGATGGCGCAGGCCAAGTGTGCGCTGCAGCGTGGGACGCCGCAGATCGAGGAAGCGATACTGCAAACGCAAGTCCTCGCCAGCCAACTCGGATGGATCGCCCAGGCCGGTCTCCAGTGGCACAGACATGACCTCGAACGGCGGCGGCGGACAGCGGTTGAGGATATTCAGCTTGTCGGCCACCACCTCGATGTCGCCGGTTGACAGTTTGGGATTGTGCTTGCCCGGCAGACGTTCGCGCACCTTCCCTTGTACCGATAGCACCCATTCGTTGCGGATTTCCTGAGCGGCGGCGAATAACTCGGCATGGTCGGACTCGAAGACCACTTGAGTCAGCCCGTAGCGGTCGCGGAGATCGACAAAGATTTGATCGTTGTAGGCTCGATAGCTGTTCACCCAGCCGTTGAGGACGGCCGTCTGTCCGAGATGCGTTTCGCGCAATTCGCCACAGGTATGTGTTCGCTGCCACTCCGCCATTTGCTTTCCCTTTGTCGGTATGTACCTGGATTCGGTCTCCATTCGCACTGATTGCGCGGAGACTCAGTGGATTATAGAGATTTGCCGAGAGCAGCTTAGTGCCAGGACTCCCAACGAAAGGAATGCTGGAGGAGGGACTCGAACCCTCACGAGGCTTTCGCCTCTTCGGATTTTAAGTCCGATGCGTCTGCCGATTCCGCCACTCCAGCATGGCCTTCACTGTAGCGATTGACCCTTCACGCGAGCAAGTCGTCTGCTTCAATCGCGTAGACCGACCTGGCGCATGAGGCGATCCGTTGCCTCGTAGGCTTCACGCACCCAATCGACGATGCGCTCCGGCTGCGGCGAATACTCCAACTCAATACTGACAGCGCCGTCGATCGCCAGGTTCTTGATCTCGCGCAAATATGGTAGAAAATCGACGACACCGCGGCCGGGTGGCAGGTCGCCGTGGACCTTGCCGTCACAATCGCTCAAATGCACATGTGTCGCCAGGCCCTTCAGACGCCGTAACTCCTCAGCCGCCGTGCCCGCCAGTTGGAGGTGCGATACGTCGATGTTTGCGCGCACGGCGGGATGAGCGACATCGTTGAGGAAGCGCAGCATCGTTTCTATGTTGTTGATGAGCGAGAGTTTGAATGGCTCCAACTCCAGAGCGATCTGCAAACCGAGGTCGGCAGCGTATTTGCCCAGCTCGCGCACGTTGCGGACGCCGGTTTGCCATTGCTCTTCCGGTGAAATGACCTGGCGTTCCCAAATGTACTCGCCCAGCACGAGCAGAACATTTTTGGCATCGTATTCGTAGGCAAGATCAAGATAACGGCGGCAGCGCTCCAGGTGGAATCGCTGGACGCTGGGATTAAAGTCGATGAGACCGACGGCGACACAGGCAATGCTGACGATGGGCAGGCCGGCGCGTTCGCACTCGCGGTGGATAAGACGGCGCTCGCGAGCGTCGATGTCAAGTGGATCGGCGAAGATATCGATGGTGTCGAAGCCGATCTCCTTGGTCATGCGGATGCCGAAGGCGGAGTCGCGTCCGGTTTGTGCCCAGGCCGAGTTGATGAGTCCGAGTTTCATGGTGTAAGCTCGCGTATCTGGAGGAGCCGTGGTGATCCTCCGCACAGAGTAGCAGCGCGGTGGAGGTTTGGCGAGAGGACGATGCCACTCTTTCCGCCTTCGCCACGTGTAGTGATAATGCTCATAGGGACGTTCGCGACTGGGCGGACACTGGATAAACCAAGGTAAATGCACGTCGAGGAGTGACGGCGTGGTGTCAGTGGGTGAAATCTGGGTTTACCTGGGCTTCTTCGTCACGCTGGTTGCGGCGGGCCTTGGCTTTCCCGCACCGGAGGAGCTGGTGATAACAGGGGCCGGGGTCCTGGCGGGGCAACTTCCGCCGGAGCCGGAGGTCATCGAAGTGCCGATGGCCTATCCCGCTCCGAGAGAAGTCGCCGGCGTACTTGCCTTCAATCCGCAAGCCGGCTTCCCCGGCGGTCTGCCGTGGGCGGCCCTCGACCGAACCGCCCGACACCAACTGTCCCCCAATGAAGTGATTGGTCTTCAGGTAGTCGGGCTGTTAGCCGTGAACCCAGAGGGCGGCTTCCCCGCAGGATTGCCGTGGGCTGCTCTTGCAGGTGCTGGGCCGGCCAGCGAACGGTCGGTCATCGAACCGACGAGCAACAAGATCCGTGTCCGCTGGTGGATCATGCTGCCGGTGTGCATCGCAGGTGTTGTTCTCAGTGACCTCATTCTTTTCAGCCTGGGCTGGTGGGGCGGTGATCGGCTGATGAGATATCGCTGGATGGCTCATCTGATGCCGCCCAGTCGCCGCCAGCGCACCGAGGAAAACTTCCACCGCTACGGTGTCTCCATCCTGGTGTTCGGCCGGCTCGTGCCCGGTATCCGCGCCCCGTTGTTTCTCACGGCCGGCTCCATGCGCTTACCCCTGCCTAAATTCCTTCTTGCTGATGGACTCGGAGCAGTGGTCGGCAACAGTTTTTTCTTCTTCCTCGGATTCTGGCTGGGCGACTCGGTCAAGACGCTGATCGAGGGCGTAGAAGAAAGGCTCAAACCGATCCTGATCATCGTGACTGTCGGCTTGGTTGTGGCTTACTTGTTATGGCTCTTCCTGCGCCACCCGGTCTCCACCGGCGATCCAGCCGAGGTGCCGCTAATCGGCCCGCAGGTGGCCTCGCACATCGAAAACACAGAGCCGGGGAAAGAGCATCCGCCTCCTTGCGACAAATCCGCCGAAATGAAGACATCGCCAGCAAAACCTCCTCCCTCGCCGGATCAACCTGCGCGCAAACTCTCGATCTTCTTGATTGTCCTCGGCGCGGGCGTCCTGGCGACTTGCTTTTTTTGGAATTTCCGTCGGCAAATCCGCGGGTGATGCTATCCTCTGATCTCTTCTCGTCCTTGGAGTGGTTTCGATTTCATTCGTTCTGCGGCAGCGCTGAGAGAAGAGCGGCACAGAGGGCTCGTGGGTCATCGGCCTGGGCAGCGGCACCGCTGATGGCGACCCTTCGTGCTCCGGCGGTCACGGCGGCACTGATGGTTTGCGCGTTTATTCCTCCAATTACAAAAGCAGGCAACGTCGTCTCGGCCATTGCCTGCCGAACGAATTCCAGACCGGCCAGCTCGGCGAAGTCCTTGGTGCCGGAAGGGAAAGTCGGGCCAACACCGATGTAACTGGCACCGTCAAGGATCGCCTGCCGCAACTGTTCGAGATTATGTGTGCTGACCCCGATTAGCGCGTCCGGACCGAGAATGCGTCGCGCTTCCTTGACCGGCAGATCATCCTGACCCAAGTGTACACCATCGGCCTCGACCAGACGGGCGATATCGACACGATCATTGAGGATAAGCAACACTCCGGCTTGCCGTGTCCACTGGCGTACTTGTCGGGCACGCTCAAGTAATTCGCGGTCGCTTTTGTCCTTTTCGCGCAACTGGACAAGGCCCGCGCCGCCCGCAGCGACCTCGGCGATTATCCAATCGAGCGTAGCCTCGCATCTCGAGCCGGTAAGCAGCACATACAGACGCGCTCCTTGCAGACGCTGGCGGGCGTCCACGCCGAGGACCAGGGCACGCTCCAGTGTGTACGTGCGGTAACGCAATTGTTCGAGTGTCTGGCCCAGGGCTGCACTGTAGACCTTGCCGTATTCCTCCAGGCTGCGAAGCGATTCCTGCAAGCGCTTGCAGTTGGCCTGCACCACGTCGCGCAGGGAAGCGCGATGTTGCTCCGATGGTGTGGAAAGCTCAATACCGACGTCGCGTTGCGTTTCGCGCGCCTCCAGAAGTAAGCTCGGCGATAGCTCGCTCAGGGCCGCCGTCAGTTGATGCCTCAACTCCTTCAGAGTGCGGCACAAGAAGGCATCGTCGAGGACAAAGCGACAGTAATCCTCAAGGACGCGTAATCCCTCGCGGGCACGGTTGGCGCAAGCGTCGAGAAGGCGCGATGCTTCCATGCGTTCTGTGCGGTCGCTCAGCTGCAGCGGTTGTTCCGGTTCCGGCGGCGGCTGACGCTGCGCCAGCATGGTAGACTCCAATTCGTCGATTCGCAAACCGAACGATTCTAACTCGGCAACCAGCGTCTCATCGCTGCGAAGCAGCGCCAGGAGCAGCGCGTCGCTGCCAACCGTGCTCTCGCCGGATAGTTCGCGCGCCAAATCGCGCGCAGCAAGAAGGGCCGAATGAGTCCGTGGATGCAACGGCAATGGTCGTGTAATCCCCCCACCCCAGCCCTCCCCCACAAGGGGGGAGGGAGCACGGTTCTCCCTCCCC
>DATBHJ010000174.1:0-10005 GCA_036557565.1 Gemmataceae bacterium
GGCGTCAGCCGGCTGGTAAGAGTTCCTACCAGCCGGCTGACGCCGGCCGTTCGCCGTCAATTCACCGCCGGCGCTGCGGAATCGAAGAGTTCCTCAACCAGCGGAACCATGCCCTCGGTGCGATCGACCAGAGCGCGGGCACCGACGAAGTCGGCCAAATCCTGGCTGCGCGGACTGAGATCGTCGCCGACGAGAATGACACTGACCGACGGCTGTTCGCGGATCAGTTTGTCACAGGTGAGCCAGCCGCTCTCCTCCGGCAAATCGACGTGAAGGATGACCATGTCGGCCGCCAACATGCGGGCGAGCCGGCGCGCTTCGGGGCCGCTCTGGGCCGAGTACACGTCCCAGCCCAGACGGCGGAACCCGCGCGCCAGAACGGCTTGCGAGTCGGGGTGGGGGTGAGCCAAAACCAGGCACGGTGAACAGTCAGCGTTCGTTTCATTGCCACTCTGCATGATCAATACCTCTTCATTGGGCCTCGCGTCCTGTCAGGAACGCGACGCGGTTGGGCTTGCCGGTCCCCCTGTTGCACCTGTTCCGGCTCACGTAAGACAGACACTTTCTACCACTAAATTGTTCGCTTTCCGCCTCGTTTTCTTTTGATTCTTCCCTAATTTGTCCTTATCCCACGAGGCCTGGCGCGACTCTTCAGACCACCGTCGTCCAGTCGCGGGCCGCCTTCGTCGGGGATATTGGCTCCATCGGCGGCTCTTTCTGGAGTATAGCTCTCATGGCAAAAAAAAGTTCCACTGCAACAAAGACGAAACAAGCAGCTGTTCCTCACAAGGCCGACGACACTCTGGTGCGGCAGACGATAGAAGCGGGGGAAGGGATTTTGCGGCTTGCGCCGACGTGGGTGCCACGCTCCTTCCTGATGCCCGGACGACGCATCAAGTTGGCGCCGCAAGACGTGTATGCCCTGGGCGCCCACCGCGGCGGCATCGACGAACGCTGGTTCGCCTCGACGACTCATGCCGCCAACGAAGGGGCGTCCGAGGACGAGGGGTTGAGCTACGTCGTCTCTCAAGGCAAGCGCGTCTTCACGTTGCGCGACGCCGTCGCCCTGGAAGGGGCGAAACTGGTTGGCGGACCCATCTGGGACCGCTATCAACGCTGGCCCGTCTACAGCAAATTCTTCGACAACCTGGGGCCGATCCCGCATCACATGCACCAGAACGACGCCCAGGCCGCCAAGGTCGGTCAACAAGGTAAACCGGAATCGTATTATTTTCCACCCCAGCTGAATGCCCTGGGCAACAACTTCCCCTACACGTTCTTCGGCCTCGAACCCGGCACTACCAAGGACGACATTCGCCGCTGTCTGGAGCGCTGGAATGAGGGTGATAACGGCATTCTCAATTACTCCAAGGCGTACCGCCTGCAACCGGGCACCGGCTGGCTGGTGCCGCCGTGCGTGCTGCACGCGCCTGGCTCGCTCGTAACCTACGAGCCGCAATGGGGTTCCGATGTGTTCGGCATGTATCAATCGATGGTTGAGGGCCGGGTGGTGCCGTGGAGCTTGCTCGTCAAGGACATGCCCAAGGACAAACACCAGGATCTCGATTATCTCGTCGAACAGCTGGACTGGGAAGGCAACGTCAATCCGAAATTCAAGGACAGCCACTATCTGGAACCGATCCCCGTGGCCGACACCGCTACCGAAGGCTACGTCGATCGCTGGATTGTCTACGGCAAGGTCCACGGCGAGCAGCTGTTCAGCGCCAAGGAATTGACGGTCGATCCGGGCGTGAAAGTGACGATCAAGGACAACGGCGCTTACGGACTCATCACGGTACAGGGCAGCGGTCGCATCGGCAAATTAGCGCTGCAAACGCCGGCCATGATCCGCTTCGGCGAGCTGACCGAGGATGAGGCATTCATCACACACGATGCGGCACGTCAGGGCGTGGTCTTCGAGAATACCGGGCGCGAACCGCTGGTGACGCTGCGCTATTTCGGACCGCACACCAATCCCGATGCACCCAACGTCGGCGATCACAAGAAGTAGGTATCCGAGTCGCGCACGCAGCGCTTCTTTCTGAGCCGCGCACGCAGCGCAGCGGAGTAAGCGGTTCGCCCCCAACAACCGCTTACTCCGCTGCGCTGCGTGCGCGGCTCGGACGGAAGATGGCCGCTACACTGTCTCGGAAACCGCTTCTCAGTTCGGCTATTGCCCATCGAAATAACTGCACAAACCATCAATGTTGAGAGCAGTCCGCTTTTGGGCAGGGGAGCGGTCCTTTGAACGGCTCGCCACTCAGTTCGCGCCAGCGCTGGCGCTGCTCCTTGGTCAGCACGTCAGCCACGATTTGCGAAACGATGGAGGCGCCCGAATCGGCGGCAGACGATTCGCTTGCCTCCCCTTCTGAGTGCCTCCTCTTGTCGCTGCACGCCTTTTCCCGGAGGATCCGAACCTGCTCTCTCTGTCCGGCCGTCAACGTGAGGGCCGTCACGACATCCGGTTCCTCGAATGCTTTCTCTCCCTTGCGTTGCAGGTCAATTTGCCGCAGGCGCTGGCGTTGCACAGGGGTCAGCACCTTTCCGATGTCTGTTTCGGTGACGCGGATCATGGAAACAAAGCGTTCGCGCCGCTTCTCGTGACTCAGTCGGCTTAGATCCTGGACAAATTCTTTCCAGCGCCGGGCCATGGAGTCGGTGATCTCTTGCACTTGTTCTCGCTGTCGCGGATTCAGGGCCAGGTCGTCGTGGATGGCCTCTTCTTTCAACAGACCGTGCTGCCACGCGCCTTGCAGGAGAGCAAGGTCGTCGAGGATCTGCCGGACGCGGGCGCGGCTGGCCGCCAGCTCGGCTGTCGCCGCAGGGTCGTCGCGGCGCTGGTCGATGAGCCGCTGATAATAGACGAGGAAGCTCTCCAGCAGCCGGCGGCGAATGCCATCGACGTGTGGCTTATCGGCCAACTCCTCCTCGCACAATTTGAACATGCCGTCCAGCTCTTCGCGGGCCAGGAGAAAACGCTCCTCTGCCTCGCGCGCGCGCTGTCGTTCGTTCTGGTAGGCGATCACGGTGTTGGCATGCTCGCGGCGGAGCAGCTCGACGCTCAGTAGCGAACCGGCGACGGTCAGCAGGCACAAGAGGACGGCTGCCCATACGAAGGAGGGGTGCCGTCGTGCCCACTTGCGCAGTCGCTGCGCCGGCGTCGCTCGCCGTGCCCGGATTGGTTCGTGAGCGAGGAAGCGGCGCAGATCGTCGGCCAGCTCGCGCGCCGTGGCATAGCGTCGATCGACATCCTTCTCCAAACACTTCAGAACGATCGTTTCCAGCTCGACGGGCACGGACTTGCGAAAGGACCGCAAGGGCCGCGGTTCATCGTAAAAGATCTGATGCAGCAGCGTTTGCCGGTCTGTGCCGCCGAAGGGCGGTCGCAGCGTCAGCAGTTCGTAGAGAGTGGCTCCCAGGGAGTAAACGTCGGTGCGGTGGTCGAGCAAAACCCGACGGCCGCCCGCTTGCTCCGGACTCATGTAACGCAAGGTGCCCAGCAGGTCGCCGCTCTGCGTCAGGCCCATATCGGTCTGAAACTGCGCCAGGCCGAAGTCCATGACCCAGAGATGGCCGTGCACGTCTACCATGAGGTTGGCCGGCTTGATATCGCGGTGGACGACGCCGAAGCCGTGAGCATGGTCCAATGCCTCTGCCGCCTGGACGCCAAGGCGGGCCACGGCCGAGTAGAACTCCGGACTGCCTGCTGAGTAGCTCGTGGCCAAGGTGTCGGCTTGCCGGGTGGTCGTCGTGCCAGCCCGGAGCTGCGGTCCCGATCGGTTGGAGCCAGGCGATTCCCCACGAACGGCGGTTTGCCGCAGACCGTGGATGAACTCCGCGAGGCTTTGGCCGTCGATGTACTGCATGGCGTAGAAATGGGTGCCGCGCTCGCTGCCGACGTAGTAGACCGGCACGATGTGTTGATGGTGCAACTGGGCAGCCGCCCGTGCTTCATTCTTGAAGCGCTGGAGCTGCCGCGAATCGAGGGTCAGCGCGAAGGGCAGCACCTTGAGGGCAATGCAACGGCCCAGCGAAATCTGCTCGGCCTCGAAGACCACACCCATGCCGCCGCGGCCGATCTCACGGACGATGCGGAAGTCGCCCAGCACAGTGCCGGGTTGCCAGTCCGCCACAGCCGCACTGTTCTCCGGGCGAGGCCGGGCAAAACTCGATAGGTACAGGGCGTCCATGCCTTCCAGACAATGGGCCAGAGCACCGGCAATATCGGCGTGCCGGGCCAGGAACGCCTGCCTGTCCGGCTTCTGTTCCGCCTCTAGCGCAGCCAGGTATTCGTCCAGGGCCTCGACGACCCTTGGGTCTTCCAGTTCCGGCCGCTGGTCGCCGAGTGCCTTCATGTTGTCTCTTCCCCCAAGATGTTCCGTAGCTGTGTGAGGGCTTTGGGCCATTGCTTCTTGATGCTGTCCACAGTACGACCCAGGCGCTGTGCCACTTCCGGGAAGGTGAGACCCTCCAGGTGGCGGAGGATCAGCAAGTCGCGCCACTCCATCGGCAGACGCGCCAGGGCATCGGCCAGGAGCACGGATTGCTCCCGGCGGGCCGCCTGTTGGCTGGGAGAACTACCGGCTGCGACCAGACCGCGGTCCAGAGCCTGGGAGGACTGGTCCAGCTCGACGACCAGCCGGCGCTCCAGGCGCACATCGCGCAATTGCGTTCCCTGATAGTGCCGCACCAGGTTCGCCAACACCGAGGCCAGCACCTGGCGCAGCCAGCTCAAGAACTCGGCCTCGCTGTCGCCCCGGAACTGTTCGAAGTAGCGCGCGGCACTGAGGAAAGATTCCTGTACCACATCAGCGGCGTCCACCTTGCTCTGCAAGCGCCGGCCAATCTGCGTCTGGGCCAGCACCGTAAGGTAGCTGCGGTACGACTCCAACAATCGACCGAGCGCCGCGCTGTCGCCCGCTTTGGCTCGGTTCAGGAGCGCGTGGGGATCTGGATTCACGTCCTCATTCATGGACTCAATCGACTCCCCTGCTTGTGATGCACCTCCAGGTCGGGAATCATGCCGCACGGTAAAGGAACGCAAAGGGCACTCCCTTGGCGAAGCGAGAGTAGATGCTCCTTTTTATAGAAACGGAATAGGTCTCGATAGTGCCGAGAATTCAAAATGAGTAAATGCGTTGCTACTCTCTCTGGATCGTTTTCAGACAGTCCTCTACGGACTCTCGGAGAGAATCAGAGAGGTCCTCCTGGAGCAGGGCCAGCAACAGAGGCTCCGCCGGTCGGGCGGGCGTGCCGACGGCTTGCAGAGCCTGAATGGCCGCGCTGCGTTTACTGTACGTTCGGGCGCTTTGGAGTACTTCCATGAGAGGAGCTACTCCCTCGCTTGTGCCAGCGGTGGCTCTGCCCAATGCTAGCACGGCCATATCCTGGATGGTGCAGGCAAATGTTGCCACTTTGGCGCGATTGGCCCCGCGTTTGAGCGCCTTTAAGAGTACGGGCACGGCTTCGTGGGCCTGCGTTCCCAGTTCCGACAGGGCGAGGGCGGCGTTCATGCGCACCTGGGGCGATTCGTCCTCGTCCAGCGCCCCAGCCAGGGCCGGCACCGCAGCCGAGGAGGCGGGGCCAATCTTCACCAGCGCCAGGGCCGCCTGCATGCGGGCATTGGTGTCGGCATCGTTCGATAAAATGCGGGCCAGCGACGGAACGGCCTCGGCCGCGTCCGGTCCGATGGCTCCCAGGGCATGAATCGCCTTTCGGCGAAGCTCGGCGTCTTCACTGTCCACCGCACGGACCCAGTAGCCCAGAGAGTGGCCGAAATGGAAATTGGAATAGTGGTTCCCGACGGTCGGGAGGTAGGCCGGACTACCGGGGATGAACAGCCCGGCTCCGGCCAGGGCCGAGAAGACCAAAAGCAGGTTCCGCGCGAAGATCCGACGTTTTGTCATGATGCTCTTGAAGGTAGACGCCCTTTTCATTCAGAGGATGCTGCGGTCAAGGCGGTTTCGGGTTGGTGTGCATTTTCGGCGGCCGCCGCAGGTATCCCCTCCGCAACCGCGCCGAGGTAGATGTCCGTTTGCGGGTGCGCTTTCCGCCACATTCCCCACTCCGTCACCTCAGCGGGATACTCCGGGTACGGAAACCGCGAGTTACCCACCAGCGGCGCGCCCGTTTTCTGGAAGAACAACTGACCATTGTGTTTGAGCAACAATCCTCGGTTCTTGCGTCCGCCCACGGATAGCGTCAGTGTCCGGCCCGGTGTCTCCCCCATAAATACGCGCGTACAGCCCGAGATGTCGCAGTGAGTGATGCTGATGGGCACGTCGCCGAGCAGATCGTTGACGATGTGCAAATCCGGCCTGTGCTGGAAGGCTTCCAGCGCGTAGGCCCGGGCATGTCCCGAAACGTACACGCCAACTACCAGCGCGTCGTCTTCCAGCGCCGCCTTATCGGCCGAGAAAGTCGAGGGCTGGTCGATGCCGGGCGCTTCCACAGCGACGTCCTCAGATACCTCGGTCCGAAGCTCCGGCGGACGGACGCTAGCGACGATGACCCACGATTCCAGAGAATCGGCGAGGGAGGGAAAGTACACGAGAACCAGGAAACAATCGATTGGGCCAAGCAATGTCAGCAGCACGAACCAGGAGAAAGTTCCGACGAGGCGTGGATGTTTTGAATCGCTGAGCATAGGGCTTCTCCGATGTTGGTGGGCCAACTCCGCCCCAGGTGGCGCGAAGACTTTCCCTTAGACTGATAGAAACGGCACCAGGGCAAGGAGTGTCAAAAATGAGACAAGATTAACGATATTTGCCTCTTTTCACATGCTCACTCTTTGCCGTACTTTTGTTTAACGCCTACACAGCGCCCGGAGCATTGCCAGAACCCGTTCCGTTCTAGCAAGCTTTGCCCGCGAATTCCTCTTCCTCGGTTCAAGTTGGATAGTAAGGGGGGTGAAACGGGCAACGGTGGGATAAACAGTTCTTTATGGACAAAGGCATTATAGGAACATTTGAAAAAGTTTTCAATTACTTTGACATGGCCCTGCTGCAATAGCTGTGCTTGACATTTGTTCAGAGTGCGGATATCTTCTTTCCATCCCGGCCACTGTACACCTATTTAGCAGGGGAGGAAGGAAGATGTCGAAGCGACCGCCGCGTCCGCAGGGTTGCCCGTGGCTGATTCCGTACCTGGTCGTGAAGGATGCCGATGCCGCCATTGAGTTCTACGAGAAGGCGTTTGGTTTCGAGAAACGCATGGCCATGGCCGGACCGGACGGCAAAACCGGACATGCGGAGATGGTTTATCGGGATGCGATGATTATGTTGGGACCCGTCTCGGCGCAGCCACGAAGCGATTGGCCCCATAGACCTCCGGCCATGAGTCAAGTGGTTTCGCCGATTGCTCCCTACGTTTACTGCGACGATGTGGACGCATTGTTCGCCCGTGCCACCGCAGCCGGGGCGAAGGCGCTCAAGCCCCCCAAGGACGAGTTCTACGGCGATCGCGTCTGTTCGGTGGTCGATCCGGACGGTTACTGGTGGTACTTCGCCACGAACATCGCCGACTTCGATCCGACCAAGGCGCCCAAGTGATCTATCAGAGTGGCGCGAGCAATTGGTTAGCCGCGACCCGAAGGGGAGCGCGTCCAGCGCGCTCCCCTTCGGGTCGCGGCTAACCGGAAAAAATCAAGTCCGCGACTCCTTCCAACCGATCCTTGCCGGAGGAACGCCATTCTCCCGAGGACGTTCCGCACCGTCACGGAGGATCACCATGCGAAGTCCGCGGGAGTTCGCTCCTGTTCCCATCCCCTTGCATGTGATGGCTGCGCTCTTGCTGGCGGCGGTCCCGGCACCCGCTCAGTGTCCCTTGCCGTCTCTTCCCGACCGGCCGTTGCGACTTGCGGATTGTCTGGCTCTAAGCGAACAGCGACAGCCGTCATTGATTGTGGCACGATCGCGGCTGGCCGCTGCTCAGAGCAAACTTGCCTCGCTGGAAAGCATGGATGGTCCTGTGGCCCGAATGCGCCACGATCTGCCGATTCGCCATCAGCAGGCCCAGCTCGGCGTCGATGCGGCCAAGGCCGAGCTGGAGCGACTGGAGTCCGAGAATCGCTACGTCGTCACGCGCGCTTATATTTCCGTTCTCTATGCCCGCGCCCAGCAGAATATCCTGAATGACATCATAGAAGACCTGAAATATCTGCAGGAGCGCGTCCGCACCGCGGTCGAGAAAAAAGAGCGGCCGGACGAATGGACGTCGGCAACGGTCGATCTGGTCACGCTGAACCTGCGGCGAATCGAGGCCCGGCGGACCGAGGCGGATCGCGGCATTTCCCTGGCGCTGGCCGCGCTGCGCGAAAGCATCAATGTGGAGCCGATCGTTCCTCTGGAGGTCGCAGAGGAGCCGATCCCACAGCCATCCGTGCAGGTCAGCCGGGAGGCGGTCCTCGCGGCGGCGGCGGCGCGGCGCGGCGAGGTCATTGAGGCGAACCTGGCCTCGGAAGCGGCGATCCTGGAAGTGGACGTGCAGGGGACGCGCTGCCGTCGCGGGCCGGTCAATACCTTCGCCGCCGCCGCCGATCTGCACGCCAAGCACGTCCCGCAGCCGATCTACGGCGAGGAGTTTCGGCCCGGCGGCGTCCCTCTGGCCATGCCAGTCGTCCTGGTCGGTCCGCGGGCCGGCCGCGTCGAGACGGCGCAGGATCTCAGCGTCCAGGCGGCGGCCGTGGCCCAGAAGACGCGCAATCTCGCCCTTCTCGAAGCCGAAGAGGCCTACTTTGTTTGGCAAGAGTGGTCGCAGAAAGTTGTCCTTCTGGCCGAGGCAGCGAAGGCCGGATCCCGCCTGGGCCGCCAGCTGCACGACGAATTTCGCGGTCCCCTCAAGGGGCGAATTCCCACACTGTTGCCGGAGAGCTTGCTGGCAGCGCAGACGCGAACGGAGTACAACGAAGCACTGTTCCGCCAGGCGATCGCGCTGGCCGCGCTGGAGCGCGTCACCAGCGGTGCCTTCTGTGCCGGCCTCGTCAACGCACCCTAGTTGTCAGTTGTTAGTTATCAGTTGCCAGTAGTAATCACGCACCTATCTTTACTACTGACAACTGATTACTAACAACTGACAACTAGGAGCTACGATGCGCACCCTCGACCGCCGTGGTTTTCTGGGCACTTCTGCGGGCCTCGCGCTGGCCGCGACCCTGCCGCTCCGTGCCGACGACAAGACGAAGAAGCCGTTGTTTCTCATCTCGCTGGCCCAGTGGTCGCTGAACCGGGCCTTTTTCGGAAAGAAACTCGATCCGCTCGATTTCGCCGTCATCGCCAAGAAGGACTATGACATCGACGCCATCGAGTACGTCAACCAGTTTTACAAGGGCAAGGCCAAGGACAAGGAATATACCGAGCAGTTGAAGAAACGGGCCGAGGACAACGGCGTCAAAAGTGTCCTCATCATGTGCGACGGCGAGGGCGCCCTGGGCGATCCCGACGAGAAGAAGCGCAAGCAAGCCGTCGAGAATCATTACAAGTGGGTCGAGCTGGCGAAATACCTGGGCTGCCACTCCATCCGCGTCAACGCCCAGAGCCGGGGATCCTACGAGGAACAGATGGACCGCGCCGCCGACGGTCTGCGTCAGTTGACCGAATTCGGCGCCATGCACGAAATCAATGTCATCGTCGAGAATCACGGCGGTCTGTCTTCCAACGGCGAATGGCTGACCGGCGTGATGCGCAAGGTCAATCATCCGCGCTGCGGCACACTGCCGGATTTCGGCAATTTCGACAAATTCGATCGCTATAAGGGCGTTGAGCTGATGATGCCCTACGCCAAGGGCGTCAGCGCCAAGTCGCACGATTTCGACGACGAGGGCAACGAAACGCACACTGATTACCGGCGGATGATGAAGATCGTTCTCGACGCCGGTTATCATGGCCGCGTCGGCATCGAATACGAGGGCCGCAAACTCAGCGAGCCGGAAGGCATCCGCGCTACCAAGCGCCTGCTCGAACGAATCCTCGCCGAGACAGGCAGCTAGCACACAAAACCGAGCCGCGG
>DATBHJ010000175.1:0-48850 GCA_036557565.1 Gemmataceae bacterium
TGTCTGTGGGGTCGTTGCTCGCCGCTTGCAGGTCCTGGATCAACGCGGGCACATCGCCGGGATTGAACATCTGCGTCGCCGGCACGATGCGGCTTTCCAACCCCTCGAGCACCGGCCGCGTCGTCCGGCGACGCGCGCTCGTCTTCCTCGTGGTCGCCGCAGTGGGAACCAACCGGCGACGAAGCCAGCGCAACTCGATAATTCGATACATCGTAAGCTCCTCAAAGACAGGAACGTGGAACTGCATCCCGTCAACCGTTGGCGGGACAGCGCGCACAGCGAACGCAACTCCCGGCACCTGCCGGAGCCTCTCGCGTCTGCGCCCCGTAGGAGTTCAATGTCAATGCGACGGATGGGCCTGTGCAGCACCAGATTTTTTTTGGTTATTTTTCTTCGCTGTGGTCACGGCCTTGCACTGCGCGACGCAGCCAGGCGCGGGCATAGGCCCAGTGACGATCGGCCGTGCTTGGAGAAATGCCCAGGATTTCGGCAACCTGATCGCCTGTTAGCCCCGCAAAGAAGCGCAACTCAACCAGTCGGGCTTTGAGTGGATCGTGCTCAGCGAGCTTGGTGAGGGCGGCATCCAGGGCCAGGAGTTCATCGTCCCGTTCGGGGACGGCGACGAGATCTGAGTGCAGTTCCTGGCGCTGCCGGCCTCCGCCGTGGATGAGGCGTTGCTTGTGCCGGGCGCGTTCAATCAGGATGCGCCGCATGGCGGTTGCAGCAGCTGCGAAGAAATGAGCGCGATTGTCCCAACGGTCGGCGTTAATCGATTGGACCAGCCGCACATAGACCTCGTGAACCAGTGCGGTCGCATCGAGAGAGTTGCCGGGCGCTTCCTGAGCCAGCCGTGCGGCCGCCAGTTTCCGCAATTCATCGTAGACCAGCGGCAAGAGTTGCTCGGCGGCGTGTGGGTCGCCCTGCGAAAGGGCGGACAGGATGCGGGTGACATGGTTCATAGGCGACATGAAATGGGCAAAGGGTACCGCAAATCATCCTCCTCGCTCCCAGGATCAAGGTCCGAAATCCGTGCCATGCGGATGCCTCTAATCTGTAAACAAGTCTGGTTCTTTCCGTAACCGACGAGACAATCCATGAGTATACAAACTAACTGGCCGCAAGTACTGGATTTTTTTGGCATGTCCAGACGAGCCGGCCGCATTTCACCGAAATCTGGCCTCGGCAAGAGGTAGGCGAACTGCCGCGGAACTACGTTCGGATTTTGGAGTTAGTTAGCCGTCTGCCCGCACCACAATGGGAACGATTGTCGCGGCGACTTTTACGACGTTCAAGGCTTCGTTCCACCAGTTCTGGTTTTGGAGCTGGATTGCAGCAGATGGAATCATTGTGAAGTGTTCCCACTCGCCGCAATTCACGCGGTCCGCGATCACCTCGCCGCCGTTCTGAGTGTCGTGGCCAGGTTCTTGGGCACACAGCCATCTGCCGTGGTAACTCTTAAGGCCAACATGTACGCCATCGCCGATTGCGTGCAGTGTCCACTGTTCCCACACGGCGGGTCCCGGGCGGTCGCAGATGGCTCGGCCGGTATTTTCGGCACAGAGCCAGCGTTTCGTGCGGTAGTTCTGAAGAGAGATTTTGCCGTCAGGCCAGACGTAGACGTTCCACTGCTCTTCCGGACCGACATTTTCAACGGCTTGACTCGCATGCAGTTCGCCGTTTGCGTCTGCCTGAAGGAGGTGTCCCTGCGAACTGACGAAGACGAACTGCCCAATAAAGGTCATCGCAGTATCCTCCTGTTTGAGGTCGGTTCACACACCAGTAACCCGATCTTTCCCAGGTGGCTCTCTCTGGGCCTCAGCTGCGACCCAGGCGCTTGAATCTATCCAGCGAGAGCGAGATTGCAAGATCTATCTCCCAAAAAATGGCGTTGTCGCCACACCCTCCCTTCGCTACCCATCCCCACGCACCCTTGCGCGTCTGCTTTACTATCGCCACGCAAGGGGACTATCCTCGCCTGGTGAGCAGTGGACGCAACAGCGGCGAACGCGAGCGTTGGGAACGTGAGAGTTGCAGCAAGGATAAGTTCGTGGATGAGCATGTCGGACAGGAAAACCGGCCGTAACGTCTTTGTTACGACCGTGCTTCTTGCACCAAATTCAATTGGATTATCGGCATGCTACCACTGGCTTCTTAAAGGTGATTTGACTATCTGCCGATTCCTCTTCCATGCTGATCGCCTCGGGGAAGTGGCAATCCCTCCCTCGGCGACGCTCGGTCGCAAAACGAAAGAAGCCGGCGCGTATCTCGCAAAAATCACGCCGGCGCTGAGGAAATGCTCCGTTGCGGTTGTTGGATTCGGCATGTCCGTCGCCATTGCCGAGGATGAGCCTGCGAATAGAATCGAATCATCCGGTTTCGACCCGCGAAAGCCGCCGGTCCATCCGTTCGGGAAGAACGGCAAGAGGAACCGATGGTCCGACTCGCAACGAAATCTTTGCCCATCGTGGAAGACAACGAAGTCACACGCGAAGGTTGATTCACCATCCCGAATTGTCAAGGCTACTCCCTCCGAGGGATTTCCCACAGCGGACAGGCGATAGAAGTACCGCGCAAAGAAGCCTGATCTCATCCTGCTCGGTAGGCTTCTGTCGTGGCCTGGCGATGATGGGTGGGTGCGGCTGGACAAAATCCAGCGCAATCCCGAGTGGCGCTCGTTCACTTCGCTCTCTTTTGAACGGAGCATCTGTCGAACGGAGTCTCCCATGTCCATCTCTTACGTCTGCTCGCATTGCGGCGCGCGAATACGCGCCCCCGAAAAAAAAGCCGGACGAAAGGCCAATTGCCCAAAGTGCGGCGCTGCTATCATGGTTCCGGCGCAGAAAAACGACTTGCATCCGCCAAGGGCCGCTCGAATCGACCGTGCAGACCTGGCACACGAAGAAACCGATTCCCACCACGTCCTACGCACGGAAGCCCAATTGCCCTCAGTAAAGCTGAAGGCGCAAAGCGAGGCTAACGCTCTCGTTGAAGTTGACACGTTTTATACCAAGCCGCCTTGGAAGGAGATTCAGCGCTCAAAAGCCGCCATGATAGCGATGGTATCCGCTTTAGCGATGCTTGCGATAGGAATGATTGCTTCTATGAGCAGATGATACGTCTCCGTTCACGGGTCGAGTGCTGCAAGCATTTAACGAAGGGATTCGGAGGTTAGGCTTGCCCATCGCTCGACAATTAACTCGGCTAACTCGGCCCGCAGCATCACTTGTACGTCCCAGCAGCGAACGGACCGCGCAAAGAAAAACGCTCCCAGGTGGGCAGCCAGGGAGCGTTTGCTGCGCTGGACGATGAGGGCCGTGGGCGAAGTCTCTCAGCGACGTTGATGAAAGAGTTCGTTGGGCGCACTCTCTGGGCGACGACGAGAGAGTTTGTTGGGCGTGGGCGACTCCTCCCAGCGACGATGATGAGAGACCCTCTCCCAGCGACGATGATGAGAGAGTTTGTTGGACGTAGGCGAACTCTCTCAGCGACGTTGATGAAAGAGTTTGTTGGGCGAGGACAACAAGAGTAAAAGCACACGGCGCGCCAATGTGCTACGTGCCATCGCGATTCGACATAAGTGGTTGATAGAACATAGTTAGTAGCTTAAGACTAAGTACAGGCAAACGGCGCTCTTCCCGCTTTGACTGTCGTAAACTTCGGCAAACCGTCGGAAAAGCCGACGCCAATTGTGCGAGCTTCCTTTCTTCTCCGGTTCCCGTCTTTCGCTTACGAGGACGGCAAGGGTTTGATGTTGATATAAACACATAGGCGGGTTGGCGAATAAGGAGGGAGGCAAAGGGGCACAACATCCGTCGCTGGCCCGCCCTCCATTTTTCACGCACCCCATGCCGGCGGCATAATGAACAGCACCACGGTGGAGCGAGCCTTGAATCCAGCATGTCAAGGGGATTGCAGAGCAAGGGCTTGCCGGAGACGCAGGGAGGTACAGCCGGGGCAGTGGCAGTGATCGGCGGAGCCGCAAGCGGTGTCGGCCTTGGACATCGCCGTGTTCATCCGCGCGACACGCCATCCACAAATCCGCTGGCCTGCAACTGGGCGGCGCGTGGCACCGGCGATGTGCCGCCAACAACTGGCGGACTGAGGAGACTGGCCTCGCGTGTGATCGGGCAGCGCGGCATAATGCCGGCATGGAACTCCTGCCGTACGAACTCGACAGTCGCATGATCCTCGCTGTTGCCCTGGTCATTTTCTCTTGCTGGACTACGGCTAGACTGGCTTCGCGCGAAGAATACCAGTGGCTTCTTTTTCTGGTCGGCCCGCTGACCGGCGCCATTGTCGGTAGTCTTTATGGAAGATGGACGGGAGCATGGTTTGGCCTTGGGATTGGAGTCGGCGCGACGGTGCTCCTCTTCTTTCTTGATCTGCTCCTCTGGTTTTTCTTCGTCCTCCCGCCACATCCGAAGAAGGATCTCTCAGCGACGGATTTACCCGACTTGAATCTGGAGTCACCTGCGCAGGTTCTTCGGTCATCGTGGATTTGTTCGTCAAAGCTGGCCTGCGACTGGACGGCGCAGCACATTCGCTACCAAGCACAGCCTTCGCTCCCGGAACACAAACACGATGCCGGCCGTGATGCGGTTCCGGCACCTATCGGCATAAAACTTGCAACTTTCGATCGATGTAAGGACGCAGCTTAACCGACCGGAGAGAGCACCGTGTCACCTACATCAGATCGAACGAGCGAGACACACGAGTTGTTCCGTCGGATCCTACACACGGTCACTCGTGGTAATCGTCTCATCGCTGAATTGCATCAGATGCAAGAATCCCTGGCCGAACTGACCGAACGAGTCACCGCTCTCAAGGTTACCCTCTGGCCGAGCGGTAAGAGCAAGTAATCCCACCTCTCGACCTCAGCCATTCCGACATCCTACTCTTCTTGCGTTCTTGTGCAGCCGCGCGAGTTTTTTTGTTTAGAAGTGCGCCGTTGCAAAGTGCCTATCTCCACGCACCATTTCGCGTCTGCTGTACGATTGCCACGCAAGCGCCTCTGCCCTAGGCTAAAGCAGCGGCGAGTTTTGGCGTTCCAGGGGTGCCGAAGTCGCCCGTGAAATAGCCATGCGAAAGAGGGGATACCGTGAGGAAAGACAGCGCTGTCCTATTTGTGTGCCTGCTGGTTCTGGCCGCAGTGGCCCTCGGCGGTCAGCAGCCCGAGGGTTCGGCAGGGTCCAAAACGCATGTCCTGAAACCGACGCCCAAGACGGTAGTGTGGGGATACTTCGATCCTGCGTCGAAGCCGGCGCTCAAAATCAAGTCGGGCGAAACTGTTGATGTGCAAACGCTGCTGGCCGGCACTCCGGAAACGTTGCAGCGAGGTCTGTTGCCGCCAGATGAGGTCGAGCCGGCGCTGCGGGAAATCGTTACCGCGGTACAGGACAAGGGGCCGGGTGGGCACATTCTCACCGGACCCATCTTTATCGAAGATGCGCAACCGGGCGATACACTCGAGGTGCGCATCAAGGAAGTCAAGCTAGTCATACCTTACGGCTACACCGGCTTTACCGGGAAACGCGGTTTTCTGCCCGAAGATTTTGACCGCACGCGGACCAAGATCATCCGGCTCGATGAAAAGCGAATGGTCGGACATTTCGGCAGGGGGATCGAGATCCCGCTGCGGCCATTTTTCGGCTGCATGGGGGTAGCGCCGCCACCGTCAGCCGGCCGAGTCAGCAGCGGCCCACCAGGCGTACACGCCGGCAATCTCGACAACAAGGAACTCGTCGCCGGTACGACGCTGTTCATCCCCGTCCACGTCCCGGGCGCCCTCTTCGCGGTCGGTGATGGCCATGCTGCCCAGGGCAACGGCGAAATCTGTATCACGGCCATCGAAACCTCGCTGCGCGGCACGTTCCAGTTCGTGGTCCGCAAAGACCTGAAACTGCGTTGGCCACGCGCCGAAACACCAACCCACTACATTGTCATGGGACTGGACCGGGACCTCACGAAAGCGACGAAGCTGGCCGCGCGCGAAGCGATCGATTTTCTCGTCAGCAACACCGACCTCAGTCCCGACGAAGCCTACATGCTCGCCAGCGTCGCCGTGGATTTCGCCATCACCCAGCTGGTGGACGGCACCCTCGGTGTGCACGGCATGATTCCGAAAGGGATCGTCAAGAAGAAGCGATAACCGCAACCAGGTAGCGGAAAGTACCCAGTAAACCCAGTCCCAAAGAAAGATCCGAAGCCGTGTACATAGATGAGACAACGCGGCCGGCGCATGCCACGTGCCACTCCGCGGCTGTTGCCTGATCGAGATGCAATCGGTCTTGCGACTTGGCTCATGAGCCGGGGAAGCAAGGGCGGGATAGCATCTGGATTTTTGTCTGTATCGTTGGAAGATTACAGGCTCCTGCCGCTGAAGGCGTTAGTCTGCCACGAACAGCGGCTTTGGGATGGTTGGACGCGAAGTGCCCGTCGGTGATGCGCGGTGAAGGCATTCTTCCCATCAGAGGTCGAGCGTGCAACTTGCATGACTCTGCGAGAAAATCGAACGATCCGATAACCGCTACCGTTTCTCAGCCGCCGACAGGCGAGCGCTGCGTGTACGGAGTTGCCTTGACATTCCTTGACGCCGCGGCTAACAAGCTAACCGGCGCGACGAACCCCGGACTCGATTCGGAGTGCTCAATGGCAACGCACAAACTATCCTTCCTCTCTCCCTCCGGGGACAGGTAGTCATGAGGAAGCGGTACTGCCCGCGAAAACCGCGTGACTGTTCCGTATCCGCAGCGCCGTAGCCTTTTTCCTTACGATCGGCCTTAAATCAAGAACCCCATTCTGCCGACATTTCGATTTATAGGCCGTCCGCTCAAATGGCGGGACCGAGGTTTTTCCGGAGTAATC
This sequence comes from Gemmataceae bacterium, assembly GCA_036557565.1. Taxonomy (GTDB): domain Bacteria; phylum Planctomycetota; class Planctomycetia; order Gemmatales; family Gemmataceae; genus JAJPHU01. Next base: position 6,865 of record DATBHJ010000175.1, read on the forward strand.
GGATAGGTGAGGCAGTCAATCGTGCGACCGTTCCACGGAGGATCGAACCCTCATGGAGATGCGGCAGACCGCCCGCGTGGATGCCCCGGAGAATCGACGCGCGATCCAGGAGGCCGAAGCTGAGGTCTCCGAGCGAGCGTATACGATCCCCTTCCGTCCGGACGTGCCCCCACTCGAGGACCTCTGCCGCGAGCTGTTGCACGAGGTTTTTCCGGAATTGCTCAAACAAGCCGGTGAAGGCGTGGATGGCGCCCGCCGCTGTCTCGAACGCTTTACCCGGCTGGGCGAGCAACTGGGCATCTCGATGCCGCAGTCGGACGCCGCCGCAGCCGTACCTGTCGATGCTGAGCTTATTACCGAGCTGATCGCCAACATTTTTGCCAAGCGTCGCGTTCCCTCCGCGACGTATCGCCTCCAGTTCAACGCAAGTTTCACGTTTCGCGATGCCCGCGATCTGGTGCCCTACCTTGACGCTCTGGGAATCACGGATTGCTACGCCTCCCCCGTGTTGCAAGCGCGCGCCGGCAGCCATCACGGTTACGACATCTGCGACCACAGCCGGCTCAATCCGGAGCTGGGAGGGGAGGGAGATTTCGATGCTTTCAGTGACGCTCTGTGCGCGCGGGGCATGGGCCTGATCCTCGACATGGTTCCCAATCACATGGGTATCGCCGACGCCGGCAATGCCTGGTGGATGGACGTGCTGGAAAACGGTTCTGGCTCCATCTACGCTCGTTACTTCGACATCGATTGGCACCCGGTCAATCCCGACCTGGAAAACAAGGTCCTTCTGCCACTGCTTGAAGACCAGTACGGCCGCGTTCTGGAAGCGGGCAAGATCCGCCTGGGCTTTGAGAAGGGAGCCTTCTTTCTCTACTACTACGATGTCAAATTGCCCATCGCGCCTTGCACCTACCACGTCATCCTCGAACGAGCATTGTCCAATGTCTCGGGTGCGTTGAGTGAAGAACACGCGGAGTTGTGCGAGCTAAGAAGTATCTTGACGGCCCTGCGCTATCTGCCACCCCGCGAGGAGTTGCCGGCAGAGAAGCTGGTCGAACGCAACCGCGAGAAAGAAGTAATCAAGCGGCGGCTGGCAACTTTGTGCCATGCCAGTCCCGCGGTGCGCTTGGCACTCGATGCCGCAGTGGCAGGGCTCAACGGGAACGTCGCCGACCCGCGAAGCTTTGATGCCCTTCATGGGCTGATCGACTTGCAGGCTTACCGACCGGCTTACTGGCGCGTGGCCACCGAAGAGGTTAACTACCGCCGCTTCTTTGACATCAACGAATTGGCGGCGGTGCGCATGGAGTCGCCGGAAGTGTTCGAGTCGGCCCACCGAATCCTTTTCCGTCTTCTGGCCCAGGGCAAGATCGCAGGGCTGCGAATCGATCATCCCGACGGACTGCGGGAGCCGGCCCGCTACTTCCGGCAGCTGCAAGAATCATCTGTGCTCGCCCACGTCCGCGCCGCGCTGCCCGCAGAATATCTTTCAGAGGTCCTTACCCGGACGGTGGCGCACTGTTTCGCCGACGTCCTGGAACAGCATTCCTCCCACCCCATCCCCTGGCCTCTCTATGTGGTCGCCGAGAAGATCCTTTCCGAGGGTGAGGCGCTGCCGCCGGATTGGGCGGTAGATGGCACCACAGGCTACGACTTTCTCAATGCCGTCAATGGCCTCTTCGTGGACGCCGACAGCCGGGATGCCTTTGACCACCTCTACCACGAGTTCACGCGCGGACGCACCGACTTCCGCCAGCTGGTCAACTCGACGAAGAAAATGATTATGCTCGTCGGCATGGCCAGCGAGATCAACGCGCTGGGCCACGAGCTGGACCGCATCGCCGAGCGCAACCGCCGTTATCGCGATTTCACGCTCAACAGCTTGACCTTCGCGCTGCGCGAAATCATCGCCTGCTTGCGCGTCTATCGCACCTACATCAGCGGCCCCGATGGCGTTTCGCCGCGCGACCGGCAGTTTTTGGAAGCAGCCGTCGAGGAGGCCAAGCGACGCAATCCACGCACGGCAGAAGCCATCTTCGACTTCGTGCGCGATACCTTGCTGTTGAATAATCTGGGCGACTTTGGCGAGTCCGATCAGCCGCAGCTGGTTGAGTGGGCCATGAAGTTCCAGCAGCTCACCGGGCCGATCATGGCCAAGGGCGTGGAGGACACGGTCTTCTACACCTACAACCGCTTGATCTCGCTCAACGAGGTGGGCGGCTCGCCCGACCGCTACGGCGTTTCCGTGACCATATTCCACCGGCAAAACATCGAGCGCCTGGAGCGCTGGCCGCACTCGTTGCTCGCTACTTCGACGCATGACACCAAACGCAGCGAAGACGTGCGGGCGCGGCTGGATGTCCTGTCGGAGATGGGGCAAGAGTGGGAGGCGGCACTTGGCCGCTGGAGTCGCTTGAACTCGTCCAAGAAGATTGTGGTTGACGACCAGCCGGCTCCCGACCGCAACGACGAGTATTTGCTTTACCAAATTCTACTGGGCGCATGGCCGGCCGAGTCGTTGACCTCTCCTGGCGGGGCGGCTTTCCGCCAGCGCATCGCCGACTACATGCGGAAGGCCACCAAGGAGGCCAAGGTCCATACCAGTTGGGTCAATCCCAATCAGGAGTACGACGACGCCATCGGGCAGTTCGTCGCGCGCGTGCTGCCCGATTGCCCAAACGATCCGTTTCTGCAAGATCTCCTTGGCTTCCAGCAGAAGCTGGCATATTTCGGCTATTTCAATTCCCTGTCCCAGGTGCTGCTGAAGCTGACCTGTCCCGGCGTTCCCGACTTCTACCAGGGATCGGAAATGTGGAATCTGTCGCTGGTGGACCCGGACAACCGACGACCTGTAGACTACAAGCAGAGAAGCAGCGTATTGAGCGACTTGCGCGAACGTATCGACGCGCTTGGCGGCGACTTGCGACCCCTCGCCGCCGAGTTACTGGCAAACGTGGCGGACGGCCGCATCAAAATGTACTTGATTTATCAGGCGCTTCGCTTCCGCAGGGCGCACGTGCGCCTGTTCGCCGAGGGCGCGTATGTGCCGTTGGAGGTATCTGGATCGAAGCGCGATCACGTCTGCGCATTTGCCCGTTCGACAAACGACGCAGCCATCCTCGTTGTCGTTCCGCGGCTGGTCGTGCGTCTGGCCGACGCCATCGAGCGACCGCCGATGGGGGCCGGGGTGTGGAAAACGACGCGGCTCGTGCTGCCGGCAACCCTGGCCGGTCGCAGCTATCGTAACATTCTCACGGGTGAGGTATTGACGACCGACAACCAAGACGGCACTTCCGGCCTTTGGCTCTCGCATGTGCTTGGTTCTTTTCCCGTTTGTCTCCTCGAAGCCTGTTCGGCCGACACGCAATTGCCCTGAGCGAAAGTCGAAACCCGCAAGAGTCTCAACCTCTTCTGTGGATTTGGTAAGCCCCGCGATTTGCCTGGGGCCTCACAGAAAGCCGGGCGGTCGCATACGCACCGTGCGACATCGACGCATCGCTTGCTATCCTAACAATGGAGGGAGATGCCGAGATACCCGTGGGCTGGCGGAGGAGAGTGATGTTCGCTGCAATCACACTGCCTCGGCGTTTCCCCGACACCGCCAGGGCGTTGATGTTATCACCAACTGAGGCATCTGCAGTCACAAGGTCGTGGTTATGTGCGTTCCCGTCTGTCTATTGCAAGCGGGCGACGTGCGTTTTGATCCTCCTCTCACGGATGGCAAGGCCACCGCGATCGATTCGATCTTCGCGGGGATAACTTGATCGCTGGTATTGGATTCATGCTCCCGGATGGCGTTCATCTGGGAAAGATTGGTTCCCGGAATTACCTTCCCACGAGCATCCCCCATGAGGCACGCATTCAACCTTTTGCTCTTGCACGCATTCACCCTTTCGCTCTTGTTCGTTTCCGTCTCCTGCTCGCTTAGCGCGGCGGCGACACCGGACATCCATACCGCTAACAAAAAACTCGGCCGCGGCATCAACTTCGGCAACGCCCTCGATGCCCCACGCGAAGGCGAGTGGGGCGTACACCTGAAGTCCGATTATTTCCGGGCCGTCAAGGAGGCTGGCTTCGACACCGTGCGGCTGCCAGTCAAGTGGTCCGCGCACGCCGCGACAAGCGCTCCCTACACGATCGAGGCGACGTTTGCCGCCCGCGTGGACTGGGCCATCGAACAGGCGCTGGCGAACAAGCTCAATATCGTCGTGAATATTCACCACTACGACGAGATGGACGTCAACCCGGACGCGAACTTGCCTCGGCTGGTGGGGTTATGGGAGCAGATTGCTGCCCGCTACAAGGACAGGCCGGCCGAACTGTATTTCGAATTGCTCAACGAGCCGCACGATAAACTGACCGAAGCGAAGTGGAACGCTGCCATCCCGCATGTGCTGAGGGCGGTGCGCAAGACCAATCCAACCCGACCAGTCATCGTCGGGCCGGGCCAGTGGAACGGCATCCGGGCGCTGGACAAGCTGGAATTGCCGAAGGACGACCGGAACCTGATCGTGACTGTCCACTCTTACGACCCCTTCGAGTTCACTCACCAGCGCGCCTCGTGGGTCAAAGGGGCGGACAAATGGAAGGACCGCATGTGGACCGGAACGGAGGCCGAGCAGGCTGCCATCCGCAAGCAGTTCCAGAAGGCGGCTGACTGGGGCAAGAAACACGATCGCCCGATCTTTCTGGGTGAGTTCGGGGCATACGAGGCCGCCGACATGGAATCGCGGGCGCGGTGGACGCGCTTCGTCAGCCGCGAGGCGGAGACAATGGGCTTTAGCTGGGCGTACTGGGAGTTCTGCTCTGGCTTCGGAGCGTACGATGCGGCAACCAATTCTTGGCGCGAACCGCTAAAGCGCGCCCTCGTGGAACGATGAATGCTGGCCCGACCTGAACAAAAAAAACGTGGACGGGCGCTACGACGCTTGTGGCCACACCGGCGATACCACCTTCTCGTCATCGGTCTGATCGACCGCTGGGGTATCGCATCCGTGCTTTCATGGCGATGGGGAACAAGAAGAGCCGCAAAGGTGGCAAGAACGATTTCTAAACGGCCACTAACAAAAAAGGAAGCGCAACGGAGAAAGCGGAAAGCCGGGGAGTCAAACCCATCTGGCAATGACGCATCCCTGCTCGCTTATAAGAAGACTCCTCCATCGGGACGCGGCCGCAGTAAATATGCGAGGTGTGGAGTAGGGAAGGTTTCGATTAAGAGACCGGTGCACGGAAGGGCAGAGAAGAGGCGAAACGCCATCGGCCGGCTTGTCCGCCGCGCGACTAGCCAGCCGCTGTCACTTGTTCACCGGGCATCGAAGCAGCGGCGGATAGAGAACTGTTTACTCGATTCCAAAAGCATCCGCGGGCTTGCGTGCATTCATGAATTATGCTGACTATTTCGATGGTCAGAGAGGGCAACACGCCATTCCTCCCGTCGCCTCACGACGCGCAACAACCTCTGACCCGCGGCGGTGATGCGGCCGCTTGCGAAATCACTGACCATGCGGCCCAGCGTGTCAAACAAGCCGGCGCGCAAGGAATCGCCGCGCTGCCATGCCTGTCGCCGACGCCACCAGGCCTCTATGCGAATGATGCCGGCCAACAGCCGCGTTTGCCAAGCCGGCCAATGTTTGCGTGCGTAGGTCAACAGAGCGTGGCGCGTGACCAGACGCAGATGGGCCGGTACGCCTCGTGCGTGAAGGGGATGATGATGTGTCGCCGACAGAGCAGGCTCGTGCCACACCGACCAGCCATTCTCGCGGGCACGGCGGCACAGATCAACGTCCTCGTAGTAGAGGAAGAAATCGCCGTCGAGTCCACCAAGATCATCCCAGCAGCTGCGACGCACCAGCAAACAACAGCCGGTCACCCAGTCTACCGGCCGGCATTCCTCTGAGTTCCTCAGGTAGTATTTGCGCCACGGTCGCGGCAAGAGCAAGCGGGCCAGCGATGAGGCCAATGTTGGGAACGGACCAGCCGAACGCTGCGAGCCCCCGTCGGGGTTGCGCAGACCGAAGCCAAGGATGCCGGTATGAACATCATTCTTTGCCAACTCTTCGGCCCGCGCCAGCGCTTTATCGAGGAAGCCCGGCTCCAGCGACATATCGGGGTTAAGTAAGAGGATCCAATCGCCGCGCCCGAGACGAACACCTTCATTGACGGCGCGGGCAAAGCCTCGATTGCCGCGCCAGCGGCGCAGCGAAACACCCGGCATCCGCCGAAGTCGGGGAATCAAAGGGTGCCAGGGTGAATCATTGTCTACGATGATGATCTCGGCCGCGCCATGGCGCAGAGCAGGGGTGGTCCGCAGCTGCCGTACCAGCGTTGCCGTATCGTGCCAACACAAGTAATTCACCACCACGATCGACAGTCGCGGCACCGCCGGTACTAGCCGAAGCCGCGGGTTGATGCGCCGCGGCCGTGGAGGTAAGACAGAGAGTTGAGACGTTGCGGTGAAATCCATCGGGTTCCTTCCCTGGAACGACGATCCATCGCCAGTATCTGGCGAAAGACGATGGAGTATAGCCTTTCCGGCGTTTACGAAGCAATGCCGCTTTGCAAGGAAGAACGCGTCGAGCCCAACCATCCCAGCTGGCGAAACCAGGCCACCGTTTCGGCAAGCGTCTGAGCCACTGGCCGAGGATGCAACTTCAATTCGGCGAGACTGCGCGCGGGGTCGAAGTGCATTCGGCGGCGCGTAAGTTTGACACCGGTTATGGTTGCCGCTGGCGGACGGTGCGTGAAAACATCGGCAACAAATTCGCTGGTATAAGCCGCTGCCAATGCCACCGGGTAAGGAACACGCCAGCGAGGCTCTGGCAAACCAGTTAGTCGCGCCAGGAGACGAAATACGGCGAGGATTGATAGATTTTCGTGTCCCAGCAGGTAACGGTGGCCGGGCCGACCGCTCTTCATGACGCGAACCATGCCCTCGGCCACATCGCGAACGTCGATGAGATTCAACTCGGCATCGAGGTATTCGCGGCGCTTTCCCCGGCAAAAATCGAGCATCATCTGCGTCGGCGGCGATCGTCCGAGATCGCCTGGACCGACGGGCAATGTCGGATTAACCACCACGACCGGCGCGCCGGCACGACCTAGTCGCAGCGCGTGACGCTCGGCGAGGTACTTTGATCGGCAATAGGGGCCAATCACGTCCTCATAGCAAATACACTGCTCTTCGGTGATGGCGTCCTTCTGTCCGGCGCGCGTGAGGATGCTTTCCGTGCTGGTGTGCAGCACTCGCCTTACGCCGGACTCCAGCGCGACATTGATGACGTTAACGGCTCCAACGTAGTTAATCTGATGGAACCTGCCTCGCTGCTGGACCCATAAGTTCGGATTCGCCGCTAGGTGATACACTTCTCGGCAGCCGTGCATGGCGCGGCGAACGGCTTGCTTATCGCGGATGTCGCCGAGGATTAACTCAATACGATCGAGAGGTAGCTGCGAGAGAAAGGCTGTGGGCAAATCGAGGACACGAACGGCCTCTCCAAGTTCGACGAGTCTTCGCACCAGATGGCTGCCGATGAATCCGGCGCCGCCCGTAACGAGAATCATGGCATCCTGCCTACATCAGATATCGTTACCATGCCGAAGCGTAAGCGAGGGGCCGCCCTCGCTTACGCTTCGGCATGGTAAGGGGCATCCGCCGATCCTAAACGAACTTCGTTAGTCCCGGCCGAGCAACCGGAGCTACCGGCAGCGAGCCGAACTCGTAAGCCGGCGGTGTCAGGTCTTCCTGCGAATTCATGGCCATGTCCCAGGTGATTTCCTGGCCGGTGTAGGTGGCCATGCGTCCCATGATGGCCATCAACGTGCTCTTGGCCATCCATTCTCCGTTGTTGATCGGTTTGCCTTCGCGGATGCTGGCGAACAGCTCGTCGTGCTCGGTTTGATACATGTTCTCCCGAGGCCCTTTGCGTCCGGGTGAAGCCGACTGCCAGATTCTCTCTTTTCCTTTGGTAATGGTCACGCGCGGCGGAAAGGTAGCTTCAACATGGCACGTAGCCTTCGATCCCATGATGTGATCGGAAACGTCTCCTGCGCAGCCGACTTGCTGGCGACACGCACTGAATAGTTTCACTCCGTTGGCATATTCGTAAACCACCGTGTGGTGATCGAAAATGTTGCCATAAAGCGGATCGGTGCGAACTTGCCGTCCGCCGCTGCCGACCGCACGGACAGGATACTCGTTTTGCATCGCCCAGGCCATCTTGTCAATGCTGTGAATGTGCTGCTCGACGTTGAAGTCGCCCGATAACCAGGTGAAATACAGCCAGTTCCGCAGCTGCCATTCCATGTCGCTCCATTCCGGACGGCGCTTTTCGGACCACAGGCCACCCGTGTTATAGGTACATTGCAGGGCTGTAATGTCGCCGATCGTGCCATCATGGACGTGCTTCATGGTCTCACGCATGCCGTTGCTGTAGCGCCAGCACAGTCCAGAGACGACGGTCAGGTTTCGCTTCTTGGCCTCTTCGCATGCTTGCAAAACGGTACGGACTCCGTGGGCATCGACGGCGCAAGGTTTCTCCGCGAAGATGTGTTTGCCCGCTTCCACGGCGGCTTTCAGGTGCAGCGGCCGAAAGTGCGGTGGCGTCGTCAACAGCGCGACATCCACCATTTCCAGAACCGACTTGTAGGCATTGAATCCTGTGAAGCTGTTCTCCGGCTTCACCTCGATGCGGTCGGCGATGTCCTTGGATTTCTTGAGTTGATTAAGGCTCTTCTGCAATTTGTCGGCGAACATATCGCCCATGGCAACAAGGCGGCTGTTTTTATCGGCACGCAGCGCTTGCTCGGCAGCACCGGTGCCACGATTGCCGCAGCCGATCAGGCCGACGCGAATAATGTCGCTACCGGCGGCATGCACGGCAGGAGGAGTCAGAGAAGCCAGAGTGGCGACGGCGGCGCCGGCCAGGAAATCGCGCCGCGTCGCGGCACTGGTCGAGGAAGAAGCTGGCGTCAAGGGTCGGTTCTCCTTTACAGGGCGGGGGAGACGATTAGGTGGGTATCATCAGATTATATTAGTCGCATCCCCGTCGGCACTTGTCAAGGAGAGAAATAGGTCATCAATCCTCAGTTTGTCCGGGGCCGTTCCAGAGGTTCACGACCAATTCTGGGCGAAGAAGGTTTTCGGCTCGATATCCAGCGCCGCCCGTCTCGCCAGATTGATGCCGAAGAACGGGGGATGTCTCAGAAGGAAATGGATCTAGAAAGACCAATGGGTAAATCGATCGCTACCGTCCAGCCCACCAACTACACCCACGTGAGGGCATAATGAAGGCTTTCTCTTGGTTCGCATTGACCGCCGTCTTGATTCTTGGCCCAACTGCGCGAGCAGCCGGACCGTGGAGCATAATGGTAGATCCGGAGAATTCACTATCGTTCAGCTTTGGCCGGGACGATCAGACGATCTTCCGGATGGGGCTCGGCGGTTGGGGCCCGCATTGGGCATGGGTGGGGATGCAATCGCGGCAAAAGGCCGAAGGAGATCGACTTTCCCTTCAGGTTCCCTTTGTGGTGAACAAGAACAAGGGCGAGACCATCGACATTCGTTTCGAGGCGTGGCAACCGGCATCCCGGCAAATCGCCTTTCGTTACAATCTGGATGCGGACCGCGACGTGCCGCTCACATTACTGATGGCCAGTGTCAACTTTGAGCCGCACGGCAGTCAGGGACAACTCGCTCTGGCTCACGCCGACGGCAAGCAAAGCAAGATCGCGCTCCCAGTACGCGGCATCCGCGCCGTACCTGCAACCTCTCAAGCTGCCTTTAATTTCGACAAAGGCGGGACAGTGAAAATGCAGATTGATCCTCCAAGTCCGATCACCTTCGACAATGGCATGCGCGTGGTCTTGGCGTCGGATCTCTTTCCGAAAGGCAGTCGCCGGGTGACGCTGACGCTGACTTTCCCGGGCGAGGTGGCCTTCTATGCCAAGCAGTCGGACCTGGCCAGATTCACTCGGACGCTGGCCGGTCCCGACTGGTTTCCCTTCCAACCATCGAAGACAGTGACATCGGGCGTGATTGACATGGACAATTGGCTAGACCGGCCTGCGGGCATGCATGGCGGCGTCCGTATGGCCAAGGATCGATTCGAGTTCGAAGGCCGTACGCCAGTCAAATTCTGGGGCGTGAACCTGTCCTATACGGCCAGCGCGCCCGACCGAGAGACAGCGGAACTGACCGCCGCTCGCTTCGCCAAGTACGGCGTAAACGCCGTGCGCATGCACAAGTTTTCCTATCCGAAGGATCAAATGGGCATCGGCGATCTCAATGATTCCACGCGCATGGACGCCGAGGGTCTGGATCGCCTCGATTACTTCGTGTCGCGCTTGAGGGAGCATGGCGTGTATTTTGGATGGTCGCACACTTACGGTTTCCACGTAGTTCCCGGCGATCGAAAACGGCTCCTGGCGTACGACGAAATCGCCAAGGCGCTCAAAGGCAATACGTATGCCTTCATCCACTTTGCCGAGGATGTGCAGGATCTCATGATCGAAATGGTCGTGAATCTCTTGAAGCACCGCAATCCGTACACGGGACGCACGTACGCCGAAGAGCCGGCATTGTGTTTCATCGAGCTGCAGAATGAAGATGACATTTTCTTCTACACGTCCGAGAATGCCTTCAATGCGTGCCCAACTTACAAGAAACGCTTCCTGTCTCGGTTCGCAACCTGGTTAATGGAGCGCTATGGTTCGCAGGAGAAACTCAAGGCGGCCTGGGGAGATGCCCTGCATCGGGACGAAACATTGGCGGACAACAGCATCACGCCTCAGCTCAATCCGTGGTTTTTCGGCCAGGATAATCTTCCGCGACAGAAAGATGGTGCACGGCGGCAACTGCTCGACACAGCAGCTTTCCTGCACCATGTTCAGGACCGTTTTTATGGTCGCTTCGTCAAGGCCATCCGTGACGCCGGCTACCGCGGCCCCTTGAATGGTTCGCCCTGGCAGGCGCCGAGCATGTTGCCCCACTATTACAACCTTTATTCGGATTACAAAGTCGGCTACATCGATCGACACAACTATTTCGAGGGCAAAGGGCAGGGCATGTTCGCTTCCATGCTCACTCATCCGGGCAGCGGCTATTTCAGCAGTGGATTGCAGCAGGTGATCGATCGCCCATTTGCTCTCTCGGAGTGGATCCACGTTTATCCCAATGTTTATGGCGCGGAAGGGCCGGCCATCCTGGCTGCCTACGGCCTGGGTCTGCAGGGCTGGGACGCCTCTTACGAGTTCCAATCGCAGGCGTCCCGCCGCATCTTCAACGACATTGCTGGTCAATTTCCCTGGGGCGTTTGGGAGGCGGACGTGCCGACTTCGCTCGGCCAGTTTCCTGCCCTGGCCCGCATGATCTACCGTGGAGATGTCAAGGAAGGGCCGGTAATTTCAGTGCGGCGCGTCAGCCCGGACGATCTGGCCGAAGGCCGGTTCACCTTTACAGACAGGGTAGAGCAGCAGGGCGACGTGAAATCGTTCGGCGGCAGTGTCTCTGCGGAAGCATTGGCCGCGGGGCGCGTGGTCGTGGAATTCAGGGATAGATCCGGGCCGTCCGAACTTCCGGACATGGACCGTTATCGGCATGGCTCGATCATTCGCTCAACAACGGGCCAGCTCGCATGGGACACGGCCGGCCAGGGTTTTTTCACCGTGAACACCGCAGGAACGAAAGCAGTCGTTGGCTTCGCGCAGGGCAAAGAATTGACCCTGGGAGACGTGAAGATGCGTCTCGATTGTCCGTTCGGCTCCCTTTTCTTGACTGCGCTGGAACGCAATTCGGATCTGACTCATAGCGAGCGAGCACTGATTACGGCTTTGGCCCGGCAAAGTAATACAGGCTTCACGTACTTCACGCCGGATAACCGGGTTATCAACAATGGGAAGCCGCCCATCCTGCTGGAACCGGTAAAGGCGACGGTGGCAATCTCGGGCCGGACGATCGCAGCCGTGAACATTCTCGATCACGACGGTCGCCGCACCGGCCGAACAGTGAAGGTTACAGATGGCCGCTTCACCATCGACGGAGCGAAGGATAAGACCATTTATTACGAAGTGGCATTTCGCTGAGATGATCTCCGTGATCGGTATGATGCCAAGCCGATTAGAAGAAGATCTGCGTGCGGAGCCAGTACAAGTCGTTGTGGCGGGATAGATTGTTATCCGACATAAACACGGGCCGGTTATAGAAGGCGTGCTGCCAGTCGAAGTAAATGCGCACGTAGTGATTGAGATACCAGTTGATACCGGTGTCTGTCGTGCTGGCTCGGTTGGCCCAGAAAGCGGGATTGGCGAATCCGCCGGTGAATACCTGATCGCCAAGTTGCAAGTTGGCGAAACGGAAGTACGCCTCAATCGCTCCGGGATTAAGCCGGCCATTGTAATAACCGAAGGGTCGCCTCGGCTCGGTTAAGTAAACGCGACGGGTAATCTGTTCTCCGGTCAAGAAATAGGTGGCGGCGACGCTCCAACCAGCTAGCGGAACTTGCGTTCGTTTGGGGTTTCCCACGCCCACAAAAGCACCCGCGGCGAACGGTCCAAAAACTGTCGCCGAGGGCAACGTAGTCGCTGGCGCAAGGCCATAGTTCTGGAAGCCACCTTCATAGTTGGCCAGCATAGTGAAGCTCTTGTAATAATAGGCCACGTCGCCCGCCCATTGCATATACATTCCGTTCTCGAAGGTTCTGGAATTAAAGATCAAAAAAGTCGGGGACACATTTACGACCTCCGCCGAAGTGGGAGGGGACTGGTCGTTTGCGGTGGTCAGAGCAACGGGTTGGACGGGGGCGCGCAACGTACCCCCGTTAACGGAGCCAGTAACGTTGAGATTCTCCAGCCACTCGTAGCCGCTGTGGAGAAAGGGCTTCATGTTGATGAGGCCGAATACGGACTTGCTGTTCTGAAAACTCGCGAACGACCGCCGCGGCCCGTTGAAGACGCCGCCGTAGTATTCTAGGCTGCGCTGGAACAGATATCCGTGCGCCATGACGCCTTCCTCGCGGTTATCCCCGAAGTTGGTGACGAACAGCGAGCGTTCGGGCGCGATCCCATCGCTGTCGGACATCTTGATGTACTCGTAGGTGTATGGAGTCTTCATGCGGCCAGCGCGGATTTGGAAATGCTCTTTGTACTGAGGGGCGAAATTGAAATCGACCCAGGTATCGAGGATGTCGAGGCTGCCATAGCCGCGATTGATGACCGTGTAGTAATAAGCATAAGGCGAAACCTGTCCCTGGAAGTACCAACGTTGCCGAGGAACGACGAAGTTATCGTGGAGGGCCGCGCCGGTCTGGCTGAAAGCTCGATAGTCCAACTGACTCAGGTTGTGAAACTCCAGGGTGAAAAAATCATCGGGGGTCCGAACTTCCAATCCTTCGCGGAACGATACGGCACCCGCCACCTTCAATGGTCGCATATCGGGTTGATACGGTCCTCGTTTATTGACATATTCGGCCATCATGGCCGGCGAAACAGCTTCGAGCAATTCTCCGGCACCGCCCGACAAGCCGGATTGTACGCGCAGCCGCGGGGCAGGGGCCTCAGCGGTGGGGGCTTCCTCTCCTTCCTCGCGCCCTTCGTCCTCCTCCAGCTCGAAGATTCGTGTTGTGTCTCGGATTTTCTCTCCCGCTCCGCCTTCGCCGGTTTGTTCGCGCGCCTTGGCTTGCTCTTGTAGGAAGGTTGTCGGCCACTCGACCGCGCCGGGAAAACTCATGCCTTCCGAATTATTCGCCTTCGTGGCGAAAGCCGGCTCGCTTCCCTGCTTGAGCAGCCGTTCGTATTTACGCGATAGATCGTTGTAGCGTATTTGTAATCGCTTGTTTGTGGACTCCAGTTTTTGCAACTGTTGCTCGATGCGGGTGAGCCGATCCGGTCCGTCGGGATCAATTCCCTGGGGCAACGATTCCCTGTTGGCGAACTCTTGACCGAAGGCGGTGCTTGGAAGCGATTCAAGTACTTCGACGGACAGTGCCGCGGCGAACGTCAAGAGGATCAGGCGACGTCGCTTGCCGTGCATGCCAACTCCCGCTGCGACAGTTCGAGAATCGAACATGGCCCAGTGACGGCCATGCGAGGTAACTTTAATTAATTTTCGTTGATGTGGGCGGGTCTATAGCTTGCGGATCGATCGATTGCAATACGAACGGGAATTGTCCGAAGAGGCGCTCTTGACGCGGCCGGGCAAATGGGCTATGTCCACGCCTGTTTGGGGGAATCCGCAATCCCCGACCGTGGATTGCGGGGATCGGAACAAGGGGAGCGGGTATGGCCGAGTCCTATTCCAGTAAACTGCAGATCTGGGAGGGCTGGATGCCGGCCCTGGTCAAAGGGCCGGCGCCGCCGATGGTGGGCGATCGTCCCTTGGCAGCGCCGCAATATCAATCGGAATTCGCCGATCGTCTTTTCGCCCTCGAAGCCCTGCATGTGAACGGCCAATTGCGCCAGGGAGCAGAACCGTTCACGCTGCAATGGTTCCTGGACATCGAGAGCGCCCGCCATAGCCGGTCTGGCAACTGGATTCCACGCTTACTCGAATTTGTCAAGCACAGCGGCGAAACACTTCTCTGCCTGGGTAACGGACTGGGAACGGACTGGGTTCAGTATGCTCGCCACGGTGCCCAGGTCGTCGCTTGCTGTCCCTCTGCCGAACAGCTCGCCCTCATCCAGCGCAACTTCACTTTGCGCGGGCTGCACGGCGTCTTTCTGCATGCCAATCCTACTACCATTCCTCTGGAACCTGCTTCCATCGATGTGATTTGCGTAACCGATCTTCTGGAAGATGTCCCCAATCCCTCTGCCGTGATCGACGAGATCTACCGTCTGCTGAAGCCGGGGGGGAAAGTGCTGGCGGTGACGCCGGCTCGCTTCACGCTCGATTTCTGGCGGCGCCGCTGTCTGCCGTGGCACGCCTGGTTGAATCAGCTAAGCGCGTCCAATTCGGAGTCCGCCACATTTAGCGCCCGCGGGCTCCGTCAGCTCTTCGGTCGTTACGTTGAGGCGCGAGTTTACAAGCGTCAACTCCGTCGTTCGCAGGTGCCGCATTTGTGGCGCTGGCTGCCACATCCGATGCTCGAACGCATGTTCGGACGCTTGCTGATTATCAAGGCGTTCAAACCACTCAGTGCGGCGATCCCTGTGCCTTTGGCTGCGTAATCGTACAACAAAAACACAACAGGCCCGCGAACAAAAGTTCACGGGCCTGTTGGAGTTGATAAACTCGAGGTAGTGGCTCCCAGCGCGAGGCGGCGACTCAACGCGAGCGACGCCCAGCCACTACCTCGAATGCTCGGGTACGGAGCGCCTTGTCTGTGGCAAACCTAGCCGATGGGTCCGGCCCCAGCAAGCCAATGACGCGTCATCAGGGCTGAATTCCGCACTTCCTGGTTCTGGCTCTGACGCCTGGGAGGATTGGAGCGATTGCACCGAGGATGAGGATAGGCAGCACAACCGGAGCATTCGGCACAATGCCTCGATTCGTCATATTAGAACACGATCATCCGATGTTGCACTGGGACTTGATGTTAGAAGTTGGCTCCATTCTGCGCACCTGGCGCCTACAAACACCGCCATGTTCTAGCGAATCGATCGCGGCGATGGCCGTCTTCGATCATCGGTTGCTCTACCTGGACTACGAGGGTCCCGTCTCCGGCGACCGTGGCCGGGTCGTCCGTTGGGATCACGGGACATTCACCGGACAGGTACAGAGGCAGGGACCGATCGTCCTGCATTTGCAAGGCCAGCGCTTGTGCGGTGCTTTGCAGCTGGAGCAGATTGAGGGCGATGCCTGGAAAGCGGTGTTCGACGCGTATGAACCAGGCTCGTGAAGGGCAGGGGGGTTATTCAGTAACGAGTCTGAAATTGGCGAGCGGATTTTCCAGGAAGGCACGCAGCGACGCCGGGTCCTTGGTGCGGCCCTTGATGTGAATGGCACCTTGTTCGAGCTTGATTGTCTCCAACTCCAGTGTCGGATGCGGCTGCTCCGCCTGAAAGCGCAACAAAGCGACCGGAGCGCCCTCATCGCGATACCAATCGACGCCAATGCCATTGTCCTGACATACCTTGGTAATACTCTCCAGAACCGACTGTGCTGAAATGGGAAGCGCTCCGGCGTGGAAGCCGACCAGTTTTAGCGCGACCACATTCGGCTCTCCCTTGACCAGCCACACGCGCAGATCGACCGAGACGATTGTGCTCCACAGGCCGGCCCCGTAACGGAAGGCAATGCGAATCTTCTCTGACTCAATCACGAGACGCGGTTCGCTGATGCCCTCCGGCAACACGTGTTCGTTAAGATGGCTCTGAACGAAATGTTCGGCCAGATAACTATTGATCTCGCTATCCGTGAAACGATGCCCCCATTCCTCTTCGTCCGGATTGGAACTGGCGACGGAATTATATAGTTCCCACAGTTCCTTCCAGCATTTTTCCGAGAGCTGGTGTCGCTGCTCCCCCGGCGGCACTGCGGCCTGCAGGTAGATGTTTGGCTCATAGCGGACGAGCACCCACAAGGTCGCTCCCACTGCACAGGTCAGGCACAAAAAAATAGCGATGGCCAGCACAAGGGATCGACGGCTCATCGTAAGGCCCCCGGAAGGTGAAGGGAAGCCAACGCTCCGTCCCATCGGAGCAAACTACGTGCGGGGATACACCTCAGCTGTCAAAAGATCAACGCCGACATTCCCTATCGAGCTTGAGGGAAGTTGCTTGTAATGCGTGTGATACGAGGGTGGGGTAATCTGGCCGCGGCAAGGCGGCCACGCAGGGCAGGGGAGTACGGGAAGCTAGCCTGATTAGCGACGCTTCTAAGAATCGGTGTCGCTGCGATGTTTCTGCAAAGCGTTGCTAATCGAGCACCAGTGCAGCCAGCAATCGATTCATCAGATCCATAGCGGTTCGAGCTTCGACCTCGTTGATGACCAGAGGGGGGGCGATACGCAAGACCTTTCTCGCGAGCGGTCCAAGCAGATGAATGCCATCGCGTTTGTGTAATTCACCTTCGTAACAAACCAGGACCGCGGCGTTGGCCCATTCGGCGGCGGTTCGGCCAGCGTGATCGCAGAACTCGACGCCCCAAACCATCCCCCCTTTTTCTCCTCGGATGTGAGTGATGAAGGGCAGCTTTTTCAATCGCACTAATCCTTCCTCGATGATGTCTGAGCTTCGACGAGAGCGCGCCAGCACGTCGTCGGCTGCGAATTCCTCCAGTGTGGCGAGGACAGCGGCACAGGCCAACGGATTGGCGCTCCACGTATCGGAACCTTCGCCGTACTCAAGGCTGGCGAACACATCGGCACGACCTGCCGCCGCGGCGACCGGCACGCCGTTTCCTAATCCCTTGCCTAGAACCACAATGTCCGGCTCCAGACCATACGTCTCATAAGCGAACATATCGCCGGTTCGACCGAAATTAGATTGCACTTCATCGAGAATGAAAACGAGATCGTGTTCGCGGCAGAATGCTTGCAAGAGATGCAAATACTCAGCCGGTGGGTGATACGAGCCGCCGCCGCCCAGATACGGCTCTGTGATGAGCACACTGAGTCGCTCTCCGAATTCCTGGAGCAGTACATCGAGTTCGCGGCGATAAGGCGCGTCATCAAACGGTTGCCCGCGCTGGCTGACATCGGCGCACTGGGCCATTGGGAAGCTGATAAAGCGGACGCGCGGATCGCGTTCGTGATCGGTTTCGCAACCGGTGACGGCACCCGCCAAGCCTTTCTTGCCGTGGAAGCCAAAGCGAGTGGCCACGATCATGTCGCGGCTTCGATCGCGGGCCAGGGCTGCCCAGAGGGCCTTCTGAATCGCCTCTGACCCGGACGCCGCCCACAAGACCTGATGCAAACGCTTACCGCCCCGGCAAGACTGAAGCAGCTCGATCAAACGCCGCGTCGCTTCAATCTCCACTGGCGTTGCGGCATTATACGCCGTCAAGGGCAGGGCAGGGGAGTAGTCGCCGGCGGTGGGGAACTCAGTCCAGCCCATGTGTTCTATGAATCGCCGCATCCACGACTGCGGATTGTGTCCCAGATTAGCCACCAGTACACCCGACGTGAAGTCGAAGAGTCGCCGACCCTCCGGTGTCCAGTGAAAGACACCTGCGCTGCGAGCAAGGACAGCCTGGGTTGGCGTGTAGGTTCGAAGTGTGCGAGGTTCATAGTGCGCAAGCCCATCGCGGATCTTATTGGAATTGGGTTCGGCAGGATGATGTAGCGGATCAGTCATGATCCCTCCAGATTTCGCGAACATTCTATTGAACTGCCCAGACGGCAGAAACGCCAAGACAGTTTTAACATAGTGTTTATTATCAGAACGAAGAAATCGGACATTGTATTTCTTACCTACGATAAGGCGAACAGAGGTAACGGTTCTTCCTATACCCTCTCCGCATAGAGAACAATCGCTTCGCCCTGGCCCGGAGCACGAAGGACAAGTCCGCCCATCGGCTCGTTGACAGTGACAACGCAGTGCGGTTGTCCCGCGGCGTGGCGCTGCAAGATCGCCTCCATTGCTTGTACCGCCGCCACGGTCGGACGATCTGCTGACAGATCGTTGTAGGCGAGGGCACGGACCTGCCGTATTCGATCGTCACGTTGGTCGGGGGGGCCGCCGAATTCGACATGAGCCACTTCCTCGAAGAAGCGATGTAATATCTCCACGCCATAACCACGCTGGCTCCGCTCAGCCCACGGTTCAATGAACGTCCCATTATAGTGGTGGTTCGGCGTGTTTCTTATAGTATAAGGTGACTGTCCTTCGACTGTCACTTCGACGCCGCGCTTACGCTGCTGGGCATTCCAGACTCCATTGTCGAAACGAAATTGCACTTCTTGCTCGACATACCCGGGGAAATTGTCGGGCGTGACCCAGCTCGTGTGGATGTCGAAGGCAGCTTCACGACTATCCGGATACAAATAGACCATCTGTAACTGGACCGAATCCCATGTTGGGCCGTTGGCCGGTCCAACGAGACCGCGCTGGCCCGTGGCGCTGACCCGCGCCAGCCGCGCGCCATCGGGTAGGGCAGAGCCGAATGTGAAATCGATTAGTTTGATGTAGTGCACGGCGACATAGGTGCCCGGATTGCGTCCCGTTATCCATTCAGCGAATTGTTGTGCGCTGATTTGTTTCGGTTCCAACAGAGAGCAATAGCCGTTGTTGACGTGACGCAGCACACCATCGATGACGTGAGTGCGTAGTTTCTTGTGATCGGGATCGGCCAGCTTGTGATAGACCACCTTGGCGAGAACGCGCTGCTTTTGAGCGAGGGCTTGCAGTTCATCTAGCTCTTGCAGACGCAGCACCGACGGCTTCTCAATGAGGACGTGCTTGCGGGCTTGGAGAGCGCGGCGAGCGGCGTCGAAATGGCGATCGTCTGGTGTGGCGATGCAGACGACATCGACCGGCTCGGCCAGCAATTGCTCGACGGCGTTGGGACCACTGCAGTTCACCATCGACCCCAGACGCCCCGCCGCGCACTGTCGCAAGCGCTCGCCTCGCACTCCTGTCCGACTCGCCAACGCGGACAGCTCGACGTTCACGAAACCGAAATCGCGGCGATACATGCCTTGTTCGTGCAATTGCTCGAAGAGAGGGCGGTAGGTCTCGTCGAAAATCATGCCCAGGCCGGCCATTCCGGCCCGCAGGCAGTGGGCATTCAGATTGGGGGATGCTTGCATGACAATGGCCTCGTACAGCTAAGATACGGCCTGATCGCCTGGCGGCATCCTTGATCGGCGATCATCCCGGTGGGCAGCGTAAAGAATGGGGGATCTGCAACTTATGCTTTCGGCGGATAAGAATCGGTAATTTAACATAACAGCCATTATCAGACGTTCGTCATGGCCCCCAGAATTCTGTACAAATGCTGCCCCTCTACGGAACGTCCGATAAGAGTTCTTATGTTTAATAAACCATTGGCTCCCAGTCGCTCCAGGTTATGTAGTCGCAATGCTTTGCGCAGAGCCACGAGATTCCAGACTCCACGTGAATCGACCTTGACGTGCCGGCGGTGCAAGGCGATACATCCATCGTTGCTCGGAGCAAGTGGAGGCGGGCATGACGGGTTGGTTCAAGGGCCGACTCCTGGAGGGCGGTTGGCTGCTGTTCTGGATCATCGCCAGCTCGATCTGGTGTGTTTCGGCGTCCGCACGGTTGAGCGCGACCTTCGACGAGCCGACCTACATCTCGCTGGGTCTGGAGAGTTGGCGAACGGGCAGCTACAAGCCTCTCATCGATCTTGGCACCATGCCCCTGCCCCCTCTCGTGCAGACGCTCCCGCTGCATTTCTGGGAGCGCTGGCGAGGCGAGAACTTCAATCCTCCGCGGGACCTCGATCGCTTGTTGCCGATCGCGCGCCTGGCCACGCTGCCGTTCTGGTGGTTGTTGCTCATCTACGGCTGGTTGGCGGGCCGGCAAATGGCCGGAGTCTGGGGAGGGCGGTTGGCCCTGGCATTTCTCGCCTGCGAACCGAACTTGCTCGCTCATGCCAGTCTTGCAACAACGGATGTCGCCGTGACTGCATGCCTCGTCGCCTTGCTCTTTCACTTTCGAGCGGGAAGGGGCCAACCATGGTGGCGACGTGTGCTGATACCAGCCGCCTGGTTCGCCGTGGCCGTGTTGGCCAAGGCATCGGGTTTCGTCTTCGGCATCATCGGATTGGGCATCGTGGAGCTGGAACATCAGTGGGCGAACATCGCCGAGGGCACGACCAGAAGTGCGCGTGTGCGGTTGGCGGCAGCAAGTCTATTCGGCAAATCGTTTCGACGGGACCTGTGGCAGATCTGTAGCCTCGGCCTGTTGGCCGTCTTTTGTTTTTGCGGTTCGGAAGGACTGCCCTCCCCTTCCTTCATCGAGTGGGCCAGGCAGCTGCCCGAGGGTCCACTCCGCTCAGGGATGACATGGTTCGCCGAGCACCTGTGCATCTTCAGCAATGCCGGCGTGGCCCTCATTCGCCAGGTCCGACATAACGTACAAGGCCACGGTGTCTTTCTCTTGCAACATGTAGCGAGGCGAGCAATCTGGTGCTACTTCCCGCTGGCCTTGAGCATCAAGTCTCCCTTGCCTGTGCTTGTTCTTCCCCTGCTGCTGGCGATGGCGTGTCGACGCTCCTTGCGGAACTGGGCGTGTTTCACGGCCCTCGCTCTTCTGCTTTTCACATTGATCTGTCGAGTGCAGACCGGCATCCGTCTAGTGTTGCCACTCGTGAGCTTGGCTGTCATCGGCATCGCGGCAGCTCTGGTTACCGCCCGTCAACACCTGGGTCTGAGTCGATGGCGACCGTTGTTGACGGCGAGCTCGGCCTTGAGTGCTGCCTGGCTCTTGTGGACCTCGCTGTCCGTCTGGCCACACGGTTTGTGTTACACCAATGAATTGTGGGGCGGAACAACGAACGGATACCGCTGCCTGAGCGATTCCAATTATGATTGGGGACAGGGACTCAGCGAGTTGGCTCAGTGGCAAGCAGCCCATCACGTAGACGATCTCCACGTCATGTATTACGGCACCGATACGAAGCTGGCGACATTGCCCGTGAGTTGGTATGTCCCCGGTGGGTTGCAATTGGATGCTGACGATTTACCGGCACCGGCACGAGGCCACATTTTTGCCGTGGGCACCTCGATCGTCTATGGGAGTGTCAGCGAGATCTTTCCTGATCTGAAGGCGCTGGCGAAAAAACTGCGCGGAATGGAACCGGCCGATCGGACGATGACGTTCCTCATCTACCATCTGCCGCCCGATGAGAAAATCGTCTCCGCGGAGAAGGGGCAGCAAAGAATCGGTGGCGCGAAAACGCCTCAGGACACGCCGGCGACGGCGCTCGCTTCTGGACCGCCGGACAAATAGTAACCCATCCTGCGAAATTTCTGATAGCGCGCCGCGAGCAGATCCTCCTTGCTCAACGGCCGCAACTCACGGATGTAACGAATCAGATAGGACTTCAGGGTATTGGCCATGTCGCGGTGATCGCGGTGGGCGCCGCCGAGCGGTTCCGGAATGATGTCGTCAATGACTCCCAGACGTTTCAGGTCGCGCGCCGTCATCCGCAGCGCCTCGGCCGCGAGCGGCTTCGTGGTCTCCGTCGCCACCTTCCACAGGATGCCCGCGCAGCCCTCGGGACTGATGACGGAATAGTAGCCGTGTTCCAACATGCTCACGCGGTCGCCTACGCCAATTCCCAGGGCGCCGCCGGAACCGCCTTCGCCGATGACTACGCAAACGATCGACGTCTCAAGCCGTGACATCTCCAGAAGATTGGTGGCGATGAGCTGAGCCTGACCCCGTTCTTCGGCGCCGATGCCGGGGAAAGCACCGGGGGTGTCAATCAAACAAATAATCGGCAAGCGGAACTTGGCGGCCAGGCGCATGTTCTTGAGCGCCTTGCGATAGCCCTCCGGATGGGCACAGCCATAGAAGCATTCCGTCCGTTCTTGAAGAGTGTGCCCTTTCTGGTGGCCGATCAGCATGACACGAAAATCACCCAGGCGGGCAAGGCCGCAGCGAAGTGCCCGGTCGTCTCCGATGGCGCGGTCGCCGTGTAGTTCGACGAAGTCCTCGAAGATGAGCTTCACGTAATCCATCGTCTGGGGCCGATCACCGTGCCGGGAGACGAGGACCGTTTGCCAGGGGGTCAGATTGCTGTAGATTTTGCGTTTGAGGTTCACCAGTTCGCGGCGGATGCGTCGGATCTCCTCGCTGCTTCCCAGCGGTCCGTTCGCTCCTGCTTCCAGGCGTTCCAGCAGATCCTCAAGTTCGTAAATGTCCGATTCAAAGGGCAAGCGATTGCGCGGAGGCATGTTCCATTCCTCGGCTTTCCACACTCAATCCACGTAGGCGCGGTGCAGTACAGGATAGCGAACTGACTTGCAGGGGCCAACTGATCTTGCCCGCGTCGCCAAAACCATGCTATCACTGTCCGGCCGTGATCGGCGAGAAGGTCCGTCCTGCGCACGCAGCGCGGTGGAGTCCGCGACGCTGTGTGATTGGTTCCGAGCAAACCAGTCTTGGAGTTTGAATTGACAGCATTCCCACCATCCAAAAGGCTTGGTTGTATCGCCGATTGGCTCAGGACGCATCCGTTCACAGCACTGGGCGGCGTCCTCTTGTTGGTGATGGGGATCTCGTTCTGTCGCCGTCATAACTCGGAGTGGGAGCAGGTCTATCTACTGGCGGCCAAACATCTGTGGGTAGGGGAGGACGTTTATCGCATGGGGGAGAGCTATTTGTATCCTCCCTTCATGGCCTTTGCTGCCCTGCCCTTCCTTGCTTTGCCCGCGCCGCTGCCGCGAGTGCTTTGGTTCGGGGTCAATGTGATTTGCCTGGCTGCGCTTCTCCGTTGGAGCTGGCGCGTTGCTGGCGGTCGTCGGCTTGAAGGCTCCGCAAGAACCAATCGGAGTGAGCGGTTGGCAGCGGTACTCGGTTGTCTTTGCGGTATTTCGTATCTGGAAAACTGTCTGGCTCACCAGCAAACGGACATCGTCATCGCAGCGCTGCTGTCGTGTGGCTGCCTTCTCCTGGGGCGGGGCCGAGCGATGTATGCGGCCACTGCATTCGGTCTGGCTTCCGCCTGCAAATGTACCGGTCTGTTGTGGGTGCCCTATCTAATCTGGCGCGGCCGGCCGTGGGCCGCCGGCTGGCTGTTGATCGTTGCACTGGGCATGAATTTGTTGCCCGATCTCATCTGTCCGGCCCCGGACGGCTCGTGTTGGATAGAGGAATACGCTTCCCGTTTCCTAAAACCGTTGACCGCGGCGGGCCATTACGTCGGAACTTGGGGTAGCGATGCTGTCTACAATCAATCGCTGACGGGTCTGGGACAGCGCTGGTGTACGACGGAGTGGAACTGGGAGCCAACCGATTGCACTATTGGGCCACGCGCTCCCCTCGTCCGACCTCAAACGCTGCGCGTGATCGTTTATGGAGTGGAGTTGAGCCTACTCGCTGTGATTTTGTGGATCAGCGGCCGACCCTTCCACAACCTCCGCGAGGATGACGGCGGAGCGCGACATGCCCTCGAATGCGGCATGCTCTTGCTTCTCATGGTGCTCTTGTCGCCGATGTCAAGCAAGGCCCATTTCGGGACGCTGGTATTGCCCGGCTTTTGCCTGGCACGAACAGCGATTCACTCGCGCGGCCTGCTCCTCAAGGGCATGCTGGCGGCCGCGGTCGCTCTCGGCCTGCTGTGCAACAAGGATCCTCTGGGCGAGAGACTGTACACACTGAGCTTGTGGTATGGAGTGGTGACGTGGCAAGCACTCATTTTGCTCGCAGGATGTTTCCTGGCCTATCGCCAGTGTCGCTTCACCGTCGCCAGGGAACTCCCCTACCCTGCTGGGAGCAGCTCGGCGGCTCGGGCTGCCTGATCAGCTTTCCTTCTTTTCAATCGATTTTGGTCCATAAATGCTGAGGCCGCGCAGTTTCATGAGGACCACATGGAAATCCTTCGGCCGATCTTCCTTCTTCTTGGCCAGCATGTGCAGCACCAGTTCGGCAAACGCATCGGTAATCTCTGGATTGTAAAACTTCGGCGTGGAAGGCTTTTCGGTGATGTGCTTGGTCAGCAGATCCTGTGCGGAGGCGGCGCGGAACGGGGGCCGGCCGGTCACGAGTTCGTAGCACATGGCGCCGAAACAGTAAATATCTGCACGACCGTCCAGCGGTTGTCCTCGGATCTGCTCCGGCGACATGTAACTGCGCGTCCCGGCCGGCTTTTCTTTGCGCCGGAATAGTTTCGCCAGGCCGGTCGGAATTCTCTGAGCGAGGGCGAAATCGATGATGCGAACGTCGCCACTGCTGGCGACGAGGATGTTGTCCGCCTTAACGTCGCGATGCACCCAGCCCTTGGCGTTCATGAAGGCCAATCCGGTGGCTACTTGCTTGAGGATGTCATGTACTCTTTCGCGTAGGAAATCGAACTCCTTGCGCATGAGCCGCATTCTTAGATTGCCGGCCGGGAAATACTCCATGACCATGAAGGGGTTGCTGGAGCTGCGATCGACCTTTGCGATGCGAATGATGTTGGGATGGGCAAGCTCCTTGCCGACTTCGGCTTCATGAAAGAGAAACGCTCGGTGAACAGGATCGTGCACTCTCTCCGGCAGCAGCAATTTCATGGCGAAGTGCCGACCGCTGGAGGGTTCCACGACTTCCCAGAGCTGGCTTGTCTGGCCTGTCCACATGTGTTTGAGCAGCTTGTAACCGCCAATGAGCTCTTCCGCCATCTCCGCCTCCGTCGAATATCGAATGGAGAATGCCAACAGGTCTCTTCTCTCTCATTCTACATTCTGAATTACTTACCAGTATTCCTCATAATGGAGGTTGCCCTTCATTTTCTGGCTCGGCACGTCCGTCTGGAATCCACGTTTTTCGAGGATCTCAATCACACCCGTCGGCTGCGGATAGACCCGCGCGCCAGTGGCATATTCTTTTTCAGGTACGCCGATCATCTTGGGATTGCCGCACAGAAAAAAGTGTGTCCGACGCGGATCGAGCGCTTGGCCGAGATGCTCCTCCAGTTGTCCGCTCGTAATCAGGTCTTGAATGTAAACTTTATGATTCTTGCTCTCAACCTCGCGCGTCGTCAACGGGAGATACGTGTAGTTAGCATGGCGGCGCATCAATTCGGTGTGGACGGCGAGGTAGCCGAGATCCTTACGGTAACGGACGCAACAGGCCGAGAGAATACGGCCGCCATGTCCCCGGCACAGCAATTCCCACAACATATAATTATGCGGCGCTTCGCCCGTGCCGGTAGACAGGAAAAGTACCGTGTCATCGGGCTGGACGGGATCGAGCGTGAAATGGCCGGTGATTTTCTCACTCATGAATAGGCGATCGCCCTCTTGCAGCAGAAACAGGCGGGGCGTCAGGACCGGGGGCAAGAGCTTTCCGCTCTCACGAACCAGGACGATGTAAAACTCCAGCCAGTCCGTCTTGCCGGGCTCAAGCAGGTTTCCCTGGTCGTCGAGTATCGACGAGCTGATCGAGTAAGAACGACGAGCCAGTTTCATCCAATCCGCAGGCTGTAAGTTTTCCTCCTTGCTGCCCGGAAAGCGCGGCTCCCAGTAGCCGAGGCCCAACGCAGTGTATTGACCGGGCTTGTGCGGCTGAAGGGGCTTGTCCGGACGAACGCGCATGATGAGCAAGTCGCCGTGGACCTTGGTAAACCGGGTGACAGTGGCGTTGTATTTCTGCCGCCGCAGGTCCGCGATCTGATCGGGTGTCATGCTCATCTCGATCCACTAGCGGAGGAGATCGCTCCGGTGCGCTGCCCTGCCTCACACGATGATCCTCTTGGATATTATAAACAAAACTCATTTTGAAGTGGTTTATCTACCAGCCCGAAGCGTGAGCGAGGGCCGCCCTCGCTCACGCTTCGGGCTCGTTGATAAACCGTCCACTAGCCGATTTTCTTGACCGACTCCTTGAAGACCTCGACGCACGCTTGCACGTCCTGGACAGGATCCTTGGGATTGGCTTCGTACTCGATGCTGATGAGTCCGTTGAACTTCACGTCGCGCAGGGCCTTGAGGACGCCCGGAACATCGAGAACGCCCTTGCCGAATACTACATCCGTGTGACGTTCGTTGTCGTGATCTTTCAAGTGCATGCCGAAATTGCGCGGCCCCATGAGACGGATCTGTTCGGCCGGGTCAAGTTTATCTCCCAGCTGCGCCGCGCGGATGAGGTGTCCGGTATCGAGACAGGTACCGATAAGCGGATTGTGATCCTGCACTGCTTTAAGGATGACTTCGGCGGAATACCAGCGATGCTCTTTCTTTCCTTGCGGCCCATGCGGGTGAATTCCGATCGCAATTTTGTACTCGTCACAGAGCTTATCCAGACTCTCGAAGCTGTCCGGGTCGGGGTCGGCGCTGAACATTTTGATGCCTAGCGCCTTGCCGAACTCGAAGAACTTGCGGTTGGCATCGGTGTCCTTCGTGAAGCGCTGCACTCCAAATGCCAGTGGCGTGACGTCATACTCCTTGCACAACTTCAACAAAGCGGCGATCTGTTCGGGTGAGCTATTCAGCGGGGCGTGCTTCGGGAACAGTTCGGCGTAATGCAGATCAAGGTCTTTCATTCGTTTGAGAGCAGGTTCCAGATCGAACTCGCGGAACGTGTAGCTCTGAGCGCCGAGATTGAATCCACCAAATGAATCCGCCTTTTTCTCGTCGGCTTGGACGAGACTGGGCAGCGACGACAGACTCACGGCGGCGACACCAGCACAGAGAAAGCGGCGTCGATCGCAGGAATAAAGACGATCAGTGGTCATGACAAGATACTCCTGGGAAGAGGATCGGAGTGAGCGCGTTCTGAGCTATTGGGTTATCACGATGACGGAGAAGTGTCAAGGCACCAGCCCGCAGCGCAAGCGAGGGAGTAACTCATCCTTGCTTGTGCTGCGAGCTGGCGCCTTGGAAGAAGCGCCACGCCGGTTGGGGGGTACCGGCGTGGAGGGCGATCGCAAGCTACATCGTGGCAGCTTTACTTCTTGGCCACGAACAGCTTGGTAATCTCGTCGTCGCCGAGTTGGTCCTTGCCGGTGCTGGTATCGATCACCAGCGCCGTACCGTTGGGCGCGACCCAGACGAGATGATTGCCCAGGCGAAAGACCTCCCTTAGTTTGGGCTGACTTTCGAGCAGCTTGAAGTAGGCGTCGCTCTGTGCCTTGACCACCAGGGCGGTCATCTTGGGGTCGAATTCTTCATCGATCCAGACGCCGCCCATCTCCAGGCAATTGCGGCCGAAGACCTGGCGAACGGCGGTCTGCTCCAGCCGCGCCTGGTTCCGGAGGTTTTGCATCTGCACCGACAGATCGACGCCCATCTTGCCAGCCTGCACGGCATCTATCGCACCGCGCTTGAGGAGGAGTTGAGCACGATCATAAGTGTCCTTTTGCTCGAGGGCTTTTACGAGCGACTCGTTTGCCCCTCCCTCGGCCGCGGCGGAACGGAGTGCCTTGTCCGCTTGTTGGCTGCGATTCTGAGCGAGTTGTCCGGGTTTGGCCTGATTCTGCTTGGCGTATTCGAGTACCGGCATGGACTTACTCTCAGGCGCATTTGGACCGAGACCCGCCGGCCCGCCGAATTGCCTTCCCATCACGCCCGCACCCGCGCCGCTTCCACCGCCGTTCCCAGCCTGCATCGTCGGACGCCCACCGATAAAATGGCCGGCCACAGGCATGGCCGCATCGGGCACGACCAGATAGCTGGTGTACGGCGTGGTGATGCCGTATTTCTTCGCCAGGCCTACCACCTCCTGAACCAATTCCGGCTTCTCGCCGTTGGCGCGAATCTGATCGAGCATGTAGCCGACCTTGCGGCGAGCCCACAGATGCTCGACGAACTCGCGCTCGCTGCCGGTCTTCTCCGGGAAAGTCAGATCATAGACGAACTCTTTTTCCTCCATGCCCACTCGGCCCGACAATTTCACGGCCGCCGGCCCCTTGCCCGAAAAGCGACCCAGGACGATAAGTTGGCTGCGATGGAACAAATCAGGCAGATCCGGCGGATACATTTCGCTGAACTTGATGTCGGCGGTCGCTGTCAGCTTCAAGTTCGTCAGCACCGGATTGCTGATCTTGCCGTACAAACCACTAACCTTGTTTTCGATGTCTTCCGCAGGGCGAACATACGTGCTAACGGCACGCGTTTTGTCCGCGATCTGATCGAGCATCGTGGCGTTGACATCATTCCCGACGCCGAATGTGAAAACCCGTGTGTTCGCCGAGTTTTTGGCCAGTGTATTCTTGACGATCTTGTTTACGTCGGTTTCACCGACAGTCGGCTGACCATCAGTGAAGAAGACCACCGTGAAGGAGCGTCCCTCTTCCTTGCTTCGCAACTCCAGCGCTGAAGAGAGGGCATCATTGATGGCAGTGCCGCCGGTGGCTTCCAGATCTTCGACCCATTTTTTGGCCTTGGCAATCTGCTCGGCGTCCGTAGGAAGCAGCTTGTCCTCATAGCGGTTGACCGTTGTGGCGAAGTTGATGAGACCGAAGCGGTCGCTGGCACCCAGGTTGTCCAGACAGTATTTCAGCGCTTTTCGAGCCTGCTCCATCTTGACGCCGCGCATGCTGCCGGAAGTGTCCAGCACCAGGACGACATCGCGCGGAACCTGATAACGCTTGGACAATTCCAGGCGCGGAGTGATGAGAAACGTGAAGTACCCCTTTTCGCTGCTCAGCGGACGATGCGTCAGCGCGGTCAATCCCACGTCCTTGTCGCCGGTGGCGTAAAACAGCTGAAAATCCTTGTCCAGAAGTGCCTGGTGTTGATCGAAGGTAACGGCTACTTCCTTGTCGCTCGTACGCTTGAGAGAAATGGAATGGGTGGGGCTGTAGACGTTGGTGACATTGTGCTCGCTCTTGATAGTCGCGGACAGAGAGAATTCCTGGAGGGTGCTTGTCGTCTTGCCGTCGGTTTTCAAGGGGTAGACATACTCCACCAGGTTCCCCTCCTTGCCGGCGACGGAGGTGAAGCGGAGAGCGACTTTCTGGTCGCCCCTCGGCGGGATGGGGAAGACGCGCAAGCGCAGCAGATTGTTGCCGATGTATTCCAGTAATGCGGGGTCCTGTGTTCTGCGTACGATGGAGTTATAAATGTCGCGGGCCTTCTTGGCTTCGACAAGCTCGCCCTTGGTTTCCTGGCCATTGACCCACATGGAGAAGCGGTTGACTGAGGCTCCGGCCGGGACTGGGAAGATGTAGGTGGCTTCCAGGTTGCGGCTTGTGTGATTGCGGAACGTTTGTTCCACATTGGTGACCGCGAGCTGATCGTCGATCGTGATGCGGACGTTGTGCTGGAGCATGGCCAGAGGTGGCAAGCTCCGGTCTTCGGGGATCAGCAGGCCCTGAGCGTCGGCGGCAGTGCTGGCGGACAGCAGCACGGCCACAACTACGAGAGAGCGGCGCATGGCAAATCCTTTCCGGAAGGAACACAGGTTCGAACCACTTAAGTAGTCGAATGGCGCGGCCCGAAGATTACCTTACGAACCACTGCGCAGCACCAGAAGGACGCGCAGAGTGCCGGCGCGAGCGGGTTTCCGACTCTCCAGGAAATGCTTGATCTCCTCCGAGCCGGGGGAGGGACGGACGGGATGATAGGCCAGGACAAGAGCGATGCGTTCGGGAACTTGCGTGACTTGCTGACCACCCTCGGGCCGCTGGGTCCCCCCCTGCCCTGCCAAGGTCGGTCCAATCTGGCGTGCGGTTGCATCCGGTAGTGGGGTGCGCGAATCGCTGCCCGATGAGCTTGTTGTGTTGGAGGCAGGAGGAGTGGGATCGGTTCCCAAAAGCGCGGTCAGCTCCTTGCGATGCCCTGCGGTCATATGCGTCACTACGAGACGCTCGAACTGCGTTTCGGCGGCCTTACCGCCGAGCTTCTTGTGGTCCTCTACTTCGATCTGGTGAAGGAACTGAACAAGCTCCTCCGGGGTCAGATTCTCCATGTAGAGTGCATAGCTGATCCTCCATTTTAATTTGATCCGCTCCTGGGCCGGCTTATCGATGATAAGTCCGATGTTCAGCCTTCGAGCGGCGTTCTGCACGCGATCAAGCGCTTTGGAGCCGTTGGGACACGGCAACTCGAGTCGGAAGGTGTTGTCTTTCCGCAGGTCGCCGAGGAGCTTAGCGCGAGTGGGAGGACGATCGACGTCGCCAAGGGTGACAATCATCGGCAGGAGGTCCCGTACGCGCTCGAACTGGAACGTCTCCACTCGGTCGGTCAAGGCAGTCTCTTCCTTTGATGAAGGCTGCGACTTCTCGACAAGGCTGGACTTCGATTTCTTATCCGGCTGGCGGACGATTCTTGGAGGCCGGACGGCCGAGGGGCGCTCGCCTTTTGGGGCAAGGCGTTGCGATGGCTTCTCGTTCCCGTCATCCGAAATGATTGGCGGTTCGAGATCCTCTTCTTGCGATACCGAAGGCGAAGGTTCCGGTTGCTTCTGGACAAGTTCTGTATTTGCCGGCTTTTCCATCGAGGCGACAAAATAGAAATAGGAGGCGACGCCGAGAATGAGAAGAACGGCTGCCGCGGCGGCCCAGGAGAGGATCGGTCCCATCCACGGGGTTGGCGAGGCGAACTTGACGATTCGGATTCGTCCTGGTGACAGGTTGCGCTCGCCGATGAGGCGCAGAACAGGTGCGGAGAAGTCCACTGGCAGAGAAGGTCGAGGCAAATCGCCCAGGGCGCGCGAGTCCGCTTTCAATTGCTGGAGAAATTGGCGAGCTTCGGGCGAGCGATGCAGCAATCGTACAACGTGACGGCGCTGACGACTTGTCAACTCGCCATCAACGTAGGCAGTCAACAGTTGGCGATCCCGATCCAGCAGCATGGACGGCTCACTCCTCTTGCTCGCTCTTCTCCAGCAATTCTCGCAACTCCAGTCGTGCCCGGTGCAGACGGCTGCGAATCGTTCCGATGGGCACCTGCAAAATCTCCGCCATCTTCTCGTACTTCTGACCTTCCATGTCTTTCATGACGAGGACGGCTCGATGTTCCGGCGACAAGCGAGCCAGCGCGTGGCGGACCCGCATTTGCTGCTCGGCCTGTTCTAGGGCGTATTCAGGTCGGCTCGCCGAGGAAAGATCGAGCGGTTCAAGAGTTTGCTCGCCGTTTTTCGGCGTCTCCATGCGCGCCATGGCCCGGTGCTTCCGCATGTGACTGATGGCCGTATTAACGGCGATGCGGTACAGCCAGGTGAAAAACTGCGAGTCGCCTTTGAACCCTTCGAGCGATTGATACGCGTTGAGAAACGCCTCCTGGACCACATCCTGAGCATCCTCGGCGTTTTCAACGAGGCGATATACGCTATGGTAGAGCCGTTCCTGATAGCGGCGCACTAACTCACCGAAGGCCGCCGTTTTGCCTTGCAGACACTCACCAATAAGGCATTGGTCGTCGGCTCTCACGGTTCTCTACTGCTTGTTGGACGTGCGCGGAGTGGACGAAGTTCCCAAAAGCGCTCAACGATCGGCACTCAACCGAGTGCGGATCGCTATTCGTGTATTATGATGGCACATCCGCATCGACATGTCAAAGTGAGCGTGTTATAGGAAAGCCATCCGGCCGCCGTCCCTTTACCATGTCAGGGAGGACGCGATGGGCTATTCGATCGATCCTCGACGACGGGAGAATCTTACAGAAGGCCTGGTAGTGGTTCTCGCTATCGCGCTGGTCGTGATGTTGGCCCGACCCTACGCCGCCAGCTGGAACGATGGCAGCCGTCTCGCCAGTGTAGAATCGCTCGTCGATCACCACACCTGGATCATCGACCAATCAATCTTCGTACAAGTCCCAAGCCCCGAGGACTCGAACACTCCCCTGCCCTACTCTGCCCGTGACAGACACTTGCTCGAGCACGGCACGCAGGACAAACTTTTCATCGATGGCCATTATTACTCCGATAAATCGCCCGTGCCTGCTGTGCTGATGGCCGGGGCCTATCAGCTGTGGAAGTCGATAACAGGAATTACGGCGCGCAGTAATCCCGATCATTTCTGCCGGACCATGACAATCGTTTTTTCCGGAATGCCGTACGTCCTTGCCGTTTGGTGCATATATCGCATGGGTGTTCGGCTGACATTACCGCTTTCATCGCGGTTGCTTCTTACCGCCAGCCTTGCTCTGGCCACCGTCGCCCTGCCCTATGCTCGGCAGGTCAACAATCACATTTTATTGTTGGCCGTGGTCTCGGCACTCGTGCTGCAAGTGGCGAAACTTCGCGAGGAAGTGCAAAACAACCGAATCTGCTGGAAAAACTTCGCCAGCCTGGGTTTCTTTGCCGGATTGGGTTATACGATCGACCTGGGTGTCGGCCCCGTGTGCCTGCTGTGTACTGCCGCTCTGGTCATGAGCCATTCGTTTGGCCGCGAGCCACTGGGGAACACTCGCCTGTTGCTCGCGGCCAAACGAACCATGGTTTTTGGGTTAGCTTCCATGCCATGGGTCGTATTGCATCACGCCCTTAATTACGCCATTGGCGGTACGCTGAGGCCGGCCAACGCCAATCCGGAGTATTTCCGTTGGCCGGGTTGCCCTTTCGCAATCGACCACCTGACGGGAAGCTGGATTCACCCCAATGTCGCATCCTTCCTTCTCTACGCGGCGAGCATGCTTGCGGGCAAACGCGGGTTTCTGGGGCACAATCTACCCCTTTTTCTGACGATTCCGGCTCTGTTCATGCTTTTACGGCGTCATTGGGAGCTGCGGCGAGAGGTGCTCTGGGCGCTCGGCTGCTGTGCCGGCACCTGGCTTCTTTACGCGGCCACATCGAATAACTCATCGGGACAGTGTTGCACGATTCGTTGGTTTGTGCCGTTGTTGGCTCCGGCTTATTTGGTTTTGGGATTGTTGTTGCGGCATTATCCACACTTCCACCTTGATTTGCTGATCCTCAGCAGTTGGGGAATGTTTCTGGTCGTGCTAATGAGAGAGGGACCGTGGATGGGTGGCATGGTGCCGCTCTTCTGGCCGATTCAGGCCGCAGCTCTGTTCTGTTGGTGTCTGTATCGTTACTTATGCCATCCTGATCTTGTAGTCACTACCCAACATCCGTATACTAATAGTTCGGGCAAATCCACCTCAAAGGACGAGCGGCTTGGGTTATGGATAACAATACGATCGTCATTCGGGGCGCACGCGAGCACAACCTCCGTAACATCAACCTCGACTTGCCGCGCAACCAACTCATCGTCTTCACCGGAGTGAGCGGTTCGGGCAAGAGTTCGCTGGCCTTCGATACCCTCTACGCCGAGGGGCAACGGCGTTACGTCGAGTCGCTTTCCAGCTACGCTCGTCAATTCCTTGGACAGCTGCAAAAGCCCGATGTCGATTACCTCGCCGGCCTATCACCGGCCATCAGCATTCAGCAGAAAGCAGCCGGACGCAATCCGCGCTCCACCGTCGGAACGATCACGGAGGTGTATGACTACCTCCGCGTTCTCTATGCCCGCATCGGTCAAGGTCACTGTCCTGAATGCGGCCGGCCCATTACCGCTCAGACGCGCGAACAAATCCTGTCGCGCATCCTGGCCCTGCCCGAAGGAACGCGCTTCCTCGTCCTCGCCCCGGTGGTGCGCGGTCAGAAGGGAGAATACAAGGATCTGTTTGCGGACATGCTGAAGCGCGGCTTCGTTCGCGCTCGTGTCGATGGCCAGGTAGTTCGCCTGACCGACGATCTGAAGCTCGATCGCCGAATCAAGCACAACATCGAGATAGTCATCGATCGTTTGAAAAACGATTCCGGGGTTCGTTCACGTCTGGCCGAAGCGGTCGAGCAAGCCCTGGCGTTGGCGGAAGGCTCGCTGATTGTGTCCGTGGAGGCCGATTCCGCCGACGAACCGCCAGCGAAAGCAAAGGGATCTTCAAACGAAGACATCCTCTTCTCTGCTCACTACGCCTGTACTTATTGCAATCGCAGTTACGAACCGCCCAGCCCGCAGTTGTTCAGTTTCAATAGCCCGCATGGCATGTGCCCCGACTGCGATGGCCTGGGCACGCGCTTCACTTTCGATCCAGCGCTGCTCATCCCTGATCCGTCCGTGAGTTTTTACAACGGTGCGATTCCGCTTGTCGGCAGAATACGCGGCATGGGACGTTGGCGTCGCCACATCTACGAGGGTGTGGCGCAATCACTGGCCATCGATTTGAAGACACCCTGGCAGCGCCTGCCGCGCGAACAGCAAGAATTGCTGCTCCACGGCAGCGGCGACAAGCACATCACATACGAATGGAAACAGCGCGGCGGTGGCGTGTGGAAACACGGCGGGAAGTGGGAAGGCATTATTCCGCAGCTTCTAAGCAGCTTCAAGAAGACCGCTGCTGGCCCGCGACGCATGCAGCTGGAAAAGTACATGCGCGTCGTCCGTTGTTCCTCCTGTCAGGCACAACGGCTCAACGCGCAAGCGCGAGCCGTGCGCGTTGGTGGCAAAACGCTCGTTGAAGTATGTGGTTTGCCGGTTGGAGAGCTGGCCGTTTGGCTCGATCCGGAGAAGGGCGATCTCGAGAAGGGCTTAACGCCTTTGCAGCACGCAATTGCCGGCGAGGTGCTCAAGGAATTGCGAGGGCGGGTTGGATTTCTCCTCAATGTCGGCCTGCACTATCTCACCCTTGATCGCGCCGCTCCGACTCTGTCTGGCGGCGAAGCGCAGCGAATTCGTCTGGCGGGTCAGATCGGCTGCGGTTTGGTTGGCGTGCTCTACATCCTTGATGAGCCGAGCATCGGTCTTCATCCGCGCGACAACGAACGACTCTTGAACAGTCTCCTGAGGCTGCGCGACATGGGCAACACGGTGGTCGTCGTCGAGCACGACGAGGAGACCATGCGAGCGGCGGACCACCTCGTCGATTTCGGTCCCGGTCCCGGTGTTCGCGGCGGCGAGGTCGTGGCGTCCGGCTCGTACGCCGACATCATCGCCAACCCCGCCAGCCTCACAGGCCAGTATCTCTCCGGAGCGAAGCAGATCGCCATTCCGACAGAGCGCCGGCCTCGCACCGACAAGACACTGTTCATCGTCGGAGCGCGCCATCACAACCTGAAAAATATCACGGTCGAAGTGCCGCTGGGGCAGTTCATTTGCGTGACGGGCGTAAGTGGTTCCGGCAAGAGTTCCCTTATCAACGACATCCTGAAACAAGCGCTGTGGCAGCGCTACCAGCCCGGAGCGTCAGCGACGGGTAACGGCGATGAGGATGAAGACGGACTCAACGGCAAATCCATCCCGGTCGGCGAACACGATCGCATCAGCGGAACGGAACACATTGATAAAGTCATCGACATCGATCAATCGCCTATCGGCCGCACGCCGCGCTCCAATCCGGCGACGTACATCAAGGTGTTCGACGAGATCCGCTCTCTGTTCGCCGAATTGCCCGAAGCGAAAATACGAGGCTATCAACCTGGCCGATTCAGCTTCAACAAGCCCGGCGGTCGCTGCGAGGCGTGTGAGGGCAATGGATCGAATCGCTTGGAGATGGATTTTCTGGCCGATGTCTGGGTGACGTGTCCCGTCTGTGAAGGTCGGCGCTTCAACCGGGAAACACTGCAAGTGCGTTTCAAAGGCAAGAGCATTCATGACGTCCTGGAGATGGACGTGCAGGAAGCGCTCGAACACTTCCAGAATGTGCCGAAGATTCGCGGCATGTTGCAGACACTGCACGATGTCGGACTCGACTACATCAAGCTCGGCCAACCGGCGCCTACGCTCTCCGGGGGCGAGGCTCAGCGCATCAAGCTGGCCCGCGAGCTGTGCCGCCGCGCCACCGGCCGCACGCTGTACATTCTCGACGAGCCGACCACCGGCCTTCACTTCGACGACATTCAAAAACTGCTACAAGTGCTACACGGCTTCGTCGATGCCGGCAACACCGTTGTCGTCATTGAACACAACCTGGACGTGATCAAGACGGCGGACTGGATCATCGATCTCGGCCCGGAAGGCGGCAGCGATGGCGGCGAAGTCGTCATCTCCGGCACGCCGGAACAAGTCGCAGACTTCGCGTTTTCGTTCACGGGACAAGCCTTGCGACCCGTCCTTGAGGCACGCCCCGTGGCGAATGGACGAAAAAACAAAGTCGCCAAACGCAAGTCAATGAAGGATCTCCGCAAGCCGATCGATGTTCTGACCGTCCAGGGAGCGCAACAGCACAATTTGCGCAACCTCACAGTCGAATTGCCGCGCGAGAAGATGACGGTTTGCTGCGGACCGAGCGGATCGGGCAAGAGTTCACTGGCCCTGGACACAATCTACGCGGAGGGCCAGCGGCGTTACATCGAATCGTTATCTGCCTATGCTCGGCAGTTCCTTGGCCAGATGCAGAAACCCAAGGTCGAACACGTCAGCGGGCTGTCGCCGGCCATCAGCATCGAACAGAAAACGACGAGCAAAAGCCCGCGCTCCACCGTTGGCACCGTCACCGAAGTTTACGATTATCTTCGCGTGCTTGATGCGCGCCTGGGTCAGCCGTACTGCCCCGCCTGTCAGATCCCCATCGGCACGCAGACGGCAGACGAGATCATTGAGCGCATTCTGTCTCTCGCTGAGGGCACCAAATTGTATCTGATGGCGCCCTTGGAGCGTCGCGGTCAAGAGAAGTATGACGCGCTTTTCGACGAGATTCGACGCAATGGCTTCGTGCGGATGCGCGTCGATGGCCGATCGTACAACGTCGAGGAGCCGCCGAGCATCGATCATCGGCGCAAGCACCTTGTCGAGGTGATAGTCGATCGCGTCGTGGTCCGAGGCAATCAACGGACACGCATCGCCGATGCGGTCGAAGCATGTCTGGATCTTGGCCGTGGTGTGATGAACGTCGCCCATGTCGAGGATGGTAAACCGGAGCCGGACTGGCGCGTCGAGCGCTTTAGCCAGCACTTCGCTTGCGATCGCTGTGGCCGTAGTTTCGAGCCGTTGAACCCGCATCATTTCTCCTTCAACAGCCCGCTCGGTTGGTGTCCGGCCTGCGAAGGATTGGGCGTCCAGCAAGGCGCCTCCCCTGCCCTGCTCATCCGCGATGCTCGCCGCTCGCTGCGCGACGGCGCCCTTGCCGCCTGGCCCGATCTGAATGAGAATCTCACATTTCTCCGTTTCGCCGAGGCTGTGGCGCGCCACGAGGGCTTCTCACTTGATACGCCGTTCGAGGAGCTGACCTCGCCGCAGCAGCACGCGATCCTTCACGGCACCGGCGAAGCTTGGATCAACCTCGACCCGCCGAACGAGGACAATGGCGGGCATCGCGGCGCTCGCTTTCAGTACAAGGGATTGTTCCCGGCCATAGACGAGGCGGCACGCGTCAGCCCGGCATACCGGCAGCGGCTCGATCATCTCGTCAGCGAAGTGGCCTGCTCGACGTGTCACGGTTCGCGCTTGCGCGATGATGCCGCGGCCTGCCGCTTGCCTTTCGGCAAGGACCGCCCTGTCCTGACGCTGGGCGAACTTTGCGCCCTGCCCCTTGGCGAGACGCTGAGTCTCTTCAAGGATTTGCGGCTGACAGCGGCACAACAGCAAGTTGCCGGTGAGCTGCTCCGCGAGGTGCGCAATCGTCTGCAATTCCTTGTCGATGTCGGCCTGGATTACCTGACGCTTTCGCGGCCGGCTCCGACTTTGTCCGGCGGCGAATCCCAGCGCATCCGACTGGCCAGCCAAATCGGCAGTGGACTGACAGGCGTTTTGTACGTCCTCGATGAACCAACGATCGGCCTGCACCCGCGCGACAATCGCCGACTGCTTTCTGCTCTGCAACATTTGCGCAACCTCGGAAATACGCTCGTGCTTGTCGAACATGACCGCGAGGTCATCGCCTCCGCCGACTACTTGCTCGACTTCGGGCCCGGTGCCGGGGACCGGGGCGGCGACATCACGGCGCGCGGCAGCGTCAAACAAGTACTGCGCAGCAAGGCGTCGCTTACCGGACAATATCTCTCCGGAAAGAAGTCTATCCCAGTGCCGCGTAATCGCCGCATGGCGAGCGGGGGGCGTAAGTCCCCTGTTGCTCAGAAACAGGGGGCTTACGCCCCCCGCTCGCCGTCCGGCGCCTGGCTGACCGTAAAGGGAGCGCGGCAGAACAACCTGCAAAACATCGATGTCTCTTTCCCGCTGGGAGCATTCGTTGCCGTCACCGGGGTCAGTGGCAGCGGCAAAAGCTCGTTGGTCAACGAGGTACTGTATCTGACGCTGGCTCGCCGTCTTCATCGTGCTCGCACGCCGGCCACGGCGCACGATGACATTCTCGGTTTGGAACACATCGATAAGGTCATCAACGTCGATCAAGATCCCATCGGCAACACGCCGTCCTCGAATCCCGCCACCTACACCGGCGTCTTCGATCTGATCCGCCAATTGTTCGCTCAGCTGCCGGAAGCAAAAGTGCGCGGCTATCGGCCACAGCGTTTCAGCTTCAACAAGCCCGGCGGCCGCTGCGAGGCCTGCGAAGGAAACGGCCAGAAGAAAATCGAGATGCACTTCCTTCCCGATGTCTGGGTCGAGTGTGATGTTTGTCATGGTCAGCGCTACAATCCAGAGACTTTGGCCGTCCGCTACAAGGAACACTCCATCGCCGATGTGCTGTCGATGCGCGTTCATGAGGCGCTTGATCTGTTCGGCAACCTGCCGAAGATCCGCCGCGTCTTGCAAACGCTGGCCGACGTGGGACTCGATTACCTGTCGCTGGGCCAGGCGGCGCCGACGCTTTCCGGTGGTGAGGCCCAGCGCGTCAAGCTGGCGGCCGAGTTGGCCCGGCCAAGCACGGGACGCACCCTGTACATGCTTGATGAGCCGACGACGGGACTCCACTTTGACGACATACACAAATTGTTGGAAGTGCTGAATCGCCTGGTCGATCTGGGCAATACGGTCATCGTGGTCGAGCACAACCTGGACGTAATCAAGACGGCAGATTGGATCATCGATCTCGGTCCCGAGGCCGGTCCAGCCGGCGGCCGCATTGTCGTCCAGGGAACGCCTGAGGAAGTGGTCGAGTCAAACGATACGAGCCACACTGCAGCCGCCCTCGCGCCAGTGTTGAAAGCCGGGCCACACGTCGAGAGGCAACGATACGATCCATTCGCGGTCGAATCGCCCCGTGCAGGCGACATGGAGTTGGAAGCGGTCGGTAAAGACGCAGCCATGCCCTGGGAGAAGGATGGACGCCGTTGGCACACGATCGAGCGCGTCACCAACGAGGGCAAACCTTGTCGTTGGGAAGGCCATATACTCGATTGGATCGACGAGCGCATCCACGAGCTGGGCGAATTCAGCGATACCGACTGGAATCAACGATCCATTGTTGAAATTGCTGCTCCGGTGCGGACACAGGGGTGGTTCCTGCACGCCATGACCGGCCAGGAATGGTTGCTACGCCTGGTCTTCCGCGTCGAGAAGAATCGTTTCAAGGACGCTGATCTGGTGCGTCGGTTCGGCATTCGTCCGCTGAACGAGACGCCGGGCCTTGAGGTGTACGGCAGCGACGAGCGCGTCTGGACGACCGCTCACAAGGGACCCTGGCAATCGGTGACGGTTCTTGTGCATCGCCTCAGCGAAATCGATACGCCAGCCTTCCGCAAATTCCTCGAAGAGGCGGTCGCGTCGTTTCACAACAACCTCAAACGTCTGCGTACCAAGCCCGAAGACGTGATGCCGTGGAAGATCAACGGCGAGCGTTGGCACCTCGGAGAGAAGGGTTTCCCGCCGGGCAAGAAAGTTCGCTGGGAGCGCGCTCTATTGACGCGCCTGCTGCAACTGGTGCGCGAAATCGAGCCCGGCGTGGAAGTACGTTGGGACGCGCGCGACGCCATCACACTGCGCGTGCCGGATGTCAACCGAGCCTGGGCCCAGTGGCGAACGAAGAAGACAATCGCCCTGGAGTGTCATTTCCTGGGTAAGAAAGGACAATTCAATCTCAGTCAAATCGAGAATATCGGTGTCGCGCCGCATATCGGTACGCAACGCAAAGACGGCGATTTGTTGTCTCTGCACTTCCAGAAGATCGACCAAGAGCAGGCAAAGCGATTGAAGGAACTACTGAGTGAGCATCTGCGCGGCTTCCGCGAAGTCTTTGGCAAGTAGGGCAATTAATCAGCGACAGCAGCGTCCCATTTCGGGGAACGCGACGAGAAATCCTCCGGCGAAAGCGTAATGCCGTAGTCCTTGTGTGCACGAAACGGTCCCACATCTGCCGATTGAGCAGTTTCTTCGAATAGTCGGCTACGGCTTTGCCCGTGGGGCTTTTCCATTTGTAACATTCTCCCCGGGTGGCGAATGACTCACTGGATCATGAGTGGCTTGTGTAGCGGCGGGATTAGTACGATCCAGCGCGACGGATACAAACCAGCCGACGCCAGGACCATCGGGGATCGCCTGGCCATACTTGTGCAAGACGTGCAACATCCGTTGGCTGCCGGCCAACTCAGGGCGTGTGGCCATTTGCACGAGTGCATCGGGCAGCGCCGTCATCAGATACCGAGCGGTCTCGGCCTTGTCTTCGCCGACGCTTTTCTCGGCATAGCTGCTGACGGCTTTCTCCAACATATGGCCCTTGCTGAGTTTCCGTAGCGCAGCCAGATCCGCGTCCTCGAAGTGGAGTGCGGGGTAGCGATCCGCGCCGGCGAGCACCGCCTCAAATCGTTCATCGCGAACAAAGTTCACCGTGTACCTCGTCTGCCCGTGAATGGTGGCATCGACATGGTGGAAGATTTCGTGATGCAAGGTTGTCGGCAGCTGAGTGTCGCTGTAGTAGGCGGCGGCCAGAGCGTTTTTGCCGTTGTAAATGCCGAAAAAACGATAGCCCCTTAATGGCTCGTCGTATGGCCGAAAGCCGTCGCCCTGATTGGAAATGCAAGCCGCGAAGATACCGATGGCCTTGAGTCCCATCTTCTCCAGATAGCGTGGGGGTAACTTGCGAATCTCGCGTAGAGCGATGCGTGCCGCGCGCATCCGGCCATCTTCATTTAAGCACGGCATGCGATCGTGATAGGTCCCTTCGGGGAGGTCCTTCACGTTGAATACCAACCGAGATCCCGAATAATCGCCAAACGCCCTCTCGAGTTGAGCAAGCGACTCCTTGACCTCGTCGCCAGCCGGTACAAGCGACGGGACGAGAACGAGCACGGACAGACTGAGAACGGGAGAAAAACGCTTCACGTTCGACTCCTCTCTGCTCTGCTGCGCGGATGCGCCTACCCATCTCATTCTCAACGGCCTTCGTCGGCTGTCAAGAGCAGGAGAAGAGTCACCACGAATCACACCAATCACATGAATGGAAAAAAGAACAATTTGCTCTCTTCTGTTTTTATTCGTGCGATTCGTGTGATTCGTGGTTTTTCTCTGTCTTCTCCGACGGTAATTCCTGTCGCAAGTCGAGATTCACGTAGTCGCCGGCGTGGACTTGGACGGTTCGCGTCTGTTCGACTTTCTTGCCGTTGGCGTTGGTCCTCACAATCTTGACCTTATAGGCATAGGTCTTTCCCGGTTCCAAGGGCGGCG
>DATBHJ010000176.1:0-25840 GCA_036557565.1 Gemmataceae bacterium
CCGCGGCTCGGAAAGATTGTCGTTCTTGCAATAAAAGTGCCATCGTGTCATACTGCGATAATATAAATCTTGTGATGAGAATAACGCAGAAGAAGTGTTGCACGGCGTGGCGGTCCCGGCGCTGCCGAACTCACTACAATAGACGCAGGATTTCTTAACTCCGGCTCAACGATGTCATCAGGCACGACAGCGTATCTTGTAGTCCGACGCGACGACGGTTTCGGCGATGTCTTTCCCCTCGCCGTGGGCCAGACCTACACGCTCGGCCGGGCCGCGACCAATCGCATTGTCCTCAAGGACGACCTGTGCAGCCGCGAGCACGCCGAGGTGAGTTACCGCGGAGGCCGTTGGCGCCTGCGCGATCTCAACAGCCTCAACGGCACACGCATCAATGGCGTCCGTCTCGACGGCGAATGGGAGCTGACGCCATTGGATGACGTTCACGTAGGCCGCACCCATCTGCTGTTCGTCGAGGACATGGCTCAGCTTCCCGACCTTCCGCACCAGCAGGGAGAAGTGGAGTCCGAGGGCGTGTCCATCCGCAAGCGTTTGGGCCAAACGCGTTTCCTGACGCCGCAGCCGGAGCTGAGCGACCAGGGCACCATCATCCCTGGAGAACGCCACGCCCTTAGCCGCGATCTGTCTCTGCTCTATCGGCTGGCCCTCGATATGGGTTCGGCCAGCAGCTATGAGGAGCTTTGCCGGATCGTTCTCGACGCTCTTTTGGAAGCCATTCCCGCCGAGGTCGGCGCGATTCTGTCGGTGGCGCGCGACGGCGACGACGGCGACGGCCCACCGGTCGGCGTTCGCATCCCTACCGGCGACGGAGCCAAACAGCTCCGCGGCGTCGAGCTGGAAGTGACGGCCCATCGCCACCGCGATCCAGGTATCCACGATTACAAGCGCGTTTCCGAATATGTCAGCAATGAGGTGCTGGCCAGCCGCGAAGCCATCCTCGCCGAAGACGTGGCCCGCGATCGCTACCTCCGCAATCGCGAGAGCCTCAATGAGATGGGCGCGACCAGCCTCATCTGCGCTCCCATTGTTTTCGGCGATCGCGTGCTGGGACTGATTCACCTGTACTGCACCAATCCACACAAGGCGCTGGACGCCGAGGATCTGGAATTCGCCGTCGCC
Source organism: Gemmataceae bacterium (assembly GCA_036557565.1). GTDB lineage: Bacteria > Planctomycetota > Planctomycetia > Gemmatales > Gemmataceae > JAJPHU01. Next base: position 1,138 of record DATBHJ010000176.1, read on the forward strand.
GTGGCCAAGCAGCTGGGCGGCGTCATTCATCAGATGCAGCGGCAAGTGTCGCTGACGGCCGAGAACCGTTCGCTGCGCGAACAGCTGCACGTCGAGAGCGAGCTGATCGGCGAAAGCTCGGCCATGAACGAAATCGAGCAGCAAATCGCTCGCGTCGCCGGCACCAATGCCACATGCCTCATTCGCGGAGAAAGCGGCTCCGGTAAGGAGTTGGTAGCCCGCGCCATTCATTATTCCAGCCAGCGCAAGGATGGGCCGATCGTCTGCCTCAACTGCGCTGCCCTGACCGAGACGCTTCTGGAGAGCGAGCTGTTCGGTCATGAGAAAGGCTCCTTCACCGGCGCGACGGAGAAGAAGATCGGCAAATTCGAGGCGGCCAATCAGGGCACCATTTTTCTCGATGAAATCGGCGAGATGAACGTGGGCACGCAGGCCAAGCTCTTGCGCATCCTGGAAGGTCATCCTTTTGAGCGCGTCGGCGGCAGCGTGCCGATCCGCGTCGATGTGCGCGTGGTGTCGGCGACGAATCAGCCCCTGGAGCAGGCTATTCAGGAGGGGCGTTTCCGCCGCGATCTGTTTTTCCGCCTCAACGTCGTCGAGATCCGCGTGCCGCCGCTGCGCGACCGCAAGAGCGACGTGCCGATCCTGGCCGAGCACTTTCTGCGGCGCTTCATCCGCGAGACCGGCCGCAAGATCCGCGGTTTCACGCCGGCGGCGCAGCGAAAAATGGAGGAATACAACTGGCCGGGCAACGTCCGTGAACTGCGCAACGTCGTCGAGCGCGCCGTCGCTCTGGGCACGGGGCCATACCTGGATGCCAGTGACATTTGGCTCTCATCGCTGGAAATTAATGTCGCAGCCGCGCCGGTAGCAGGCGAGTCGGGGTATCGGCCGATGTCCCTGGAGGAAATCGAGAAGGAACACATTCTCAAGACGCTCAACCATACCGATTGGAACAAGAGCCAGGCCGCCCGCATCCTCAACATCGAACGCTCAACCCTGGATCGCAAGATCAACGGCTACGGACTGAAACGCTGACTAGGCGAACGGTCGGCGTAAGCCGGCTGGTGTCGCCTCTACCAGCCGGCATACGCCGGCCGTTCGCCTGCTGGTAAGCACATGAGTAAATCATCTCCGCAGACCTGGCTGCTGCGCCGTCGTCGAACCAAGATCGTCGCCACCATCGGGCCGGCTTCGCGCGATGTCGCCGTGCTGGAAGCTCTGCTCCGTGCCGGCGTCAACGTCTTCCGCCTCAACCTATCGCACGGCGATCATGCCAGTCATCGCGCCAACTTCGCCAATATCCAGGCGGTATCGGCGGCGCTGGGCGAACCCGTCGCCGTCCTCGCCGACCTGTGTGGACCGAAGATCCGCGTCGGCTCCTTCGTCGGCGGAAGTATCGTGCTGCAAATGGGACAAAAAGTGACGGTGACGACACGCAACGTCCTTGGAGGAGCGGGGTTGATCCCCTCGCAATACGGCGCTTTGGCCGAGGACGTGCGCCCCAACGATCGCATTCTGCTCGATGACGGCATGCTGGAGCTGCACGTTGATTCCGTGGCCGACAGCGACATCAGTTGCACCGTGACGGCCGGCGGCGTTTTGAAAGATCGCAAGGGCATGAACCTGCCCGGTGTGATGGTGTCGTCGCCGGCCCTGACCGACAAAGACCGCGAGGATGCTCGCTTCGCCCTCGACCTCGGCGTCGATTATCTCGCCCTGTCGTTTGTGCGCCGACCCGCCGATGTGGCCGACCTCAAGACGCTGATCGAGTCCGCCGGCGCTACGACTCCGGTCATCGCCAAGATCGAGAAGCCCGAAGCCCTCGACGCCATCGATGAAATCCTCGACGTGGCCGACGGCCTGATGGTGGCGCGCGGCGACCTCGGCGTCGAGCTGGCGCCCGAGGCGGTGCCGATCGTGCAGCACGATTTGATCGAGCGCTGTCGCCGCCGGCATAAACCGATCATCGTGGCCACGCAAATGCTCGAATCGATGATCGAACATCCCCGGCCGACACGCGCCGAGGTGTCCGACGTCTCGCACGCCGTCTTCGCCGGCGCCGACGCCGTTATGTTGTCGGCCGAGACGGCAGCGGGTGCATATCCCATCAAAGCCGTGGAGATGATGGATCGCGTCGCGCGCCAGGTCGAGGGCTGGCAGTGGATCGAGGGGGCATTCCGTTCGCTCACCGAAGGCGAGCGCGAACTTCCACCCCCGTTGCCGCTGCGCGAAGCCGTGGCGCGATCGACGGCCCAGCTGTCGCGCGATTTGCGCGTGCGCGCGATTGTGGTGCGGACGAAATACGGCACCTCTGCCGAGGTCGTCGCCGCCACTCGGCCCGCTGCGCCGATCATCGCTTTGACGATGGATCCGTGCGTCTATCGTCGCATGAATTTGCTTTGGGGCGTCATCCCGCGCCGAATCGACGCCGCCGAATTCGAGCGCCCCCAGGATGCGGCGCGGCGACATGTCCGCGAATTGAACCTGGTCGAGAAGCGACAGACTATTCTACTGCTGACAGGCTTCGGCATCGGCGAACCGATGATTACGGTACTGCCGATCTGAGGGGGGCGTTTTCAAACTTCGACGACAATCGTGAGCGATCCCGCTTGCGGATCTTCGGTCATCTCCTTGATTTGTCCCATCTGGGCGGCCTTGCGTTTGAGCGCCTCGGCGGTCACGTGATGGATAACCTCATCCAACTCCTGGCGCACATCGTTCAGCTCACGTTCGAGACGATCGGTCACTTTCGTCTGCAAGCCCGCCGTCTTTTCGCTGACTTTTCTCTCGATGTCTTTCTCAAGCTGTTTCTTGAGGTTCTCGCGCACGACCTTGGCATGCGGGCCGACATCATCGTAAGCGCGATCGGTGCGCTCGGCCTGGATGGTGGTCTCTTCCGATGCCTCGGCGGCAACGGTCACGGTTGACGTGATCGTCTCCACCGTGACGGTGACGCCGCTTTGCTTGCGCGTCAAGCGCGTGCCGTCGCGCTCGAAGCCGCGTCGCTTCAGCTCGTCGGCAAGGAGTCCGGCCATCTGTTCGGGCGGCAATACTTCGAGAATCTCCAGCTGCGTGCTGACGTGATCCTCGGCGCGGATGACACGACTCCGCGTTTCACGAACGCTAACTCGATAAGCTCGGCTCATGATTTCCCTGCCTTCTCTTGAATCTATGCCTGTCGCATGGGACCCAATTGCTGCACGATCGCGCGAGCGCGTTCGATCAAGCGATCGCCCTGCACCTGCTCCCAATCTGCCTTCCACAACTGGCTGGCGGCATACCCTTCGTCGAAGTAGCCGACGCCACGCGCGCGCCGTTCCCACGTTTGCAGACGATCGAGCGTCCGGAGGAAAGTCGTTGCGGCCTGATAGATGGCGGCGCGGTCGGCGACGCGCTGGCCGGTCAGATTCAACTTTGCTGACCACATGCCGGCGTGAGCGTGTGGCCCCAGCAGTACCGCCGCGGCCTGCAATAAAAATCGCGCCAGGTCCATTCGTCGGGCCTGCTCAATGGCGTCGAGAAACGCCGTCAACACGCGCTCCTGGGACAGACCGAGAGCGCGCATGGCCTGCGGATCGGTGATACGTTCCTTGCTGCTCTCGACCTCGATCCAGCGACGGGCCAGCTCCGGTTGCAACGCTTCCAGCATGTACGCACCGGCACCGTTTGTCCAGGGCGCGAGGTTCGGGCGAACGCCGGTCGGGACTACCGTGTAGTCTTCCGGAAAGGCAAGCCAGCACAGCGCATGCCGCACGAACGGCTCCTGCGTCCACAGGACTGACACGCCCAGTCCCTCCGCTACACTCCGCAGTCCCTCATGGGCGAAGTAAAGCAACAGACGATCGCCCAGAGTCAATTCGTCCTCCGGCACGACCCAGGGGCGTGCCGTGTCGCTGGGACGATTGGCCGTGATCCAGATGAGGAAACTCAGCGTATGTGCTGAGAAAGTCAAACCCAGCTCCACAGGTGGCGTGCGTTCCCACAGCCGTCCTTCGACAACTCGTTCGCCGCGCAGGAAACGCTCGCGCCGCCAGCCGCCGCGCCGGGCCAGGAGAAGCACACAACCCTTGGCCAAGGTATCCTGGATCAGACGGATGGCGTTGCGATGTAGGCAGAGCGGAGCGGCAGATTGGGTTTCCAAGAGCGGCAAGGCGCGTTCGGGCGGTTCGCGGCGCAAGAAATACCACAGCAATCGCAGCAAATTCGCTTCGAAGCGCGAGACGCTCTGCATGGTTTCAGCCATTTGCCCGATCAAAGACCGGCGAGCGGGGGGCGTAAGCCCCCTGTTGTAAACAAACAGGGGGCTTACGCCCCCCGCTCGCCGGAACCATCATCGCCACGAGAAGACGCTGAACAAATTCGAGTAATCGTCTGTCCACACACCGACGCTCTTGAGGTCCGGCCAATCCTTTTCCGGCTCCAGCGGCTTCCACTGCGCCGAGTGCTGGCACATCGCCTCATCGAGGATGTTGCGCACGAACATCGCCTGACCAACGAGACCCGCGCCATTGTCCGGCCACAGCATCAGGGGCAACAGTTCATCGCGGACTTCATGGCGTTTGTCCTCCCAGTCGTTCAGCTCGAGTAGCTTGTTCAGACGCTCCTGGCTGGGAGAGAGTACCACCCAGGTCGAGCTGGTCTTGGCCATCAGCTCGGAGGAAGCAGGATTATCCTCCTCCTCGCGGTAGTCGCTCATCGTGACCGCCGACAGGTTGCGAGCCTGGGCCAGGTTGTACAACACCGGAGCCAGATCGAGATAACGGTTGGAGATGTGAAAGACGAGCACGCCATCTGGAGTCAGCTTGTCGAGATAAATGTCCATCGCTTGCAGCGTCATCAGATGGATAGGAATGGCGTCCGAGCTGAAGGCATCGACCACGATGATCCCGTACTTATCGGAGTCTTTTAGTTGCTGACGCGCCATCGTCAAACGGGCGTCGCCCATGATCAGATCGACCGTGGCGCCGCGGCGCACAGCGCCTCGAACGAACGTGAAATATGGATTGTCATCGTCGTAGGAGAAACGTTTGACGATGGGATCGATGTCGTAGAAAGTCAGGTGCTGGCCCGGACGCGTGTGAGCGGCCATGCAGCCGGTGCCCAGACCGATGACGGCCATGTTCACTTTTTCGGGCGGCGTGTCCGGCCCGTTGTACGTCCACATCAGCTGGCCTATCGGTCCGGTGTAATGGTAATAGGTCAACGGTTCGTCGCGGCGTTCCTCGTTGAGGCACTGCATGCCGTGCAGCGTCGTGCCGTGATCCAGACGTCGAAGCATGTAGTCCTCGCCGTTGTAGCGATAGATCTCGTTGGAAATCTTGAGCACACCGAAGAAACCGCGTTCTTGATGGAGCACGGGACTATCGAAGACGGAACAAAAGCCGCTGGCCAACAGGATTGCGCCCACTGCCATTGCGAATCGCAGCGGGCGCTCGACGAACGTGTAAGCCAACACCAGCGGCACTCCAAACGTGAGGATCACGATTAAACGCCCGAGGTTAGTGTTTATCGCAGCAGCGATGTTGCGCACACGGGGCCAGACGATGTCCGCGCGCAGTCCCCACGACAGTCCGATGAGCAACACGCCCAGGCACAAAGGCAGCAGGAGGTCCATCCAGCGATCGGCCTGTCGTTCTCGCCCGCGCATGGCCCACACGATGCCGATAATCACACCCACAGCCAGGGCCGCCAGCTCCCACTGCCACGGAGAATTTGCCACATCCTCAAAGGGAAGATCGCGATCGGGCAGGCGCAGAGCGATCAACAATAAGCCGAGGACGCCGAACAGGCTGGCCAAAATGATGTCGAAACGCCGGCCCCAGGAGGATTCCTCGGTTGGTCCCAGGGGCGGCGCCAGCAAACACGCCACCATCATCGCCAGGGGATACTCGACTAAACCAGTGAAAATCACCGGCGCCAGGAGGGCATTGAACAAACCGCCCAGCACGCCGCCGACCGACATCCACAGATAGTAGCCGGTCAAGAATTTCGCCGCCGGACGATCGCGCGCCAGCTCGCCATGACAGACCATCGCCACCACGAACAGCGTGGCCAAATGCAAGTACAGACTCCAGCCAATGCCCAATTTGATCGCCGAAGAACCCGCCAGCAGGAAGAACAGGAGCATCAACACCAACGGCGGCATGAGGAGGATCATGACCCGATGAATCATGTCTACATGGCGGTTAAACCAACCCCACAAAGACGCGAAGATGCCGCCGCCCAGCGCGAGGACAAGTCCGATTCGGACCAGCAACTGCACGACGGGTCGCCCTGACAATAGCTCCGTGTCCCAGAAAAAGTACGTGAAGAGGAACAAGTTGAATGCGCCGGCGAGCGTCAATCCCAACCACTGAAGCCAGGGCGGGATCTTCGAGAACACGATGATGAAGCTGAGTAGATACAAGGCCAACGGCGTCACCCACAAGAACGCGATGGCGGCGATGTCGGTGGTGAGGTAGGTAGTTGCGCCCAGCATCAGGCTGGACGGCACGAACGCCAGGGCCACCCAGCGAAGCACGCGCGACCAGGTCACATCGCCGGCCAGCGTCGTGCTGGATTCGTCCTCAACCGCCGAAGGTTCCCAGTGGGAACCGGAGTGCGAGGACGTTTGCTGTTTGCCGCCGCGAACGATACCGTGCTTGTCCTTCTGAATTGCCTCGGACGAACGTCCTTCGGACCCGGCTTGCTCCGCGGCCGGCTTTGTCTCCACGCCTTGCGGCGAACGCCACAAAAAGACGGCACACAGCGCCGTCAGCGCCGCCAGCGCAGCGTAGCCAACCGTCCAGTCGATGCTCTGTTGCCCCAGGCGCAAGTTCGGCTCCACCATGGTCGGATAGGCAAGCAGCGCGAGCATGCTGCCGAGATTGCTGGCGCCATAAAGGAAATATGGATCCCTGGCGGACGGATGCGTGGTGTCGGCGAACCATTTCTGCAACAACGGGGCGCTGGCGCTGACCACGAACATGGGCAGCCCCACCGTCACCGACAACAGCAACAGCAAGCCGAGGATGGGATTCTCGTCGCCCTTGATGAGATCGGGATTGACGGCCAACGGCAAAAACAGAAACGGCAGCGCCAGGAGAACCAGGTGAACCGCCGCTTGCTTGCGCGGGCCGAGCAAGGACGTGCTGAAATGGGCGTAGGCATAGCCGGCCAACAGCACGGCCTGGTAAAAGACCATGCAGGTGTTCCATACCGCCGGCGTGCCACCCAGAAGCGGCAGGATCATTTTGCCGATCATCGGCTCAACCATGAACAGCAGCGTGGCGCTGGTGAAAAGCGTGAACGCGAAAACGAGCAGCATCAGAAGAGGAAAGCGCGGCAAGGTGTACCTCCAAGAGGCAATGCTTACCAGCCCGCGTCAGGTGGTTAGGTGGCTAACAACCTTACCACCTAACAACCTAACCACCTGACAAGGGCTGATAAATCGGCTATCTAGCTGTTTCTAGCAAATCGTATCCGGAAAAGCGAGCGTCCGTATAAGCACCCACTCGCCCGAGTTAACGAAAAAAATCATTGGCGTGAGCGGGACATGTCCTTTATCCTAACTATACCTACCCACGACCGTAGACTCATGCCCACGGTTCCGGCGGTCAAACCGAAACGAGACGCCTCCATTTGACAGAATGTTGTCCGGATCATGGGGACAGGAGCTGATTCGATGACTGTGCTGGCATTTGCGAACCATTTACGGCGAAACTTCTGGCTGTCCCTCGCAGCAGCGCTCGTATCCAGCGCCGCGGCGAACGCCGACCAATCCACGATCAACTTCAACCGCGACATTCGGCCCATCCTCGCCGACAACTGTTTCGCATGCCACGGTCCCGATGTGCAACAGCGCAAGGCCAAACTTCGGCTCGACACGCGCACCGGCGCCCTGGCCGAGCTGCGCAGCGGTGGACATGCGATTGTACCCGGCAAGCCCGATGACAGCGCCCTGATCGAACGCATTACCGACGAAGATCCTTCCCGGCGCATGCCGCCGAAGAAATCCGGCAAGAACCTGACGCCGGCGCAGATCGATTTGCTTCGCCGCTGGATCGCGGAAGGAGCCACCTACACTGTCCACTGGGCGTTTGTGCCGCCAATGCGCCATGCCCTGCCGAAAGTGAAGAACACCGACTGGCCGAAGAACGCCGTCGATCAATTCATCCTCGCACGGCTGGAACGTGAGGGACTGCAACCATCGTCAGAGGCCGACCGGACGACGCTGATTCGCCGCGTCACGCTGGATCTGACCGGACTGCCGCCGACTCCGGCCGAGGTCGATGCCTTTCTCGCCGATCCCTCGCCGAATGCTTACGAGAAAGTCGTCGAGCGGTTGTTGCAGTCGCCGCGTTTCGGCGAACACATGGCCCGCTTCTGGCTCGACGCCGCTCGCTACGGCGATACCCACGGGTTGCACCTCGACAATTACCGCGAGATGTGGCCCTACCGCGATTGGGTCATCAAGGCGTTCAACGACAACAAGCCTTACAACCAATTTTTAACCGAACAACTCGCCGGCGATTTGCTGCCCAATGCGACGCTCGATCAGATCATCGCCACGGGCTTCAATCGCTGCCATGTCACCACCAGCGAGGGCGGCTCCATTGAGGAGGAAGTTTACGTCCGCAACGTCGTCGATCGCGTCGATACCACCGGGACTGTGTTCCTGGGTCTGACCGTCGGCTGCGCCCGCTGCCACGATCACAAGTTCGATCCCATCAAGACGAAAGAGTTCTATCAACTCTTTGCGTTCTTCAACAATCTCGACGGCCCCGCTCTGGATGGCAACGCTGCCAAACCTGCACCGACGGTGAATGTCCCCACGCCCCAGCAGAAGGCACAACTGGAGCATGTACAGCAGCAAATCTCCGCGATCCGCGCCCAGATCAACAAAGAAGTGGCCCAAACACGGATTGCTCCTTTACTCGCAAAGCTTGCAGCCCTGGAGCACAAGCGCAAACAGATCGAGAAGGACATTCCGGCAACGCTGGTGTTCAAGGAACGCGCTACGCCCAAGCCAGCGTACATTCTCAAGCGCGGTGAATACGACCAGCGCGGCGAGCAGGTCGGACGTGAGACACCGAAGTTCCTGCCGCCCTTGCAGGAGAAGGCCCCGCGCGATCGCCTCGGTCTGGCCCGATGGATGTTGGCGGCGGATAACCCGTTGACGGCCCGCGTTGAAGCCAATCGCCTGTGGCAACAAGTCTTCGGAACCGGACTGGTGAAGACGGCGGAGGATTTCGGCACGCAGGGCGAATCGCCGAGCCATCCCGAATTGCTCGATTGGCTGGCGGTGCAGTTGCGTGAGGACGGCTGGGACATAAAGAAGATGATGAAACGCCTCGTAATGTCGGCCACGTATCGGCAATCGTCGCGGGTCACCAGGGATCGGCTGGCGAAAGATCCGGCCAATCGGCTCTTGTCGCGTGGGCCGCGCTATCGACTCGACGCCGAGATGCTGCGCGATCAGGCGTTGTTTGTCAGCGGACTGCTCGTCGAGAGACTGGGCGGACCCAGCGTCAAACCACCGCAGCCGTCCGGCTTGTGGGAGGCCGTCGGCTACACTGGCAGCAATACGAAAGACTTCAGGCCCGACCACGGTCATGAGAAAGTACATCGCCGCAGCATGTACACTTTCTGGAAACGCACCGCTCCGCCGCCGCAGATGAACACCTTCGATGCCCCGTCGCGCGAATCGTGTGTCGTCCGCCGCGAACGCACCAACACACCTCTGCAAGCGCTGTTGCTCATGAACGAACCGCAGTTCATCGAGGCGGCGCGGACACTGGCCCAACGCACCATGAAAGTAGGGGGCACGACGACAGAGGCGCGTTTGGTTTACATGTTCCGACTGACAACGGCACGTCGGCCGGATGGGAAGGAAGTGGACGAATTGCTCGCCGCATACAAGGATCATCTGGCGATGTACACGCACGACCCGGCCAAGGCGAATCAGCTGATTTCCGTGGATGAGTCCAGGCCGGATGCGAACCTGAACCCAAGCGAGTTGGCAGCGTGGACTATGATTGCTAATTTGTTGCTGAATTTGGATGAAGTGATTAACAAAGGCTAACCAATACGACGGCAGAAGAATGAGCGACACGAAACCCAAAGCAGACAAGAACTGGGTCGAACACTGGCGTCGCCTTGGTCCCATTCTGGAGGCAATTCGCCAGGAGGAACTGCGCAACTTCAATTATGAAGAGCAGTTGCCGATTATCGATGCACTGCTCCAGCTCGGCTTGGATCATGCCGTGCCGCGCCCTACGAGCGGACTGGTGGAGCTTGAGCGACTCCTAGCGAAAGGGCGACGATGAATGGCTTGTTCCAGGCAGCCTTGGAAGTCGAGCAGTTCATGCGCCAGCAGAACTGGCGTTTTTGCCTCATCGGCGGTTTGGCCGTCGTTCGCTGGGGCCAACCGCGTGCGACTCAGGATCTGGATTTCAGCCTGCTAACAGGTTTCGGTCGAGAACAAGAGTATGTCGATCGTTTGCTTACTCGTTTTTCTAGTCGAAGAGCAGATGCCCGAGACTTTGCGCTTCGGCATCGAGTAGTCCTAGCCCGAACGGCAGAAGGCGTCTCGCTCGACATCGCACTGGCGGCTTTCCCATTTGAAGAAAAGGTTATCGAACGCAGTTCGACGTTTTCATTTGCAGAAGGCGTTACTCTAACAACTGCCTCCGCTGAGGACCTGATCGTGCTCAAGGCGTTCGCGGGACGGGAGCAAGACTGGTTCGATGTCCGAGGTATTATCGCTCGACAAGGGAACGGGCTGGATTGGAACTATATCATCCCGGAATTGACACTCCTGAACCAACTCAAGGAGGGATCCGACTTGCTCCAGCACCTGGAAACGATCCGTCAAGATGTGAAATCGAGAGACAAGAAACAATGAACCCGACCCACGAACACATCCAGACCTTCACCCGCCGGCATTTCTTCGGCCGCACCGCTCTCGGTCTGGGAACAGCGGCGCTGGCGACGCTGATGAATCCGCGCGCCCGTGCGGCGACGGCTACCGGCGGACTGCCGGATCTGCCGCACTTCGCGCCCAGAGCGAAACGCGCCATTTATCTGTTCATGAACGGCGGTCCCTCGCAGATGGATCTGTTCGATCACAAGCCGGCGATGGACAAGCTGTTCGACAAAGATCTGCCCGACTCGATCCGCAAAGGGCAGCGACTGACGACCATGACCAGCGGTCAAACGCGCTTCCCCGTCGCGCCGTCGAAGTACAAGTTTGCGCAGCACGGGAAGTCGGGCGCGTGGGTCAGCGAGTTGATGCCGTGGACGGCGAGAATCGTGGATAAACTGGCCTTCATCAAGAGCGTCAACACCGAGGCCATCAATCACGATCCTGCCGTTACCTACATTTGCACTGGCCATCAACTACCCGGCCGTGCCAGTCTCGGCGCCTGGCTCAGCTACGGACTAGGCACCGAAAACAACAATCTGCCGGCCTTCGTCGTCATGACCGCATCGTGGACCGGACGCAAGGAAGCGCAAGCGATCTATAATCGACTTTGGGGATCGGGATTCTTGCCGAGCAAACATCAGGGAGTGGCCCTACGTTCCAGTGGCGATCCAGTGCTGTTTCTGTCCAATCCCGCAGGCGTGGATGCTTCCACGAGGCGCCGTATGCTCGACGCGCTGGCCAGACTGAATCAAAGACAGCTCGATGAAATCGCCGATCCGGAAACGCAAGCGCGCATCGCCCAGTATGAGATGGCCTTTCGCATGCAATCGTCGGTGCCGGAATTGATGGATCTGTCGCGCGAACCGAAGCGCGTCATGGATATGTATGGGCCGGATGTGCACAAGCCGGGCACATTCGCGGCGAGCTGCTTGTTGGCTCGGCGGCTAACTGAGCGCGGCGTGCGCTTCGTGCAGATCTTCCATCGCGGGTGGGATCAACACTTCAACATCGCCAGCGATTTGCCCAATCAGTGTCGGGACGTGGATCAGCCCTGTTACGCGCTCATCCGCGATCTCGAACAACGCGGCCTGCTCGATGAGACGCTCGTCATCTGGGGCGGCGAGTTTGGACGAACGATTTACTGCCAGGGCAAGTTGACGCGCGAGAACTATGGCCGCGATCATCATCCGCGCTGCTTCACCGTTTGGATGGCCGGCGGCGGTATCAAGGGCGGCATCAGCTACGGCCAAACCGATGATTTCAGCTACAACGTCGTGGAAAATCCCGTACACATCCACGACATGAACGCAACCATCCTGCACTGCCTGGGCATCGACCATCGACGACTGACGTTCAAGTCGCAAGGACTGGACATGCGGCTGACCGGCGTGGAGGAACAGCATCCCGTAACGGGCATCCTGGCATGAGCGCTATCCGAGCCGCGCACGCAGCGCAGCGGAGTAAGCGGTCGAATGGCCAGCCGCTTACTCCGCTGCGCTACGTGCGCGGCTCGGATTCCGTAACCGGAGGCATCGCGATCTCGGCGGCCTGGAAGCCACACGTCTTGTGGGTGCCGTCGCAAAAGGGACGGTTCTTCGATTGGCCGCAGCGACACAGGGCGACCGTCTCTTTGCCCGGCGGGATCGTGAATACGTTTCCCTGGTGATCGACGATGCGTATCGGCCCTTTGACGACAAAGGGGCCATTCTCACGGCAGCGAATCTCAACGGGTTCCGACATGGGTGTCCTTTCGCTCATTTATCGTCGTCTATCATGACCATCTTCGTTCGCCGTTTGTGGTCCACGAAGTAAAAGGCCAGTTTCTTTGCCACGTGCTCCAGGAAATTATCGCGGAACACGGCCGGAGATATCTCAAAGGGCGTCATGTCGCCGCGCGCCTCGGTAGGGTACCGGTCGTTGAATTCCTTGGACCACGGATCATCCGGATGATTCACGTCCACCACCGTCACCAGGATGTCCGTTTGTCCGCGATAGAGCTGCTGGTTGGCGTTCGGCTCATAGAGGCTCAGTTTATCGATTTCCAGGTTGATCACATAGTCTGCGTTGAAATCGTGACCGACGGTCGCCAGCTCGAGCGTCTGCCAGTTGGGATGGCGGCTCTTGTACTGCTCGACCAGGTTCGGTTTGACGACCACGACTTTTTCCTTGTTTTCCTCGGACAGCCGGTGGATCTCCTCGGCCAACTTGGCGGCCAGGCGGCGATCGGCCTGGATGAGCACTTCACCTGGATTGAGACTCATGTACGTCCAGATGACGACCTTTATTTCCTTCTTGCCGTCCTCATCCGCCAGCTTCTTTAACACAGCCGGATCCTTGGCTTCGGGCATGAGGAAGTACAGGTTGTTCGGAAAATTACAACCGAGGATGAGGATCGAACCCCAGAGACTCAGCAAAACCGTCCGCCGACGCAATGCCTTCATGGCCTTCTCCTCATCCTTGAAACGGCGTCCTCGTCCACCAAGCCAACCCCGCCAACCCCAAAATGATCACCCAGCGGAGCAACATCAGGCCCAGGAACACCAGCACGACCAACGTGATCGTGCGTTCCATCGAGCGAACGAAAAGCATCCGCTGACACACCGCACTGGCCAGGCACCAGGGGATGAGAAGCAACCAAAACCCGGCCAGCAACGTGCCGACCGCGTTGGCGCGCAGCGAGTTGGGCAGATCGCCGTGCATCAACAAGGCGAAGCTGGTGGTCATGCCGCAGGCTGGGCAAGGTAGGCCGGTCATGTAATAGAAATTGCACGGCGGCAAACCGAGCTGCTGATGGGTCGCCAACGTCCGTGCCGATCCGTCGGCATTGTAGGGATTGATCCAAATGGCCAGGGCGAACACCACAATCAAACCCAGGGCCAATCCCAGCAAGCTGCCGCGGACCCAGCCGCGCAGCACCGGCAACACCTCCAGCACTTCCTCCGTTTCCTGGCTTGACGATGTTGGAGGGCCGTTCATAACGAGCGTCTCGGTGCGATGCAAGAGCAGTTGCCTACGCGGCCAGCGGGGGCTTTGTCATTGTATTGCCGCCAGCCGACTTGCGAATGATCTGTTCGGCCGCTTCACTGGCTGCGTCCATGGCCTGTTGCACCCGAAGGCGATACTGTTCGAGCTGGTCCTTGCGGATGTTCTCCGGCACGTGAATCGGCTCGGCGGTAACGCACACGGCCACACTGCCCGGCCACGGCACCGCGAAGCGATCCCAGCTGCGCATGCGCCACGCGCGTTCAAAAGCAATGCCGAAAGGCACGATCGGCAAGCCGGTCAGCGCGGCCAAATAAACAACGCCCGGCTGCACCTGCCGCCGCGGTCCACGAGGCCCATCTGGAGTGATGGCCAGGTGCGCGAAACGACTGTGGCGAACCATTTGCCGGATCGCCCGCGCTCCGCCGCGCGTCGCCGAACCGCGAACCACCCGGAACCCCAGGTGCCGGCACGCCTCGGCGATCATCTGCCCGTCGGCGTGTTCGCTGATGAGGACGTGGATGTCGCGCCGCCCATAGTGATAGGCCGGCACCAAGATATTTTCATGCCAGAAGGCGTACAGATACCGCCCCTTGAAATTCGGCTGATTGGGATCGAGATTCGCGCCCAACGGTCGATAGCGATAGCACAGCGTGCCGATCCACAATCGCACGATCCAGCCAATGGCGAATCCCATCGCCTTTATTAGCACTGGATGTCGAATCTTCATTGGTGGGCCTCCTTGCCTTTTACTCCTACCTATCAGCCCGAAGCGTGAGCGAGGGCCGTCCTCGCGTATGCTTCGGGAGGGTCATTCAGGCCACTCCCCACTAAACACTTCAACGGCGGGGCCTGTCATGTAAACGTGATTATCCCGTTCGGACCAGTCTAATTGCAAGTCGCCTCCGGGCAGGTGTACGGAGATGCGCCGTTGGGTGCGGCCTGTGAGATGACAGGCAACGGCGACGGCGCAAGCACCGGTGCCGCATGCCAGCGTCTCGCCACTGCCGCGCTCCCATACACGCATCGTCACATCATCTGGCCGATTGACGCGAACGAACTCGGCATTGACGCGGCGCGGAAAAGCGGGATGTCGTTCAATCTGCGGTCCCAATCCGTGGACGTGAGCGTCGGTGATGGCATCCACGAAGGTGATGCAGTGCGGATTGCCCATTGACACGCACGTGACGCGCAGTGCCTGTCCAGCCACTTCCAGGGTGGCCTCCAACGGCGGATCACCGGCGAGCCTGGTCGGGATGCGTTCCGCTTGCAGAATCGGCTCACCCATGTCCACACGCACTTGCCGCACTTTACCGCCTGCGATCTCCAGATCCAGCGTCAGCACGCCGCGTCCGGTCTCGATGGTCAACGGCGATTTGCGGGCAAGACCGTGATCGTGGACAAACTTGGCCACGCAACGAATGCCGTTGCCGCACATCTCCGCCTCGCTGCCGTCGGCGTTGTACATACGCATGCGCGCGTCAGCCTTCTCGGACGGACAGATGAGGATCAGGCCATCGCCGCCGACACCGAAATGGCGATCGCTGATGGCGCGGCTAAGTCCCGGCGGATCCTGCGGTATCGATTGACGGAAGCAATCGACATAGATGTAATCGTTGCCGCAGCCTTGCATTTTCGTGAAACGCATTTGATCTTATTCCCATTCAATCGTCGCTGGCGGTTTACTGGTGACATCATAAACAACACGGTTCACTCCTGCCACCGAGTTCACGATGCGCGCCGAAATCTTGCCGAGCAGCTCATACGGCAACTTTGACCAGTCCGCCGTCATGAAATCGTCGGTCTGCACAATCCGCAACGCAATCACGTTTTCATAGGTACGATAATCGCCCATGACGCCGACGGAATGGATCGGCAGCAGCACGGCGAATGCCTGGGATGTTTTTCGATACCATCCCGATTGTTTCAACTCTTCGAGCAAGATCGTATCGGCTTGCCGCAACACCCGCAGACGATCCGCTGTCACCGGACCCAGACAGCGCACGGCCAGGCCGGGTCCGGGGAAGGGATGGCGATATACCAACGTCTCCGGCAGACCGAGTTCCAGGCCGAGCTTGCGCACTTCATCCTTGAAAAGATCCTTCAGAGGTTCGATCAACTCGAAGCCGAGTTCCTTGGGCAGTCCGCCGACGTTGTGGTGTGTTTTGATGTTGGCCGCGGGTCCGTCCACAGCACCGCCGCTCTCGATGACATCCGGATACAGCGTGCCTTGAGCCAGGAAATGAGCACCTTCAATGTGGCGAGCCTCGTCCTTGAATACGTCGATGAACACGTGGCCGATGCGACGGCGTTTCTCTTGCGGATCGCTGATGTCTTCCAGCGCCTTGAGGAAGCGCGCCCCGGCATCGACAATGTGCAGATCCGCCTGGAAATGGCCGGTAAACGTGCGCTTGACCGACTCGACCTCGCCCTGACGCAACAGACCATTATCGACGAGAATGCACGACACCTGCCGGCCAACAGCTCGCAGCAGCAACGCGGCCGTCACCGACGAATCGACGCCACCGGACAGGCCGCAGATGACGCGCTTGTCGCCAATGCGCTCGATCAGGTTCGCCACCGTTTGCGATAAAAATGACTCGATTTGCCATAATCCTTTACAGCCGCACACGTCATAGAGGAAATTACGGAGGATGCGTGTGCCCTGCGTCGTGTGGCTGACTTCGGGGTGAAATTGCAAGCCGTACACGGGGCGGGTGCGGTGGCGCGTGGCGGCCATGGGGCAAGTGTCGGTGGAGGCGAGTTGCAGAAAATCACCTTGCACCAACTGTACTTGATCGCCGTGGCTCATCCACACGGTCGTCTCGGCCGGCACGCCGGTAAAGAGACCACTGGCTTCTGTGACGCGGCAGACGGCCGGCCCGAACTCGCGACGGTCTGACGGAATCACCTTGCCGCCAAGAACGTGACAGGCCAGCTGCATGCCGTAGCAAATCCCAAGTACAGGGATGTCGAGATCGAACAGACGCGAATCGCAGTGCGGAGCCTTCGCATCATAGACGCTGGCTGGGCCGCCGGAGAGGATCAGCCCGCGCGGCTTCAACTCGGCCACGCGCTCCGGGGATATGTCGTGGCGCACAATCTGGCAGAACACGTTCTGCTCGCGGACGCGCCGCGCGATCAACTGACCGTACTGCGAGCCAAAGTCGAGAATCAGAATGCGTTCACTTTCCGGTGCTGCTGTCATCTTGGTTCCCTATCGGTGCGGGAGAAACATCATCTTCCGACCACAAGGCGAACAACTCTTCGAGGACCGATTCGTCATCGATTTGGCCGTTGCTACGGAAGCGCTCGATAACAATTTCGCCATCTTCGAGTAGCTCAATCTCCCAATATTCGCCGGGAGCGAAGACAACAATCATGACGGCATCGATCCGCGAATGGCGCATGGAGTAGGGGATCTTCATTTGATCCAGGCGCTCGAGGAGAGCAAGCAGCCGACTGAATTGGCTTGTTTTCATTTGTCAAACCTCTTGTCTCGGAGCAATTTGTGGAAGGTTTGGAAACCAGGATCGCGGCGGCGCTGTCTCTCTTCGATTTCCTCCCACGTCAGATGCAGTATGTCGTTCCAGCTAGGTGAACCCGGTTCGAGCGGGGCATGCTTGATAGCCGCCCTTTTACCCTTGAGAATCTCAGCGACCGTCTTCCCCGCGTACTCCCCCATCTCACGATTCTCCTAATTCTACCGCCCGCCGCGTCGCCGCCTCAACGGCATCCATGAGCGCCCCCCGAACGCCGCCGCGCTCCAGGGCGTGCAGTCCGGCGATGGTGGTGCCGCCTGGACTGGCCACCATGTCCTTGAGGACGCCCGGATGGGATTGCGTTTCCAGCACCATCTTGGCCGCTCCCAGCATTGTTTGTGCTGCCAACGCCGTGGCCACATCGCGCGGCAATCCCATGCGCACACCGCCGTCAGACAACGCCTCGATCATCAGATACACAAACGCCGGACCACTGCCGGAGAGGCCGGTGACGGCATCGAGCAAGTGTTCGGGCAGCCGAAATGCCACACCGACAGCATTCAGCAAGCGATCCACCAGGGCGATGTCTTCGACAGAGGCGTTGTTGCCCGGACTGTATCCGGAAGCGCTGGCGCCAATCAGGCATGGCGTGTTCGGCATGACGCGGATGAGCCGGCAGTCCGGACCCAGACCGGCGGAGAGCTGACGCAGGGTAATGCCAGCGGCGATGGAGACGATGAGCCGGTCCTTGACTTGTGGTCGAATCTCTTGCAGGAGTGCAGGCATCGATTGCGGCTTGACCGCCAGCACTAGCAGATCGCTGGCGGCAGCGACATGGCGGTTGTCCGTCCCAGCAGGGCAGCTGGTCTCGGCTGTGAATGTCTGTCGCGCAGATTCCAGGGGATCGCTGGCTCGGCAGCTGTCGGCATTGAGGAAGCCGGCCCGCAGCCAGCCCTTCGCCAGAGCCGTCGCCATGCGTCCGGCCCCCAAGAAACCCACTTGCACCGTCACCGGATCCGTCATGCTGCGCAAGCCTCGCTCAGGAAAAAAACTATCATACAGAAACGCGGCGGCTTGCGTAAATCCAGACTGGCGTTTCAACGAAACGGAAAAATCGATCCCTGCAGCCCCATCTTGAGGTGGAAGGCTGACCAGGGAGATCCTGCGCGATGATCCAACCGGACGATACCATCGTGAACAATTCCACCTCGATGGACCCGACTGGGGCGAAGATTTATTCGATAACTGCATCGAGAACGAAAAGCAGAAAGTAAAAAGCGCCAAATCGTGAATGATCCATTGCCGCCCCGACAGACCGAGTCCGGCACGATGTTGGTTCCGCAAGCCTCCCCAACCGGAGGAGCGGAGCTAGTGCTGCAAGCAATTGGGATGGCGCTGAAGAAAAGTAACTGGCTGGCATGGGTGGGCGTGGCCCTTCTCGGAGCGATGGCGGGAGTCATCTACGCGCTTCAACACGTCCTATCTGGATAACGAGCCGGAAGCGTGAGCGACAGCGATTCCCGTCGTTCACGCTGCCGGCTTGTCGCGATTGTTTGGAAATCGTTATTTCATGGTGTCGCCTTGGCGGTGGGTTCGGGCTTGGTCAGGTCGATGGCTTGCCAGTTGTTGGCCTCGACGTGGGCCGTGCGAACCTCCTCCACGACCTTGCCGTTTTCGTTCCAGCGCGCCTTGATCTCGTAGCTGTATTTCTTACCGGGCGTCAGCTCCGGCGAGACGAACTCTCGCTCCGTGCCGGTCTGCGATGTCTTGGTGCCGTTGAACCACAGCTCGGCATTCTCCGGGACGACGACCAGCAAGTGGGCCAGGTTATCATTGGGCGGAGGCGGCACATTCGATTTGGAAGCTAAAATGCCGTAGTCCATCGGAGTGGCGCCGTAAAGCGAGCTGTATCCGTAATAGGGAGTCGAGCCGTAGCCGTAGTACGAATAAGGGTAGGCGCCGTACCAGCCCGAATTGTATCCGAGATAGGGCAAACCAAGGCCAAGGCCGCCGCCATAGTTCAGACCGAACCCGTAGGGATAGCCAAGCCCCCCCAAGCCGTACCAAAATCGGCGGGTGCCCAAGCCATTGCCCACACCAAAGTTGTATCCCCGGCCCAGGCCAGGGCCGAATGGATATTGGTATCCGCGGCCAAAGAATGGACTGTAACCCAGGCCTCGGAAGAAACCAGGACTGTAAATGCCAAAGTGATTGACGCCGCCGACGCCGACACGACCAACGCCGACGCCGCCAACGCGACCGACACCGAAGCCGCCAACTTGTCCGATGCCGCCCGCATGAAATCCACCAACGTGTCCAACGCCGCCCGCATGAAATCCGCCAACGTGTCCGACGCCGCCATGTCCGCCGCCATGTCCGCCACCGCCGCCGTGTCCACCTCCCCGCGCCCAGGCCGCGCCGCTCACCAGCAGCAAGCCTGCGATCGTCAGTAACGACGTTCGCAACCAAGAATGATGAAGTCTCGACATGATACGTCCCTCCCTTCGTCCGGGTCGCTCCCGCTACTGCTCCTTTAGCATGGGCGGCCGCCAACCGCCTACTAAACTCGGAGCAAAAAAAGTGCCTAACCGCCTCTAATTTCATTATATGCAGATGCAGGTACGATAACTGTTTGGATGCGGAAATCGCACTCAGATGACGCCGATTTAATCTGCGTCATGCCCGTGCGATTTTGAGACACAATCAGGACGCGCCCTCGCCGGCAAACATGCCGAGATAGCTTGTGTAGCGCGAAGAGTTGATTTGCCTTCGCCACACGGCCCGTTTGATGGCGCAGCGGTCCTCATGCGTGTGGGTGCAGTCGGGATAGCCGCACAGCGGCACGAATGGCCTAAATTCCGGGAAAAACCCCTCAATCTCCTCCGGCAGCAGATCCCATAACTGGAACTGCCGAATGCCCGGCGTATCGACGACCCAACCGCCGAAGTTCAACTGGATCAACTCTGCTGCCGTGGTGGTGTGCTTGCCCTTTTGATTGGCCTCACTGACTTCGCGGACGCGCAAATCCAGGCCAGGCTCGATGGCGTTGAGCAAAGACGATTTTCCTACTCCGCTTTGTCCCGAAAACACCGTCTCTCGTCCCCGAAGCCACTGCCGCAGCCGGTCGATGCCCGTGCCATCGGTGGCGCTGGTCAGGAATACGGGAACGCCGAGTTGGCTGTACAGGCCGACGAGCGGTTGATAGCGTGCCGGCTCAATCAGGTCGGATTTGTTTAGACAGAGGACCGATTGAATGCCGCCCTGCTCGGCACTGGCGAGATAGCGATCGATCAAGTGTGGTTTTAGATCCGGCTCGACCAGCGACACGACGAACACGACCTGATCGACATTGGCGACGAGAACGTGTTGCCGGCCGCGCGACGCGCGTGTCAGCACACCATGCCGCGGCGCGATGCGTTCAATCCACCCTTCCGGCATGGCATCGCCGGCCTGCGTCTCGCCGCTGGAAGGTCGAATCCAGACGCGATCGCCAGTGGCGACGATGTTGCGTTCATGTGTCGCCAGGGTGCGCAGCAGACGGCGGACGACACATCGATAGTGCCGGCCATCCTCGGCCTGAACGATGCTGTGCAGGCCGTGAACGCGCAGGACGCGGCCTGGAAGACAGGCCGAGACATCGACCGCCGGCATCTCGGCCGGCTCCTGACCCGCTGGTTCGGCCGTGTTCGTCTCTTCCTGGATGATCGTCCGCCGCCGCGAGAGATCGCCCTTGGCCCGGACACGTTCCTGCCCGGTCGTCGCTTCTTCGGCGAAGCCGTGGTCCTGAAAATCGCGCGTCCATTGGCGCGGCCGCGGCGGCTTGGAGCGATTCTTGCGCAGATCGACGCGAACTTTCTTTTTCTTGGCCATGTTGTGGTGTCCTACCAGCCCGAAGCGTAAGCGAGGGCCGCCCTCGTTATCGCTTGCGAATGGTTGGGAAAGAGCGTCTAAGCAAAAGTCATTCTAGGCCGACCTTTTATTGTATCGCTGCGCGAGCAGGCAGGGGGTGTCGAATATGCAGGCACCGCGTTTGGAACGCCCGAACAGCATGCTCAGACTGCTTTCTCTAAGTCTCATGCTTTGCCTGATTTGCGCCACGTCTCCCCCGAATCGAGGATGTGGCATTGCCTTTGCTGACAAACCTTCGGTTGCATATCGGCCAGCGTTTACAGGGCTTCCGCTCATGTCTGACGTTTTTGAGAGACCTCCCGCCGTCGAAGAACCGAATACACCCTCCTTCGAGGGGGATGTTGTGGAATTGCCTCTCCTCCTCCCTGGATGGCAGGTCACGAAGTTGGAAACGGCCGCCCACAAGCGCGGCATGACAGCTGCGGCGATGGTGCGCAACTTGCTCCGAGACTTTCTGACCATGACTCCGGCGTGAAATCTGATATGAAAGCTGAGGACTAGCAAACAAAACGCCCCAATGCTATCCGAGCCGCGACCGTAAGGGAGCGGTGGGTTATGAGTTCCCACCGCTCCCTTACGGTCGCGGCTCGGATAGCTTTTTCCCTCACCGAACAACAGCCATGATCGAGGTACGCGATCTCGTAAAGAATCACAACCGCCTGCGCGTCCTCGACGGCGTCTCTCTGTCTGTTGGCCGCGGCGAAGTGGCCGTCCTCGTCGGACCATCGGGAGGCGGCAAAAGCACGTTGCTGCGCTGCATCAACGGCCTGGAGACGTTCGAGCAAGGCGAAGTGCAGGTCGAAGACATTGTGCTGCGGTCGAACGGCTCCGCCGGCGGCGACGATTCCTTGCGAAAGTTGCGGCGACGCGTCGGCATGGTCTTTCAGCAGTTCCACCTGTTTCCGCATTTGCGCGTGCTGGATAATGTGATGTCCGGCCCTCTTTGGGCACTGCGCCAACCGCGCGAAGACGTGGAAACAACCGCACGCCGTCTGCTCGAACGTGTGGGACTGGCCGAGAAATTCGACGCCTGGCCCGAACAACTTTCCGGTGGGCAACAGCAGCGCGTGGCCATCGCGCGGACACTGGCTATGCGGCCACAGGTCATTCTCTTCGACGAACCGACCAGCGCCCTCGATCCCCGCATGGCCGGCGAAGTGTTGCGCGTCATCGCCGATCTGGCCGGGGAAGGGCAAACAATGGTCGTGGTCACGCACGCCATGAGCTTCGCTCGCCGCGTGGCCCACACCGTTCACGTCATGCACGAGGGCCGCATCGCCGAGTCCGGCCCGCCGGAGCAGATCTTTGGTCAGGCCCATCACGAGGCAACGCGCGCATTCCTGGCGGAAGTAACATCGGATTGACCGCGACATTCTCCCTGGATGCGGCGCTGCCATCGATGCTCATTTGCGGTATGGTGTCCCAATGGATTTTTAATCTTCGGACCGCAACGGAAGAAGATAGGGAAGGCCGATGCCGGAAGCATCCCAAGCAGTCTCCTCACCACCCGCGAAGGAATACGCGCAGCGACTGGATTCACGGCGCCGCCGCACCATGCAGCTGGCGCGGCAAGAACGACTGCTTGGTTACTCTCGCTTGCTCGTCGGACTGATCGGTCTGGTTGTGCTGCTGCTGGCCTTTGGCGCTCACTGGCTCTCGGCCTGGTGGCTGCTCTTGCCGATTGTTGCGTACTCTGTCCTCCTGTTCTACCACGAACGCGTGACCCGCGCCTGGCATCGCTCGTTGCGCGCCGTCGTCTTCTACGAGAACGGCCTGGCACGTCTGCGCGACGACTGGAAGGGTCGCGGCCAAACGGGGATTCGCTTTCAGGATGAAATGCACCCCTACGCCAGCGATCTTGACCTGTTCGGCATGGGTTCCCTGTTTGAACTGCTCTGCACCGCCCGCACGCGCACCGGAGAGGACATGCTGGCCTCCTGGCTGCTTCACACTGCATCCCCCGAAGAAATCCGAACGCGTCAGGCTGCCGTCGCGGAGCTGCGACCTCTCCTCGATCTGCGCGAGGACCTGGCCCTGTTGGGCGGCGACGTACCCGCCGGAGTCGATTTCAAGGCCCTGGCCGATTGGGGAGCCGAGCCGCCGTTGTTGACGGCGCGCTGGCCGCGCTGGGCGGCGTTGCTTTTGGGCTCTCTGACCACGATCGCACTGGTTGGCTGGCTGTTAGCGATGTTCGGCCTGATCGACGACCAAACGCCCTTTGGTCGCCTCTTCGTGGAAGGTCATTCACTGCCGTTTGCCATCCTGCTCTTGTTCCAGTTGTGTTTCGCCGGCTGGTTTTTCAATCGCGTCCAGCGCGTGCTCGCCGCCGTCGAGCGACGCGGCCGGGATCTGGCCCTGCTCTCGAACGTGCTGGCCCGGCTGGAACAAGCGACGTTCACGGCCCCGCGTCTGCGCGAATTACGCGCCGCACTGGATACCACTGCTCATCGTCACAGGGGCCGCCTCGTCCCCCCTTCCGAACGTATCGCTCAACTGGGCAACCTTCTCGATCTGCTGCATTCACGGCGGAATCAACTGTTCATGCCATTTGCGTACTTGCTGATGTGGGGCACGCAGATGGCCCATGCCATCGAGAGCTGGCGCGGCATCGCCGGACCCGCCATCGCTCGTTGGCTCGATGTTGTCGGCCAGTTCGAGGCGCTATGCGCCCTGGCCGCCTATGCCTACGAGAATCCCGACGATCCCTTCCCGGAGATCGTCGCCGACGGGCCTCCCTGTTACGACGGCGAGCAGTTGGGCCATCCTCTCCTGCCGGCGGCGCGCTGCATCCGTAACGATCTACACTTGACCGACGGCTTGCGCGTATTGATCGTTAGTGGATCGAATATGTCTGGAAAAAGCACATTCCTGCGCACAGCCGGCATCAATGCGGTGTTGGCGCTTTCCGGAGCGCCGGTGCGCGCGCGACGCTTACGCCTCTCGCCCCTGGCCCTCGGCGCGACCCTGCGAATCCAAGATTCGCTTCAGCAAGGCCGTTCGCGTTTCTATGCCGAGATCCTGCGCGTGCGTCAAATCGTCGATCTGACGCGCGGTCCTCTACCGCTGTTGTTCTTGCTCGATGAGATTTTCGCCGGCACTAATTCGCACGATCGCCGCATCGGCGCCGAGGCCATCGTCCGCGGTCTGGTCGATGCAGGCGCGCTCGGTTTGGTGACGACGCACGATCTGTCGCTGACACACATCGCCGAGCAACTCGGTCCCCGCGCCGCCAACGTCCATTTCGCCGATCATTTCGAGAACGAAGAGATGAAGTTTGATTACCGCTTGCAACCTGGCGTTGTTCGCCACAGCAATGCCCTGGCGCTGATGCGCGCTGTTGGACTCGAAGTGTGAACGGTTGAGAGTTTCCTTGGTTAGCCGCGACCCGAAGGGGAGCGCGTTCGCGCTCCCCTTCGGGTCG
>DATBHJ010000177.1:0-4197 GCA_036557565.1 Gemmataceae bacterium
CTTGGGCTCGCCGGCTGCCATGCGACGCTCGCCGCGTGCGACGGCCATCGTGCGGGCCTTCATCTCATTGTAGCTCGCGATGCCGACCTTCAAGGTAGTCAAGGGATCACTCCTCTCTCGCGCAACACCGCGTCCACCGTCGCCCAGAAGTCGGCTAGCAGAGTCGCCGCGTCCCGGTACTCATAGGGCCGGATGCTTCGCAGCCGGTGGCGATGGTCCTGTGGTGCGCCGTGCTTCTGCCGCCCTACAGGATGCGCGTTGTCGAACTCGACCAGCCGCTCGCCCTCCGGCCCGTGCAGGGTTAGCGAGTAGTCGATGCCGTGCGGCTTCTCCGGCGACACCGGCACCCGCGTCACCACAAACCGTACCCAGTGGCCGCCCTCCGGGTCCACCACGAGAACCTGCCCGTCGAGGTCGAGAAGGGTCACGCGGCTCCGTCACGATATATAGTTATTATACTGAAGCAACACAGGCAAGGGAGAAGGCTTCACGGCCTCCCAGACAGGCTGACGGCGCTCGGTATATTGATATCATTGGTCTTTTGGCCCGATGCGCCAGCAGGGAATGTCCGGTGGGAGTCCAATAATCTCAATCTCTTCAAAGACATCCGACCAACGGGCATCCAGCCTTTTCCCTTGCCGCCCAACTTCCGCCGAGACCGAACCGCCCGAAAGCAGCGATGGATGGCGCAAATGGCATTGATATCGTTGGCAAATTCCCACAAAGCGCCAGCAGGCCCTTCCGGCGAGAACGCTATAAGTCGTTGATTAAACGAGCAAAGAAAAGCCAACGACAGCAACGCTTTTATCTTGCCGTCGCTGAACCGTCCCTTCCGTCCCCGAAATCCGCCCGCCACTCCCCTCCCGGCCACCACCGAAACGGCTTGGCGAAGGGGATTATTCTGCCCTAAATGGACGCAGGGATCGCACGTGTCGGACCTTCAAAACCATGTCCGCGGACAAGGCGGAGACACTTTTGGGCTGAATGATCGACATCGTGCGCGCAAATCCGCTGCTGATCGCGAAGCACGAACGCTGCGTGGTGGTGTCGCGGCGGAAGAGTGTGAGCGGCCGAACGGCTGCACGACTGCAGGGCCAATGCGATCCGATCACACCCTGGGCGTTCGTCCATCGGGGGTAATTGGGCCAGAAGCGGTAAGGTTGGCGAATCGAAGATGGTTCCATGGATAATCACGCTCGCAGGCTATTTTGCCGTAGGTCTCATTTTCGTCTTCATAGGGCCGGCCGCAAGACTACGGCGAAATGAACTGCAAAATCTGGAGTGGCAGGCACACGGTCAGGCACGGTGGAAACTGATCGCCTCTTCCTGCGCGATCGGGCTTGGCATCATTGTCCTTTGGCCGGCGCTGGTCATCTCCGCGGCGAGGACTGAGGCCGCCTCAAAGGCCCATTTTGGTCTTCTCGACCCTCATCCTGATGAGCCGTCCGCGGCATTGGATCGCTGGGTTTCGGAGGTGCAGAGTCGATATTCGAGTTCGTTGCCCTTCGAAGATTATCGGGAAATTTCGTCCAAGCTGCCTTGGACCGATGGCGAGCATTTCGACAGCCGGCTTGAGCAGCTGGGTTACGTGGTGACCGGCTTCGCCACAGGTTCCGAGGGTGAGGAACTCGCTGTGGCGGTTCCGGTGCTCGGCATCGGGATGCCATTTGCGTTGACCAAACTCCGAGGCAGAGCCGGTTCATTGCCGACGCCGCCCCGACACGCCGAAGGCGCAATCTCGGTCGATCCGCTTCAAAACGGCCTCAAATTCCGGCTCCCGCCGAAGCCGGATGATGAGGTGTGGCACTTCTCGTCTTCGCCGGATAGCTGGAAGCACTTGGTCGGTAGAGCCGGCCTTGCGCTCCTCCGGGAAAGGACCGTAATTGACGCGTACGTCACGCTGATGAGCTGACCTACGAACATAGGAATGACAATGAGCGACGACCATCCCGCACTTGTGTACTGCAAGCGAGAGTTGGAGACATATCGCAGGCTGCTTGCCGACTATAAGGCAGGTCGCCGCAAAATTGGTGACTCGTCCGACGGTCACTCATGGACGGATACGACTTCGCAACAGACTGCATTGTTGGAAGAAAAGATCAAGGAATTGAAGGCAATTCTGGACACTTGGGCAGAATGATCCCGGTCGACGATTTGATTTCGGAATTAGGATTGATTCGTAATGCATTGGGCGAGGAGACCGTCGACCCTTCACGACGGCCACGACGTCGCGGACCGAGAGAATCCCCCGCGTCCGAACGTGTAAGCGGCGACCCCATATTCGACTCCGGCCAGTGGGACGTTACCGATCCGGACCTATGGGAGGAGGAGAAGCAGCGCGCGCGTCGCGCCGTCGAGGGAGATGGGTCCGCCGGTCAATCGGGCATTTCGCGGACTGGGATTGAAGCACTTGCTTGGTACGTCTCATTCCATGACGACCAGCGTGCCTGGGGCGTCTACATTCCTCTATCCAGCCTCGCACTCATGGATGAGCTTTATCTCAGCAATCTGCGGATCGGGCGGGATCGTCGGCTTAATCTCGCCTGGTCAGCGTTGCTGTTCCACGAACAGATGCATTTCGCTGTCGATTATGCCTGCGCCTGGTTCGAACTGGTGCTGAGGGCTCCGACCCGCAGAGAATTTATGGCACGGTTCAAGGGCCAACTTCCATTTGCGGGACTAACCCCATCCGAAGCCTATCTTGAGATCGAGGAGGCGGCGGCTAACGCGCACATGCTGAGGCAACTCGTGCGCAAGGAGTCCCGCCAAGTCATGAGGACGATCGAGGGTTTCGTAGCAAGGCAGCCACCAGGGTATAAAGAAGGCCTTCGCGCTACCAGTGACGCATCGTTCGCAGAAGCGACGGCAGAAACTCTCCGCAGCTATTTCGCAATATGGGCGATCGAACACCGGTTGGACTTCGGAAATCCAAAGACCGACTGGTTGCGACTGCTACCGCTCGACGATGAAAGCGCGGGTTCCGAGTGTCCCGTTTACGTGATCAACGATCTGGACGAAATCGGCATGGCGGCGGGCTCGCTTCGCCTCATTCAATGCATCAGCGAGATCGTGGAAACAGCCGATTTCGAAAGACAGTTTCGACGGCAAGACGCCGAAGTGAGAAGCGATTGGGGCCGGAAGAAGGAAGAGATCAAAATTCGGCTGCCGTCGCCGCCCCGCTTTGAGAAGCTGAAAGATTGGAAGCCTCCGACATGGTCATTGCGGTTACGCGCTGGACATCGAGCTCATTTGCGGCCACCCGATCCAGGCATGACGGCGTGGCGTGCAGTCGCGATCGGCAACCACAAGGAAATGGGGCATGGGTAACGGTTTCCCAGCTCCCGAGGTCGAAGTCGGGCGCATTGTGTTCCGATCGTGGGAGCATGAGTGGCAAACAGGGGACAAGGAAACTTTCTCGCTTGCGTCGGCCAAGAAGCTCCTACCCAGCGAAATAACGCGGCCGATCTACGAAGCGCTGGAGCGGTGGGAGCGCGATCTTCTGAGGTTCTCTCTTCCCTACCCGCCCTACGGATTGCGGATTCGGCGAGCGAAGAGCGAGTGGCTGGATCTTATGCTCTCTGCGTACAAAGGCGAACCGCTTTTCTACCTTGTTGAGAATGCGACGAAGTACGGTCTCGAAGGACGCTCGATTGGCGAACTCTGCCCGAATTGGGACGCGGCGCTACCTGAGCCTCGCAGTAAGCAAGGTAGATTTGGGACAACCCTGCACGCGCCGTTGGCCGGCAGTAATGTCACCTGGGCATACGAGCTTGAGTGGCGGCCTACCGTTTTCCCAGAACAGGAGGTCAACATTGATGATCTGCTCCGCCACTTTTCGCCTCGATACAGAGAGCCGGCAATTTTTGGGTGACTTTTCCCATTTAATCGGCACATCGGGCCCCCATGGGGCGAGGCTCGAGTCCGAGGCGATTGATATTTGATCGTTCGATCGTTCTGGCCGTCATGACTCTCGCGGACAAACCCATCATAGGGCTATAGCGTAGACATAGTGCTCATCATCGTCGGTCGTGGCCCGCCACCCACCTGCCGCCCACCAGCGGCTGCGGCCGCGAGTCCAGGCGGGCGGGCGGCTGCCATTGGCGCCGGAGGCATCGGCGCCTCTATGGGCGTTGTCATGAAACGGGGTCGGCAAGTCAGGTCAAAACCAAAACAGCCGCAATGGCGAGGGCTGCGGCT
>DATBHJ010000178.1:0-13435 GCA_036557565.1 Gemmataceae bacterium
ATTCCTTGTCTGCACGTCTTCTCTCACGGCGGCCAAGCCGGTCTGGACTCTCGACGATGCGATATTTACCGAATCGATTCGTGACATCCAGGTGTCACCGGATGGCCGCTGGGCTGTCTGGGTCCATGTCGTGCCCAACAAGGAACACGGCGAGACTATTAGCAACCTGGTGCGTCTGGATTTAACCACAGCACGCGAAACCATTCTGACTCGGGGCACCGAGAGCAGTCTGCATCCGCGCTGGTCGCCGGACGGGCAACGACTCGCCTTTCTCCGTCCGCGCTCGTCGGCGCGATCCCTTGCAGGATCAGAGAGCGAGGGAACGAAAGAGGATGCTGCGAATCAGATCTGGCTCCTGGATCCCAGCGGCGGCGAACCGTGGACGTTAACCGAATGGCCGTCCAGCGTGCTCCACTTCGATTGGGCCGGTGCCGATGCGCTCGTCTTCGCCGCTCAGGAGACGCCGACACTGCGAGCCAGCGCGCTCAAGGAAGAAAAAGACGATACCGTCGTCGTTGAGGATGAACGCCACAAGTCGCCGGTACGGTTATTCCGCGTCGAGACGTCGTCCAAAAAAGTGACGCGACTGACCGAGAACGGCGATCGCATCGACAACCTGGCCGTTTCCCCCGATGGCAAATACGCCGTCGCCATCCACCAGCGCAGCTTGCACTATAACTTCGACAACAAGATCAAGCCGGCCATCCTGCTGCACGATATGCACAAGGGCCAGGCGCGATCGATTTTCGTCGAGCCGCACTGGAACATCCAGCACTTCTACTGGTCGCCGGACAGCCGCGGATTTTACGCTGTCAACCTGCACAACAGTCAGCCGCGCTTCGCTCAGGCCGGCATCCTGCAACTGCACTACTTCGATCTCACCCGCAGTGCCGCGACGCCCGTCGATCTCGACTGGGAGCGCGGCCTGGCCGAGCAAGAGGAAAGCGACGATGAACCTGCCCTGACGGTGACGCGCGACGGCTTCCTCGCCCTGTTGGCCGACGGCGTCCACACGAAAACCGCGCGCTACACCCGCGCCGGCGCCGGCTGGCGCCGCGAATGGCTGACGGGCGAGCACGCCGATCACATTTTCGACTTGCAGGCGAGTGCCGATGGCAAAACGCTGCTGTACGCTTACTCGACGGCCAGCACGCCGACTCAGTGGTATCGCGCCGCGTTGGACGGCGCACGTCTGGACAAGCCTCGCCCCTTCGCGGTCTTCAATTCCCGTTTGCTCCAACTGCCGCACGCGCGCACGGAGGTTGTGACCTGGCAAGGAGCGCGCGGCGACGAAGTGCAAGGGATTCTGTACTACCCCCACAATTACCGAGCGGGCACGAAGTATCCGCTGGTGGTGATGATCCACGGGGGCCCCGCCGCCGCCGACCGCGACGCCTGGGAAGACTGGTGGATGTATCCCGCGAACCTCGTCTGTCAGCGCGGCGCTTTCGTACTTAAACCGAATTATCACGGCAGCGCCGGATACGGCCTTAAATGGCTGGAATCGATCACCAAAGGCAATTACGGCAATCTAGAAACAATCGACATCGAAAAAGGCGTCGATCGTCTGATCGAGCGTGGTCTCGTCGATCCAGCGCGCCTGGCCCTGTCCGGCTGGTCCAACGGCGCCATTCTGACCAATATGCTGACGGTGCGAACGGCGCGCTACAAAGCCGCGATTGCCGGCGCCGGCAACGTCGAATACGTCAGTGATTGGGCCAATTGCGAGTTTGGCGACGCTTTTAATCGCTATTATCTTGGCGCTTCCCCGCTGGATAAGCCGTTCCTCTATCTCCTCAAATCGCCGTTCTATCGTCTCCAGCGCGTTCGCACGCCGACCTTGATCTTCTTCGGCAGCGAGGACAATACGGTGCCCGTGCATCAAGGCTGGGTGCAGTATCGCGCCTTACAACAGCTCGGCAAAACAGACGTGCGCTTCGTCCTGTTCCCCGGCGAAAAGCACTCTCTTACGAAGCTGGCCCATCGCAGCCGCAAGGTGAAGGAAGAACTGGCCTGGCTGGACCGCTACCTATTCGCTTCCGTGGATCCTTCAAAACCCTCCATCAAGGACGATTCCCCGTTGGCCTGGGCGCTCAAGCGCCGGCAAGCGCGTCGTGACGGCGGCCGTTACGGTGTACTGGTCAAGGACCGTCTCGTTCCGGAAATCGTGAGCTTTAGCGAGCTACGTATTGGCCGCTTCGAGGTGACGCGCGCCCAGTTCGCCGAGTTCGACAAAGGATACAAGGTCGAACCCGGACGTGAGAACTATCCGGCCAGCGGCATCAGCTTTGAGCAAGCCAAAGATTACTGTGCCTGGTTAAGCAAGCAAACCGGACGCACCTACCGTTTGCCGACCGAAGACGAGGCCGAGGAGCTGTACGAAGAAACGGAAGGCGACGAAAACACGCTGGATCATTGGGCCGGCTACACCGTCAATCCCGACGATGCCGCCCGCCTGCGCGAGATGCTAAAGAAACTAGACAGCGAGGCGTTGTTGTTGAAGGAAGTCGGCTCCTTTCGCGCCGCAGGAGGCGAGGAAGCAGTGTTCGATCTTGGCGGCAACGTGGCCGAGTGGGTGATGACGAAGGACCGCAAGGGGGCCATACGCGGCGGTGGCGCCGATGCGCCGGCGGACAGCAAGCAGAAGAAAAACCAGGCAGCGGAGAGCTATCGCGGCTTTCGCGTCATTGAAGAAACATCCACGAGGTAAAGCAGGGAGTCTCGCTATGGTTTGTCAGAAAAGGTATCTGAAGCATTCTTGATCGCAAAGGATCTATGACCGCCTAACTCGACTGGATGCTCCTGAGGCGTTTTTCCGCTTTCAAGTGCGGCAACTATCCGCCGCGCCCACCTGCGCAAACTCAGCCAGAATGACCAGGCAATCACCAACGGCAAGAGATAGCGTAGCCCGCCGTCTGGGGGCGAAGCGCCTGCCAAGACCAACGTATCCCCGGGGACCGCACAGCCAAAGAAAGTGGTCGAATACGCCAGAAACAGCCAGGAATACGGCTGTTCGCAGATGAACGCAGCCCGCTGCTGCCGCTGCTGCTCTGTCATCTGGTGACTTCCTTGCGGAACAGGTCATGATTCAGCGATCAGTAACTCGATCATTCGACAAATGTTTGATGCCATCCGCTGGTGCCATTTGCTCCTCGGAAGCATGACGAATCGTGGACCAATCGATGGCTGCTACCCAGCAATGTTCTTCTTCCGAGAAGGAGACAACACCGTTGACCCGCAATTCATCCGGCTGCCCGTTGGCGTCCAGGTCATCCGAGTACAAATTCAGGAGCATCCCTTCACTTAACGCGATTCCCTGCCGGGCCAGGTCCTCGACGGTGCCAACGCAGTTCAAGCGCAACCGACCGTTGGCATCGGCATTGTGAAAATCGACATACACTTTTGGATTGACCATGTTGTCCCTCCGTCTCATCACGGCTTTTTAGCCGGGTTGGCAACAGTCGGCGTGAGCAGGCTGCTCGCTTCTTCTGGGCTCAACCCGACCACAGTGGCATGATTCGGACTGCGCCCCGATGTTCGCACCACGTCGCCGCCGATCGCGCGGATAGCGCCAACGGTAGTCACGCCAACCTGACCGTGAGGGATGGCCGCTGCCAACCCCTCAACGGTCAATCCTTCTGCGCACTCGACTGAGAAACCCGTTACGCCACTTGGATGAATTCGTGTTCCTCGTCGAAAATCTTCCTTCTGGTTGCGTCCACCGCGGACCACCAAGGCTTCATCCGGAATCCGTTCCGCCACCACGATTCTCCCTGGTAAGTCCTGATCTGGCGCTCTCCTTTGGCCCTATCCTACTCGGCTGCTTTTGTGATACGCAAGCCATTTCTACGGACCATGCTTTCGCCCAGGCGGCACTTCAGTTCTTCGACGGCGGCTGATCTGTGATGCCGCGATTGGACGGCGCGGGCGGCTCATCGGTGAAGTTGAAATTCGGATCGGGCGTCTTAGCGATCGCAGTCGAAGGACGGCGTTGTTCGCGTTCCTCGTTGGCGCGGGCGATCTCGGCGGCGCGCTGCCTGGCGCGGTAGAAACGCATTCGTCGCCAGCGATGGAGATTGAAGAAGACCATGAGAAACAGCAGCCAGGCCCAGGATAAATTGTAGCCTCCCAGCCGCATACGGTAGGCCGCGGGGCCGAAGTGGTGCTCGTAGACCAGCAACATCACGGCGCAGATCAACCAGAAGAGGGCCAGGAATAAGTTCATATCACCATTGTTCGCTTTGCCGCCGGAGTTGACAACGGCGGTTTTCTTCTGGCGGCAGAGCGACTGCGCTCGTACAAAACCTAACGAGCCGGAAGCGTAAGCGACGGAACATTCTCCGTCGCTTGCGCTTCCGGCTCGTTGGGTTTTGCTTGTTTCCCTTTATCTCGATGAGGTCTCACCATGCCGACTGCTCCCGTCTCGACCGCCGACCTGGATTTGCTGCGTCGATTTGATACGCCGACCGTGTGCAATGTGATCGAGTTGTTCGATCTGCATCCGCGCACCTACGGGTACATGGATCGCCGCATTCAGGCGTGTTATCCCAAGCTGCCGCCGATGGTCGGCTTCGCGGCCACAGCCACGTTTCGCTCCGCCGACTCGCCGAAGGTCGGCTGCGCTTACTCCGGTCTCGTCGAGCAGGTGGAAGCGTTCGCCCAGAGTTTGCAGCCGCCGATTGTCGTCTTTCAGGACATCGACAATCCACCGGTGGCAGCGACTTTCGGCGAGGTCATGTGTACCACCTACAAGGCGTTCGGGGCGGCCGGTCTCATCACCAGCGGCGCCGGCCGCGATATCGATCAGGTCGAGGCGCTGCAATTCCCCTGTTTTTGCGACGGCGTCATCAGCGCTCACGGCTACTGTTATTTTCCGCAGATCAATGTGCCGGTCCACGTCGGCGGCATGACGATCCACCCCGGCGATTTGCTGCACGGCGATCGTAATGGCGTCACGCGCATCCCCATGGAGATTGCCTCCGCCGTGGCCCATGGCTGTGAGGAATTCATGGCCGCGGAGGCGGTGGTGCTGGACTATCTGAAATCGGGGCGTCCCGATGCGAAAGGCTATGCCCGAGCGCGCAACGAATGCCGCGAACGCATCGAGACACTGGCGCGGAAATTGAAACGCTGATCTATTCGCGATTTATCGTTTCGCGCGTTTGTCGTTTCGCGCGAAACGATAAATCGCGAACGATTACGCCGCCCGAAAATGCGATTGCCTCTGACGCACCATCGCCAGCACAGCCTCCGCCGCGCGTTCGCAGGCGCCCGGCGCGGCTACGCGCTCACGCAGCACAGCCAGTTCGCCGCACAATGCTTCGTAGGCCGAGCGATCGTTCAACCAGCGAACGACGTGCCCGGCCAGCTCTTCGGCAGGACAACTTGTGCCGAAGAATTCGGGGAAAAGCTCCTTGTCCGCCAGCAGATTGACCAGCGTGATGTAGCGGCAGTTCTTGAGCACGTGGGCCAGTGCGATGCCCGTCCAGTTATGCCGATAAAGGATCGCCGAGGGCTTGCCGCGATACAGCAGCTCCAGACTGACGGAACCCGATACGGCCAGGCACGAATGGGCCAGGTGTATGATTTCGGGTGTCCGGCCGACGTGCGCTTCGATCGGCAGTCCCAGACCGGCCAGACGCTCCTCGACCTGCTGGCGATGACCGTCGCGGAAACAGGCGACGAGAAAGCGAGCATCCGGCCGGCGCGCATGAATGAGAGCGGCGGCGCGAAGCAGAGACGAAAGATTGTAGTGCAGCTCTTGATTGCGCGAACCGGGTAGGAGACTAATGATGACGCCCGGATGGGAGCGCTGGTCGGCGATGAATGTGTTGTCCAGGCGCTGCTCGCGCAGCTCGTCGAAATAGGGATGGCCGATGTACTCGGCGGGGACGTTGCGCTGACGATACCACTCTTCCTCGAACGGCAGCGTACACAGGACGCGATCGATCAGGCGGCGCATCTTGCCGACGCGGTAGCTCAACCAGCCCCAAAGCTGCGGCGGCACGAAGTACAACACGGGAATGCCGTGCGCGCGGGCGCACCGGGCCAGCCACCAGTGGAAGCCGGGATAATCGATGAGCACGAGAGCATCCGGCCGTCGTTCCTGAAACACGCGATCGGCCAGGCGGAGAATACGCCAGAATTTCGGCACATTGACAAGGACGCGGAACAGTCCGACGAGAGCCATTTCGCACAGAGGAAACGCGATCCGGCAGCCGGCAGCCGCCATGCGCTCGCCGCCGAAGCCGTGGATTTCCAGACCCGGCTCGCGCTGTCTCAGCGCGTGGATGAGATTGGCACCGTGCAAATCGCCGCTGGGTTCGCCCGCGCTGATAAACAGTCTCATAAGGAGCATCCTGCTTAAAAAATCGTTTCCCCACTAGCCCGGAGCGCAAGCGACGGGCCGAATGCCCGTCGCTTGCGCTCCGGGCTAGTGGGGAAATTGTTTCTTCGCGGCAAGTTACCAGGGAACGAGCAGTACAGACAAGACCGCTTACCAGCGGAAGCTGTACATCAGATACAACTCGTCGGGCGATCTGCCATTGCCGGCCTTGTGGATGAAATCGCCAGCGTACAGGTGGGAATACTGCACGAATATATTCGAATGCAGATCGATGGTGAAATTGTTGATGACCGTCAGGATCTCGCCGACGTTGATGCCGGCCTTGCCGGTGGGATCGCTGAGCGTGGCCACACCGGCGGAGTTGTACAAGGCGTCAAACGGACTATCCAGACGCAGCACATGATACTGTCCCCACACCGTCCACCACTTGACCGGATAGATCGCCAAATCGACGTGGAAATCGTTGATGTTCTGCCGGCCGACAAGGTCCATCATGCCGAAATAGTAATGGCCGAACGGAAAGAGCTGGTTGAAGGTCTGATGGACGCCGGTGGTGCCGGGAGGACCGGGTTGGCCGGAAGCGTGATCGTAGTACACCCAGATGGACGGATTCAGGAACCATTTGCTGAAGAAATGGCCGCCGCCCATTGTGTAAGCGTTGGCCATAATGCCCTGGTTGGAATAACGGCCGAACTGGATCATGCCTTCGGCGTCCCACAGCCAATCGTTCTTGTTGCCGTACCAGCGGCTGCCGACTGTGCTGACGTTCTGCGGTCCTTTGACGCCGTTTTGTCCGCTGTAAATCAAATTCAAATCCTGAAGATCGAGATAATAGAGATCGACTATTTCTCCCCGCATCGGACGGTACGTTCCCCACACGCCGCTGAAGACCTGTTGCCAGTTGACCGAAGCAAAGCTGTTGGCGCTGGCCACGACTGGCTGCACGACGAAGCCGTCGAGGCTAAACTTTTCGTTCTGCCAGAAGAGCTTGGCGCCCTGAAAAGTGCGGCGCGTGTTGGCCCAGTCAAGGGGCGAGATCAGTCGTTCCGAGCCGTACAGCAGTTCTTGTCGGCCGCCACGCAGCCACAGCGGCTGATCGTAGATCCAGGCCAGCCTGGCATCAGCGAAGAGGTTGAGGAAATTTGGGTTGTACTGGTCGATGGGCTGCGGCGGCAGATCCTGATCGAAGGACTGGGCGCTGATGAGTTCGCCGTAGATGCGGAACAGATCGCGGTACCAGAAATCGCCGTACACGCGCGTGCGGCTCAGGTAGTAAGTGTTGTCGGTGCCGGAGAGCCGGCTGTCCACCTCGTTGGCGTAGCGTCCACGCCATTCGCCGCCGGTGGTGAACATGAAGTCGTCGCCCAGGCGGATCCGCTTGAGGAAATCGAAGAGATCGCGATCACTGGAGTCGGCGGTGTCGAGGTAGCGCCAGTCGGCGTTGTAGAACGACCAAGGAATGATAGCGAAGCGCGGATAGGCAAATATCGGAGGTTTCTCGCGACGGTCGCCGCTGAGCAGCTCCCAGAGCGTGAAATAGCCAGGGCCGCGCGGCGGGATGATGGTATTGCCCAGCGGCGGGAACGGCTGAGCGTTGGGCACCCGCGTCCACCAGGGAGCATCTCGGCCCGCTGCCTGGGACGGCTGCTGATCGCCGCCGGACGGCCCCAGGGCGCCGGGCGCCTCTACATCCGGCGGCAGTTGCGATGTCCCACCGTCTCGAGAGGGCGCTACATCCGGCGTCCCGACCTCGCCGCCAGACGGCCCCAGGGCGCCTGGCGCCTCAGCCGCCGGTGCTGGTCTGCCGCTGGTGGGCGAGTCAGGCGCCGGCATCTGTCCGCCACTGGTAGATGTCCCAACCACCGGCGTTTGTCCGGCGCTTGCCGGCAACCCATCGGGCGTGCTGGATTCACTGGTGGAAGAGGCAGGCTTCGACTTCGGCGGCGAATCGGGCGGCTGCGCCGCCAGGCACGGATGACACGTCCCTGAAATCAGAGCGCCAACCAGCAAGGTTAGGCCCCATGTTGGGGTTCCGCCGCGCGGAAAAGGCATGGCCAAGGCCTCCAGCGCCGTTCCCGCGACGGAGAGGCGGAACTCCCGAATATGCCAGGGGTTCCAGCCGCGAGATCCTTTGTCATTTGAGGGGCAGAACGAGCGGTGAGAATAAGAAAGTCGTTGGATTCGTCAAGGCCAAAGAAAGGTTCAGCACATTTGCAAGGGCTGATCTATTCGGGTTCGTCTGGCGGTGCGGCGTCCAGCCGTTGCGGTGGAGGCAAACTCTCGTCTCGGCGCAAAGGCAGCTGGTCTTGGTCTGCATCGGGTCTGCGTTGTCCCGAAGGAGGTATCCCAGAGGGGGGACAAACGGCGGCCCCGGGACCATCTTTCATCCGCGTTAATTGCTCGCCGACGACGCGCTCCAGAGAGGCCAAAGTCTGGCCCAGAGATGTTTCCAGACGGGCCTGCTGAAGCCACAAAGTCATCAGCTGAAGCCAGTTATCAACAACGCGGACCGGATTGACGGTTTCGGTCTTGTGGCCCTCATGGGCGATGCGCAGCGCTTCCACCGCCGACGGGACCAGTTCTTTACGGTATAGCTCCAATTGTTGTTCCAGAGAATGCGCCTGCACCGTCAGCCGCCGTATCAGTCGTAACGTATCGTCGCGGGAAGACTGGTACAGACGTGCGCTTCTGGCCTCGCGGTTTTGCGCCTCGCGCACGCCGGCCTGCAACTTCCGCTGCCAGATCGGCAGATTGACCCCGAAGGCGATCCCCAGAGCATTCTCGCCATTGGCCGTCTTGGAGAGAGCGTCGTTCGCCACGACATCATACCAGACGAACCCGACCGTCAGGTCGGGCACATAATTCAGTCGGGCCAGCTCCACCAGGCGCTCGTCGCGAGCAGTGGTCTGAAGTCTCTCCTGCAACTCCGGCCGAGAAATCAGAGCAGCCTGATACAATCGATCCAGCTGATCGGGGACTGCGGGCAGGTCGAATACATCCGCCGACGCGAGGTTGCTATCGGGAGAGGTGGACAGGATCTTCGACAGGTCCGCTTGGGCCTGAATGAGCCGCTGCCGTAGGCTGATCCGTTGATCGCGCAGCTTGACCAGCTCCACTTCGCCGCGCATCAAGTCCAACCTGGTCGTCTTCCCCACGCCGGCCCTGGCCGGATCGATGAAGTCCTCGCGGAGGAGTTTTTCACTGTCGTCAATGATCTTCAAGGCGCGTCTATTGAAGTAAATGTCGTAGTAGACCAACTTTACATCTTCGATGACTTTCAGTTGCGTCGCCGCCAGCTGCGTCAGCGCGATCTTGGTATTCTGCCTGGCTACCTCGCCGCGCAGGCGTAGCTTGCCGCACCAGGGGAACTGCTGCGAGATGACCAGGTTGGTCCTTACGAAGCCCGCTGCCGTCTGGATCGTCTGGTTTTGGCTCGGGTAGAGGTTGCCGGAAAGCACAGGATCGGGCAGCGACGTTACCTGCGGCACGACCTCCGCTTGCGCGGCCACCTGGCGTTCGGCCGCGAGAATGTCCGGGTTGCGCGTCAGGGCAGCCTGCACGTAGAAATCGATGACATGCTCGCCCTCCAACTTCGGCTCCACGGGAGGCACCGTCGCCGGTATCTGGGGGGTACAGGCCGCGGCAGGGGCGCATAGGCTATGCACCTTTTCCTGGAAAGCATGATCATTTGCACACGAGCTGGCGCAGCCGGCCAGGGATGAGAGCAGGAGCGACACCAGTCCCAGGCGCAGCAATCGAACGCACATCTCGCCTCGACAGCTGTACAATGATGGGCGGACGACGGTAGCACGAACAGCAAAAGAGGTAAGTTCTTCCTTTGGTATCGGATGTTCCGGGCGCTTCACTTTATGGCAGACGCGGTCAAAACATGAGCGCGCGCTCGCCCAGGGCGCGCGGCGAAACGAACGAGAATAACCATTTCGGGCCAACGGGATAAATTTTCGCGTATCTCATCGTCTTCTCATGGACTTGCGGCTAGAATACACGGTAAGTAAAGAAGCGGTCTAGCTAGACCGCGCTGGCCGATTCATGCTATCCTACCGCCCAACCGCGCTGACTCGCGCTATCCTACCGGGTCGGGCCAGTAAGACGAAAAACGGGTTGATTGTTTTATCCCAGGTGCCGCCATGAATACGAGACGTTGTCCGTCCTGTCGTGCCGCGTTCACGCTCATCGAGTTGCTGGTGGTGATCGCCATCATCGCCATCTTGATTGGGCTGCTTTTGCCGGCCGTGCAGAAAGTGCGCGACCGCGCCAACAAGATTCACTGCGCCAGCAATCTGCACAACATCGGCATTGCCATCCACATGTACAACGATACCTACAATATATTCCCCGACGCCTCCGATACGCCCACGGTCCCCGATGGCGTTCCGCCCTACAACACGCCCCTAATTGACAACAGCAAGGGGCCATTGTATCTCGTCATCGCTCCGTTCGTCGAGAGCCTGCAAACAGTGAGCAACAGCAATCCTCTCGTGTCCTCGTCGAAAATCTTCTTCTGCCCCAGCGACCTGTTCCGCCAACAACCCCTGTTGTCGATGAACCCGCTGCCGCCCGCCCCCGATTGGCAATGCACGGGGAATACGTATGACTCTCCGCTGGTCCAATTCTGGTACGGATCGCCGTGCTTCACGCAGGGGCTTAGCTACGAGTATGGCCGC
The DNA here is from genome assembly GCA_036557565.1 of Gemmataceae bacterium. Taxonomy (GTDB): domain Bacteria; phylum Planctomycetota; class Planctomycetia; order Gemmatales; family Gemmataceae; genus JAJPHU01. The sequence continues at coordinate 11,032 of DATBHJ010000178.1, forward strand.
AACAGCAAGGTCTTCAAAGGTAGTCCCCCTCGCGGCGCTGCGACTGCCGTTATCGCAGGCGCGCAAACCGGGTTATTTATGCAGAACATGGCCAAGCTCGAATCCAGCGCCAGCAAAGGTTCCAGTAACATCCTGATGGTTTACGATTTTGATCCGGTTCACGGCACGCCCGGCAGCGGTGTGTCGCGCAATTACCTCTACGCCGACGGCCATCTGGAATAAAGTTCGCCTCCGCCCGCATCCTCCAGACTTAACAGGAGCGCACTATGGATTTTCAAGCGAATCGCTCGGATGAAGAAGATAGGGTCATGCAACGGCAGCTGTACCGTCCGGGCCAAAAGAACGAGCCAGCCGCCAAGACATCAGCGCCGACCCCTGCATCGGGCATGTTCAAGCCGTCGGCCCCGGCCAAGGCGAAATCCGCGCCCAAATCGAGCAAAGATAAAACGGCCCCGGGCGACCGCCTCCTTCTGATGATTCTGATGCTCGGCGTCGGCTACTATCTGGTGCACGGCACCCCCTCGCAGCGGAAAAAAACCCTCGTCGGCATCGGCGTGGCGGTTTGGCTGTTGATGCTGGGCGCCGTCTCCTATTGCCTGTTCCTTCCCGACCTTGACGCTCTGAGGCAAGAGCGCCGCGCCCTCTTCGCGGACAAAAGCCTGTCGCCTGAGGAGAGAAAGGAAAAGTTCGCCGAACTGAGAGAGAAGGAGAAGAATCTGACTCCCGGTCAGCGCAAACAAATGTGGGAAATGGACATTAAGGAAATGACACGGAAGCGAAACAAGGATTCGTTTGACTTCTTGAAGCTGAGTCCGGAGGAGCAGGTTGCGTACTTAAAGAAGCGCGACGAGGAGTGGCAAAAACGTCGCGAGGAATTTCGCAAAATGTTCGGCGACAAAGGTCCTGGCGGCAAGGGCGGCAACAAGGGCAACGGCAATGCTAAAGGCGGCAATGGCAACAACGGCCCCGGCGGTGGTGGCGGTGGTAACGGACCCGGAGGCTGGGGCGGCGGCGGCGGCGGCTTTGGTGGCGGGGGTGGCAACGCTGCTCAGGCGGCTAGGCTTGATAGCTCCTCTCCGGAATCGCGGGCCGGCAGCAATTACCAGCGAATGCTGTCCGCACAGTTGGGTCTTGGCGGTGGTGGCCGCGGCGGTGGTGGTGGCGGAGGCCCCCGTGGCGGACGTTAATCGCCTTTGCTAAATACAATAGAGTGCAGTCGTGATCACTCGCGGCTGCACTCTTTTTTTTGGAGGAGCGCTTCATGTTGACCGCCGATGGATGCCGGCAACGCCGGCAACGCTTGTGGAACCGCCTCGATCCGCCGCCCGATAGCGATCATCTGCGCCTCAGCGACCTCATTCACCTCGCCTACCTCGCCAATTTCTTCGTCGATCCGTTCAGTCTCGGCGCGGGATTCGGCGGCTACTTACTCTTGCGCAAGGACGGTCACGCCAAGCTGCTGCACGACGACCGCTTGCCCAAGTCGGTAACCGAAGCGCACGTCGAGGAACGCATCGTCGTTCCCTGGTACAGCGGCCAGGCGCCGGCGCGGGGGCCGCGCCAGCTGGCTCTCTTGCAAACGGTCAATCCCTCGCATGACGGTCTGCGCATCCACGACCGGCCCGGCGATCCCTATGCGGCCACGGTCATTCGCACCGTGGCGGAGATGCGGCGCCAGAAAGATCCCGATGAAGTCGCTCTGTTGCGCCGCTGCATGCGCGCCGGCGAGGCCGGCCATGCCTGGGCGCGGGCCAATGTCCGTCCGGGCATGAGCGAACTGGACGTGTATTGTGGTGTCAACACCGCTTGCATCCAGGCGGCAGGGCATGCTGTCATCGTTTATGGCGACTTCGCCGTTTCGCCCGGTCCGGAGCGGCGCGGCGGCCCGCCGACAGGCCGTGTCGTGGAAACAGGCGACATGCTGATTCTCGATTATTCGGTGGTGATCGGCGGCTATCGCAGCGATTTCACCAACACGCTCGTGGTCGGCCGCGATCCGACGCCGGACCAAAAGCGCCTCTATGATCTGTGCGTGCAAGCGATGGCGGCGGGTGAGAAGGAACTGGCAGCGGAGCGCTCGTGTCGAACAGTATACGAGGCGGTGCGCGATGTGTTCGACCGGGCCGGCGTGGCGCAGCACTTTCCGCATCACGCCGGACACGGACTCGGTTTGACGCACCCGGAAGCGCCGTATTTCGTCCGCGAGGCCGACGAGACGCTGCTGTCCGGCGACGTGGTGACACTGGAGCCGGGGCTGTACGTGCCCAACGTCGGCGGCATCCGCATCGAGCACAACTACCTCATCACCACGCGCGGCTACGAGCGCCTCAGCAATCACACGATCGCGCTGCGGTGATGTCGGCGAACGGCCGGCGTAAGCCGGCTGGTGGAGCAACTACCAGCC
>DATBHJ010000179.1:0-4676 GCA_036557565.1 Gemmataceae bacterium
CCCGCTCCGCTCCGCGTCGCGGCTAACCGATCGGAGGCATCTATGCGACGACGAGTTGTCATCACCGGGATGGGGGCCATCACTCCGCTCGGTCATAATGTGCGCGAGAACATCGAGGCTCAGCTCCAGGGCAAGAACGGCGTCGGACCGATTTCGGCCTTCAATGCGGCGCGTTTTCCCACCAAGTTCGCGGCCCAGGTGAAAAACTTCGAACTGTCGCGCTTCATTGCCGACTGCCGCCGTTGGACCCATTCCGGCGTCAACAGCCAGTTCGCCGCCGTCGCCGCACAGGAAGCACTCAAGCACGCCGGTCTGCTCAACGATACTCGGGTAGATCGCGATCGCTTCGGTGTCTATCTCGGCTCTGGTGAGGGCATCCAGGACTTCCACAACTTGCTGTCGTGGATTTATCAATCCTATCGTCGCGAGACGCGCCAGATCGATACGCCCACCTTCCAGCGCGGAACGCTGAGCGCCTTTCATCCCGAACGCGAGTCCGAACAGGAGCTGCACACGACGCCGGCCCACCTGGCCGCCCACTTCGATCTGCGCGGGCCGAACTACAACTGCTTGACAGCCTGCGCCGCCAGCAGCCAGGCCGTCGGCGAAGCGGCCGAGCTAATTCGCCACGGTGACGCCGACGTCATGCTGGTCGGCGGCGCTCACAGCATGATCCATCCCTTCGGCGTGACCGGCTTCAATCTGCTAACAGCCCTGTCCACGCGCAATGACGCTCCAGAAAAGGCATCACGGCCCTTCGATCTGCATCGCGACGGCTTTGTCCTGGGCGAAGGGGCGGGCATGCTCATTCTGGAAGATCTGGAACACGCCAGGCGTCGCGGCGCTGACATCCTGGCTGAAGTGACCGGCTACGGCTCGACCGCCGATGCCTTCCGCGTCACCGACAGCCATCCCGACGGCCGTGGCGCCATCGCCTGCATGGAAGAGGCATTGAAGGACAGTGGGCTGAATCGCTCCGACATTGGTTACATCAACGCCCACGGCACCAGCACCAAGGTCAACGACAGCGTCGAGACGTTGGCCATCAAGAACGTCTTCGGCGAACAAGCGTGCCGCCTTCCGGTCAGCAGCACCAAGAGCATGATGGGCCATCTCATTGCCGCCGCCGGCGCGGTGGAGCTAATCACCTGCGTCGAAGCGCTTCGCCGCGGTGCCTTGCCGCCGACGATCAATTACGAAACGCCTGATCCCGATTGCGATCTCGACTACATCCCCGGCGCAGCGCGCGAAAAACGGATTCAGCACGCGCTCAGCAATAGCTTCGGTTTCGGGGGACAAAACATCACGCTCATCGTCAGCCGCTTTACATCGTAGTCTGTAGCCCGTAGTCTGTAGTCCATAGCAAAGAAGCGTCTGTCTTCGCTACGGACTACAGACTACGGCTACGGTCTCACCTGGAGGTTGCCCCTGTGTTCTGGCTAGGTGTGGCGTTGTTGTGCAGCATGCCGGTGCTCATTTTTCTGGCCCTGGTGTTGTTGCACATTTATGTCTGCGTGAGATACCTTCGCTTCGTCACTCGGATTTTCCAGGAAAAGCCTCTGTTCGTCATTCCGCGCGGCCAGCCGCTGGACGGAGCGGAGGAAGTCCGCTTTCCGACCCGTGACGGTCTGACGCTGTGCGGCTGTTATCTTCAAGCCGTGCCGCCGCGCCGCGGCGTCATTCTCTTTGGCCTGGAGTTTGGCTCCAATCGCTGGGCCTGCCGTTCGTACTGCGATCATCTGGTCGAAAAAGGTTTCGATGTGTTCGCGTTTGAATCGCGCAACCAGGGCGATAGCGATGCCATGCCTCGCTATGAGCCGTTGCAGTGGGTCACGACTAACGAGGTGTGCGATACCGAGGCGGCGCTGACGTATCTGAAAAGCCGGCCCGACGCCGACCCCAACGGCATCGGCTTTTTCGGCATCAGCAAGGGAGGGAGCGCCGGACTGATCGTCGCCGCCCAGGATCCCTACATCCGCTGTTGCGTCACCGACGGCAGCTTCGCTACCTTCACGACGCTTGTGCCGTACATGAAACACTGGTTCCGCATCTACAACAACCACTATACCATCCAGGGATTGATCCCGCTGTGGTTCTATGGCCTGATCGGCTTGACGGGCATCTGGCGGACGCAACGCGTGCGCCGCTGCCGTTTCCCGCATCTGGAGCGCTATCTACCCTGCATCGCGCCGCGCCCGCTCTTGATGATCCACGGCATGGCCGACACGTACATCAAACCGGACATGACGACGCGCCTGTTCGAGTTCGCGCGCGAGCCGAAGGAGCTGTGGCTGGTCGAAAACGCCAAGCACAATCAAGCCCTCCAGGTCGCCGGCGAAGACTACCGCCAGCGCGTCCTGCGCTTCTTTGAAACGCACCTGGCGCAAAAAACAACCACCACGAATAACACGAATAAAGAGAAATCAGTCCGATCTCGCAAGAAGCAATACGGAAAACCTACAAGGAGGTTCCTCGCACCTCTATTCCGCGTTTTTACCTTGTTTTTGTAGATTATTCGTGTTATTCGTGTGATTCGTGGTGACTTTCTCCTGTGCCCGAGATGGTCATGAGCAATCCGATTCGACGGGGCGTCAAGCGCGTCGTCCATTTTCTATTGCGGAAAGTCGTTCTCAAGCTGATCGCCCGGCCCGTTCGCCGCAGGTTAGCTCAGTTCGAGGCGGCGACGCACGATCCACGCCAAGTGCAAGAAGCCTTGCTCAACGGCATCCTTGCCCACCAGTCGGCCACCGCCTTCGGCCGCGATCATCGCTTCGATGCAATTCGCAGCATCGACGATTTCCGCCGCCAGGTGCCCGTGGCCGGCTACGAGTATTTCGAGCCATACATTGCGCGTCTGCGCCGCGGCGAAACCAGCGCCCTGCTCAGCGATGCACGCATCTACATGTTCGCCCTGACCAGCGGCACCACCGCCGTCCGCAAGTTCATCCCGGTCACGCAGCAATATCTCAACGACTACCGCCGCGGCTGGAACATCTGGGGCTTGAAGGTCTTTCGCGATCATCCAGCTGTGCGTATGCAGCCGATCCTGCAAATGTCCGGCGATCCCGATGAGTTTCGCACCGAGTCCGGCATCCCCTGCGGCGCCGTCACCGGTCTGACAGCCCGGATGCAGAAGCGCATCATTCGTTGGCTGTACAGCGTGCCGGCCTGTGTCGCTCGCATCAAGGATCCGCGCAGCAAGTATTACGCCGCCCTGCTCTTGAGCATTCCGCGCAAAGTCGGCGTGATTGTCGCCGCCAACCCCAGCACGCTCATAAACCTGGCCCGTGCCGGCGATCAGGAAAAAGAAGCGCTCCTCCGCGATATTCACGACGGTACGTTATCCTCTCATCTCGATCTGCCCGACGATATCCGCGCCGAGTTGACGCGCCGGATCCGGCCCTATCCAGAGCGCGCTCGCCAGCTGGAAGAAATTGTGAAACAAACGGGAACCCTGTATCCCAAGGATTATTGGCCGTGCGATTGCATCTTGGGCAACTGGATGGGCGGCAGCGTCGGTTCGTACTTGCGGCACTATCCGCGCTACTTCGGAGCGGCGCCGGTGCGCGACATTGGATTGATCGCCAGCGAGGGCCGCATGACCATCCCGCTGGCCGACGGCACTCCCGCCGGCGTCCTCGATGTGACGACGCATTACTTCGAGTTCATCCCCGAAGCAGAGGGAGATAGCCCCAATCCCACCGTCCTGGGCGCTCACGAATTGAAGGAAGGCGCGAACTACTTCATTCTGCTGACCACCGCGTTTGGTCTGTATCGCTATCACATTCACGACCTGGTCCGCGTCGCCGGCTTCCACAACCACACGCCGCTCATCGAATTTCTCAGCAAGGGAGCGCACTTCGCCAACATCACCGGCGAAAAGCTCTCGGAGCATCACGTCACGCAGGCGATGGCCGAGGTGCTGCGCGAGCTGGATATGACGTTAACCGCGTACAGTCTCGCCCCGTGCTGGCCCAGTAACGAGACGACCAACGGCGCCGGCGCAAACTTCGAGCAGCCGTATTATGGCTTGTTCGCCGAGCAGGGCGACTTGCCCGATTTGTCCGTGGGCCATCGGCTCGCCGAGATCCTGGATGCGTGCTTGCGGAAGTTGAACACGGAATACGACAGCAAGCGTCAGAGCGAGCGCCTGGGTTCGGTGCGGTTGGAGCTGGTGCGAACCGGCTTCTGGCTGCAATGGGACCGGCAACGCTTACAGAAGACCGGCGGCACGCTGGAGCAATACAAGCATCCGTGTTTGCTCAATGACCCTCAGTTCCGCGAGCGCATCAGCCGCGAGCAAGTGTTGGTATCGTAATCAAGCGCCCCAAAAAGCAAACTTCCAGCGTCTGGCGCGCTACGCGCACCGGGCTGCTCGCATCTCTGAAGATAGACACGTCGCCTAGCCTTTTTTATGGGAAATCCGACGATGACTGCTATTTGTCCCAAATGCGAGGAACCGCTACTTGCGTTTCATCAGCAACGACTGACGACTTACAAATGCCCCGTCTGCGGACGAACCTATAAGTTTAGCGAAACCAAGTGGCGCATCGGCGATCCAGATGATCCCGTTAACGGTGATGAGAAAAAAGGTGGTGACAACCGGTGATGAGAACTCCATGTCGCTCTCCGAGCCGCGCACGCAGCGCAGCGGAGTAAGCGGTCGCCTGTCCACC
>DATBHJ010000180.1:0-14585 GCA_036557565.1 Gemmataceae bacterium
CCCCCCCCCCCCCCACCCTACAGTCTACAGTCGCTTAGTTCGCTACATCATTTAGCGGAGCGTTCTATCCGAGGATCGCTCGCTGGACCACACCCTTGATGTCTGTCAGCCGCATGTCGCGTCCGGCATAGCGGTAGGTCAGGCGCTCGTGATCGAGACCGAGCAAGTGCAGTATCGTGGCGTGCAAATCATGCACATGCATCGAATGTTCGACAGCCTCGTAGCCGAACTCGTCGGTCTGACCGTAGGCGATCCCTGGCTTGACACCCCCTCCCGCCAGCCAAACGGAGAATCCCTTATTATTGTGGTCGCGGCCGTCGGCATTCTGGCCGTGCGGCGTGCGACCAAATTCCCCGCCCCAGATCACCAGCGTTTCGTCCAGGAGTCCGCGCAAACGAAGGTCCGTCAGCAGACCGGCGATGGGCCGGTCCACAGCCCGCGCGTTCCGGGCATGGCCGGCTTTCAGACCACGGTGCTGATCCCAGTCGCCATGCGTCAGCTCGACGAAGCGAACGCCGGCCTCAACAAAGCGTCGCGCAAGCAAGCACTGGCGCCCGAAGTCGGCCGTCGCGGAATCATCGAGGCCATAGGCTTTCTTTGTCGCCTGTGACTCGCGCGCGAGATCCATGACGTCGGGCAGTCTGGACTGCATGCGGAAGGCAAGTTCATAGGATTCGATGACTCCCTCAACGCCAGGATCAACCTGCCCACGCTGGAGCGAGTCGCGGTTCATCGACTGAACAAGGTCGAGCTGGAGCCGCTGGGATGCGGCGTCGAGCCTGGAGTTCTTGATGTTGCCGACCCGGGCCTCGGCGATGGGTTGACCTTCATTGCCGATGCGCGTCGCCTGGCAGGCGGCAGGAAGGAAGGCGCTGCCATAGTTCTGTGAGCCACCGTTTCTTCCGGTCGGCTTGACCGCGATAAAACCCGGAAGGTCGTTGCTCTGCGTCCCCAGGCCGTAGAGCGTCCACGCTCCCAGCGAAGGTCGAATGAACTGCGAACTGCCCGTATGCAGCATCAGGTACGCTTCCGGATGGGCTGGCAAGTCGGTGTGCATACTGCGGAGGACGCACAATTCGTCCGCATGCGCGGCAACTTCGGAGAACAACTCCGAGATCCACAGCCCGCTCTGCCCGTGTTGGCGGAACTTCCACGGCGAGGCCATCAGCTTCGCCCCGGGGATGCGGCCGGGCCTGGACGATGCCTTGCCGTTGTAGTCCGTGAGCTTCGGCTTGTAGTCGAAGGTATCGACGTGCGAAGGCGCACCGTTCATGCACAGGAAGATCACGTGCTTGGCCCGTGCCGAGAAATGGGGTGCCTTGGGTGCCAGTGGAGACGCCTTCGTTTCGGCTCTGGCCTCCATCGCCGACAGTCCGGCAAAAGCGAGGTAGCCGAACCCGGACGAGGCGGCCTTCAACAGCTCGCGACGGGACAGAGTGTGTGGAATCATCGGAGCAATCCTCAGAAATCGAATCACGAAGACACGAAAGTAGAAAGACACGAAATGAAGAAAAAGAAGAAGGCAATACGAGTAACCCAAGCACTTTTCTTTCTGCTCTTCCTCTTGTGTTTTTCGTGTATTCTTACTTTCGTGTTTTCGTGATTCGCATTTCGCCCTCAATCCAGATAGCGGAATTCGGCGCTGGCGAAGAGCGCCTGACAGAACGCCTGCCAGGGATTGCGCGCCGGGTCGCCCTTCCCGCGTGCGGCAAAATCGCGGAGGAACGCCAGGGCGCGATCTCGCTCCCCAGCCGTTGGCATCCGCGCGAAAGCAAGCCGATACGCTTGCTCGACCCGGCGCGCCTCGTCCTTCTCGGCGGCACAGACACGTTCGGCCAGGGCTTCGGCTTGCCGCATCACGAACGGACTATTCATGAAGTACAGAGCCTGTGCCGGGCTGGTCGTCGTGGCCCGTTCGTTCGTCACCAGGCTCGGGTCGGCGAAGTCAAACAGGGCCAGCGATTCCAGCACTTGATCGCGGACCACAGGAAGATAGACCGAGCGATGAGTGTCCGAAGCATCCAGGACGGAGCCGCGGAGGAAAAAAGCATATCCCTCGCCGTTGCGAGCCACGGCCGATCCGACCGGAGGCTCGGACGTGAGACGACCACTGACGAACAGCAGGGAGTCGCGCACGGCCTCCGCTTCGAGACGGCGCTTGCTCATCCGCCAGACAAGGGCGTTGTCGGGGTCCGCATCGTAGTTACGCGGATCGTGGGCCGAGTCGAGACTGTACGCCCGGCTGAGCACGATCCGGCGGATCAGCCTCTTGATCGACCAGCCGTCCGCCATGAAGTCCACGGCCAGCGTATCGAGCAGCTCCGGGTGACTCGGCGGCCTGCCGGCGACTCCGAAGTTGTCCGGAGTTGGCACCAACCCGCGACCGAACAGGTGCAGCCAGACGCGGTTCACCATCACACGAGCGGTCAAGGGATTCGCGGAGGAGGCGAGCCAGTCCGCCAGCTCTCGCCGGCCGCTGCCTTCCTTGATGGGCGCTGTCGTCTCGCTGCAAAGGACCTGGACCAGACCCCGCGAAACGACCTCACGGGGCTGATCGAGTTCACCGCGAAAATAGAGCGGACTGTCGAGGATCTCATCCCGTTCGAGGACGCCCATTGCGAACGCACGAGGCGACTCACCGGGCCGGTCCATCGCCAGGCGATAACGAAGCATGGCGAGAAGTGTGTTCGCCCGCCGCAGCCGATCTCGATTCGCTTCATCCAGGGGAATGGTATCGCGCTCGCGCACGAGGGCGGCGACGCGCTGCTCCATCGTGGCCCTTTGTCCGGCCGGCAGCGCGGGCACCGCCGAGGGCAGGTTCGCGCCGGCAGGAAGTTCAATCAAAGGCGACGCATTGAAATTGGGAAATACGCGCGCCAGGGTGCCCGAACACGTCTGGGTACTGCGGAAAATGCCGGACAGCGCGTAGTAATCCTTCTGCGTGATCGGGTCCATCTTGTGATCGTGGCAGCGTGCGCAAGCGACGGTCAGTCCCAGAAAGGTGCGCGTCGTTGCCTCGATCTGTTCATCGACAAGATCCAGAACGAACTGCCCGCGGTTCTCCGCGTCGTGAGCCTTGCTGCCGATGGCGAGAAACCCGGTGGCGATGAATTGCTCGGCGCGCTGCCGGTCGTCCGCGGCGGGGAGCAAGTCACCCGCTATCTGCGCGCGGACAAAGCGGTCATACGGCATATCGGCGTTGAATGCGGCGATCACCCAATCGCGGTAGCGCCAGGCTTGCGGGTAGGCAAAGTTCGTCTTGCCGCTGGACTCCGCGAACCGGGCGACATCGAGCCAGTACCGCCCCCAACGCTCGCCAAAGTGCGACGAGGCCAGCAGTCGATCGACCGCTTTCGCGAAGGCCTCGGGCGAGTTATCTCGGAGAAACGCATCGACTTCTAGAGGAGTAGGAGGAAGCCCGACAAGGTCGAACGTCACGCGACGTAGGAGCCTTGATCGCTCGGCATCGGCGACGGGCGCAAGCCCGCGGGCTTCCAACCTTGCAAGGAGGAAGCGATCAATATCGCTGCGCGGCCAATCTGCCCGATTGACCTGCGGAGGCGGAACCTTCTTGGGTGGACGGAACGACCAGAACTCGCGTCCTTTCTCCTGTGCGATCGGAGCACGCACCACGGCGGCCTCGTCGATCCTTGGGTCCGGCGCCCCCATCTTGACCCAGGCCTCGAAGTCCGCAATCACCGCATCGGGGAGCTTGGCCTTGGGGGGCATCCGCAGCTCCTCGTCGTGGTAGCGAATCGCTCGGATAAGCAGACTCTTCTCCGGATCGCCGGGTACGATCGCGGGACCGGAGTCACCCCCGTGGCGAAGTGCCTCGCGGCTATCGAGTCGAAGTCCGCCCTTCAACTTTTCGGCTGTGCGTGAGTGGCACTTCCCGCATTGCGTCACCAGGGTAGGTCGAATCTTCGCCTCGAAGAATTTCTCTTGCTGGGCAGTGATCGGCCCTCCCTCTGTGGCCGATACTCTTACGTCCCCTGTACCGGGCTCCTTCTTCTTTGCGGTGGCTGCTTTGACGTTCACGTTCCCAGGCCGTCCGGGGAAAGATTTGCGGTATTCTCGTAGGGAGATAAAACCATCGTGATCCGTGTCGAGCCGGCGGAAGAGCGGTTCTATGATGGCCGTAGTGTCCCTCATGCGCGGCGAGCCTCGGTAAAGCTCCCGAAACTCGTCGAGCGAGAGTTTGCCATCGAGATCCGCGTCCCCGAACATGAAGAATCGTTCCGGATCGAAGAACAGAGGCCGCTGCGCCGGAGCCACGTCCCAACCCGCCAGGAGCAGAGCAAGCACCAGGACCACGCGTGCCGAGAATCCTGTCATGACAAGGACTCCTCTATTCGGACTATCTCCGACACCCCTAATTGAATAGATGCGATTTATCCGATCGTGTTGCGCGCTCAACGGATAGTCGGGGCGCACTCGACGATAGGGAATCGGGCAGCGGCGTGAGACGTGCATGGAGTTGTGCGAGTGGGTATAATCGTGGAAGATATTGCCTGACATTCACTCAGGCGTTAAGGAGAACACGATCATGCCTATGATGCCAGCCAAACATACGGGTGCCACGGAGCCGGTAGAGACCACCGAGGAGAAATTCCGACGGCTGGCGTCCGTCTGGCGCGCCGAGACGGCGTACGTCTCTTCCAGCAGCGACCTGGTCGCCCATCCCGCGTTCCAGGAGATCGTCGGCATGGGGTCTCCCGTCATCCCGCTTCTGCTCCGAGAGCTAGAGAAACGCACCGGCCACTGGCACCGGGCGCTGTGGCAAATCACCAGCGCCGACTCTGTGCCGTCTGCCGGCCAGGGCAACGTCGAACAGATGGCGGAGGCCTGACTGCGCTGGGGCAAGGAGCAGGGTTACGAATTGATCTAGACGCCATCTATCCGAGCGTTTCTCGTTAGAATCAGTAATGGAGGTCTGGAACTATGGCACCGGAGCGAGATGATGTTACGCATCTGTCGGACGATCCGGTTGCACAGCTACTGCTTCGCGGCGAGGCTCAGACGCTCCGCGAGGCCGAGGAAATGTACCTCGACTCGTGTCTGCCAGAGGTCGTTCGGCTGCTGCAGAGCGGACTTTCAGATGAAGAACTCGGCCGTCACCCGCTTATGCGGATGCTCCGCTCGCACGGTCGCCGGGGATGGGACGAGGCCGTTGATTGAACCTGAACGGTGGCTTGCGTAGTGCCGTGACCGGGCCTCGGCTACAGGACAAAACCGAACCGCGACCGTAATGGAGCGGTCAAGCCAACCGCTCCATTACGGTCGCGGCTCTGAAGGCAGCAGTAGTGCTCGCACTCAAGCATAATCGCTGCGATCCCAGCCGGCGGCTTTGACTTCCTCCTCGGCAAGAGGACGGATCTCGACCCTGGCCTTGAGACGGTACAGAAGCGCACGCCAGCCCATGTGTTGACGCGCGATGACGGGAGTACAGGCCCGGCTCTTATTGTAGCGCTTACGGAGCATCTCGCTGAACAGGTCGATGCCCTGGCGAAAATCGGCTTCGTCTCCGAAATCGAATGGTCCGCCGCAGTAACGGGCGCGCATCTCCCAGTCGGCGAATTCTTCGGTCAAGCGCAGGAAATCCGCCTCGGCGGGATCGTCCGAGATCCACGACCATGCTTTGACGGCTGCGATCCTGTCTTCGCGCCGCCCTGTCGTAAATGCCCGGTCCATGAGTCGCATCAACTCCCATAGCTCGTCGTCGAAAGGAAGCATGAAGCCGAAGTCGATCACGCCGAGTCGGCCGTCCTCCATGAAGAGGAAATTGCCCGGATGAAGATCGGAATACAGCAAGCGGCCCGCGTAGAACATGCGGTACCAGGCCCGGATCATCTTCCGGGCGAATTCGTTGCGCTCCTCCTGCGAGGGATTGCGGGCCAGGTACGCGTCGAGATGGACGCCGCCCAGGCGCTCCATCGTCAAGATTCGTGTCGTCGAATACTGCGGATAGACACGGGGGATGACAATGCCCTCGTCGTCGCGAAAGAGAGGGCGGACCTTGGCCAGCGTGGCAGCCTCGACCACATAATCCGTTTCCTGATCCAACCGCCGGCGCAGATCGTCGAACTGGTTTTTCGTGTATTCCCAATCCTTGCTGAGCCGTCCGGGCAGCAGGAAGAGAAAGAAATTGCGGAAATCCTCGCGGATGGTTCGGGCGATGCCAGGATACTGAATCTTCACGGCGACTTCCTCGCCGGTTTTCAGCCGCGCTCCGTGTACCTGGCCCAGCGAGGCGGCGGCAAAGGCTTGCTTGTCGAAGGACGCAAAGACATTCTCCGGGTCATCGCCCAGCTCGTTGTGGACCATCTCGCGCAGAAGCGCCCAGTGCATGGGCGGTGCCTCGTAGTGCAAGCGCTCCAGCGTCTCGACGAAGGCTTGCGGCACAATGTCGGGGAAGTTCGCCAGTGTCTGGCCGACCTTCATGACCGCTCCGCGCAGGTAACTCATCGAATCGAACAACGAGGCCGCGGTCTGCCAGTGCGTTTCCGCGAGGAGGCGTTCGCGGTGCTCGGCTTTCTTGAACCAGCCACGAACCCAGTAGAAAAGATAGGCGGCGCCGATCTTGGCTTGCAGCGTGCTCAAGAGGCGCAGCCGCCGCCAACGGCCGACGGGCACTTGCCGGCGCGACGCGACTGGCAACGGCTCCCCAAGCGTCGCCGGCTCCCTCGGTTCTTCATCAGGCAGGGCACGCATCAATTCTTCAATCGTCGGAGGCATGGTCAAACCCGTCCTTTCTTGTTTGGGGATGGGCTGGGCTTTTCGGATTGCAACCAACCGGTGAACATCGCCAACGAGCTGTCCAACAACGCCAGTGTGTCCTCCTGCCTGGGCGAACCATCCTGGGACCAAAACAGGAGTAAGCCGATGTACAGTGTCCAATAAAGCTGAAGCGATACAGGAGGAAGATCGCCCAGACCATGATGCTTGGCCAGTCGCGCGACTGTCTCCAGATGCCAAAGACGCATCGACTCGGACCCGTCGGCAGCAGCCGTGGTCAGGGGATTCAACACGGTCTCCAGGAGAACAGACAATTGCTTTCGCCACGGCTTCAATTTGCGAAGTCCAGCGGCCACGAAAGCAAATAGCTCTTCTTCAAACGATCCTTCCTCCGGACTGCGCCTGTCGAAATCGATGTGCAGCCCGGCTGTCGCGTCCGCAACCAGAGTTGCGAGAACCGCTTCCTTGTTGGGGAAGTAGTTGAAAAGCGTGCCGTGGGCAATGCCGACCGCATCGGCAATTTCGCGTGTGGTGCTGGCCTCGTAACCGCTGGCCGCGAAGAGCTGCCGGGCGGTTTCAAGAATACGTTGTCTCGTCTCGGCTTTGGCTTCGGCAGTGACGCGCACGGCTTGCTCCTTTCAATATGAGCATGCTCACATTGTACCCGACGCAGCTTCGTCGTCAAGCGGAAAAATGAGCATGCTCACAAAATGTCTCAGGCGGCTGTCTGGTCCAAAGCGAAATGTTCGCCTACACTGACGGCATTCCAATACGAGGAGATCCCGGGAGGACGCAGCTGTGAGCGAACACCATCACCACCACCACGACCATACCGAACCACCTTCCGACCTGGTGCTGCGCGTCAAGGCGCTGGAGTCGCTCTTGGTCGAAAAAGGGCTGGTTGATCCGGCGGCGATAGACCAGCTCATTGACACCTACGAAACCAAAATCGGCCCACGCAACGGAGCGCGCGTTGTCGCCCGTGCCTGGGTCGATGCCGAGTTCAAGCAGTGGCTGCTGCGCGATGCAGTCGCGGCCATAGCTTCGCTGGGCTACGGGGGCCGGGGGGGCGAACATCTGAGGGTGGTCGAAAACACGCCGCAAGTCCACAATCTCGTCGTGTGTACGCTGTGCTCCTGCTATCCGTGGCCTGTGTTGGGGCTGCCTCCGGTGTGGTACAAATCCGCTCCCTACCGTTCTCGTGCGGTGGCCGATCCTCGCGGCGTCTTGAAGGAATTCGGCACGGAGCTGGCAAACGACATGGAAGTCCGCGTTTGGGATTCCACTTCGGAAACGCGGTATCTTGTGCTGCCGGAACGACCCGCCGGCACCGAGGGTTGGAGCGAGGAGCAGCTGGCCGGCCTGGTGACTCGAAACTCCATGATCGGAGTCGAGCGAGCCAAATCGCCACAGGAGGTTGCGTCATGAACGGTGCGCACGATCTGGGCGGCATGCATGGATTCGGTCCGATCAACGCGGAACCCGAAGCGAAGGAACCCGTGTTTCACGCGGATTGGGAGAAGCGCGTGTACGGTCTCGTCCGAACGATCGGGGTTCTGGGGAAATGGACCTACGACGGGGGACGACATGCCCGCGAACTCCAGCAACCGATGGATTATCTGCGGCACAGTTATTACGAAAACTGGCTGGCCGGCCTGGAAAAACAGCTCGTGGAAACGGGCTTGGTGACCGCTGAAGAGCTGGAATCTGGCAAAGCGGCCGGGTTGGCCGACGAAGCTCTTCGGCAGCGCATCCTGCCGGCGGGGGAAGTGGCCGACCGTGAGGCTCGCGGTTCTCCCGTAACGATGCCGGCCGATGCTCCACCGCGCTTTCGTCCGGGCGATCGCGTTCGCGCCCGCAATCGGCATCCGGCCGGTCACACGCGCGAGCCGCGTTACGTGCGCGGCCGAGTCGGCGTGATCCAGCAACACCACGGCGCTCATGTCCTGCCGGATCTCAGTGCGGAAGGCGTGCGCGTGGGCCGGCATCTCTACAGCGTCCGCTTCGAGGCGTCGGAGCTGTGGGGCGAGAACGCCAACGGCAATAGTGCGGTCTATCTCGATCTGTGGGAAGACTATCTGGAGCCTGCCTGATGCTCCCCTCCAACGTCACGATTGATGATCTGCCTGCGCTTCCCCGCGATGAGGGAGGACCAGTCTTCAAGGAGCCGTGGGAGGCCCACGCTTTCGCCCTGGCGGTGCGCTTGTCCGAGGCGGGCTGTTTCACCTGGTCCGAGTGGGCTGCGACCCTGAGTCAGGAGATCCGGGACGCACAAGCACAGGGCGACCCGGACCTGGGGCAGAGCTACTACCATCATTGGCTCAAGGCGCTGGAGCGACTCTGCACCGAGAAGGAGCTGGTAAGCGGCGCAGATATGCACCGACGCAAAGAGCAATGGCGAAGAGCCTACCTACATACACCGCACGGCCAGCCGATCGAGCTGTCTGCGGCTGGAGATGAATACAGGGATCACCCTTGATCCGATTTCTGCCCTTCCAATCGATCGATCTTCACAGATTGCCGCATTTCTCAGCCGCCAAGCGTCTCCCTTCGTATGATAGGGCTACGAAAAGACCGGCTCATTCTCCGCCGCGGCACTACGATTCAAGGAGCAACCATGAAGAAGAAACTCTCCATCGGCAGCTGGGCTTACATCTTCAATCAAGAAAAGCCGACCAACGATTTCCACGAAATCCTGCACAAGTTACAGCATCTCGGCTACGATGGCGTCGAGCTGGGCAGCTTCGGCGCACATCCCACGCCGCTGTCGCATCCCACCAAGGCATCTCGGCAGGCGCTGAAAAAAGAAGTCGCCGATCACGGTCTGGAGTTCTCCGGCATCGCCGTCGATCTGTGGTCCTTCAAGAAACCGGGGCCGTCGATTTTCGATGAGGCGCCGATTCCGTATGTGTCGGCGTTTCTCGGTTTCACCGTGTTTGGTTCCGATCTTGGCATCAAGACGATCCGTGTCGATACCGTCGAGCCGCCGGACTTTTTCCAAACGTCGAAGATGGACCCGAAGCTCGGCATGCAGCGCCTCATCAACGTCTGGGACAAGTGCAGCAAGATCGCCGCTGACCACGGCATGAACGTGACCTTCGAGTTTGAGCCCGGCTTCGTCTTTAATAAGCCGTCGGAAGTGCTGCAAATCGTCGAAGGCGTCCGGGCCAAGGGCAATCCCAACTTCGGCGTTCTTTATGACACCTGCCATGCCCACATGGTCGCCGCCATCGGGGCCAATCAGCAGGGGCAGAAAGAAACGCTGCCCGGCGGCGCTCTGGAATTGCTGCAAAAACTCAAGGGCAAGATCACGCACATACACTTGATCGATTCGGACGGCTCAATCAACGAGCACCAGACGAGCACACACAATCCGTTCGGCACCGGCAAGCTCGATTTCGACAAACTGTTGCCGGCGATCAACGAATCGGGGACGCCCAATGACTGGTGGTGCGTCGATCTGTGCTTCTGGCCCAATGCCTGGGACGTGACCGCCGATAGCAAGCAGTTCCTCGAAAAGATGCGAAAGAAATACGGTGCGTGAAGTCAGAATTAAACCGCCAAGGCGCCAAGGACGCAAAGAGAAAAATCAGAGGAAACCTATGAGAATGAAAATGCTTCTTTGTTTGCTTCTCCTTCTTTCTTGGCGTTCTTGGTGTCTTGGCGGTGAAACGTCTGCACTCGAAAGCCGGCTCGCGGCGCTGGCGGAGGCGCATCAAGGCAAGGTCGCCCTTGCCGTCAAGAACCTCGAAACCGGCGAAAGCTATTACCGCAATGCCGACGAGATCATGCCCACGGCCAGTCTCATCAAGATTGCCGTGCTGATCGAGCTGTATGAGCGGGCCCAGGAAGGCAAACTCAAGTTGGCGGATCGCGTCACGCTGCGGAAAGCCGATAAGGTGCCTGGCAGCGGCATCCTCACCGATCATTTCAGCGACGGCACCGAGTTTTCCCTGCGCGATGCGGCCCGGCTGATGATCGCCTTTTCCGACAACACGGCGACGAACCTTGTCCTGGAACGCACCGGCATCAAGTCCGTCAACAAACGCATGGAAGAATGGGGCTACCCCGAAACGAAGATCAATGCCAAGGTTTTCCGCGGTTCGACTACTTCCGTCGATCCCGCGCGCACCCGCCGCTACGGCCTCGGCTCTACCACAGCCCGCGAGATGGTCGGCTTGATGGAACAGCTGCAAACGGGCGACCGTCTGCGGCCCTATTACAAACTGGCTGCTCTGAATCACCTGCGCAAGAACGACGACAAATACAAGTTCAAGCGCCTGCTGCCGGAAAGCGTCGTGGTGATGCACAAGGACGGCGCAACCAACGACACGCGTACCGACGCCGGACTGATCCACACGCCCACCGGCATCGTCGCTGTGTGTGTGCTGACGACCAACAACAAGGACCAGCGCTGGGTATCGGAAAACGCCGGCAATATGCTGTGCGCTCACGTGGCCAAGGAGGTCTACGACTATTTCTCAGAACGCAAGAAGGTTAGCGACGCTTCGCAGAAGCGTCGCTAATCGGTAATCGGTTTGTGTCCATATCCAAGGAACATCACCATGACGAAACCTCTCAACGTCGGCATGATCGGATACGGCTTCATGGGCAAGGCCCACTCCAATGCCTACGCCCATGTTAACCACTTCTTCGACCTGCAATATCGTCCAGTCCTCAAGGCCATCTGCGCTCGCAGCGCCGACAAGGCCAAGGCGTTCGCCGGCACATGGGGCTACGAATCGGTCGAGACTGACTGGCGCAAACTGATCGAACGCAAAGACATCGACCTGATCGACATTTGCACGCCCAACAACACCCATGCCGAGATCGCCCTTGCCGCGACCAAGGCCGGCAAGATGATCCTGTGCGAAAAGCCGCTGGCCATGAACGGTCCCGAAGGGCTGCGCATGGTCGAGGCCGTCGAGAAGGCGAAAGTACCGAACATGGTGTGGTACAACTATCGGCGCGTGCCCGCCGTGACGTTGGCCAAGCAGCTCATCGACGAGGGCCGGCTCGGCCGCATTTTCCACTATCGCGCCAAGTTCTTGCAGGACTGGACTATCAACCCGGAGTTGCCGCAGGGCGGGACGGCGCTATGGCGTTTGGACGTGGCCGCCGCCGGCAGCGGCGTCACCGGCGATTTGCTCGCCCACTCTATCGACACGGCACTGTGGCTCAACGGCGGCCTCGACACCGTCAACGCCATGACGGAAACATTCGTCAAAGAGCGCAAGCACAACCTGACGGGCAAAGTCGAGAAAGTCGGCATCGACGACGCCGCCATTTTCATGGGTCGATTCCACAACGGCTCTCTGGCCTCGTTTGAATCGACACGTTACGCCCGCGGCCACAAGGCGCTGTACACGTTCGAGATCAACGGCGAGCACGCCTCGATCTTCTGGGACCTGCACGACATGCATCGTCTGCAATACTTCGATCACCGCGATCAAGGTATCGTTCGCGGCTGGCGTTCCATCCACGTCAGCGACGGCGACCATCCGTACATGGGCAACTGGTGGGTGCCGGGGTTACAGATCGGCTACGAACACAGCTTCGTGCATCAGGTGGCCGACTTCCTCAAGGGACTGGAAACGGGCAAGCCCGCCATGCCGGATTTCCGCGACGCCTATCGGACACAGCTGGTATTGGACGCGATTCTGCAATCGGCGCGCGAGCAGAAATGGGTTACAGTAGCGCCAGGATAGGGGGACCATTCGAGCCACGATAAAGAGGCCGATGCCATGATTGCCGCTGCCACCGAAAAGCACTCCACGCCGCAAGACTTGCTGACCATGCCGGACGGCGATTTCTATGAATTGGTCGATGGCCGCTTGGTGGAGCGCAAAATGAGCATTTGGTCCAGCTATGTTGCGGGTGTGATCTTCCATCTTCTCAATTCATTCTGCCGCGAACGCCATCTTGGTTGGGTCTTGCCCGAAGGAACAAGTTTCCAGTGCTTTCCAGCGCACCCCAGCAAGGTCCGCCGACCGGATACGGTCTTTATTCGTTTGCAGCGCTTATCGCTGGAGCAAGCGACCACGGAGGGACATTGCCCGGTCGCGCCCGACCTTGCGGTTGAGGTCATCTCTCCCAACGATACTGCCTACGAGATTGATGAAAAAGTGCGGGAGTTTCTCGATGCCGGCGTTCTACTGGTCTGGGTCGTCAACCCGGAGCAGCGAACGGTGAAAATCCACCGAGCCAGCGGCACGGGCACCATTCTTCAGGAAAACGATGAAATCAGCGGCGAAGATGTGATTCCCGGCTTCCGCTGCCGCGTCGGCGATTTCACCCTGCCGCCGCCCGGCGTTGTGCCGGGTCATTGATGAAACTCAGCCATTTCCTTGCTTGACACGTCTAGCTCAGCCGTTTAGCCTTATACTACGGATGAGGTACGGGTTTCGCTTCCGCGAAGCCTCCTTATTTCCCGCCTACGTTCGCCTCCTGCCTTGCTCGAAAGGAGAGGTCGATGTTGACCATCTTCGGCCAAAAACAGCGGCTCTGCGACGGTATTTCTCGACGCAGCTTCCTTCAGATTGGCGCCTTCACTTTCGGGGCTGCCTCGCTCACACTCGCCGATATTCTGCGGGCCGAGGCTCGCGCCGGTACGTCGAGCAATCGCCATAAGGCCGTCATCAATATCTTCCTGGGCGGCGGCCCACCGCATCAGGATATGTGGGATATCAAGACCGAAGCGCCCGCCGAGATTCGCGGCGAGTTCAAGCCGATTGCCACAAATGTGCCCGGCATTCAGGTCGGCGAGGTTTTTCCGCAAATCGCTGCCCGCATGGATAAGTGCGTCGTCATTCGCTCCATCGTCGGAGCCACCGGCGGACACGATGCCTATCAATGCACGGCGGGTTGGCCGCATTCGAGTATGCGAACGATGGGCGGTCGGCCGAGCCTCGGTGCGGTCGCCGCCAAGGTGTTGGGGCCGGTCGATCCGTCTGTTCCGGTGTTCGCCGGTCTGGCGGCGCGAACGCAGCACGTTCCGTGGTCCGATGCCGGTGGTCCGGGTTTCCTCGGTCCTTCCTACGCCGCCTTCAAGCCGGATGGTCCGGGCATGGCCGACCTGACGTTGCACGGTACCACGGTCGAGACGCTGGCCCAACGCCGACAGCTGCTGACCAGCTTCGACAGCCTCCGCAGCGATCTTGACAGCAGCGGGGTTTATAAAAGCGTGGACGCGATGACCGAACGCGCCCTCGGCGTGCTGACCTCCAGCAAGCTTGTTGAAGCGCTGGATCTCAGCAAGGAGAACCCCAAGGTGCGTGATCGCTACGGCGACGGCAAACCGTATCAGTATCAGTACGACGGTGCGCCGACGGTGAACGACCAGTTGCTCATGGCCCGCCGTTTGATCGAGGCCGGAGTGCGCGTGGTGACGCTGTCGTATGGTCGCTGGGACAGCCACGGACAGAATTTCAAGCTGGTGCGCGATCACGGCGGCAAGCTCGATCAAGGCTTCAGCGCCCTGATCGACGATCTGGATGCCCGCGGCCTGCTCGACGACGTGACGGTCATTGCCTGGGGCGAGTTCGGACGAACGCCGCGCATCAACAAGGACGCTGGCCGCGATCATTGGCCGCAGGTCAGTTGCGCGCTTCTGGCCGGCGGCGGCATGAAAACGGGGCAGGTCATCGGGGCTACCAATCGTCTCGGCGAACACGCTAGCAATCGCCCTGTGACCTTCGGCGAAGTCTTCGCCACCCTCTATCACAATCTCGGCATCAATCCCGAGACGACGACCATCACCGACCCGACCGGCCGGCCGCAACACATCATCGATAGCCCGGTATTGCGTGAGGTTGTGTAGTTTGAAACGAGCGAGCGGGGCCTGTTAAAAA
>DATBHJ010000181.1:0-8384 GCA_036557565.1 Gemmataceae bacterium
GGAGCGCCTGGTCGCCGGCATCGATCAGGAGACCAAGAACATCACGATCCAGGTCGAGGCCGACATCGAAGCCCTGAAGGCGAAGTACGGCGCTCAAATCGCCGAGCTGGATGCGGAACGCAATCGCTTGTTGGGTGAGGCGGAGGCCCAGGTCAAGACGATGACGGAGACGGCGAAGTCCAGTATCTACAAGAAGAAGCTGGACGTATTCCAGAGCGACGGCAGCGCCTACCTGCGCTATGCGATGGCGGAGAAGCTGAACGACAAGATGGTGTTACGGCTATACCACAGCGGCCCCGGTACGTTGTGGACGAACATCGGCAACAAGAACATGAACCTTCTGCTGCCGGCGCCCGGCGCCACGGTCAGCGGCCAGCTCGGCGGCGAAGAGAAAGCGAAGACGCTGGACAAATAACAGTTTCTGCTGTCGCCCGTTCCCGGGACTTCACCCCAGGAACGGGAACACAACTCAGCGGCATCTCCATCAACATGGATTCGAGAAGGTAGGACCAGGAATATGCTTGATTATAGTTCAAGAAGGCCCGAGGATGCGCGGCTGAAAGATTGAGAAGAGCTTGTTCGGCGGCGTGAAGATGCTCCTCGTGTCCGGATGGACGGACACTCGGCCCGCTAACGGATTATCAGGCGTGTGGCGACCGAAGGCGGATAGCTCTTCCGGGTTAGGACGCGCGCGCTAACACCGCTGGATATTGATGAACAACCCGTGAACTGTCCCGTATCTTCGGGATTTTCGTCCAACGGAGCGGAGCCGGTTCTTCCGAATTAGCGCGCTGGCGCGCTCTAACATCGGCACCACGGCGCGCTCTAAACAGTAGTTCGGCGGCTTAAGGCCTGGGGAGAAAGCAACAATGCGATGGCGGAGCCGGAGAACGAACCGCTGGGTTGTCTGGACTGCTGGCCTCGCTGTGGTGTCACTCGCGCTCGTCGCCGCGGGCTGCCGGCCGGCGCCCGGTGGAGGCGCCGGCCCGGTTCCTATGCCCCAGGCCAAAGATCCGGACGCCCCAAAAGACAAGTCGGACGTTCGTACAGTTACCATCCCATTGCCTGATCGGTCGGGACTGTACCCGTTCGAGCCACACATGGCGGTAGACCCCGAATGCCCGGAACGGTTAGTCGTCGGTGTGATGTTCCGAGGTCAAGTCGGGCAAGGCGATCAAGCGCGCGGAGACTCCCGCCTGCTCACCTGGCAAAGCGAGGACGGCGGGCGATCGTGGTCCAAGCCGGTTGCCCCGTTCGGGGATTTGGAACGCCCAGCCGGTCGCCTTGGCTCTGACCCAGTCCTCGGCTTCGGGGTAGGCAGGGTGTGCTGGTTCTCGGGATGCGACCATGATTGGCACCTCATCAAGCCCAACTATTCGTCGGTTAAAGTCTGTCCGTCTCAGGATGGGGGTAAAACCTGGAGGCGCCCCCTGGTGGTAGCTGAGTTAGACAATGACAAAAACGGCAAGGGAATAGTCGATAAGGAGTGGCTGGCAGTCGATCAAAGCAGAGGGAAGCGTCGTGGCACGCTCTATGTGGCCTGGAGCCGATTGGACGAGGAACAGCAACGCTGGGAGTTACTGTGTGCGGCGTTGCCGCTCGGCGCAAAGCAGTTCACGGCGAGCGTCCGATTGGGTGAACCGCTCGATCTGAAAAGCGGTATAGATCATGTCCACCAGGTACAACTCGCTGTTCGTCCAGATGGGACGCTTGATGCGGTTTGGCGGATGTCCCCGACGAATCAATTAGTCCACGCATCCTCGCAGGATGGGGCGAAGACGTTCTCCAAGCCCATGCCGATTTCCGATGCGGACGACGGCGTGCAAGGCCGGTCCCCGAGCCTTACCGCCACGCCGGACGGGAATCTATTCGTCGCATGGGTCAACAAGGGCCGCGTGTGCTACTCCGTGTTCGTCTCCGGCCGTTGGCTCCCGCCTCAGCGCGTTGCCGACGACCCGTCTGAGGGAAGTAGGTTATCGCACCCGGCTGCCGCTGCGACCCGTGACGCCCTTTGGATGTTAGTTTATCGCCGTGAGAACGATCCGGCTCGTGTGCAGGTCGTGCTGTATCGCTCGCCCGACCGGGGAAAGAGTTGGAAGGAACATCGTATCATCGCGCGACGGGAGTTTCGGGATGGAAGGGCTTCCAGGTTCAGTCCGGGGGACTACATAGGCCTGGCCGCAGCAAAAGGGCGCGTTTATGCCGCATACATACTACCCGGTGACAACCAGGAGCGCCCGGCACCACAATTGTATGTCTCCATAGTGGATGAAGGGCAAAAGGGGGCAAAAAGGGACATTCAAGATAAATGAGGCCGTCCAAGGCGCTGCAGCAGTCTGGCCACGCGAAGGACGGTTGTTCGAGTTCCAGCGCCTCCTCTCACATAAGCCAGCTGCTGAGCGTGTTGTTTGCCGTGGGGACTCTTTGAGACGCAGGCTCCTCCTGCTGACACCAACCATCACCAGATGTCCGTTCCTGAGGGGAAAAGGTGTCAGGAACCTTTTTAGATCGGAAAAGGTTCCTGACACCTTTTTCTCTCCTTTTTTCTCTTGACGATCCCCGTCTGCTCCGCCTCTTTTTCAGGAAGCCGCGTCGAGCACGTATTGTTCGATGATGGCGGCGGCGAGTTCGCCGGCGCTGATGGGAGGCGCACCGGCTCGGGCGGTTGCGGCGGCAAGGGCGTGGAGTTTCTCCCAGGTCTGCACCGGCAACTCGATGGGCCGGCGCACCCGATCCGGCGACGGATGGGTCTGTACCTCCTCACGGTGTCTTGCGACCGCGGCTGCCAATTGCTCCAAGCCGAGCGGTCCGTGCGGGTTTGCTACCGCCAGCGGCACGACCCGGCTAGCGTGTAGGGCACTGCGAATGGCTTCTTCGGACAACATGGCTCACTCCTCGACATAATCCGTGATGCCGTAGTATTTGCCGTCGATGACGACACCGATTTCTCCTTGATTAGCCTGCCGTCCCATGCGGCTGAGCGTGCGATAGAGGTCGGCGAGAGCGGCCGCTGTCAGAGCGTCCTCGGCGGCGTAGGAAAAAACGATGACCGGCTCCTCCTTCAATAGCGCCCCGCCCCGCGCATCATCGCGCCACACGCCTCGACCGCGCGGATAGGCCGTGGCGCCGCGGACCAATCGGCCCAAGGTGGTCAACACTTCATCGACCCAGTATTCCTGGTCCATGGCTTGGCCGTCACGGTCCTGGCTGGGCACGAAGACCACGATCAAGGACATGCCGACCGGCAAAGCGAAACGGAAGATGGTTTGCGGATTGCTGGGTTCTTCGGCCATGCCCTCAATTTACCGGCGCTAGAACAGGGATACAACGGTAGAATGATGCCAGAGAATGAACCTTACGACGTTACGGGAGAAACCAGGGCATGAGCCTCCGCATGATTCGCCGCGCCTTACTCAGCGTCAGTGATAAGACGGGACTGATCGAACTGGCCCGCGGCTTGGCCGACTTCCACGTCGAACTGATCTCCACCGGCGGCACGCGCAAGGTGTTGGCCGACGTCGGCCTGACGGTGCGCGACATCGCCGAGGTCACCGGCTTTCCGGAGATGCTCGACGGCCGCGTCAAGACGCTGCATCCGCGCATCCACGCTGGCATCCTCGCCGTTCGTGACAACGCCGAACACATTGCCACTCTGCAAGCCCACGGTATCCAGCCCATCGACCTCGTCGTCTGCAACCTGTATCCCTTCGAGGCGACCGCCGCCCGCCCGGGCGCCACACACGAAGAGATCGTCGAGAACATCGACATCGGCGGGCCGTCCATGGTGCGCTCGGCGGCGAAGAACTATCGGGACGTAGCTGTCGTCACCAATCCCAATCATTACGCGTACATCCTCGACGAGATGAAGCAAAACAACGGTGCTCTGAGCCTGGAGACACGCGAGAGCCTGTCCAGCGAGGCCTTCGCCCGTACCGCCGCTTACGATAAGGCCATCCGCGCCTACTTCGCCAATCGAGCCGGCGTTGAGCCGTTGCCTTTCACGATCGCGCCGCGATTCTTCCGCAAACAAACGCTGCGCTATGGCGAGAACCCGCATCAACAGGCCGCATTTTACATTGAATCGGATGTGCCGCCCGCCTCGGTCGCCCGGGCCGAGGTGCTGCACGGCAAGGAGTTGTCGTACAACAATCTGCTCGATCTCGACAGCGCTCTGAACCTCGTCCGCGAGTTCGGCGAACCCGCCGCCGTGGTCGTCAAGCACAACAATCCCTGCGGCGCCGCCGTCGCCGCGACGCTGGAGGAGGCGTTCCGCAAAGCCTACGAGGGCGATCCGCTCAGCGCCTTCGGCGGCATTCTCGGCTTCAACCGGGAGATCGACGAGGCGACGGCCATGCAGATCAGCGAGCCGAACCGCTTCGTCGAATGTATCATCGCGCCCGCCTTCACGGACGCTGCCTTTCAGGTGCTCACGACGCGGCCGAGTTGGAAGAAGAGCGTGCGTTTATTGCGCACCGGGCAGCTTGACGCGCGGCGGCAACGGCCGGCGGGCCTCGATTATCGCCGTGTCGATGGCGGTCTACTCGTGCAGGGCCGCGATGCCGGCAGCGATGATTTCGGACAACTCAAGGTGGTAACAAAACGCGCACCGACTGAGGAGGAAATGCGCGATTTGCGCTTCACCTGGCTGGTGTGCAAGCACGTCAAGAGCAACGCCATCGTGCTGGGCAAAGGCGGCATGGTCGTGGGTGTCGGTGCCGGGCAGATGAGCCGGGTGGATTCGGTCCATTTGGCCGTGCGCAAGGCGGGCGAGCGGAGTAGGGGGTCGGTGCTGGCGTCCGATGCGTTCTTTCCCTTCCGCGATAACGTCGATGAGGCGGCCCGCGCCGGCGTCACCGCTATCATCCAACCGGGCGGCTCGGTGCGCGACGCCGACTCGATCCAGGCGTGCGACGAGAACGGCTTAGCGATGGTCTTCACCAGCATTCGCCACTTTCGTCATTGATAGATGCTCTTCGTTTAGCGACACTTCGCAGAAGCGTTTGGCCCGCTGACTGGTAAAGTCGAATCCACGTTGTCGGATGCAGAATTTCTGTGGCGTTATCCGGCCTCACCCTATCTAATTGGCATAATTGGCGCGATATTTGCTGCAAGTTGATTTAAAAAAATCAATCTGTAGACTGGACATCTCTGTTCCAACGGCTTCTAAATGGAAAATTGGCCATACATGCTCTTGAACGTCGCACACGGCCTAACTGGATGCGAAAGGGGCTGCGCTCACCCGCGCTGACGCTTCGGGTTCGTGTCAAATCTTCCCGCGCGGAGTATAACCTCACCCACGATGCCGTCGAGGACCAATGGAAGGCGGTCAAGTTCCGCCCGATCATGGACCTGCGCAAGTATTTCTCGCACCGCTTTGACATGTACCTGTCTTGGGCGCTGACTCACCAGTTCGACTATGAACTTGAAACCACGTTCAAAACCGATGGCAAGGGCGGCCGCAAATACTACTCCTGGGACATCACGGGTATTCCGCAATCGGTCATCACCAAGAACAGCCGCCGTTCGGCCGAAGTCGAGAAGGCGGAGAAGGAAGCCATCCAGGCCATGAAGGAACGCGACCCGGATGCTCCGGATGAGTTGTCTGCTGTTGCCCGCGACAAGCTGGGCGCCACTTCACGCCTGCACAAGCAGGATGAAACACTCGAAGAACTCCGGCAATACAGGAATAGCCGGATCACTCCGGAGGAAGGCTGGGCGATCGCTGACACCATCGAGCGGGCGCGGCAGGGGAAGAATCCCAAACCAACGAACACGGTAGACAAGGCCGTCGCTTTCGCGATGGAGCACTGGTTCTATCGGGACAGCGTCCTTAAACAAAAATTCAAGCAGGTCACCAGCATGTACATCACAGCGATGGAGTGCTGCATGGGCGCGGCCTTGCCCCAAGACCTGGAGTGGGAGTTTAAAAACAAGGTGTCATTTCGGATCGCGATACGCTGCCAATCTGGAATCCCGAAAAAGAAATCACCTCCGCCGCAACTTACCAGCAAGAGCAGCGCATGACTGATTTTGTCCGCGAGGGCAGGGACAAAGAGCGCCCGGTCATGCCGCCACCGGCGGAGGTGCGCTCCCTGCTTAAGAAGATCGTCGCAGGGTTGCCCAATATCCGGCGTGCCGACGAAAAGGAACTTAACGACGAACAGGAAAAGGCCGTCCGTGCTCTCGTCGGCAGCCGCGATGTGGTCAACGTCCTAGACGCCGGCCAGGGCACCGGCAAGACGGAGACGATGACGCAGTACAGCAGGATTCTGTCGCGCTTCCGGGTCGGCACGACCTGGCTGGGCACAACGCATACGGCCGTGCGAGAACTGACGGAGCGGGTGCTGCCGGCCATGACGGTTGCGAGTTTTCTTAAATCGCAGGAGGAACAGCAGAAGGCGGCCGGCAAGCGGATCATCGTCGATGAATCGTCCATGCTCGCGCATCACGATGCTTATCGTCTGTTGATGTACGCCAAAGAGCATGGCTGCCGCATCGACTTTATCGGCGACTCCAAGCAATACAAATCACCCACTGCCGGCGACACTATGCGCCTCCTCACCAGCCGGTGCACCGGCCTCGTTCCGATCACCATGAAGAAGACCATACGGCAGCAGGGGCGGCTCAAGGAAGCGATGGAGGCCATCCGCGATGGCAAGGTGCTCGATGGGCACGATATGCTTAATGCCCTGGGCTGCATGCGCGAGCTTCCGCTCGATCAGTTGACGCAAACGGCCGCCGAACTGTACCTGCAATGGTCCGCTAAGAGAGACCATGTGCCCGTGATTTCTCCCACGCGCGCCCAGGGCGATGAGATTGCTATCAAGATCAGACAGGGGTTGCAGGAAAGGGGCGACCTCAAGGGAGAGGACCACATCGTCCGGCGGCTAGTGGATTTGCAATGGTCGCCTGCGCAATTGAAGGAAGCCAAAGAGCAGGGAGCGGAGGGGGTGGTGCTGACACGCTACGGGGCTTACCGCGACGACAAGCAGGCGCTGGCGGTGGGCGACCTGGTGCGGACGACGATGGGCGGCAAGACCAAGGATGTCAAGCATCGTCTGTGCAACGGCACGCGATACAGCATCAAAGGGTTCACCAAGGCCGACGATCCGATCCTGAACAACGGCTGGGTGGTGGACAAGGATTGGGGCGGCCTGGCGCAGCGTTATGTCAGCACGGGGCAGGGCGCGCAGGGCATAACGGAAAATCGCGCCATTGTCGTCTACGGCACGCCCTCGCTGGTGGCGACGCGACAGGAAGGTTTTTATGTTCCGGTGTCGCACGTGCGCAAGGAAGTGGCGGTGCGGACCGACAGCAACTCCGCGCTGCGCGAGGCCATTCAGAGACAGGAGAGCCGCAAATCGGCGATGGCGCTGATGCATCCTCTTAAGCGGCAGAGAATGCCTGTGCGTCAGCGGCTTGGCAAACATCTTGCTTACCTGCGGCGGCTCGCAACCTTTGCCCGGACTCACGAGCGCCTCCTGTCGATCGGCAGCGAACCCCCAATGTGGAGAAGGATATCGGCTATGCGCGAGAAAAACGCCGGCACACCGGCCCACCTGAGAGAGTACATGCCGCATGTCGCGGCCGTGGCCGCCAAGGGACCGGGCGCGGGAAGCGACAGGGAGGACGAATCCTGTGCAGCTTTCGGCTTTTTGCGTGGCCTGGACGCCCGCGCTGTGGCTGTAGAGTTCCGCTTGCGAACGGGAAACAGCCAATGGTTCGCCTATAGTTGCCTGGTGTCGTGGCGGCATAACCCGTCGGCCGGGCTGCTCCTCAAATTCACCACGGGAGACGGGGTGAGCCTAGTGCTGATTCATGGCGGCAATCTCGAAACGCCGGTGGGCGAGGCGAGGGTCAACCTGACCGACCGCGGCTTGCAGCGCCATCGCATCAGCTATATCCGCGAGATGGACGAGGACGAATTGAAGAAGGTACACCAGAAGAGGGAGCCCACCATCGACCGCATTGACATCGACGAATTCGAGACGGTGGAAGAGCAACGCGAGTGGCTGAAGGCGCGGGCGCCGGTGTTCATTCGCAAGCAGGCTTGAGCGGAGGACAACGATGCCGGGCGTGACCCTGCCGCCCACTGGCCGCGTGGCGCTTCGCAATCCTGGCCAGCTTCGCGCCACGCGGCCAGCGGACGTTGCTCCAGGCAAGGAGGAGGGGAGGCGGCTCCCCGATCGGCGCCTGATATAGAGTGATCGTCTCCCTTGTTGTGGCGATAATTGCGTGCGGTCGCCCGGAAGGGAAACCGACCCATGCAGGTAGTATCCTTTATTACTCCGGCATATAAGCTACTCACAAATTCCGCCCAGCAAAGGGCCTGTTTTTCGATGCTTCCTCAGTTGGATCCATGAGGATCTTTGTTGCCGGAGTAA
>DATBHJ010000182.1:0-18000 GCA_036557565.1 Gemmataceae bacterium
GCAGCGTAGCGGAGTTAGCGGCCGAATGGCCAGCCGCTAACTCCGCTACGCTGCGTGCGCGGCTCGGATAAATAGTGTGCGCGGTTCGGATGGGGACGGTGGACAAGATTATGATGGACACAGATCCCATCGCTGAGTTGAAAAGAGGACGCAGACGCTTCTGGCGTTACGCGCGTATTCTGATCGCTCCGCTGTTGTTGTGGGGACTCGTAGTCGTCGCCCTCCGCTTGCCACTGCAAACCTGGCTGGATGGCGAGAAGAGCTATGACGAGGCCGTCCTGCACGAATGGCTCGACGAAGCCCGCGGCTATCGCGGCACTCTGCGCGAGATGGTGGAGGAATACCTGGCCCGCGCCCAGGAGTATGCTCGGTTGCGCGCGAACCATCCCGACAATGCCCAGGACCGCGATGTCATCAGATTGCGAGAAATCCTCGCCGTACGACATGAGGAAATCTACGAGCAGCTGCGAACGCTTGGCTCTCCGCCTACCAAGCGCGATGCCGGCCAGTTGCCCTTGTTTCCTATCATTTATCGGTTGCAAGTGCGCTTCCATGTGCAAGGCTCGCCGTTGGCGGATCTGTCGGCGGTCCCGCTCGGCGACAACGGCTTTCTCCTCGATGCACCGATCACCTGGGATTCGGGTCTGCCTTCCGATCCCAGCCAGTTTCAGTTTCTGGAACACGATCTCTTGCACCCTTATACGACTATCGATATCCGCTACCAGCTACACGCCTACAACAAACGGCAGAGAATCGAGCAAGCCCATCATCAGCGACTGAACCAGCTCAGCGCCCTGGCGATCGCCGGCACAGTCCTCAGTCTGACGTGGATGGTGGTCGTCCAGCGGCGTGAGCGTGAGCGCGAGCGCTTGCTGTTGCAAGCGGAGCGTCGGCACGCTGAGACGGAACGGCAGCTGCTGGAACAACGCCTGGCAACACAGGCGGCCGAGCGCCAGGCGCTGGAGCTGAAATCGCAGATGTGGGCCAGCATCGGCATCATGGCCGGCTCCTACGCCCATAACATCAAGAACCTGCTCGTCCGTCCCAACGATCTTCTGCGCCGCTGCCTGGACGCCGATAACGTGTCGCCGGACCAGGCATCGATGCTCAATGAAGTCCAGCATACGCTGGGCACCGTCACGGAACGTTTGCAACAGATCTTGCATACGGTGCGGCGCGATCCCAGCCAGGCGGAGGCGTCCACGCTCGATCTCAACGCCGTGGTCAGCGAATTGGAGCAGACCTGGAAGGAGCTGGCCCGCGAGAAATGGAAGCTGGAGTTAATGCTGGAAATAAAAGAGGAACCGCTGTGGATCAGCGGCGATATCTCGCACTTGCAGCAGGCCATTGAAAACCTGCTGTTCAACGCCCGCGATGCCACTTTTGAGATGCGCAATCACCTGCGCGATCGCGCCCGGCAAGCGGCCGATCTCGACACCCAGGGCCGGCGTCAGGCGCTCATCGCCGCCGCCGCCTGGCGTGGCCGTGTTGTGCTTCGCACCCTCCGTCGTGAGCAGGAGGTTGTTCTGGAAGTGTGCGACAACGGCGCCGGCATGAACGAGGATGTGCGCCATCGCTGCACCGAGACGCATTTCTCGACCAAGCGCGACAACGCCATTTACGAAGGCCACAGCACCGGCATGGGACTGGGCCTGTCATTCGTTGTGGCCGTGCTGGAGCATCATCGCGCCCGGCTGGAGATCGACTCCGAACCGAAGTGCGGCACGACGTTTCGCATCTGCTTTCCCGCGGCAACCGCCGCGGCCATCGTCCCGCGTCCTCTCTCATCCACGTCCGAGGAATCATCGGCATGAAGTATTTGTGCGTATTCTGCGGTTCAAGCAAGGGCGAGCCAGCAATCTATGCAGAGACCGCGCGTCGCTTCGGAGAAGTGATGGCCGCCCGCCGATGGGGGCTGGTCTACGGCGGTGGCCATATAGGTTTGATGGGTGTCCTCGCCGACGCAGTGCTGCGAGCGGGCCAGCCCGTCCTCGGCGTCATTCCGCGCTCGATGGTCGAACGCGAGCTGGCCCACGAGGGTCTGACGGAGCTGCACATTGTCGAAACGATGCACCAGCGTAAAGCGCTGATGGCCGAGCGCGCCGCCGCTTTCGCCGCCCTGCCCGGCGGCGTCGGCACCGCGGACGAGTTTTTCGAGATTGTCACATGGCGTCAGCTACGGCTGCACGGCAAGCCGATTGGTTTACTCAACGTCGCCGGATTCTTCGATCCGCTCCTGGCCTGGCTCGACCGCACCGTCGCCGATGGCTTTTTCCGCTCGGAGCATCGCGCATTCCTGCACGTCGCCGAAGAGCCGGAACAACTGCTCGATCTACTGCATCAGCGCTTGGGAGAGTAGCAATCTCCGCACTGTTGATCTCAGATCGTTTTCAGTCGGAAGGAGTACGAGGCGAGGGAGGAGGCCGGCGCGGAAGGAATCGCACTCCGGCCTCATTGGTCATTTCTTCTCCTTTTTCTCCTTCTTGAATTCCAATTCGAGCTTCGGCTTCTCGGGGACGATCACTAGTACATCGTCCTCCAGCTTCTTGATGGTCATGATCTCGGTTACTACCGACTTGGCCCGAGGCGCCGAGAATCGGAGGGTCAACTTGTCCCCTTTAACCTTGTAAGTACCCTTGTAGGAATCACGGCCAACGGTGCGCGTCATGGCACCCTTCTGGGTGAATTCATACGCCTGGTATTGAACAATGTCCCCTCCGCCTCCTTTCCCTACTCCAACCACGTTCGTAAATACCCACTTGCCGACGAGCTTGCTCGCATCCACATCCGCGGCGCGAGCAGCGTCCCGACCGGCGAAGAGGATAGCGTAACCCATCACCCCGAGCACGAGAGCAGCAGCCCAAATTCGACGATGTGCGATCATCTCTCTCCTTCCAGATTGAAAAAAGGGATGTTCGTAAACTGTTGCTTCTTATGTCTGACAGTTCGTCTTATTGCAGTGCGATATCGTAAGTCTGCTTTCTCTCCTGGATAGTTATAGTCAGGCCCGACTTGTCTGGATCGGCATACTTGGCGGGGACTTGGGGAATCTTCGCTTTAGTATCGATGGCCACTTTGTACTCGCCGGGCTTCACGCGCAACACGTAAGAGCCATCTGCGGCAAGTACACCGGAAAAGGCCAATCCACTTTTCGCGGCGAAGGTGATAGTGCCGCCCGCCACAGGTTTGCCTTGGTAAGTCACCTTACCCTCGATGCGAGCCGTGTCCTCTGCTTCCTTGCCTTCCTTTTTCTCTTCCTTTTTCTCGGCGGGCTTCTTCTCTTCGGTCTTCTTCGGCTCGACAATTTCCTGACGATAGCTGGCGACCGCGTCGAGGATTTTCTTCACGTCATCCGGAGCGACCTTGTTCATCTCCAGCGCCTTCTTGAGATCGGCAGCGGCGGCGTCGAACTGCGCTTCGGTGATGCCCATGCCTTTGTGGACCTTCTTCATGTCGCGGCCTGTATACTTGAGCGGGCCGCCGGTGGCCTGGCTGATCTGCTCGACCAGCTCGTGTTTCATTTTGACGACCTGATCGGGGGCCATCTGAAACTTGCCGCGGCGGAAGAAATCGACCTTGGGATCGGCGGCGGCCAGGTTGACGAAGTCATCGACGATCTTGGTGACACCCGGCTCGCCTCCGAGACGGTCCCACAAAATTTTCTTCGCCTCCGAAGTTCCGCTCGATTTGTTCTCCTTCGCCGCCGTTGCCCTGGCCGGCCGGGTTTCGGCGCGGAGTTGATCGAGCACCACGCGGAGGATGAAGGGGCGGCGGTAGATTTGCGGTGTCTGCTGCGCGGTCGCAAGGGCGCTCTCGATGACGTTTTTCAGTGCAGGCCGATCGCCGAGTTGAGATTGCAGGCCTTTCAAGGCATCCGCGTAAACGGTGTTGTCGTTAATACCCGTCTTCGTCCATGACTTGATCTGGCGGTCGCCCACAAGCGGCTTCAGAGTCATCAGCGTCCCTTCCCACAGACGATAGCAGCCGGTCCAGTCGCCCTGGTTGTACAGGTCGGCTCCGTGATCGATGATGCCGCGTAGGGTTCGATAGATCGATTCATCGAGGGCGGCGCGCTCCAGAGGTTTGCCAGCCGACTTCTCTTCCTGTGCTGACGCGGCGCCGACGAGGAGCAACACTCCCACGAAGGCCGACAATGCGTTCTTGGATCTTGTTGCCGATTGCATATCCGTTTCTCCTTCCAGGCGGGTTTTGCTGCGATCTTAGCCGAGCGGGGCAAGAGAGGAAAGAATGATTTCCTGGACTTGCGTAATTTTGGCGGCTTGGGAATAATGCTGGCCGGAGAGGAACTCGACTGTCCAAACCCAAGGAGGGGATTGTGGCCGACAAATCCAACCAATTGATCCTGACGGCCCTGAGTCGGGCTGCCGCCGCCGACGCCGTGCCGCTGCACGGCACCAAGACCCAGGCTGGCCTCTTTCCCACCAACGCCGCCGGCAAGCAAGCCGCCCAGCGCTGCCAGGAAGACGGCTATCTCCGCATCGTCTCTCCTTCCGAACCAACACCCGTCAACGGCGAGGCTGGTGACACTATCACGCTGGTCAAGAAAAAGACCTCCAGCGTTCAGCTCTGCGCCATCACCGACAAGGGTTTGGCCTATCTGCTCTGCCAGGTCAGTCCGCGCCAGGTGCTGGAGGACTTCGTGCGCGCCCTGGAAGGGCAAAGGACCCAGGCCGGTGAACTACTCAATGTCGCCAAAGCAATGCAACACGGCATCGAGACGATGAAAACCAACGTCGATAAAGTCTTGCAGCTCACCTGCAAAATGGAAGGCTCGGATGGTAATGGCTCGACCGGCAATCTCAAAGCGCTGTTCGCTGGCTTCCTCAGCAACGGCGCCTCATCGTCTTCCACTCCGCCGACATCGTCCGGCGACACGGGTGTGCATGATGCCATATTGGCGGAGTTGACGCGCTGGCAGCAATCCGGCGCCACGGAAGATTGTCCGCTACCGCATTTGTACCGCCAGGTGTCGCCGCGAAGCATCGGCCAATTCCAGGATACCCTCCGCCAGTTGCACGACCTCCGCAAGATTTATCTACACCCCTGGACCGGCCCGCTCTACGACATCCCTGAACCGCCCTATTCTCTCTTGATCGGCCACGAAATCGCATATTACGCCAGTATTCGCAAATAGTCCATCGGTTAGCCGCGACGCGCAGCGGAGCGCGACACGCTCCCCTTCGGGTCGCGGTTAACCGGCGGACTCCGGAGGTTTTTCATGTCTACCGCCGCCGCCGTTCGTCCTCTGCCGGAGCGCGCCCTGGAGCTGCTGCGCCGCACCGGCAATCCCTTCCGCAACTATTTCGCTCGCAATCCCGATGACGAAGTGTGCGCCATGTATCATGTGCCGGATCTTTTCGTTCGTGAGCGCGAACAGCTCCTGAGCGTCGTCGATCTGTACCGCTATGCCCCGACGACGCACTCCGAGGTTGTGCCGGTGCTGGGCAGCAAAGGCTCCGGAAAGACGCATCTGTTGCACTCCATCAAGCACGGTCCGGACGGCGCCTGGCAATTGTTGGTCACGCCCGGCACCTATCAGCGCGACACTGATTTCCTGGAATATCTGCTGTTCCAACTCATTGACACTTCGCTCGGCGGCGGCAAGCAGAAAAACACGCGGCCCCTGGATTACATCGGCGAGCAGCTCGTTCGGATTCTGCTCCGCGACGCCCTGACGAATCTGTCGGCGACGGAGCGACTCGATCTATTCCCCACGCCGGGGCTGGGACGCTGGGCACGGCGGCTGGGATTGGGCGGCTCGCAAGCACAGGAACGAACGCAATGGCTTATCGACAGTCTGACGCGTCCGTCTCCATTACCATTCCAGCCCGGCGGCATTCTCCGGGCTTGTGGTGAAGCCGGCATCGACACGAACAAGGCGTTCGAGTTGGTCTGCGCGCACATTAGTCGCATCGAGAAGCACGACACTGCCGGCCTGATGCGGCGGCACATTCTCGACGGCCTCGCTCGCGCCGTTCTGCTGCACGACGAATCCGAGCTGGCCAGCTTCCTGACCTACGGCTTCGCCGAGCTGGACTTCCACGTGCGACCGACGCGCCAGGATCTCGTGCTGGCCCTGTTCAAATCGATCATGCAGGTGTTGCAGGAGCTGAATATCCCGGTGGTCGTCGCCTTCGATCAGTTGGAGGATCTGCTGCTGGCCCGCCGCAGCGACGACAGTCATCGCACGGCGGAGAGTTTCTTTGCCGGCATCGTGCAAGCGATGCACCAGATCGATGGCATCAGCTTCCTTATCTTTGCCGAGCGCGGTCTGTGGAACCGCTTCGTTCCTTCGCTGGACGGCTACATCCGTGACCGCCTCAACAATCCGATCCACCTGCCCAATCACGGAACGCTTAAAACGCTGCGTCTGGAAGCGCCGCCCCTGGAGTTGGTCCGCCGCATCGTCGAAGCCCGGCTGCATCCGGCGCTGGAGAAATTGACCGATTTCGCCGACTTATCGCCAATTTACCCCTTCACCGAGGAGCAAATTGCCCTCGTCGCCCGCACCGAGCCGACTCTGCGCGACATGCTCCAGCAGTTCCGCCATCAGTTCGATCATGTCGTATACGGCAGCTCCGATGATAAGGTGACAAGGAGACAAGGTGACAAGGTGACTGAGGAAGGGATCCCGACCTCCCAGGAGCGGATGCCGCCGATCGCCGATCTTCCTCCAGACGTGAAGTCGGTCATCGTCGTTGAATCCTCACTCTCACAGCCTGGTTCGGACTTGAATCCTCCTGCAGAAGGCGCTCCCGCAAATGCCTCCGTCACACTGTCACCTTCTCACCCTGTAACCTTGTCATCTTTATGGGATCAGGAATTGCGAGCGGCCAGGCGGAAGCTGGAGCCAGAAGGATCGCTGACGGGCGCGACGCGCGAATTGCAGTCCGGCCTGGGAGCGTTTCTGCAATTGTGTCACGAGCACGGCGTCAAGGTCGGACCGTGGCGGCTACACCACGTCGTCGGCGAATGGACATTCGGCGAGCATCCGACCTACGGAGTCATGACCATCGCTCACTGGGTCTGCAAGGACGGACAACCGTGGAAAGTCGGCATTGGGCTGTTTCTCGGCCGCGGTCCCGCCAAGCCGCGCGATCTGAGCACCAAGCTGTCCGCTCTTGAGGTTGAGCCGAGTGTCATCGATCACTTGATCCTGTTGCGACCGGAAGACGATCTCACTCTGTCGGGCAAGAGCAAGGCGCTGTGGCAAGAGGCGGAAAAACGTGGCCGGCACGCTCGCCTGGAGCCGGTATCTTTGGATGGCTTCGCCGCGTTATCGGCACTGCCGCGCTTTGTGGCCAGCCTGACGGAATCGCTGCCGGAGGGCCAATCGCTGCCGAACCTGGCCGATCTGTTGCAAGAGAAATGCGAAAAGCTGCTCGAACAAGTCTGCATGCCGGTCCAAGGTTGATACAGTAAAATTGCCTGAGCGGGGGGCGTAAGCTCCCCGAGTGCAGCTATTCTCGGGGGGCTTACGCCCCCGCTCAGGGTGACTTGTAACACACCATGGACCATTCTCTCGCTGAGCCGCCATCGTTGTCGCCAGAGCAAGCGCGCGCCTGGTGGTACGGGCTTATCGATTTCGAGCAGCGTACGCCTTGCGCTGACGATCTGAAGCTGGATCACATGCGCAGCTTGTTGACGCGGCTGGGCAATCCCCATCAGCGACTACGCATCGTGCACGTCGCCGGTAGCAAGGGCAAGGGGTCTACCGCGGCGATGCTCGCCTCTATCCTGCGACAAGCCGGGTATCGCACCGGCTTGTTCACCTCACCGCACTTGTGCCGCGTCGAGGAACGTTTTCAGGTAGATGGACAAGCCATCACCACATCCGAGTTGACGACACTGCTGGATGAAATCCGCCGTTGTGTGGAGGCAGAGGGCCGAAGCGGGGGCGTGCCCTACACCTTCTTCGAAGTAGCCACGGCGGTCGGTTTCCTGCACTTTCTACGACGACGCGTTGATGCGGCGGTGCTGGAGGTCGGTCTGGGAGGCCGGCTCGACTCCACCAACGTCTGCCAGCCGGTTGTGTCCGTCATCACCAGTATCAGTTTCGATCACACGCAACTGCTGGGCGATCGCCTCGCGGCCATCGCGGCCGAGAAAGGTGGCATCATCAAGATGGGCCATCCAGTCATCAGCGGAGCAACCGTTCCCGAACCGCGGGCCGTGATTGAGCGCATCAGTCGGGAACGCCATGCGCCACTGCGCCAGCTCGGAGTCGATTTCCGTTACCGATACACGCCGGGCCATGTGACGACGACTCAGATCCAGCGCTCGCGCGTGTCTGTGGCCACCGAGCGCCGTCATTGGCCGGAGTTCGAGTTGAATATGCTGGGCGATCACCAGGCGGCCAACGCCGCCGTGGCCGTGGCTTGCGTCGAGACATTGCAGGCCGAGGGTTGGCGCATTTCCGACACTGCGGTCGCCGCCGGCCTGGCCGAAGTGTCCTGGCCGGCCCGACTGGAAGTGGTTGCTCGTAATCCATTGACTGTTCTCGACTGTGCCCACAACGTCGCCTCGGCGCTGGCGCTGGTGCGGACGTTGGATGCATCCTTTCCGCCGGCGCGGCGGCTGCTCGTCTTCGCCGGCAGCAGCGACAAGGATTTGGCCGGCATGTTCCGCGTCCTGGCGCCGCACTTCGCCCACGCCTTCCTGACACGCTACACCAACAACCCGCGCAGCGTTGCTGCGGAACGTCTGGCCGAGTTGCTCCACGCCAACGGCAAGCTCACGGCCACACTCTGTCCCACGCCGGCGGACGCCTATCATGCTGCCCGCGCTGCCGCGTCTCCAGACGATCTAATTGTCATCACTGGCTCTGTCTTCCTGGCTGGCGAATTGCGCCCACTACTCGTCGCTGGTTGAATCAGGCGAGAGAGCAAAGCCGTTGTAAGTCGGGATCAAGGGCCGGGCTGTTTCGTAGGTCTGGGCCTGATCGCCCCAGCACGTCCAGCCCGCTCTCAGCCGCCGCGCGAACAGCTCGATGAATGGCCCTGGACTGCATGCTTCGATGAGTTTGTACTGTTCTTCCGGCTTCCACGAATGTTCCTGCTTGCGCGAGAGTAGGATATTCACTTGTTTGCGTCCGGCCTGTTTCGTTCGCAGTTTGCCCCTGACCCCGAACAGCAACAACTCCGTAACGTTCCGAAAATAAAAGCCGACACCGCGTCCGTCCGGCCCGCCGTCCTTGCGGATTTTGTACCAAACCAGGTTCGTTTTGTAGGTAAATCCCCACGCTTGCATGATGTGCAGCCCTTCGGCAAGCAGCGCATTGGGGCACCAGAGATACAGATGCGACTTCGGCGCGACCAGGCCGCCCACGGGCAAGGCTGCGATCTCGTCGAAGCTCATCGTGGGATAGCGGCGCAAGCGTTTGTGTTCCGGTGCCATCTTGCCGGTACGATTCTCGAAGCGCCAGGGCGGATCGATGAGAATCGTGCCAAATGTGCCGCAGATCGTGTCGAATGGCTGAGGTAATCGTTCCATGGCGAATCGTGAGTGATCATCTGTGAAAGGTCAGCAACACACGCCTTATCGTACAATGACAGCGGAATAGAGGCCACGGAGTAGCCATCATGCGTGTCGCGACGATTCAACTCACGTCCACGACTGATCGAGGGCGGAACCTGGAGATGGCGACGAAATTCATCGCCGGTGCGGCGGGTGATGGCGCTCGGCTGATCGTACTGCCGGAGATGTTTAACGTCTTGGGCGATGCCGAAGTGTTGCGCGCCGGCGCGGAACCGCTGGATGGGCCGAGCCTTCGTTGGGCCGGCGAACAGGCGCGGCGTCACGGCGTCTGGCTCGTGGCCGGCAGCATCATGGAGCGCCTGATGGGACAAGAGCGAATTTACAATACCTCTTGCCTCCTCGATCCGACGGGAGAGCGACGCGCGATGTATCGCAAGATCCACCTGTTCGATTGCGATGTCCCCGGAGCGAGCTATCACGAATCGGCCACTGTCATGCCCGGACGCGACATCATTCGCGCCGAAGCCGAGGGTGTGCCGCTGGGACTATCGATCTGTTTCGATCTGCGATTTCCGGAGCTGTTCCGCATTCTCGCTCTGGGCGGAGCGCGTCTGATCGCGCTGGCTTCTGCCTTTACCGAGCGCACAGGCCGCGATCACTGGGAGGTGCTGGTGCGGGCGCGGGCCATCGAGAATCAGGTGTTCGTCATCGCGGCAAATCAGATAGGCGCGAGCACGCCGAAATTACGCTGGTATGGCCGTTCGATGATTGTCGATCCCTGGGGTGTCGTGCTGGCGCAAGCGCCGGATCGGGAAGGGTACATCGTCGCCGATCTGGATTTCGCCGAACAGGATCGCGTGCGCGCACAACTGCCCAGCCTGGCAAATCGCCGTCCGGAAGCGTACCGATGAAAGAAGAGGTCCACCACGAATCACACGAATAACACGAATAAAGACAAAAAGAAGCAATCAAAAGTGAACTGACTTCCTCGGCTCTCGCCAGATTTTCTTGATTTGTTGTCTTCTATTCGTGTTATTCGTGCGATTCGTTGTGGATCTCTTTTACCAATCGACGACGGAGCCGTCGTCGGCGTCGTATTCCTCTCGGTTTTTCCAGTCGTGATCGATCTTCTTCGCCAGTGCATTTTCATCAAGCTCGATGCCGAGTCCCGGTCCCGTTGGCAAATCGAGATAGCCCTTTCGCACCGTGAACGGCTGTTTGAGATAGCCCTCGCCAAGAGTGACTTGCTCTTGAGCGAGGAAGTTCGGAATCGATGCGGCAAGCTGCACGCCGGCGGCCACGGCGATGGGACCGAGTGGGCAGTGCGGCGCGATGGCGGCGTAATACGCCTCGGCCATGCCGGCAATGAGCCGGCATTCGGTGATACCGCCGGCGTGGCACAGGTCCGGCTGCAAGATCGTTGCTGCTTTTTTCTCCAGCACTTCACGGAAGCCCCATTTGGTGAAGACGCGTTCTCCCGTGGCGATCGGTAGATGTGTGCCGCGCGCGATCTCGGCCATGATGTCGTGATTCTGCGCCTGGCACGGCTCTTCAATGAACATCGGTTGATATGGCTCCAGCGCCTTGATGAGCAGCTTGGCCGTGGCAGGGCTAATGGCGCCGTGGAAATCGATGGCGATGTCCACGTCCTCGCCGCCGGCCTTGCGCAGCTCAGCGAACTTTTCGGCAACACGGTGAACCTCCGCCGGTGTCTCGACGTACCGCGCTGGCCGCCGCCTGGCCGGGCCCGTCTTGAAGGCGGTGAAGCCCTGGTCCTTCAGTTCTTTCAACTTTTCCGGACTGCGGGCATGGGCATAGACACGGACGCGCTGCCGCGTCGGTCCGCCGAACAGCTCGTAGATCGGTACGCCCAGCGCCTTGCCCTTGATGTCCCACAGCGCGATGTCGATGCCGCTGAGCGCGCTGGTGAGAATGGGTCCACCGCGATAGAAGGCATGACGATAGATGGCCTGCCAGTGATGCACGACTTGCCGGGGATCCTTGCCGATGAGGTACGGCTCGATTTCCTTGACGGCCTCGGCGCAGGTTTTGGCCCGGCCTTCGAGAATCGGCTCGCCCAATCCAGTGATGCCGGCGTTGGTATGGATCTTCAAGAACAACCAGCGCGGTTTGACGAGAAAGGATTCGAGCTTGGTGATTTTCAGAGGCTCCTTGGCGGCAATGGGAGCGTCTTTTTGAGACTCATTCCCGCGCGGGGCGCCGGACAGTACGGACAAACCCAACCCTGCCAATCCTCCGGCAAGAACGGCGCGACGATTCGGGACAAAACAACGATGCGGAGGGGTCATGGTGCAGATTCTCCTTGCGGGCGAAGAATGGTCTGTGAGGTACAGACATTATGGCAAGGAGTCCCGCGCTTTGCACACAAGAAGTGATGTCGCTCATCCGAGGTGAACGCGAGCTGCGGATTCGCAGCCTGGATCGCCAGCCCGGTTCGGTGGTTTGAATTGCCTCCGCCCGGATGGGCGGAGGTAATTCATCGTGCCGATAACTTGTGGTCAATACAGTTGGGAAGGATCGTAGAGATTGCCGTCCTGCATTCCGGAAGCGCCCATCAAGGCGTACCATTGCGTGGTGAACCACGGCGTGTCACCACCGACCTTGCGCAACATATGCACGGAGCCGTCGCCGAAGGCGAACTGC
Source organism: Gemmataceae bacterium (assembly GCA_036557565.1). Classification (GTDB taxonomy): domain Bacteria; phylum Planctomycetota; class Planctomycetia; order Gemmatales; family Gemmataceae; genus JAJPHU01. The sequence continues at coordinate 12,163 of DATBHJ010000182.1, forward strand.
ACGACAGCCGTATGATTGCTGCCGAAAGTGTTCCATTGGCAAGGATCGGTGAGATCCCACGCGGTCGGCAAACAGCCGGCGCCCATCCACGCCAGGTTGAAGTCGCGCGTGCCCTTATTGGTGCCGCCAAGCGTTTCCCCAAACATCAGCGTGTTCGATGTGCCGTCGGTGATGGATGTCAGGCTCACGGCCGATCCCTGGTAGAAGGGTCCGACCCACTGTCCGTAAAACGCGTCGCCCGAGCCACTGACGTTGCCCAGAGCGCCGGCACTGGCGATGTAATTGGATGCTCCAAGGCCAATGGATGCTGCGCTGCCCTCAAAGTAGGCTGCGTTCAGGGAATATCCGCTTTCGGTCATGTACGCAAAGGTGCCCTGCGTCGCACTGTAGAGGCTTCCGTCGCCAGGACACTCAAACGTCTTGATGTGATAGCAGGCAGCGACCCAGCTATTCGGGTCGCCCCACCACTGGCCGACGCTAGCATTCAGGTTGAACATGGGCAGGGGGACCAAATTATAGACGTTCTGCTGCTCCAGGTACGGCAGCAGATACGCCATGCTACCGATGAAGGAGTTGGGATTGAAGCCAGGCGGCAGCGTATTCATGGTGCCTTGATAGTTGTGGGCAGCGAGGGCAATCTGCTTCAAATTGTTCTGGCACTGCGAACGTGCCGCCGCATCGCGCACTTTCTGAACCGCCGGTAACAGCAAGCCGATCAGGATGGCGATGATGGCAATGACCACTAACAGTTCGATGAGCGTAAATCCTCTTCGTCGAAGAATGCGAGCCATTTCTTCTCCTCATGTTACATGGAGCTAGACAAAGTTAACCGCAGGGGGGAGGAGCGAGACCATTGTGCCCGGCACCGAGAGCTTCCTTCGTGGGAAACAAGACGGCATTCCGGCCGCGATGTCTGATGGAGAGAAGTACCTGGAGGTCGTGGGGCAATCGGGTGGGCCACGATAATCAAGCTAACACATTTTTATAGAATTGAACGGCGATCGTCAATTACAAAAAAGAGATAATTCTTTCACATGTTCATTAAGAATTATTAATGTCCTCGCTCCCAAGAAGGCAAGTATGCGACGCAGAGCTTGGGAGCGAGGCACGACTTGCAATTTGCTTCATTTCGTTCTACAGTGGCGCAGAAGGTCCGTGTTCCGATCAGAGATTGCCTCCCACGCTTCTTCGTGATTCTCTGGTTCACTCCTGCTTGGAGAGTCTAGGTGGTTCGCAAGCTCATCGAGATTGCGCTGCATAATCCCTTCGTCGTGATTCTCTTGTCGGTCGCGCTGGCGGGGATCGGCGTCTACTCGTTCCTCAACGTCAATGTCGAGGCTTATCCCGATCCGGCGCCGGCCATCGTCGAAGTCGTAGCGCAATTCCCCGGCGCCTCTGCCGAAGAAGTAGAACGGCAGGTGACGGTCCCTCTTGAGGTAACGTTCGCCGGCATGCCCGGCCTGAATACCATCCGCAGCCAGTCGCTTTACGGACTGTGCGACATCAAGATGAATTGGCATTACTCACCACAATACACCTACGAAGCGTGCCGTCAGGAAGTCATCAACCGTCTGGCCACCATCAACGATCCGCTGCCGGACGGCGTGACGCCACGTATCTCTCCGGAATCGCCGACGGGAGAGATCTTTCGTTATTTCCTCAAAGCCCCCAAGGGTGCGGATGGTCGCGACATTTATACACTCAACGACATCAAGGCGGTGCAAGATTGGGTGCTGGTGCGCGAATTTCGAAGCGTGCAACGCATTGTGGATGTGGTCAGCTTCGGCGGAAGCGTCCGACGCTATGAAGTCCAGCCCGATCCCGACCGTCTGCGTCGCTACGGCGTCACGCTAACTCAACTCCAGACGGCACTCATCAACAGCAACGCGACCGTGGGCGGCGATTACGTAACCCAGGGGCAGGTGGCCATGACGGTGCGTAGCGTCGGCCTGTTCGGCGGCGGCATGGACCCCGTGTACAAGGTGCTGGGCTATGAGGGACAAGAAGCGGAGACGTATTTGGCCGAACTTGCGGCCTCGCCCCAACAGAAGCAACGCATCCGCGCGGGTTTGGAACAAAAGCAAGTAGACAAGCCCTATCCGGAGCATTTTGGACTGGAGACGTTACGCACATACTTCGATCGGTTGGCGGGGCGAAAAGTGCCGGTGTCCCTTACGGATGAGGAGCGCGAGCACGTCCGCATCATCAATCAGCGGGCCGCCCGCCGCGCCGCCGACGTTCTACGCACGGAGGAGATCCGCCGCATCCGCGACATCCGCAGCCTTGTCATCGCCTCGGTCAACAACCAGCCGGTTCGCGTCGAGGATGTGGCCGAGGGCGGCCGACTCTATCCGGGGGAGATACCGGGGGAGCGGGGGGTGATCGTCGGCCATCGCACGCGCCTGGGACGTGTCGGCCACTGGAAGGCAGATCACCCACGGGCATCCGGATCGCATCTCTCCCTCGCCGACATCGGCCACGACGAGGACGACAAGGTCGAGTGCATCGTCTTGCTGCGTAAGAACGAGGAAACGCTGCCAGCCCTAAAAGACGTCAAGAAAAAAGCCGAGGAACTCAACGATCCCACAGCCGGCCGGCTGCTGCCCGGCGTCGAGATCGAGCAGTTTTACGATCGCTCGGAGCTGCTTGAGGTCACCACAGAAACCGTGACGGAAAACCTGTTCGTCGGCATCGCACTTGTCGTCATGGTCCTGTTTATGTTCGTGAACAATGTGCGGACGGCAGTAATCGTGGCCGTCAACATTCCGTTGGCGTTGGCATTCGCTTTCTCGGTGCTGTACCTGCGGGGACGGTCGGCGAACCTACTATCGATTGGTGCGGTAGATTTTGGCATCATCGTCGATTCTTCGGTCATCATGGTCGAGAACATCTATCGCCACCTGGCCAGCGGCGAATACTCTGAACTGCCGCTGCGCGAGCGCATCTTGCGCGCCTCGCATGAGATCGAGCGTGCTTTGCTCTTTTCGACGCTCATCATGGTGTGTGCCTTCATCCCTCTGTTCACCATGAAGGGGCCGGAAGGACAGCTCTTTGGCCCGATGGCCGACACTTACGCCTTCGCCTTGGTCGGGGCCTTGGTCCTGGCCACCACCCTGACGCCGGTGCTTTGTCTGTTGCTCTTCAAGAAATTCCAGCCGGTCCAGGAAAACTTTCTGATGCGCTTCCTCCGGAGGCGTTACTTGCGTCAGCTCCAGGTCTGCCTGAAATACCGTTGGACGACCCTGGCGGTCATCTGCACGCTCATCGCGGGCACCGCCTTCCTGTTGCCACGTGTTGGCCGCGAATTCATGCCCGAGCTGGAAGAGGGCAACTTGTGGATTCGCGGCACTGCTCCTCTGAACTACACGCTGGAGCGGCAGGTTGAGATCTCGCGGCAGGCGCGGGCCATCATCGCCACTTACCCCGAAGTAGACTCGATCGCCGCTCAGTTGGGCCGGCCCGACGACGGCACCGACCCGGCTGGTTTTTACAACAGCGAATACTTCGTGCCACTGCGACGTGAGAAAGACTGGCCGCACTTGGTCAGGCTGCATGGCTGGCGCACTTGGCTCTGGGGTTCGATGCGGCCGCGAACCAAACGCGAACTCGTCGAGGCCATGAACGACGAATTGGCGCAGAAAATACCGGGTATCACCTGGAACTTCTCGCAGAATATCCGCGACAACGTCATGGAGGCGCTGTCCGGCGTCAAGGGCGATAACTCGGTGAAAATCTTTGGCCCGGATCTCGACGAGCTGGAGAAATTGGCCATGCGGGTCAAGAATGGCCTGGAAGTTATTCCGGGTATTGAGAACGTGGGCATATTCCACATTCGCGGTCAGTCGCACCTGGAGTTCCGCGTCGATCCACAGAAGTGCGAGAGATACGGCGTACAAACCGCCGACGTCAACAACGTCGTCAGCAGCGCCCTGGGCGCTCAGCCCCAAACCAACATGGTCGAAGGCGAGAAACGCTTTGACATTGCCATTCGTTGGCCCAAGCGACTACGCAGCAACGAGACGGCCATCCTGGACATTCCGGTAGACATCGTCAACAACCAGGTAGTCTTGGCCCCAGGCGCCAGCAGCCTCGTTCCGTCGGCGACCGGCTCGAATCAGCCGCCGCCCAGTACGGTGGGGACGGCGACGCGAACCGATAATCCGATCGCCCAACAAGCCCCGCGGTTGCGGCTGCGCGACCTTGTCTCGCCGGTCGATGACGACGGCGCGCCGGACGCCAAGGGCCAGTTCGAGCGTACCGGCGCCTCGGACATTTTTCACGAGAACGGCAAGCGCATGATCGCCCTCAAGTTCAGCGTGCGTGGCCGCGACCTGGGTAGCACCGTGGCCGAGGCACGCAAGCGCACCCGGGATATTTTCCACGCCCCCTACCGAGCCGTCTGGAGCGGTGAATTCGAGGAAATGGAAGAAGCCGAGCACCGGCTGATGATTATGGTGCCGCTATCGCTGGGATTGATTTTCATCCTTTTGTTCATGGCCTTCCGCTCCGTCTTGGACTCGGTAGTAGTGCTATCCAACGTCATCGCCCTGGCCGTCGGTGGCCTGTGGGCACTGTTGCTGACCCGGACCAACTTCAGCATCTCGGCAGCGGTCGGCTTCGTGTCGCTCTTCGGGGTGGCCATCATGGACGGACTGATCTTGATCTCATTCTTCAACGCCCATCGTGCCCAGGGGTTGCCGCTGCACGATGCGATCATGCTGGGCGCTGCCAAGCGGGTCCGCCCTATGATGATGACCGACCTGACCGCCATCCTCGGTCTGTTGCCGGCGGCTCTTTCGACCAAAATCGGCTCGCAGACCCAGCGTCCCCTGGCGATCGTAGTCGTCGGCGGCATGGTCACAACGTTAATTCTGACTCGCTACCTGATGCCGGTGCTCTACAGTTTCTACGGCCACCGCGAGCCGCCGGAAGGATCGGGCAGTTTGGCGCATTGATTACCGGCCCGAAGCGTAAGCGAGGGCGGCCCTCGCTTACGCTTCGGGCTGATTAGAGAGCCCGCGTTCGCCAAATCTTCACAGACTCTTGCAATTTGCCTCATCTCCCTCTACAGTGGCGCGAAACGTCCGTGTTCCGATCGGAGGCTCTCTCTCGTGCGGATTCTGCCGGCCATCGATCTGCGAGGCGGCCAATGTGTACGGCTGCGGCAGGGCGACTACGCTCAGGAAACCGTCTTTGGCGACGATCCCGCCGCCATGGCACAACGTTGGGTCGAGCAAGGCGCGACTTATCTACACCTCGTCGATCTCGACGGCGCCCGTCAGGGACATCCCGTCAACGGTGACAGCGTACGACGCATCGTGCAGGTATCCGGCGTGCCCTGTCAGTTGGGCGGCGGTCTGCGCAGCGAGGAACACATCCGCGAGGCCTTGAGCTGGGGAGTGGAGCGCATTATTCTCGGCACGCGCGCCCTGCTCGATCCGGCCGGGTGCGAGGAGGTATGTCGGCGCTTTCCCGGGCAAATCTGCCTGGGGATCGATGCCCGGCAAGGGCGCGTCGCCATCCAGGGCTGGGAGCGTGACTCGGAGCAATCGGCCCTGGAGTTGGCTCGCCGCTGTGCCGCTTGGCCGCTGGCCGCAATCATCTACACCGACATCAGCCGCGATGGTATGCTCGAAGGTCCGAATATCGAGGCGACTGCCGAACTCGCCAATACCGTGTCCGTGCCGGTGATCGCTTCCGGTGGGGTGACAACGCTGGAGGACATCGACCGGCTGGCTCACCGTAGCCTGGCCGGCTGTATTATTGGCCGTGCTTTATATGAGGGACGCATCGATCTGAGGACCGCGATTAACCTTGCACAAAAATCCGAAATCCGAA